>NZ_JAFBAR010000107.1 GCF_019247635.1 Mycobacterium sp.
TCACCCGGTTGATCTTCAGCATCTTGGCAACCGGCATCGCGCCGTGGTCGTTCTACCAGCCCGCCACGCCTGGCGTACGGGCGCGGGCGCATTACGACGGCCTGCCCGTCGACTTCGTCGCCGAGGCCGTCACCACGATCGGAACGCAAATCGCCAGCGCTGCTGATGGTTACGGCGGTTACCACTCGTTCGACGTGATGAACCCGCACGACGATGGCGTATCCCTGGACACATTCGTGGACTGGTTGGTCGAGGCCGGACACGATGTCCGGCGCATCGACGAGTACGACGAGTGGCTCGGGCGATTCACAACAGCGCTGCGCGCATTGCCGGAACAGCAGCGTCAATATTCGGTGCTACCGTTGCTGAACGCCTACCAAGAGCCGGCGGGACCGCTACATGGTGCGCCGGCCCCGACGGACGTGTTCCGCGCCGCTGTGCAGGACGCGAAAATCGGTGCTGACAAAGATATTCCACACCTGTCGGCCGGCCTGATCGACAAGTACGTCACAGATCTGCAGTTGCTGGGTCTGTTTTAACGACGGTAGGTTTGCTTCTCTGATCCCAGCTTTCACATTGGCCTCAGCCTACGGAGGGGGCGCGTTGTGCCCGGCTCTCAGCGACAACCCGGTGGGTCCGGCAAACCAGGTCCGCGAGCGTACCCACACTGCGAAAAACCGGCCCGGAAATCGCGGTGCCGTTACGCTCGCGAACCCTCGGGGCCTGTCGCGTTGCCACTGACGGGAGCTTGCCCGACTGCGCCGGCCGGACCCGGTCGGTTGCGCGGATCTGCCTATGCTGGCGTGGGACGCCAGAACATACGCACCGGCTCAGGAGTTTGACATGACCGACACGAAAGCACGCGCCGTACGTTTCGACCGTTACGGGGGTCGTGATGTGTTGTACGTGACGGACATCGACATGCCGACCGCAGGGCCGGGCGAGGTGGTCGTCGAGGTTCGCGCCGCTGGGATCAACCCCGGCGAGGCCGGCATCCGATCCGGCGCGCTGCACGACATATTCCCCGCCACGTTTCCGTGTGGCGAGGGCAGCGACCTCGCGGGTGTCGTCACTCAGGTCGGCCCAGGGGTCACCGAGTTCGCCGTCGGTGACGAGGTGCTGGGATTCAGCTTCCGCCGATCTAGCCATGCCACCCACACCGCCGTCCCGGTCGGACAACTGATCAACAAGCCCGACGAATTATCTTGGGAGACAGCAGGTTCACTATACGTCGTGGGCGCAACGGCGTATGCCGCCGTCCGCTCGGTGAACCCGCAACCGGGCGAGACCGTCGCGGTTTCAGCGGCGGCGGGCGGGGTCGGCAGCATCGTCGTGCAACTGCTGGTCCGGCAGGAGGCGCGCGTGTTGGGCATCGCGGGTCCGGGTAACGCCGACTGGCTGCGCGGACACGGTGTCACCCCGATCGCCTACGGTGACGGGCTGGCCGACCGGTTGCGTGACGCGGCGCCGGACGGAATCAACGCGTTCATCGACTTGTTCGGGCCGGACTACGTGCAGCTCGCCGTGGATCTCGGAGTGGCGCCGGAGCGTATCGACACCATCATCTCGTTTCAGAAGGCTGCCGAGGTCGGCGCCAAGACCGAGGGCAGTGCCGAGGCTTCCACGCAGGAGGTGCTCAGTGAAATCGCCGACCTGATCGTAAGTGGTGCAATCGAATTCGACATCGCCGCGACGTATCCATTGGACCGGGTCGCCGACGCCTTCGCAGAACTAGAGGAGCGCCACACGCACGGCAAGATCGTCCTGGTGCCAACCGGCCCCAACGACTAGCTCATATCGGCCCGCGGCGGATCGGCGACGTCACCGGGCAGCGGTGGGCACCGGGTGGGGCGCCCACCGCTGATTGGCCGGGCCCGAATTAGCCGGTGCCAGAACGGATCACCGGAGTTCGGCCGTCGTACCTAGCACGGCGATGGGCATCTGCGACACATACCGGTGGGCCCGCTCTTGCGGAGTCATGTCCCAACGCGCGCGCAGCTTGTCGATCATCCGCCGACCCGCACGCAGTGCCGACCGGCGGCGCATGCCCGAAGGATGAGTCGCACGGTAGGCCAAGGTAAAGGGGTTAAGACGGTGTGCAACAACAAAGGTCATGGTCTTCTCCTGCCAACAGCCCGACCGGACTCCGGCAAGCTCACTGGACCGTGTGGCTGCAGAAGCTCAGGTGGCAGAAAGGACGCCGGAATCGGATCGGGACAAGACGGATTTGGGATAGGGACTGTCGCCGGGACTCATCACGCCCTCACCTCCTCACGACCAGGACACGCGCGGGTGTCGTCACGTCACCGGAGGAATGCGGATGCGGGGCTGACCCGACCAACACCCCTCTCGTCGGAGCTTTGGCACTGCACGGCGTATCCGAATTACATCCGGAAGCCACTTGGGCTCAACCCTTAAGCCGGGAAGAGCTGTCCTGACCCGGGGCGTCTCTCGACGTTCGGGGTCAGTGGCCTATATCCATGCAGACGCCTCACCTACCGAGGTGTTTTGCAAAACCCATGGTGACACCGCACCCTATGGCTCGTCAAACGCTGCGTGGTGTCCACCGCCGTCGGCCAGGAAGCCGGGGCCTACCCTCGGAGGCATGGCGAACACTTTGCAGGATCCCGCCGTCGCGGCGGAGCTCGACCGAATGTACACCGAGTCGAAGAATCAAATGTCACAGCTGCGCGCGATGCACGACAAGCTCGGTCGGCCGATGACCGCACAGGAACGCGCCGAGGCGATGAGCGAGTTCTACATCCCGGTGACTCCCGAATCCGGCCGCCTGCTCTATTCGCTTGTGCGAGCTAGCCGACCCGCGACGGTCGTCGAATTCGGCATGTCATTCGGCATCTCCGCGATCCACCTGGCGTCGGCGGTCCGCGACAACGGCACCGGCCGGGTGGTGACCACCGAGCTCAGCGAAACCAAGATCGCCTCCGCGAAGCAGACATTCGCGACGACCGGACTAGACGATGTGATCACGATTCTGGAAGGAGACGCGCTTTCCACGCTGACGGATTTGGACGGCTCGGTTGATTTCGTGCTGCTCGACGGGTGGAAAGACCTGTACCGCCCGGTGATCGAGCTGCTTGAACCGCGTATGCCCGCCGGTGTGCTCGTTGTCGCCGACAACGCCAGCGCGCCGGACATGGCGCCTTACCTGGACTACGTGCGTGATCCAGGCAACGGGTACGTGAGCTTCAATTTTCTGGTTCGGGATAGTGATAGCATGGAAATCAGCTGTCGCACAGTAGATTAACGACTGCGCACCGAATCCTCGAGCCACGGTATCAGCCACTTCACACCTTCCGGGGTGAGGTGGACGCCGTCGCTGCGCACCTTGATGCCGTCAACCTTGGCGGCGTAAACGCCATCTGGGCAGAGCTTTTTGTTTAGGTCGAGGATCGACACGTTAGGGCGCTGGCTAACCGTGTTGCGCAACATGGTGTTCCACTGATTCACCCGGTCCGGCTGGTCCTCGGGATACAGGCGGCCGTCCGGTCTTTCACCGCCGTGACTGTAGGGCACGGTCGCCACTACCACCCGCACGCCGGTGGAGCCCGCGATATCAAGGGCCCGCTGTAGCTCGCCGTTGAGGTACGCGTCGAAGGTCGGATCGCCGATGTGGGTCCACCGGCCCTCGTTGACGCGGTCCACCGTTTCCCAGCGGCCGATGATCAGCAGCGCGACGTCCGGCTGGTCCTGGCTCATCTGCGTCGACCATCTGATCGGCCAACCGTCGCATTCCTGCCTTTGCTCCAGCGTCTGGCCGATATAGCTGTATGGCGTGCCACGCACCAGACTGCAGCCGATCACCGTGTGGTCGACGAACGCGAATCCGGGTGTCGGCGGCAGGAAATGCATCATCGTCCAGCCGATCGAATCGCCGAACACCGAAATGGTGAAGGGCCGGTTGGGGTCTCGTGATTGACCAGGGCGAAGCGGAGCGGGGGGCGACGGCGAGACGGCCGCCACCGCCGAGACCCCTGGCGGCAGACCAACTTCGCGCAGGACGGGACCCGTTCCCCCCGGAACCACCAGGATTGTCGCCGCGGCGGCACTAGCCACCGTCGCCGCCGCCAACGGCAACAGCGGCACTCGTGCCGGCCGCCAGCGCCGAATCGGTTGCTCCATCAACCAGAACGACACGCCCGCCGCCGCCAGCGTGGCGGCACACCGCGCGCCGAACAGCGGGAGTCCGGTCCAGCCCGTGTGTTCGCCGTTGAGCCCCAAAAAGATTGGCCAGTGCCACAGGTAGACGCCATAGGAAATCGTGCCCAGCCACACCAACGGTCGCCAGGCCAGTACCCGGGCCACCGCCCCGCGCTGCTCCAGCGCTACCGGGGCGACGACGAGAACGGCCGCGGTCGCCACCGTGATCAACAGACCATGGCGGAATTCGCTGGCACTTCCCGTCGCGTAGTGAGCCAGTGCGCCCAACCCCGCCAACCCGACGAGCGGCAACAGGCGGGCGACCCGCCGTCCCCACCGCGTCCGGATCAGGCACCACCCACGGTTCAGCGATTGCCAATCCCGAACCAGCAGAGCCGATGCCGCTGCTCCGATGAGCAACGCCTGCGCACGGGTATCGGTGCCGAAGTAGATCCGGTCGCGGGTGGCGTCCGAAGTGAACACGATGGCGGCCGCGGCGGAAGCGACGGCGCCCAGGGTCGCGATCACGAACGTGGCGAACCGAACGTGACCCACGGTGGTTTTGGCGAAAAAGCGTCTGGCCCGCGCCGCAAGCAACAGAGTCACCACGATCAGCAGGAGCGGCCAGACGAAGTAATACTGCTCCTCTACCCCGAGCGACCAGGTGTGCTGCAAGGGCGAGGGCGGCGCACCCTGGGTGAAGTAG
This sequence comes from Mycobacterium sp., assembly GCF_019247635.1. Lineage (GTDB taxonomy): Bacteria > Actinomycetota > Actinomycetes > Mycobacteriales > Mycobacteriaceae > Mycobacterium. Next base: position 4,865 of record NZ_JAFBAR010000107.1, read on the forward strand.
TCGGTCTTCTGAGCCACGAACCGCCAGTTGGCCATCCACAGGAACGCGGCGATCGCGTCGCTGCGTAACCCGTTAAGCGCTTGATAGGGCAGCAGTTCGCGTGCCGCGGTCACGGTGAGCACCATCAGCACCAGCGCCGGCAACAGTCGTCGCGCGCGCCGGATCCAGAAGCCGGTCAGCCCGATACGACCGGTGCGGCCCAGCTCGTCGAGCAGCAGCGAGGTGATCAGGAATCCGCTGAGCACAAAGAAAATGTCGACGCCGATGAATCCGCCGCCCACCCCGGGAATGCCGCCGTGCCCGACAAGCACCAGCGCAACCGCGATCGCGCGAAGCCCGTCCAACGCGGGAATGCCTTGAAAGGCACCGTGCTTCTCGGGCCGATCCCAGGCCGCCAGCCGACCTATCCGGCGGACCGGGGCAACCCACCGGCGCCGCGGTGCAGAACGTGCCGGTGCGGGGTGACTCCCGCCCGGCTCAGTGGTTAGCGCGCCCTGACCACGTTGTCGTCCGGCGCCGTAGTTGATGCCGATACGTCGGTCCCCTCCTCTTGATCCCCGCCAGCTTAAGAGGGGTGTGGCCGGATCCCCCGGAGACACGCAGGCAGGTTTTGGGTTTCAGGCCTGGCGGCGTCACTAATCGGACAACGTCTCGCGATTGTCCAGGCAGGTGGCACTCAAGCGAAGGAGATTGCGGCGCAACAGTCGCGACCCAAGCAGTCAAACTCCGCCCAGTTCTACCGCGTGGATGCACCGAGGCATCGAAACTTGTCAGTAGAGGATCGCGACCGGCGGGGGTTAGAAGGCTTTATAGTATGGGCCGCGCCATGATCCAACGAGCCTCGGCTCTCGCTCTCTAGACCCCTAGAGGTTGCGAGTCACTTCGCTCAAGCCGTGATCTTTAGCGGAACTCTACCGTGGGTGGGAGAGTTCTAGACCTGGCTGCGCGGTTGCATATCTGCGCCCGTAAGCCCGAGCTGTTCGAGCACATCATCGGTATCGGCGCCCAGTTCCGGTGCCGGCCCGGCGATTCGACCTGGTGTTCGCGAAAACCAGGCCGGCACACCCGGAAAGCGGACCCGGCCGTGTGGAGTGTCCACGGTTTCGAAAAAGCCGACGGCATTCAGGTGCTGATCGTCGAACAGCGAGGCGGGGCTGGACAACGCCGCGGCGGGGATCTGCAGCTCACGGAACAGTTCGAGCCACTCCGCGGTCGTCCGCTGTTGCATCGTTTCGGCCAGCAGCGAATACACGGCGTCGATCTGGCACGCTCGCTGCTCGAGGGTGGCATACGCGTCGCTGGCCCAGGCCGGGCGCACAGCGTTCATGAATGCGGCCCAATGCTTGTCGTTGTAGATCAGCGCTGCGATGTAGCCGTCACTGGTGCGATAGGGCCGCCGGTTGGGGGCCACCGTGCGCGGGTAGATCGCCGGGCCGAGGGGTGGGTCGAACATGGCGCCATTGGCGTGTTCGACCAACATGAACGAAGCCACTGCCTCGAACATGCCGATCTCCACCTCCTGCCCTTCGCCGGTGCGCTCGCGGTGAAACAGGGCCATCATGGTCGCGTAGAGCGCCGTCAGCCCGGCGACCTTGTCGGCCAAGATCGTTCCGACATAGTTCGCCTCGCCCGTCAGCTGCTCCTGAACCGACGGCAATCCGCAGGCCGCCTGGATGGTGTCGTCATAGGCGGGCAGGTCCGCGTTGGGCCCGCGGCGTCCGTACCCGTAACAGTTGGTGTACACGATGGTCGGGTTGATTGCCGCGACGTCGGCGTAGCCGAATCCGAGCCGGCCGATCGCCTTGGACCGCATCGAGTGGATGAAGACGTCGGCGTGCTCGACGAGCGCGCGCAGCGCCGTCTTTCCAGAGTCGGATTTCAGATCGAGGGCCACACCCCGCTTACCCCGGTTGACGTTGACGAAGACGCCGCTCATGCCGCGCGTCGGCCCAACCGAGACATAACGGGTGTCATCGCCCTGCGGCGGTTCCACCTTGATGACGTCGGCGCCCATGTCGGCCATGATCTGAGTGCAATAGGGCCCCATCACCATCGCGGTGAGGTCGACGACGCGCACCCCTGACAGGGGGCCGTTTCCAGGGCTGTCAGGCATGCTGGGCAGCCCTCTGGAAGCTATACCGGATGTGATCGGCATGCCCGTCGGGCACGCTGGGAAACACCAGCGGTGCGGCCAGGTCACGGATGGCGTCGATCTCGTCGGCCACCTGCTCGATCGACCACGACGGTCGGTACACGCCACGGCTTTCGGTGACCACGGCCCTGGCCACCCGGCCCGCGATGGCGATCAGCATTTCGCCGGTGAGCGGGCAGGATTCGTGCGCCAGCCAGCCCACCAACGGCGCCACCAGCTCGGCGCCCATCGGCGGATACTGTGAAATATCGAGGCCATCAGCCATTCTTGTCACGGCCGAGGGGACGACGACGTTGCACAGCACGCCGTCGGCGGCGCCTTCCAGAGCGACGACGTTGGCCAGGCCGATCACGCCCGCCTTGGCCGCGGCGTAGTTCGCCACCCGGTGATTGCCGTACAGACCGCCGATCGACGAGGTCAACACAATGCGGCCGTAGCGCGCGTCGCACATCAGCGGGAACGCCGGCCGCACCACGTGGAAGGCACCGCGCAGATGCACATCGACGACGGCGTCAAAGTCCTCATAGCTCATCTCCTTTAGGGACCCGTACCGCACGTTGCCGGCATTGTGCACGAGGATGTCAATACGGCCGTATTGATCCAGCGCGGCCCCGATGATCGCCTGTCCGCCCGCCGCGGTAGCCACCGAGTCCGTCGATGCGACGGCTTCACCGCTCGCCGCGGCGATCTCGGCTACCACCTGGTCCGCAGGCGTGGAGTCGGTGCCCTCGCCGGACGCTGCGCCACCCGTGTCGTTGACCACGACCTTGGCACCCCTGGATGCCAACAGCAGCGCGTACGCCCGGCCCAAACCCCTACCCGCACCGGTGATCACGGCAACGCGGTTATCAAACCTGAGCTCTGCCATCATGATCCCAACACGAGGCCGTCCAGATCACCCTTGTTCCGCCACGCGGACAACAGGTCACCGAAGGCGTAGAAGCCGGGCCCGTACGGCTCGCCGAGGTGCGACCGGATGCCCTCGCCCGCTCCCTTTCCGGGGCCGCCGCCCTCGTTGTTGTAATAGCCTGGTGTGCACTCCAAGTCGAACGCGGTATTGTCGATCGCGGTCTCCCGGATGGTCCTGCACCACTGGTCCTGCGCCTCCTGGCTGGGCTCGACGGTTTGGACACCGCGAGCCAGCGCTTCGGAGATGACGTAGGCGATGTGCTCGCCCTGCAACTCGTAGTTGGCCGCGATGTTCGCCGAGATACCGACCTGCGTGAACCCGGTGAAGAACTGGTTGGGAAATCCGCGGCTGGTAAAGCCGTGCAGCGTCTTGTAGCCCTCGCGCCAGTGGTCGTAGAGCGACAGGCCGCCGCGGCCTTCGATCGCGTCGATGGAATACCGGCGGCTGATCTCCGTCGTGATCTCGAACCCGCTGGCGTAGATGAGGCAATCGAGTTCGTATTCAACGCCATTGGCGACCAGACCCTTTTCGGTCGCCCGCTCGACCCCCTTAGTCCCCGACACGTCGACCAACGTGACGTTGGGGCGGTTGAAGGTCTGCAGGTAGTCGTCGTTGGTGCATGGCCTTTTGCAGAGGAACCGGTAGTAGGGCTTGAGTGCCTCGGCCGTCTCGGTGTCGTCGACGATGCCGTCGACGCGGCGCCGCAACCGCTCCATCACCTTGTAGTCTTCCTCCTCGCGGATGGCCATGAACTGCTCCGGGGTCATCGAGGCGGGATCGTCCAGCGCGAGAACCCGTGCGGCAGTGTTGCGGCCGAGTTCGGTCCAGAAGTCACACACGTAATCCGGCTGGCCCAGCGCCATCCCCTCGAAGGTCCAGGCGTGGAAGTTGCGCTGCCGCTCCTTTTGCCAGCCCGGCTTGAGCGACTTCACCCATTCAGGGTCGGTCGGGGTGTTGTTGCGCGGACCGACCGACGACGGTGTGCGCTGAAAGACATAGAGGTGCTTGGCATCCCGGCCCAGGAATGGCACGATCTGGACGGCGGTCGCCCCGGTGCCCACCACCCCGACGCGTTTGTCGCGTAACTTCTCCAGTCCGCCGCTGCTGTCCCCGCCGGTGTACTCGTAGTCCCACCGCGACGAGTGGAAGCTGTGCCCCCGGAAATTCTTGATCCCAGGAATGCCGGGCAGCTTCGGCCGGTGGAACGGACCCGACGCCATGACCACGAAACGGGCCCGGATGTCGTCGTCGCGGTCGGTGCCCACCCGCCAACGTTTGATCTCCTCGTCCCAGTGCAGCGCGCGGACCCGGGTGGAGAAGATCGCGGAGTCGTAGAGGCCGAAGTGTTTTCCGATGCGCCGGCAATGTTCGTAGATCTCGGTGCCATCGGCGAACTTCTTCGACGGGATGAAGTTCAGCTCTTCTAGTAACGGTATGTAGCAGTAGGATTCGTTGTCGCACTGCAGCCCGGGGTAGCGGTTCCAGTACCAGACTCCGCCGAAGTCGCCGCCCAGCTCGATGAGCCGCACGTCATCGACACCGGCCTTCTTCAGGTATGCGGCCGAGAGTAGACCCCCGAAGCCGCCGCCGAGCACGGCCACATCGATGTCCGCCGATATCGGGTCACGGACCAGCGGCGGCGAATGCGGGTCGGTTTCGTAGTAGCCCGCGAAGTCGTCGGTGAGTTCGATGTATTGTTGTGATCCTTCGGGCCGCAACCGCTTTTCGCGCTCACGACGGTACTTCTCACGCAGCGCCGACAGGTCGATGTCGTCCGGGGTCTCGGTCGGTGCGCACTCCGGGATGCCGGTCATGCCAAAGCGTCTTCCGGCAGCGCCGCGGGATGCAGCGGCGCCTCCATCTTGTGCACGGCGGGCAGCACCTCTTTGGCGAACAACTCGGTGCTTGCCATCGCGTCGTCGTAGGGCATCGTGCCGAACTGGGGAACGATGGTCAGCTCGCAGAACGAGCAGGCATCTTGCGCGGCGACGATCCGGTTGAAGATGTCCTCAGGTGTTCCGATCAGCAGGTTGGAGGCGTGGTACCCCGGCGTCTTGGGCGCGCCCTTGGCCGATCCGGCGCTGGGGCCGGTCACCTCTGAGGCGAGAACGGCGGTCGCGGAGGCTTCCCTGGCCGCGTAGGCTTCATACCCTTTGACACCCTTGAAGTTCGAAGCGTCGGCGAATCCGTAGTGGACGGTGACGTCGCGGTTAGCGGTCCATATCCATTCTTCGGATCTGGCGGGGTCGTCGGTCGTGCAATACATGAACATCACGTTCTTCGGCTGGCAGGGCGGCAGGCCTTCTTCCTTGCGGAACGTGTTGACCTGTTGGACTTCTCGCCCGGCGTCTTCGATCGGCTTGTTCCCGACAAAGAGCGGAACCATGCCGCGGCGGGCCAGGATCTCCAGTGACTCGGCGGTTGACGAGGAACTATAAATGCGCGAGAACAGGTCCTGGCTAAGGGGTTCGGGGCGAAGTGACATCTCCGGGACCGTGAAGATCTCCCCTTCGTAGGAGAACCTCTGCCCGGAGAGCGCCAACTCCAAGATGTCGAGGGTCTCGTTGAATCGTTGCCTGCTTTCCTCGCGGGGCACCCCGACGGCGTCGAACTCACCCTTCGAGACTCCGCGCCCGATGCCGATCGTCGTGTACCGCCCGTTGGAAAGGATGTCGAGATAGGCGATCTGATGCGCCAGGCGGACCGGGTGCCACCACGGTGCGACGACGACGAATGTGCCAAGTCCGACGCGTTCGGTGCGTCCGGCGAAGTAGCTCAACGCCTGAATCGGGTTGGGGGTCATACCATATGGTGTGCCGCAGTGCTCCGGCATCCAGATGCCGTCGAACCCGAGCGGCTCGGCCAGATCTGCGATCGCGAGCGTGGCCTGGACGCAGTCGGCATCGGCGGTCGCGGGCGGGCGGCTGAAATCCTCGGCCAGCACGCGGTCCCAGTCGTGAGAGTTGTGCGATCCGAACCCAAGGTTGACTTTCATCGTTCCCTCACTCTTTCTATTTCGGTGCTGAGTTCTTTGGGTGCCCCCGTGCCCATGTGTTCGGCGAGGTTGCGGTGCAGGTTGGCAGTGCTGCGTTCCATGTAGGGGTTAGGCTTCGGACCGCGGAACCCCATGGATTTCATGCCTTGCTGCACGGCGGCCATGTTGGAGAAGTCCTGCGGCAGCACGCTGCGCCAGCTCGGATCGCCAGGTGCCAGATACTCCCATTCCGTGTGCGGCTCTTGGCCTTCCGGGTACAGCTCGTAGCAGGATGCCTCGAAGATGCACTTGTCGGGGTTGTAGCCGTCAGGCCGGGCGCTATAGCACAGCGCGGTCGTCAGGCCTTGGCCGATCTGGAAGTTGGGAAATATCTGCCATGCGGTGCCGCTCTTGGCCAGATGTTCGGGGTCGATAGTCGGCCAGATCACTCCCCGCTCGGCGTCGTCGCGACGCGCGGAGGTAAGCCAGTGTTCGAGCACCTCGTTGGCGGGCGCGTCCTCGGGTAGCTCGTCGACTAGTCGGCGCGCCGCCTCCACAAGGGTTTTCGTGGTCGTGGCGTTGGTTTCCTCCAGCGTGTAGATCTGCATCTCGGCCGTCGAGACGCGTGGGTCCGCACCCGAGCCGAGGCGGATCTTGGATCGGGTTTCCTCCAAGTCCTTCGGCGCGTCGTAGCCGATGTTGCTGTGCTTTCCGTGCGCGGCAGCCCAGCCGCGGAAGTTGCCGAACTTGTTGAACTGTGGGTGGGTGGTCGCGACGTGGTACGTCTCGTTGAAGGCCTCCATGGCGACCTTCCAGTTGCAGTCGAAATGCAGCCACCGGCGCCATTTGCAGCGCATGTCCTGCAGGCCGAAGGGATCGAGCATTGTGGCGGCGGGCTCGAGGTAGTCGCGCAACGGCTCGGCCGCGGGATCCATGTTGATCCAGATCCAGCCGCCCCAGGTGTCGACGTTGACCGTCGACAGGTGCGTGTTCTCGGGCGTCAGCGCGCCCTGCCAGTCCTGCTGTTCCGGTATGTGGATGCAGTTGCCGTCGTGGTCATAGGTCCAGCCGTGAAAGCCGCACACGAACGACTTCTTGTGGCCGCAAGCGCTTTTGGCACCCGCGGGCACGTCGACCAAACGACGGCCGCGGTGCATGCACACGTTGTGGTGCGCCCGCAACGTGTCGTCCCCCGTGCGCACCACCACGATGGAGTCGTCGAGGATGTCGTAGGTGAGGTAACTGCCGACCTTGGGCAGGTCTTCGACCCGACCGACCTGCTGCCAGACCTTCCGCCACAGCTTGTCGCGTTCGGCGCGCGCGTACTCCTCGGAGATGTAGGCCTCGACCCCGATTGTGACCGGCGCGGTCAGTTCTTCACGAGTTTCCATCTGAAACCTCACTCTCCCAACGCTTTATGGCAGCACGAAACCCGTCGTCCTTGAGGAACAACGAGGTGTTGTCGCCGCCCAGGTGCGTCCATCGCAGGTTCACGCCGCCATCGACCAGCAGCGTCTGGCCGGTGATGTAACTCGACAGGTCCGAGAGCAGAAACAGGATGGCGCCCGCGACCTCCTCCGGACGGCCGCGCCGTCCCATCGCGATCGCCCGACCGTCGCGCTCGGGGTCGTCCTCGGTGTAGGTGCGCGATGCGGGCGTCTCGGTGACCCCGGGCGCCACCGCGTTGACGCGGATATTCGCTTGCGCCAGTTCGACCGCCATCGTGCGGGTGACCGCCACGATCGCGGCTTTGGCTGTGCCGTAGGCGATGTGGAACGGAGCGGTGTTCATCCCGCTGATCGACGAGATCGACACGATCGAACCCGGCCGGTTGCTGCTCCTTAATTCCTCGGCCACCGCCTGGCTCATGAAGAACATCGTCTCGAGGTTGCGGGTGAACAGTTCCTGCCAGTCTCCGCGCGTCACTCGCGTCGATGGCATCCAGGATGACGGGTCGGCGCCGCCGGCGACGTTGACCAGGCCGTGCAGCTCGCCCTGAGCCTCACGCACTGCCTCCATCGTGGCCAGGACGCCGTCGTCGGTGGATACGTCGGCCGCTACCGGCACGACCGACAGACCCTCGGCCACCAGCGGACCGATGTGCCGGTCGAGATTGTCCCGACACCGGCTCACCGCGACTACGGCCGCCCCGGCCCGCGCGACCATACGGGCAAGGGTGGTGCCGATGCCACCGCCCGCGGCCCCGGCGACCACGACGACGCGCCCGTCCAGCCTCAGCAGATCGTCAGTCACTGAATTGTCCGGACAAGATAATGATGTGCACTCATCAGAGAGCATGATTCTCTCACCTAGCCCAGCACGTCAAGCACGGTTCCAAGTTTTCGTCGTAGCTATTGTCTGGACCAGAGAGTCATTGCTATCGTCCAGCGGTGATCGCCGGATTCTCCCAGCAGCAGGGTCGCCACCCCGCCGGGCTGGCGCCCAGCGTCGACCAGGACTGGACCTTGACGCGGCTCGTGCCGCCGAGTCGGCTCTTCGGTGCCAACGGTCTGCGGACGGGACCGGACGGCCGGGTCTACATCGCACAGGTGACCGGCAGCCAGATCAGCGCGCTTGACCTCGACTCCGGCCAACTGGACACCATCAGCGCGAAGGGCGGCGAGATCATCGCGCCCGACGACGTGGCCTTCGACGCAGCTGGCAACCTCTACGCCACCGAGGTGATGGACGGCCGGGTCAGCGTGCGTGATACCGCGGGCCGCACCCGGGTGCTTCGCGACGATATCCCGTCGGCCAATGGCATCACCTTTCACCAGGGCCGCTTATTCATCGGCGAATGCCGCGACGGCGGACGCCTGCTGGAACTGGACCTGGCCGGGGGTGCCCCGCGGGTATTGGCCGAGAACGTGCCTTTGCCCAACGCCATGGAAGTCGGCCCTGACGGTTTGCTGTATTTCCCGGTGATGGGGGCCAACGAGATCTGGCGTATCGACCCCGACGGCGGTGCCCCCGAGCGGGTGGCCGCTGATCTGGGCGTCCCCGACGCGGTGAAGTTCGACTCGCACGGCCACCTCGTGTCGACCCAGGCGCACAGCGGTCAGGTGCTGCGTATCGATCCACGCAGTGGGGAGCGCACCGTGTTGGCGACGCTGAATCCCGGGCTGGACAACCTGACCTTCGTGGGTGAGCGGTTGTTCGTCTCGAACTTCGCCGGCGAGATCACCGAAATCCTCGGCGGCGGCGAGAACCGGACGGTGCTGGCGGGCGGGTTGAACTGGCCGCTGGATCTGGCCGTCGGCGCTGACGGTCGCCTCTACATCGCGGACGGAACGTACTTCTACACGTTGTGCGACAACGGCACCCTGACGACCGCCGGAATGCTTTTCTCCCCTGGGTATCCGGGCTTTCTGCGCGGCGTCACACCCGTCGGGCCGGGCGAGTTCGTCGTCACCACCTCAAACGGTGAGGTTGCGCGCTACCGACCGGCCGATGCCGAAAGCGAGGTGCTGGCAAAGGGTTTCGACCAACTCTACGGCGTGGCGGTGGCTCCGGACGGCGCGGTAGTGGTCGCCGAACTCGGCACGGGCAGGGTATTGGCGATCAGGTCCGGTTCGGTCGAGGTGCTGGCGTCGGGCCTAGACGAGCCGGTGGGCGTGGCGATCGCCCCCGACGGGACGTGCCTGGTCTCGGAGGCCGGGCGGGTGGTCAGGCTGGACGGCACCGGCCCGCTGCTGGACGGACTGCAGCGACCGCAGGGCATCGTCGTGCTCGACGGCTGGGTCTATGTCGTCGACGCCGGCGCCAAAGAGCTGATCGCGGTGGAGTTGGACGGTAATGGCCCGGGGGCGCCACACACCATAGCGTCCGACCTGCCGGTGGGCGCACCACCCGGCGTGATCCCCAAACCCCTGCGGGGAATGCCCCCGTTCTCCGGGCCGCAAGGTCCCTTTGCCGGCATCACCGCCGGACCGGACGGCACGCTCTACATTTCGGCGGATGCGGACGGCAGCGTGCTCGCGTTGCGCAGGAGAACCTGAGGGTGGCGATGTCGGAAGCCAGGCTGGTCGAGCATCGCTATCTCCAGGTCGCCCGCACTCTACGCAAAGAGATAGTCGACGGCGTCTACCCGGTGGGGTCGCAGCTGCCGACCGAGCACGAGTTGTCCGAGCGATTCGCGGTGAGCCGCTACACCATTCGTGAGGCATTGCGCCGCCTGCGGGAAGACAACCTGGTGTCGTCACGCCCGAGAACCGGGACCCTGGTGGTACCGCGCCCGCCGGCTGACTCCTACGTCCAGCACGTCATGTCGATCAACGACCTGATGGCGTTTGCCCGCGGCGCGCGATTCGCGATCGAATCCATCACCATGGTCACCGTCGACAACGAACTGGCTTCGCGGACCGGGCTAAGCCGTGGTGAGCAGTGGCTGGCCGTGCGGGGCTTCCGGCAGGACAAGGATGTCGAGCGCGCGACGCTGTGCCGCACGGAGTACTACATCAACCGCGCGTTCGCGGCCGTCGGAAGGCTGCTGCAACGCCACGAGGGACCCATCTTCCCCCTGATCGAAGACCTGTTCGGGCTGAGTATCGTTGAGGTTCATCAGGAAATCACGGCAGTACTCATTTCCCCCGCTCTGGCGGACGGGCTCAACGTCGATCCCGGCACACCGGGCCTACAGGTGCGACGCACCTACACGACATCTGACGGACGGGTCGCCCAGGTCACCATCAATACCCATCCCGCGTCGCGCTTCCGTCACTCGATGACGATGCGCCGCATGAAAGGCTAACCAGCGTAAGAACTTGAGCCGATGAAAACCATGCCTGATCGAAAACTCAAAGCCGGGCGATGGGTCCGTTGGGATGACGAACGCGCCGCCGATGCCTACGCGCGCGGCCTGTGGGTCCGCACCACCCTGGCGGATGCGCTGCGCGACGCCGCGCAGCTCACGCCGCAGCGCGTCGCGGTGATCGACGGTGACCGTCGGCTGGATTGCCAGACCCTTTACCGGGAGGCGACGACGCTGGCGCACGCATTGCACGAGCGCATCCCCCCGGGCAGCGTGGTGTCGTTCATGCTGCCCAACTGGCACGAGGCCGTGGTGATCTACTTGGGCTCGACGCTGGCGGGCATGGTGGCCAACCCCATCCTGCCGTCGATGCGCGACCGTGAATTGCGTTTCATCCTCGAAGACGCCGATAGCCGGATGATCTTCGTCCCATCAACTTTCGGTCGTCATGACTACGCAGCCATGCTGAATCGGGTCGCCGCACGGCTGGAGTCGCCGCCGGAAGTCGTTGTCGTGCGCGGGGATCCGGGTTCGGACCGGATCCCGTTTGCGTCGCTGCTTGCGGACCAGGCTGGATCGCGGCGGCTGCCGGCATTGGATCCTGACGCGGTGCGGATGATCCTCTATACCTCCGGTACCACCGGTCGTCCGAAAGGCGTTCTACACACCCATAATTCGTTGCACGCCTTGATCCGTCAGATGCGAGACCACTGGAAGGTGGGTCCGGGCGACAGCACCTTGGTCGCATCGCCGATCGCGCACATCGGCGGTTCCATCTACGCATTCGAAACCCCGCTGCTGCTAGGTACCACCGCCATCCTGATGGAGCGTTGGAACGCCGACGAAGCGGTGCAACGCATGCGTGACGAACGTTGCACCTACATGGCCGGAGCAACGCCGTTTCTGGAGCAACTGCTCGGCGCGGCACAGCGCGCAGACACTCGACTCCCCGATCTCAGGCTGTTCATCTGTGGTGGTGCCTCCGTCTCGCCGCCGTTGATCCGCAGGGCAGCAGCGTATTTAGCCTCCGCGGTGGTCACCCGCGTTTACGGCTCGACAGAAGTGCCGGTCACCACCGTCGGAGCGCCCGAACACCCCGACCGCGCCGCCGACACCGACGGGCGCCTCGGAGTCGTTGACGTCAAGCTCGTCGCCGGGGAAATCTACGCCCGTGGCCCGCAGATGCTGGTCGGCTACCAGCATCCTGAGGATGAAGCCGAGTCGTTCGACGCGGAGGGATATTTCCGCACCGGGGATCTCGCACGCTGGGTCGACGACGAATATCTCGTCGTCACCGGGCGGGCCAAGGAGATCATCATCCGCAACGGTGAAAACATCTCACCCAAGGAGGTCGAGGACGTCCTGGCCGGCCATCCCGACATCGCCGAGATCGCGATCATCGGCCTGCCCGACGACCGCACCGGCGAGCGGGCATGCGCGGTCGTCGTACCCTCCGGGGAGGCCGGCCCGGACGTGACCAGCCTGGGCAACTTCCTCGCCGAGGCCGGCGTCGCCCGATTCAAAGCGCCGGAGCAAGTGGTTATCTGGGATGTCCTGCCAAAGAACGACGCGGGAAAAATACTGAAGCACCGAATCAAGGCGACACTGATGGAAGCAGGCTCCTGACATGAAGGTAGCGATTGTAACGGGAGCGACCGGTGGGATCGGGTTCGGCTGCGCGACAAAGCTTGCCGAGATGGGCATCGCGGTGCTGGCGACGGGCCGCGACGAAGGCAAGCTCGCCGAGTTGACGCAGGCCGTCAACGACCCAGACCGACTGGCCAGCTATCCCGTTGATCTCACCGACGACGACGCACCCCGGCAGATCGTGCATGCTGCCAATGACCGATGGGGTCGAATCGACTTGCTGGTCAACGCCGCCGGCGTGGGCAGCCCCAAGCCGCTGCACGAGACGGACGACGAAGCCCTGGACCACTTCCTGCGTTTGATGCTGCGTGCGCCATTCCGGCTGATGCGCGAGGTGCTGCCACATCTGGGACCGGGCTCGGCGATCATCAACATCACCTCGACCTTCGCTGTGGTGGGCGGCCTCCGCGGCGGGGCCTACTCGGCGGCCAAGGGCGGGCTCACGGCACTGACCACACACATCGCCTGCCAGTACGGAGCACAGGGCATCCGCTGCAATGCCGTCGCTCCCGGGGTCATTCAGACGGCGATGACCGAACAGCGCCTACAGGATCGGCGGTTCAGGCGGATCAACACCGAGATGACGCCGCATCAACGGTTGGGCACGGTCGACGACGTCGCCAGCACCGTGGCGTTCCTATGTTCGCCGGGAGCCGCCTTCATCAACGGGCAGACGATAGTCGTCGACGGTGGGTGGAGCTCCACGAAGTACCTTTCGGAGTTCGCGCTGAGCTCGGAATGGACTCCCGTTCAACGTGATTCGAAGTGACGCCGGATGCCGGCCAGCATCTCGATGTGTGCCTTGACACCCTCGCGGACGGTGAACGGAGCCAGCGGCCGCGGCGCCGCGAACCGGATCCGCTCGGTGACCCGGGTGCCGCCGTCGATCGGCGCGAAGCTCACAGTCCCGCGCAGCCGCACACCCGGGCTCTGATCCGCCTCGGTGTGCACCCGCAAATCCGGGTTTCGCAGCCGGACATCCAGCCGAGCGCGATAGGCGATCTTTATGGTGAACGGCCCCAACGAAATTCGATCCACCACTCGATAGCTCTGGCAGTAACCCTCCGGGGTATCGGTGCGCGATAGCACCTGCACGGACACGATGAGCGGATGCACGATTCTGATGTTGTCCAGGTCGACGTAGAAGTCGCGGACCTCGTCGGGCGGCCCGGGCACCTCTTCGGAAACCGTGCGCTCGGCGTGGGCGATCCACCAACTCATAGGGAAAACCTAGCGGCGCCCACGCGGCTCCTGCGCGGCGCAGGCGCGGCGCAGGCGGCGCAGGCGCGGCCAGGCGCGGCTCCTGCGCGAGCAGACGTGAAAGCACCGTTTTCGTGTCGAAAACGGTGCTTTCACGTCTGCTCGCGGTAGGGAGTCAGCCACCGAATCTCGCCAGGAGAGCGGCTGTGCGCCACCAAATCAACCCCGCGAACGCGACCATGACGATGATCGTCGTGGCGGCCTGGACCAGGTCTCGACGTTCGCGCGGCGCATACACGTAAGCCGCGGCGACCAGTACGCCCGTTACCAACCCGCCGACGTGCCCCTGCCAGCTGATCTGCTGCGAGCTCACCGCGGGCACCACAAAACTGAAGACCAGGTTGACCACGATGACGGCGCCGGCCCAGCGGACGTCGAGTGCGAGACGTTTGGCCACGACGAAGGTCGCACCGAAGAGGCCGAACACCGCACCCGAAGCGCCGGCCGTCGCCGTGTTGAGCGGGGATATCAAGTAGACCAGCACCGATCCGCCCAGCCCGCTCAACGCGTACAGCGCGCCGAACCGCAGCCGACCCAGCCACATTTCGAGTGGCGGTCCCACGACGTAGAGCGCCCACATGTTCAGCAGCAGGTGCGGCGCGCCGTAGTGCATGAACGCCGAGGTCACCAAGCGATAGAGCTGGCCGTCCGCAACAGCGGGCGGCCACAGGGCAAGCTGCTGGCGCATTTCCACCGACGTCAGCTCCGCGACGAACGCCAGCACGTTGATCGCGATCAGGGCATAGGTGACCAGCGGAGTGCCGGACCGCTCGCGCCCGCCGAATTGCGTCCGCGGCTGGCGAATGGTGCGCGAACCCGCATCGACGCAGTCCACGCACTGGTGGCCAACGGCGGCACTGCGCATGCAGTCCCCGCAGATGGGCCGCTCACACCGGGTGCATCGGACGTAGGTCTGGCGACCGGGATGCCGGTAACACGTCGGCGCCGCCGCCGCGGACTGCTGTGCGCTGGGGCCGGTCATCGCACCATTCTTGCCTCAATCCGTCGTGGGTGGTTGAACTAGGCGTATGAGCAACGGAGTGATCGAGCGTTACCTGTCGTGCCTGGCCGTACACGACTGGGACGGCTTGGCAGCCACGATCGCGGATGAGGGCTTGGTCCGGGAGGGTCCGTTCTGTGAGGTCGTCGAAGGCAAGGAACCTTACATCGCATACTTGGGCAAGGTCCTCAATCGGCTGCGGGGTCATCGGCTGGAGGTGCACCGGATCTCGCACGTGAACGACAGGTTGTGCTTCGTCGAGCTGACCGAGTCTTTCGAAATTGGCGGTGCCCCAGTCGAGTGGCCGGAATGCATCCTGTTCGAACAGCGCGATGGCCTGATCGCGCGGGTCAGCGTGTTCTTCAAGCAGCGGGTGGAAAATGGCGACCCAAGCGCGCGGCTATTCCCTCCCTCGACGAGTTGACCTACTGTGTCTTGGGTGGAGTCACACGGAAACCCCGAATTAGTGCCCGTCGAAAAATTGCACGCAGGCGACCCGGTCACCGATATCAACGGTGGCGGTCAGCGCTACATCGTTCTCGAGTCAAAAGCCCTGGGCGACAGCTGCGTCGTCCTCGAGCTGGAATCTCGGGTTGACCACCAGTTGCAGGTAATCGAGAAGTCCTTCCCGGCCGGCTATCACTTCTGCAGGGCGCACCACCGATATTTGTAGGGCGGAGTTACCTATCTGATTATTGCGACGCGTCGCCGATCAATGGCTGCCGCGGAATCCAGTTTTGTTTCCGTGAACTATTTCTCCACAACACCATCCGCGTTTGAGCCCAGCGGGCCATTGGTCTTGTCCGGCCATGGTCTTGTCCGGCTTTGAGCATCAACTCAGCGACTCAGCCTGTGACGCCCGGTCCGGCGTCGCGTGTCGCTCGTCAGTCGCTAAGAGACGGGCATATCGGCACACCCCTAACTCCCTGTGACAGCAAGGAATTCGGCGAAACGCGCCCAATCGGACATGGCCGCGCTCACCGAGCTGCTGCAAGCGGATATCAGGCTCGAAATGCCTCCGCTGCCAATGTGGTTCACCGGCAAAGACACCGTCCTGCGCTTCCTGGCGACGCACGCGTTCACCGAGCCCGGCGACGTCGTGATGCTCCCGACGGCCGCAAACGACCAACCCGTCGCACTGCCGACGGTGTGATGCACGCCCATTCGATACATGTCCTTACGGTCGGCGTCGGCGGGATAGCCGCGATGACCGTGTTTCTCGATCCCGGCTATTCGCTTCATTCGGTTGCCGCCACGCCGGTAGCGTCTCTGCCTGCGGGACGCCTATCCCGCACGGTGTCTCCCGTGGACCCACATCGACCGCATACACAACTCCCATGTGGACAGGTGCGGGGGACGCCGGGAGTATTGAGCAGAGATGCAGCTGAAGGGTGACTGAGTGAAGATCCCGGGTCTTTCCGGCGTAGTGGGCAGTGTGGCCGGTGGCGTGACCGGTGGAGCGGTACAGGCGTTACGGATCGGGGTCAACAGCGCCGCCGGCGCTGTCGGTGTGGTGCAGACCCTGGCCAGCCCGATGGCCGAGCTGGTCGGACCGGTGATGCAATCGGCGGTCCAGTCGACCAGCAAGGTGCTCGGGACGGGAGTGAACGGCTCCGCCGACCATGTCGCGCCGCCGGTTCGATGGGAGAGCGGGCAGCGGGTGCACCTGGACCTGGATCCGCTGCTGCCGTTCCCCAGCTGGCACGAGCATGCGGCCGTGGTCGAGGAGCCGGTGCGCAGAATTCCCGGCGTGGCCAAAGCCCATGTGGAGGGCTCGTTGGGCCGGCTGGTGGTCGAGATCGACAGCGACCTCGAAGATGGCCGGGACCAGGACGCCGTCCTGGACGAGGTTCGCGACGTGGTCGTCGCCGTAGCCGCCGACTTGGACACGTCAGGGTCGCAGTCGGCGCCGCGTTCTGCGCCATTCGCTGACCCCGGCAACCCGCTGGCGATCCTGGTGCCGCTCACCGCCGCTGCGCTGGATGTCGTCGCGCTGAGTGCCTCCGTTGCCGGGTGGGCCATCCGGCTGCCGGCCGCGCCGAAAACCACCCAGGCCGCGGCCGCGCTCATCAATCATCAACCGCGCATGGTCGCGATCCTGGAGTCGCGGCTGGGCCGGGTGGGCACCGACATTGCGCTCAGCGCCACCACCGCGGCGGCGAACGGCCTGACCCAATCCGTCGGCACACCGTTGCTCGATTTGATGCAACGCAGTTTGCAGCTCTCCGAGGCGACGGCCCACCGGCAGCGCTGGCGCGACAGAGAATCCGAGCTCGCCTCCCCCAACCGCCCGCAGGCCCCCGTGGTCCCCGTCATCTCGTCGGCCGGGGTCAAGTCGCAGGAGCCGCGACACAGCTGGGCGGCAGCGGCGGCCGGGGAGGCATCGCACGTCGTGGTCGGCGGGGCCATCGACGCGGCGATCGACACCGAGAAAGGGTCCATCGCCGGGCCGGTCGAGGAGTACGTCAACCAGGCGGCCAACGGTTCATTGATCGCGGCGGCGAGCGCGCTGGTGGCCGGTGGTGGCACCGAGGACGCCGCCGGTGCCGTCCTGGCCGGCGTGCCGAGAGCCGCGCACATGGGCCGGCAGGCGTTCGCGTCGGTGCTGGGTCGCGGCCTGGCCAACGCCGGACAGATGGTCCTGGACCCGGGCGCGCTGCGTCGTCTGGATCGGGTGCGGGTGGTCGTGATCGACGGCGCCGCGCTGCGGGGCGATCACCGCGCGGTCCTGCAGGTGCAGGGAGACGCGCCCGGCTGGGACGACGACCGGGTCTACGAAGTCGTCGACGCACTGCTGCACAGTGAGCAACCGCCCGACCCCGATCCCGACGAGTTGCCCGCCACCGGCGCCCGCCTGAGATGGGTGCCGTCGCAGGGGCCGTCGGCCACACCCGCCCAGGGCCGTGAACGCGCCGAGCTGATCGTCGACGGCGAATGTGTCGGCAGCGTCGACGTCGGTTGGGAGGTCGACCCCTACGCGATCCCGCTGTTCCAGACCGCGCACCGCACCGGGGCCAGGGTGGTGCTGCGGCACGTGGCCGGCACCGAAGACCTGGCCGCCAGCGTGGGGGCGACGCATCCGCCTGGCACGCCGCTGCTGAACCTGGTGCGTGAGTTGCGGACCGACCGCGGGCCGGTGTTGCTGATCACCGCGCTGCACCGGGACTTCGCGTCGACCGACACGCTGGCCGCGCTGGCGATCGCCGACGTGGGGGTGGCCCTGGACGATCCACGTGCGGCCACTCCGTGGACCGCCGACATCATCACCGGCACCGACCTGGCGGACGCGGTGCGGATCTTGTCGGCACTGCCCGTCGCCCGTTCGGCCAGCGAATCGGGAGTGCGCTTGGCCCAGGGTGGCACTACGCTGGCCGGACTGCTGCTGGTCACCGGCGAAGAGGACCGGACCGCAAACCCCGCCAGTTTTCGTCGCTGGCTCAATCCGGTCAACGCGGCCGCCGCGACGGCCCTGGCGTCGGGAACGTTCTCGGCCGTCAGGGTGCTAAGGCTGCCCGACCCCACCCCGCAGCCGCTGACGGCCTGGCATGCGTTGGATCCCGAGATCGTGTACTCGCGGCTGGCCGGTGGCAAGCGACCGCTGGCCGTGGAAACCGAAGCGTCTTGGCGGCGCCGACTCGACGACCTGTCGTACAGCCCGGGGTTGGCCCCGCTGCGCAGACCGCTGGCCACCCTGGGCCACCTGGCGATCGCGACCCGGGCCGAGCTCGCCGATCCGCTCACTCCCATCCTGGCCGTCGGGGCGGCGGCATCGGCGATCGTGGGCAGCAACGTGGACGCCCTTCTGGTCGCCGGCGTGATGACCGTCAACGCGATAACCGGTGGGGCGCAACGGTTGCGGGCCGAGGCGGCGGCCGCCGAGTTGTTCGCCGAGCAGGACCAGATGGTGCGCCGCGTCGTCGTCCCCGCGGTGGCGACCACACGGCGCCGGCTGGAAGCGGCCCAGCACGCCACCCGCACGGCCACGGTGTCCGCCAAGTCCCTGCGGCCGGGCGACGTCATCGACCTGGCCGCACCGGAGGTGGTGCCGGCGGACGCCCGCCTGTTGGTAGCTGAGGACCTGGAGGTCGACGAATCCTTCCTCACCGGTGAATCGCTGCCGGTGGACAAGCAAGTCGAGCCCGTCGCCGTCAACGACCCCGACCGGGCCAGCATGCTGTTCGAGGGCAGCACCATCGTCGCGGGACACGCCCGGGCAATCGTCGTGGCCACCGGGGTGGGCACCGCTGCACAGCGCGCGATCTCTGCGGTCGCCGACGTCGAAACGTCGGCCGGTGTGCAGGCCAGGTTGCGGGAGCTGACCAGCAAGGTGCTCCCACTGACACTTGCCGGCGGCGCGGCCGTGAGCGGGTTGGCGTTGCTGCGCCGGGCCTCGTTGCGCCAGGCAGTTGCCGACGGCGTCGCCATAGCGGTGGCGGCTGTGCCGGAAGGCCTGCCGCTGGTGGCCACGCTGTCCCAACTCGCCGCAGCCCAGCGCCTGACATCGCGCGGCGTGCTGGTTCGGGCCCCGCGTACCGTCGAGGCCTTGGGCCGTGTCGACACCGTGTGCTTCGACAAGACCGGCACACTGACCGAAAACAGGCTCCGAGTGGTGTGCGCCGTGCCGCGAACTGCGAGGCCGGGAGATCCCTTCCCCGACGCCTCCAATCCGCAGTTCGCCCGGGTGTTGCGCGCCGCCGCGCGCGCATCCACACAACCCCAAGAGGGACAGGGCCACGCCCATGCCACCGACGAAGCCATTGTCACGGGCGCGCAGACGCTTGGCGGCCAAGACGATTCGGAATGGACGGTCCTCGCGGAGGTGCCGTTCGAGTCCAGTCGTGGCTTCGCCGCCGCCATCGGCACACTGAGCAACGACTCGAACGGCCCACTGCTGATCTTGAAGGGCGCTCCTGAGGTCGTCCTGCCGCGCTGCCGCTTCGCCGACCCGGACGCCGACCAAGAGCACGCGGAGTCGCTGGTGCACAGCCTGGCCGAGCAGGGCCTGCGTGTGCTCGCGGTGGCGCAACGAGCCTGGGAACGCGAGACCGCCGACGATGACGACACCGATGCCGACGCCGTCGACGCCGCCGCACAAGATCTCGAGCTGATCGGCTACGTCGGCTTGGCCGATACCGCACGGCCATCGTCGCGGCCGTTGATCGAAGCGCTGGTGGATGCCGACCGCAACGTCGTGCTGATCACCGGCGACCACCCCGTCACCGCGCGCGCGATCGCTCGCCAGCTGGGCCTGCCTTCGGATGCGCGGGTGGTGACCGGCGCCGAACTCGCCGGCCTCGACGAGGACGCATGCGCCAAATTGGTCGCCGATGTGCAGGTCTTCGCGCGCGTCAGCCCCGAGCAGAAGGTGCAAATCGTGGGCGCCCTGCAGCGGTGCGGGCGCGTGACGGCGATGGTCGGTGACGGTGCCAACGACGCCGCCGCCATTCGGATGGCTGACGTGGGCATCGGGGTGAGCGGGCGCGGTTCGTCGGCCGCCCGCGGGGCCGCCGACATCGTCCTGACCGACGACGACCTGAGCGCCCTGCTCGACGCGCTGGTCGAGGGCCGCAGCATGTGGGCGGGCGTTCGTGACGCGGTGACCATCCTGGTCGGCGGCAACGTGGGTGAAGTCCTCTTCACCATCATCGGCACCGCGTTGGGTTCCGGGCGGGCACCGGTGGGAACCCGTCAGCTGCTGTTGGTGAACCTGCTGACCGATATGTTCCCGGCGCTCGCCGTCGCGGTCACCTCGCAATACGAGGAGCCCGACGAGTACCAATCCGACGAGGAGGCCGACGAGGCGCGCCGCGCACACCAGCGCGAGGTCTTGACCGGGCCCACCCCTTCGCTCGACGCGCCGCTGATGCGCCAGATCGTCACCCGCGGCGTCGTCACGGCGGCCGGCGCGACGACGGCCTGGGCGATCGGGCGCTACACGCCGGGAACCGAACGTCGCACGGCGACAATGGGATTGACCGCGTTGGTGACGACGCAGCTGGCCCAAACGCTGTTGACGCGCCGGCACAGCCCACTGGTGGTGGCCACGGCACTGGGCAGCGCAGGCGTCCTGGTCGCCATCATCCAAACCCCGGTCGTCAGCAACTTTTTCGGGTGCACGCCGCTGGGGCCCGTCGCCTGGACCGGCGTGGCCGGTGCCACGGCCGGCGCCACCGTCGTCTCGGTGCTGGCGCCCAACTGGTTGTCCAAGACCGTGGGCATCGTGGCTCCCGACGGATCAGAGTAGGCGGTTTGTTCGGTGCGTAGTGCCATCCCCGCCGCCGCCCGGGGCCATCGCAGAGTGCCGTGCTCACGGGCACCCAGGTTCACACATCGCTACCTCTAGCCACATCCACAACACTGGCCTGTGTCGGAGGCACCACCCGATGTGCCCGGCTCTGAGCGACAACATCATTCGCGGCACGGCGCCACCAAAACTGTCGCGCAGAGCCGGGCACATCGGGTGACGAATGGCGCAAAGACACATGTGACAGTTGTGCCAAGTGACGTGCCGCCCGAGAAGCTAAATTGAGCCACGTGGGGGCGGTGTCGCCACCACCGCCAGCGCGTTGCCTCCGATGGTGACGCCCGCGTCTCCGATTCGTTCGGCGAGCCTGGCGCGCAGCTCGGCAGCGGCCTCGCTGGGCAGGGTGAGATAGCTGGAATAGGTGAACAGCAGCTCCAACCATTGCTCGCGTGCGAGTTGCAGCGTCTGGGGATATTCGTGCTGGGAGACTTCGAAGCCGGCTGATCGCAGAGTGTTCAGCACCGCATGCGGATCATGTTTGCGCGCAACCGAATCCGCGTTCAGGTAGTCGCGGTAGATCTCACTGAGATCTTCGTGGGACGGCCGGGTGGGACGAAGCCGGTTCCACAACAGGGCGAGTCGACCGTCGTCGGCGAGGATGCCCGCCACTTTGGGCAACGCCACGGACGGGTCCACCCAATGAAACGATGCCGCGAACACCACCAGGTCGAACCGCCTTCCGGCGGGATCCCAACGTTCGAATGTCGCGATCTCCGTGGGAATCGTCTTGCCGCGCGCGATGGTGGCCATCCGCTCGTCGGGTTCGACGGCGAGCACCTGGACGCCACGTTCGGCGAGCTGTTTCGACGCGATCCCTGTTCCGGCACCCACATCCAGGCAGGTCCGAACGCCCGGTCCGATCAGGTCGTCCATCAACGCATCCGGGTAACGCGGGCGGTTAGCGTCGTAACGTTGTGCGGCGGAGCCAAACGAATTCGCCCGCTCGCGATTGGTGAACAAGTCAGTTCGAGGTGGCATAGGCCCGACCGTAGCGGCCGGACCTGTGATCGGCCTGTGGCGATCGCAAGCGCGGCGGAGCCGGGCGCAGCGGGTTGGTGCCCTTACACCGACAGCTCTCTGCGCAACACCTTGCCCGCGGGATTGCGCGGAATGCTGGCGACGATGTGCACGTCCCTGGGCTGTTCGAAGCGAGAGACCTTGCCCTTCAAATACTCTCGTATCGCCGCAGCATCGATGCGGCTCTGCGGTCGCAGCACGACGAACGCGGCAAGGCGTCGGCCGAACTGCTGATCGGCGACGCCCACAACCGCGTTCTCGGCGATATCGGGGTGTTCGGCCAGCGCATTCTCCAAAGCGCGCGGGTACACGTTCTCGCCGCCGGAGACGATCATGTCGTCTTCGCGGCCGACGATGTACAGCCGACCCCAATTATCGAGATAGCCCATGTCCCCGGTGCTGATCATGCGGTCGATGACAGCTTTGCCGCCGCCACCCGTGTAGGCTTCCGCGCCCAGTCCGCCGCCGACGAAGACACGACCGGTCACCCGCGGTCCCACGCGCCGCCCGCTGCGGTCGTAGATGCGCACCGGGCACCCCGCAACCGGTTTGCCCACGGTCTCCGGGGCGTTCCTCAGCTCGGCCGGTGTTGCCAGCGAACCGATTCCGACCTCGGTGGAGCCGTAAAGGTTGTAGAGCACATCGCCGTACTCGTCCATGAATCGGCGCGCCAGGCTGGGATCCAGCCGATCGCCGCTGGAGATCACCACCTGCAGCGAAGGCATCGGATTTCGTGTCCGCACCCGCTGCGGCAGGTCCAGAAGCCGGGCCAGCATGATCGGCACGACGCTCATCGCGTCGGCGCGCTGCAACGACGCCTGCGCGAGCATGGCCTCGGCATCGAAGCGACGGCGCGTCAGCATCGTGGCGCCAAGGCTCACGGCGAGCATCATGATGCCGAACCCCAGGCCGTGAAACATCGGCGTCGCCAAGGCGATTCGGGATCCGACGCGAAGCCGGGTGCGTTCCAGGATGGTTACCCCGACGCCGAGTCCGGAGCTGATCCGCGGCGTGCGCGGCACACCCTTGGGAACGCCGGTCGTGCCCGACGTCAGAAGCACGATTCGGCCCGAGCCTGCGACCTTGGGCCGCGAATCACCTTGTCGCGCTTGGACTCCCGCCGGGACCAGCACCGTGATCGACTCGTCCGCGTCGCGTACCTGCGCCGCAAACTCGTCGTCGCACAACATCACCCGGATCCGGTGTCCACTAAGCGCACCCGCCAGGGAGGCGGTCCGAAACTCCGTGTTCACCAACACGATATCGGCCCCGACCAAGCCTGTCGCGAACACCGCCGCGACGAAATCGCGCCCATTGCGGCACATGATCCCGACCGGCTGCCCCGGCGCCACGCCGGCGCGGCAGAGTTCGCGGGCAACGGATTCCGTCTTCGTCTGCAGCTCGGAGTAGCTGAGCGCACCGTCGTCGTCGATCATCGCGGTCCGGTCCGGCCATCGAGCTGCCGAAATGGCAAGCAGGGCATATATGTTCGGGCCCCCGCGGAGCACCTCGCGGGCCAGGCGCGCGGCCGCGGCCGGAGTCGGCGGACCGAGCAATCCTGAACGCAGCACCGCCCGAGCCGCCGTGCCGGCCACGCCGTCGGTCATCAAGAACCCTTCCCGGAGTCGGCGAAAAAGCGACGGTGCCACAGGCGAGCGGCCTGGTCAGCGGGTCCCGCCAGCAGCACCGACGCCAGCTCTGCCGGCCTCACCCAGGGCGGCTCGTTGGTCCGGGGTCGGTCGATGATCGCTTTCGCGATCGCGTCGGCCGCCTGATCGGGCGTCAGGCCCGGCAGCCTGGTCAACATCGGCGTGGGTTCGATCATCCGGGTGCGCACCAGGGCGAAATAGACCGACGTGACGTCCACGCCGTCGCCGTGCAGCTCCGGCGCCACGCTGCGCAGCCACCGGTCGAACGCCCCCTTGGACGCCTGATAGGCGCCCCACTGCGGACCCGGCGCGACGCGCACGCCGACACTGGAGACGTTGACGATGTGGCCGCCGCCACTCTCCCGCATGGCCGGCAGCAGGCCCAGCAGCAGCCAGATCGGCCCCAGGTAGTTGATGTCGATGGTGCGTTGGAAGTCGTGCGGCCGGTCGTACTGGTGATGCAGCGACCGGCGCAACGACTTACCGGCATTGCTTACCACGATGTCCAGCGGGCCGTGGTGCTCGGTGATCTGCTTGGTGAGGACGTTGACCGCGGCCTCGTCGGTCAGGTCGGCCGGGTAGGCGCTCGCCTGCCCGCCGCCCGCGTTGATCGAGGCGGCAAGGTCGTCGAGCCGTTCCGCCGATCGGGCAACGACCAGCACCGTCGCCCCTGCCGCGGCCAGTTTGCGGGCACTCGCCTCGCCGATTCCGTACGACGCGCCGGTCACCAGCACTGTTTTGCCTGCGACCGCACTGCGCAGCTTGTCCGGATCCGACTCCTGCGCCGGGTTGGCCAGTCGGTTGATGGCGTGTGCTATCGGGTTCACTTCCACTGCCGGTTGTCGAGGGGTTCGCCGAGGGTGCGGCTCTGGCTTTACCGAACCACTCGACTCGTAATATCCAAGCAGACCATATCGCCCTGCGGGCCGCGCAACCGGCTGAGTGCTCAAGTACGTACGGGCCGTCGGTAGGTGACCTTGTCGAATTCCCGTCCGTATTCGTCGACACCGACGACGTCCATCTCGCTGACGAAGTACCCGGGCCGCACGTCGACGCGAATGAAGGCGTAGTTGCGAAACCGCACCCGCGACCAGCCCACGGCCTCGCTGTCTTTGTCACCATGAGCGTTCCATACGTAGCTGTTGGGCACGAAGGTGTCCGGGACTTCGTTACCGCGGTAGCTCTCCCCCTCGCCGGTCTGAAAGTTGTATCGCGGCCGACCTGCCGATCCGACCGTGTAATAGACAGTGCCGTCGGTTTCGGGGTAGACGACCGCATTGTCGGCGGCCACGCGGGTGGGCGTTCCGGCACGGATGGGGTCGGTGCGCTCGAAGAGATGATTGTGGCCTTGGAGCACCACGTCGACCTGGTAGCGATCGAACAACCCGCACCACGCCGCGCGTAAACCACCATCGCTGGCGTGCTCCTTGGTCGTGGAGTAGGCGCAGTGATGGAAGAAGCAGACAATGAAGTCGATGTCAGGCTGGCCGCGGTAGAAGGCCAATGTCCGTTCCACCCAAGCGTTTTGGTCTCCATGCGAATAACCGGTGTTGGCGGTTATCTCGTAACTGACGTCGTTGGCGTCCAGGGAGAGCACCGCGACGTTACCGTAGCCGAACGAGTAGACCGACGGGCACCCGCTCGGGCCGTTGCCGGGGAAGTCCAGCCGCGCCAGGTGGCCGCCGTAACCATGGGTGGGGTAGGCCGCCTCCATGTCGTGGTTGCCGGTGGCGAACATCCACGGGGTGGTCGACGCGCTGGCTTCTATCGAGTTCAGATACACGTCCCACACGTACGGATTGAACTTGTCGAAGCCGGTCTGGGGCTTGGCCGCCGAGGGATCGAACACGCCCGGCTCGCCCCCGCCGGACGCGTCAGCGTAGGCGATATCACCGGCCAGCACGTGAAAGTCGGGGCGGGAGGCGATGATCTGGCTCAACACGTTGGCGGCGTGCGGAGTGGCGGGATCGTTGTCGGTTTTGTAATACGTGTCGTCGTAGACGCCGCGCGGAAGTCCGGGCGGTAATGCCGGCGTGTCATCGGTGCCCTGGTCGCCCATCATCGTAAACCTGAACGGGGCCAGAGTCTTTCGTCCGGTCGGCATGGCAGTCGCTGCGGAGCTCACGTCGCCGGTGTAGCCGTCGGAGGTGCGCCACCGATAGAAGAGCGGCGCGCGTCCAGTCAATCCGTCCACCGGTACATGGGCGTAGAACTGTTCGGCGGCCAACACCCCGCCGCGGCTGTCGGGAATCTGGGTCAACAGGTCACGGATCTCGGCCTGTGCCGTCGCGCCCAGCGCCGCCGTGGGACCGTAATCGGCAAAGACCTTGACGCCCCCGGGATTTCGGGAGAGCTGCGCGGCGAGGCGCAGCTGGCTGGCGGCGTCGCCGCCGTAGCCGACCCGGCGATTCGCCACCACCAGCGGCGCATCCTGCGCGTAGGCACGCGAGCCGAACGGCGACAGACCCACGGTTGCCGCCGCCACTGCTGATCCTTGCAGGAACGCGCGTCTGGACACCCGATGCCGACGCAGGTATGCCCGATGCCATTCGTACTGCTCGGCCATCGTCATGCCGGCTACGGCGTGCGACGGAATACCGGTATCGGGGAAGTCGGAGCACACTATCTGATGAAGCCCTTGTTGCGCATCAGCACGTCGGCCAAAAATCCGTCGTGCGGAATTTGTGCCGTCGCGTAGTACGTCGGATAGCGACCGAAGTAGACGTTGGTGATCGTCGGTTCGGCGAGCAGGCGGTCGATCAGTTGCTCGTCGCCGGTGATTGCATTGACCACCAACGAATGTCGCAACGGCCCAACACCCGAATCCCTCGACCACGGCGACACCCACACGCATGGAAACGGCAGCTCGATGTTGATCTTCTCGGTGTCACGCTCGCCCGTGACGTGCACGGCCGGGCGCAGTGCTGCGCGGCCGTCGCCCAGGTCGGCCACCACCTGATCGGCCCCGAGGAATGCCGTCGCGCCGCCGGCCCTTTCCGACAGGTACGCCGCCGTTGCGGTGGCCTGGCCGATGGAAAGGGTGGGCAGAATCGCCCGCTCGTCCTCGGCAGGTAGCGGCTCAATCGTCTTCAGCCGCTCGGCGATTGCGGTGGCCAGCGGGAGAGGATCGCCCTCGTAGAGCACCGCGGTGGCGTTGACGCACGCCACCCCACCCAGGCCGGCGATCGAATCGACGATGAGGTCGAGGTGGTCGCGCCAATCCCGATCCGCGGTGATCAGAATCTTCGCGCGCCCCGGCCCGTTCACCGTCACGGTGGGAACGTTGGCGTACTTGTCCACGACGTCCTGACCCCCGTACGCCAAAACGAGGTCGGCGCAACGGATTAGCTCGTCGGCCCCGCCGTGGTCGGTGGGCAGGTACACCGCGTCCTCGGCGCGGAAACCGGCCTGACGCAAGGCATTCACCAGCCGATGGGCTGTCAGGGGTTCGCGGCGCGACGGCCGGACCGCCACCCGGTAGCCGAGCGCGAGCGCCTGCGGCCACAGGCCGTGCACCCCGGGGCCGTTTCCGGCGGCGTGTACCGCAAACACCTCCCCACGCCGCGTCCACACCGCCGTACCGGTGCGGGTGCGCTCGTCGCGCCAATCCATCGCCGCACCCGTCGGCAGTGCCGGGGCCACGGCGTCGAACGCCGAGGCGACGCCCTGCGCCACACCGCGCGCCCCATTCCTGGTCACCGCGATTGGCAGTCCCGAAATCTGGCTGGACAGACCGACATACGCCTCGAAGTCCAATCCGGCGATGACGGCGGTCTCGAAGACATCGGCCGCATCGGCCAGCGCCGCTTCGCGCCGTGCGACGGGCAGCGGGGCGATCTTGCGCTGTGCCGAGACGGTGCGCGAAACATACAGCGGCGGAACCAAACTCAGCTCTGCGACCGGAACACCAGCAGCGTTTTTGACAATCTCGCGGTTACGGGTCCGGTATTCGCCGGTGGGGCCGAGCGCGTCGATGCACATCAAGTCGGCGGTCAGCGCCATGTCTAGTACACGCCTTCGATGACGGCCTCACCCTCAAAGGTTTGCACCGGCCGCACCGCACTGACCGAATCGCTGAGTTCTCCCGCAGGCCCGGGCATCCGGATGGCCCGGTCGCGTTCCAGATTGTTGGGGATGAACATGCCCTTGCTGATGTGGTTCATCACCAACTGGCCGAGCTCTCCGTACGGCACCTGCTCACCGGTATCCGGATCGACTACCCAGAACACGACATACGGTGTGCGCGGATCGAAGACGAACGAGTCCTCGACCGTCCGGGTGACCGCCTGAGAAAGAACCATGGTGCTGCCGAAGGCCATGGTGATCGTCGTGGCCGGGAAAATCTCGCGCAACAGGTCGAGGGTGTCGGCGTCCATATGCGCGCCACTGAGCAACAGGTAGCGGACCTTGCTGTTCACCAGGTCCACGAGGTCGTCATTGCGAGCGATCGCCTCCAGCAGCGGCGGGGTGGTGTGCAAGTTCGCGACGTCCTGTGTCCGCAGCACGTAGACGGCCTGCTCGAGGACGTGGTCGAGGTAGCACGCGACTTCCGTGGCGGCACCGCGGGCGGCGAGTTTTTTGACCCAGCGGGGGTCGATGTCAATCGAATGGAACGCCGACCCGAGCCGTTCGGAGACCAAGCGTGAAAAGTAGCCGACGCCGTGCGGCCCGCTCGGCATGAGACACAGGAAACCCCGGCCCCCCACAAAGCCGCCCGACGTGAAGTCCTCGGTCTGCCACTGGACGACCTGTGCAATCCAATCCGGCATCTGCACAGTCCGTTTCGGGTCGCCGGTGGTGCCGCCGGATTCGAATATCTGCGGCACCGGCGGTGGGGTTCCATATCCGCGGGGGATGAGGTCGTCGACCGGCGCGTTGCGTAGCTCGTTGACCAGATTGGGAAACAGGCGCAGATCCGTGCAGGTCTTGACCTCGGTCAGCGGGTCGAAGTCGAGCGTCGCGGCGGCGCGCAACCAGAACGGTGATCCGGTGTCCGCACCGAAGTGCCAGGCGATCGCGGCACGCAGGTAGGCGTCCGCGTCGTCAACGGGCGCCGTCCTCGGGACCTCCAGCAGCGAAAAGTCCGCCTCCACACCCACGATCCTGTCGTACGACGGACCCGTTGAACAATCGGCTTCAGTGAGAAGCCTTCCCGGGTTTGCGCGTTGTTCTTCGGTTACCGTCGAATTTGACGTAGTTGGCACGCCCGACCCGCAATGAGGAAGGCCCATGCGGTACATCGCCTTGGAGGAAGCGTTTTCCATTCCCGCGTTAGCCGGGCTGACGTCGGCGCATCAAAGCCTGATGCAATTGGTCAAGCCCGAATGTGCGCAGCGGTACGAAACTCGACTCGCCGATTTCGCGGGCGAGCGGCTGGCCGAGATGGATGACGCCGGCATCGACGTCCAGGTGTTGTCCCTCACGTCCCCGGGTGTGCAGGTCGACGTCGGCGCCGAGCAGGCTCGTGACAGCGCGCGGTTCGCCAATGACTACCTCGCGGATGTCATCGGTCAACATCCCGGTCGCTTCCGCGGGTTTGCCGCCTTGCCCATGCAGGACCCGGCCGAGGCAGCTGCCGAGCTGGAGCGCGCCGTGACCCAGCACGGGTTTTGCGGTGCTCTGGTGAACGACTGCCTGAGCGGACCGGGCGGTCGCTACCTGGACGCGCCCGAATACGACGAGGTGTGGTCGGCGGTGGAATCCCTTGCCGTGCCGCTGTATTTGCATCCCGGAGCACCGCCGGCCGACCGGTGGCGAGTCCTCGACGGCCGTCCGGAGCTGTACGGAGCGACGTGGAGCTGGGCCGCCGAAGTCAGCGGCCATGCGCTGCGGGTGCTGTTCGCCGGGGTGTTCGACCGGCATCCCAGCGCGACGATGATCCTGGGCCACATGGGCGAGTTTCTGCCGTTTCAGCGCAGCCGCATCGACTCCAGGTACTCGACGCTCGCGACGCCCACGTCCCTTGCGCGCGCACCCTCGGCCTATCTCGGCACCAACATCGTCTTCACCAACAGCGGGGTGTTCTCACCGGCGGTCATGCTCGGCGCGGTGCTGGAAGTCGGCGCCGACGCGCTGATGTTCTCCGTCGACTACCCCTACGAGTCCTCGCGGGAGGCGGTCGACGGATTCGAGCGGACGACGCTCAGTGCCACCGATCGGAACAAGATCGCCCACGGGAACGCCGAACGGCTGCTGCGGATTTAGTGGCCGTTGACTCTGCGCTGACGGCGTGGCCCACTCGAACAATCTCACCCAGAGCGCAGAATCAAATCGTTGGCCAGCCCGCTGTCAGACCCCTGGTCTAGCCTGGATCCGTGGTGCTGGCTCCGCGGACCCGATACGCCAGTTGCGGCGAGACCGACATCGCCTATCAAGTGTTTGGCGATGGCCCGACCGACCTCGTCCTGCTGCCCGGGCCGTCAATCCCCATCGACACCATCGACGCCGAGCCCTCGATGTACCGGTTCCACCGACGGCTGGCGTCCTTCGCCCGAGTGATCCGGCTCGACCAGCGCGGGATGGGCCTGTCGTCGCGCGTTTCCTCAGCCGACATGCTCGGCCCGAAGTTGTGGGCTAAAGACGTCATCGCGGTCATGAATGCGATCGACTGTGAGCGGGCGACCATTGTGGCCCCGGGATTCACCTCGATGACCGGGATGGTTCTCGCCGCTGACTACCCCGAGCGCGTGAGCAGCCTGGTCATTATCAACGGCGCGGCCCGCACACTGTATGCCCCGGACTACCCGATGGGCGCCACGGTCGAGACCACCGACCCCTTTACCACGGTCGCCATCGACCCCGACGCTGTCGACCAGGGCTTCGACATGCTCGGCATCATTGCTCCCAGCGTCGCCCATGACGCCGCGTTCCGCGCCTGGTGGGACATGGCCGGCAACCGCGCCGCCTCGCCGAGCATGGCCGTCGCGATGATCAAGACCATCCGGCAAGCCGACGTGCGCGACAGCCTGCCGCGCATCACCGCGCCGACGCTGATCCTGCATCGCGTCGACTCGGGCTTCACGCCGGTCGCGCACGGTCATTATCTCGGTGAGCACATCGCCGGATCGCGCTACGTCGAACTCCCGGGCCGCGACACGCTGTACTGGGTCGGCAACACCGCGCCGATGATCGACGAGATCGAAGAGTTCATCACCGGGATGCGCGGCGGTTCGGACACCGAGCGCCTGCTCACCACGATCGTGTTCACCGACATCGTCGGCTCGACCGAGCGGGCCGCCCTGCTGGGCGACGGGCGGTGGCGTGACCTGCTGGACAACCATGACACGGTCGTGCGCCACGAACTGCAGCGATTCGGGGGACGCGAGGTCAACACCGCCGGCGACGGGTTTGTCGCGACGTTCAGCAGCCCCAGTGCCGCGCTGGCCTGCGCTGACGAAATCGTCGACGCGGTAAGGGTGCTCGGCATCGAAGTCCGGGTCGGTATTCACGCGGGCGAGGTGGAGGTGCGCGGCGCTGACGTCGCGGGCATGGCCGTCCACATCGGAGCGCGGGTGGCCGCGCAGGCGGGCGCGGGCGAGGTGCTGGTGTCTTCGACCGTGCGCGACATCGTCACCGGATCGTGGCATCGGTTCGCCGAGCATGGCGAAACCGC
Organism: Mycobacterium sp.; assembly: GCF_019247635.1. Classification (GTDB taxonomy): domain Bacteria; phylum Actinomycetota; class Actinomycetes; order Mycobacteriales; family Mycobacteriaceae; genus Mycobacterium. The sequence goes on from NZ_JAFBAR010000107.1 coordinate 36,140, forward strand.
ACTCAAGGGCGTGCCCGGCCGCTGGCGGCTCTACGCGCTGGTCCCAGAGCGTGCGCCCGTCCGACGGTAACCAGCCCCGTTGAACGGGGCGTACGCTGCCAGCAGGGGGCGGTTCGCTTTTCGCGCATCGAAGATAATCGCCTGCACAGCTTGGTAATTGAGCGAAGGAAACCCATGACCGAAGCGAACGCCGCGTTGCCTTTGGCGCTGCAACGAGCGCTGCACCTGCTCGCGGACCCGCCGGCGAAACCTGACGTCAGCAAGGGCTATCTCGATCTGTTAGGCGATGGACCCGCCGACGACGCCGTGCCGAAAAACACCGGTCCGATCCAGGCGGCGTGGGCGTCGCCGATCGGCTCGATGCTCTACGACACCGCCCAAACCATCGCACGCAGGCTGTTGGCCGCATGGCAACAACCCACCGACTGGTTGAACATCCCATCCGGGGGAATCGCGCTCGACGTCGGCTCCGGACCGGGCAACGTCACCGCGTCGCTGGCGCGTGCCGCGGGCCCGGATGGACTTGCTCTGGGGGTGGACATCTCACTGCCGATGTTGGCCCGCGCGGTGCGCGCTCAGGCCGGGCCGCAGGTGGCCTTCCTGCGGGCCGATGCTCAACGACTCCCGTTGCGGGACAACACCGTTGATGCGGTGACCTCGCTAGCCGTGCTGCAGCTGGTCCCGGACCCCGCCGCCGCGCTGGCCGAGATGGGTCGGGTGCTGCGGCCGGGCGGCCGGCTGGCCGTGATGGTCCCGTCGGTCGGGGCCGCGGCCCGGTTGTGGCAGAAATTGCCGAACGTGGGGGCTCACGTCTTCACCGAGGACGAGATCGCCGACATCCTGGAAGACAACGGTTTTGCCAGCGTGCGTACCAAGAACCTGGGCACTATCCAGTGGATCCGCGCCAAGCGCGGCTAGCCCGGCAAAGGTACTTGGCGGAGCACCCCTACCCGCGCTTCATAGCAGGGTGATTGCGGCTCAGCAGCGGCAACATCAGCTCGGGCGGCGCGACCCGGAAGAACGCCGAAGCGACCCGGTTGACCCGCCCGGGTACTACGACCGCCTTACCGGCGGCCAGACCGTCGATCCCGGCCTGCGCCACCTGATCCGCGGGAAGCCACATGACCCGCGGCAACGCCGCGTCGGCCTCCTCTTTGGTGAACCCGGCAGCGTCGCTGAAGCCGGTGTCCACCGGACCCGGGCACAGCGCCGTCACGCTGACCCCGGTGCCACGAAGTTCCCCGCGCAGGCTGTGGGTGTAGGACAACACGAACGCCTTGGCGGCACCGTACGCCGCTTGACCCGGCAGCGGGCCGAACGCGGCGATCGAGGCCACGTTGAGCACCGCGCCCCGATGGCGGTCGACCATCCCCGGCAGGAACCTGCTACACAGGTCGACAACGGCGGCCACATCAACCTCGACGAGGTTGAGTTCTTGCTCTGGAACCGATTTCGCGACGAGCCCAAGCGTGGAAAGGCCGGCGTTGTTGATCAGGATGTCCGGGGTCAGGCCGAGCTCGGCGATGCGATCGAGCAGGCCCGCCCGGGCGGTGCGGTCGGACAGGTCGGCGGGTAACGGATGAGCCTGGGCTCCCAGCCGTCCGGCGATCTCGTCGAGGCGGTCGGCGCTGCGGGCCACTAGGACAACCTGGTAGCCGCGCCGGGCAAGGATCTGCGCGAATTCTTCGCCGATGCCGGACGAGGCACCGGTGACGACGGCAGCTCGGTCGTTCGCGGGAGAGGGAAGGGGCATGAGTTGACCGTACTAGCCCTGGCTGTCCGCCTCGGACGCCTGTGCTAGCCCGGCCAGCCGATCCATCGAGGCGCGCAGCATCTCGGCCGTCGTCGCGCGAGCCCGAGCCAACCGGGTGGAGTCGGTCAGCGCGGTCCAGTCGTAGGTGTGGGTCACCGTGGTCAGTGTGGGGTTCACCGGCGAGAGCTCCCAGCGCCACAGATGGCCGGGCGGCTGTTTCCGGGGTTCGGCTGGGCGCCAGGCAATTTTGCTGCCTTCGATGAACTCCACCACGTGGTTCTCCCGCACATCGCCGTTGGTCAACGTCGTTTTGAAAATGTCGCCGACCCCCCGCACGCGCTGCCCCGGGGCGGCGGAGGCGAGGTTGCCGTTGCCGTCCCAGCTGGGTTGCCGGGACGGGTCGGCGATCAGTTCGAAAATTCTGTCCGCACGCGCCGAGATCACGCGGGTGGCGCTCACGATGCGGTCGGGTTCCGTGTCAGCCATGTCCCAATCCAAACATGCCCATCTCGAGGGTGGGATCGTGGTGGGAGCTCAGCGGCAGGACCGCCAGGGGCCGGTCCAGACAGCGGTCCCTGAAACCTCCCAGCCCCTCAGGCGTCCGTCATGGCGGCGCGTTCCACGTCGAGAAGTTGCTCACCGTGCCGCTCCGCGTCGTACGCCTTACGGCCGCCGCGCAGGCCGAACAACCGTTTGGATATCAGCAGATAGACCACCGCGGCGATGTTGATACTGAAGGTCACCAAGCGGGTCATCGTGATGCCCTTGAGCAGGTCGTGGATCTCCAGCGGCAGAAATACCGACGTGGCGATGACGGCGAAATATTCGCCCCAGCGCTTCAGCAGCCACAGGCCGACGCCTTCGACCACCTCCAGCAGCGCATAGCCCGCGAGCATCAGAGTTATCAGGGTAAGCGTGGCCGGCTTGGTGGCCAGCGCCTTTTCCAGTTCGTGTATCGCGGTCATCTGGTCGACCTTGAAGCCGGCGGCGCGGAAGATCGGCAGGTCGCGGTCCAGGGTGGCCTGGATGGCCCCGCGCGCACCACGAAACTTCCACACCGCCCACGCGGCCAGTCCGATCACCACAGCCCGCACCAACCGTTCGGCACCGAGCGCTCGGACGATGATGGACTGGCGTAAAGCCTTGCCGCGCAAGATCATCGGCGCATCCTCGGCGGCGCCTCGACCGTGCGGGGCGCCCAGGGTGAATTCGCCGCAACGAAGGCAACGCCACACTTCACCTAGCCCGGTTTCGCCGCTCAACCGCCCGGCGAGCGCCTTGTCATCCGGCGCGTAGGTGACGTGTCCTCCGAGCGCGCAACTAACGAGCTCCCACCGGTTGATGCCGCGATTTTCGCGCTTGGCCACCTTGCGATCATTCAACGCGGGCAGCAAATCACGCAAGGCGACACGCGTTCACAGCCGCAGCCTGCCGCGTGGACGCTCGGCATCCGGTGACACGGCGCCGAGCAGCGCGGCGAGTTCAGCGACGGGGATCTCCTCGATGTGCTCGACCGCTGCGATGATGTCGTTACGCAGGTCGGTACCGCAAAACGGTTCGGCCAGCCAGTGGAACTTCTCCACGACGCGGTCCCATGACATCGGCCGGGTCGGCGATCCCTCGTAATCTGATTCCTCGCAGCTGAATTCACGCCCGTCGCGGGTGGCCACATGCACCCTAGCCGCGGTCCGGTGTGGATAGTCCGCCGTCAGAACTGCGTCCGGCTCGACTTCGACGCGGGCCAGCAGGTCCTGGACGTCGGCACCCCGAACCCGTTCAGTCTCAAGCTGTTCCGGTCCCACCGCACCGTCGAGCAACGCTACCGCGGTGAGGTATTTGAGGTTGTAGTCGGCCTGTTCCTTCGTCCACGGGCGGTCCTTGTTGCCGTAGGCTCCTCCGCCCGCAAAGTCGTAAGCGCCCTGGAAGACTTCGAGGGTCACCCGTTCGACGTCCTCGCCCCGCAGGCTATTGGTGCCACGGATTGCCAACACGGCGTCGATGATGACCTGCCCGTGGATCAGCGAACAATACTGCTTGAGGTAAGTATGTTCGACGGCGGCCAGTCGGCGGTCGAAGGTGTGCAAATCGATCGGCTGGTCGAAGAGCTGGGTCAGGCCATGCGGACCTTCGAACAACGACTTAGGTCCGGTGATGCCGCGTCCGGCCAGCATAGTCGCGTACACCGCGCGCATCCCGGTGCTGGCGGGCGAGATGCCTTTCCAGGTGGACACCGGTTCGGCGTGCACGGTTGCGAGGGAGACGTTGTCGGTCGCGCAGACCGCAATGGCGTCAGCGGTCCGGTCGACACCCAGCCCCAGCAGCTTTGCGGAGCCGGCCGCAGCCGACATCGCCAGCTGCAGTGCGTGATTGAGTCCACGCGCCATCACCGGAACCTGGGCGCTGAACCGGCATTGGATCTCGTAGGCAACAGCGAGGGCCAGCAGGAAATCTGCTCCGCTGGCGTCGACGTGCTCCGCGACGGCGAGGATCGCACCGAAGTTGTCGGCGGGATGACACAGGCCGCCCACCGTCAGATAGGTGTCCAGCAGATCGGGGTATCGCACGAGCACCGCGTTGAAGAACGCCGCCTGGTCCACCGACACCCGCCCACCCCCGACGAGCGTAGCGGACGGTCGGCTGCTGAATTCCACTGTGTGCGAGCGGATCGCGGGAATCAGCTCACCGTCCAGCGCTCCCACCGCACAGGCGATGCTGTCAAGGACGTTGCGCTTCAGCAACGCCCGCGGCCGCTCGGCGAGGTCCGCCTGCGTGGCATCGACCGTGAAGCGGGCAAGATGGTCCACAACATAGGTATCCGTCATGACCTGTCGCCCTTCTGTACCTGTTTGCCTGTAGTCAAGCGGGGCCACCAGCGTGCGTCCAGGACCTGTCGCGCGCGAGTCCGCGGAGGGCACCCACCGCTCGGGATTGACTAAATTGATCAGGCACCATGCCCGCAACAACGAAAGGGGCAGCACGATGCACAGCTCGATAGGCGCTCTGGGAGTGACGTCGCCCGTGCTGGCCGCCCCGATGGCGGGCGGGCCCGGGACACCGCAGCTGGTCATCGCGGCTGCGGCTGCCGGCAGCATGGGCTTTTTGGCCGGCGGCTACAAGACGCCCGACGCGTTGGCCACCGAGATCCAAGCGGTGCGCGGCGCGCAGGTGACCTTCGGCGTCAACCTGTTCGCGCCGAACCCGGTGCCCATCGACGAGGGTGCCTACCAGACATACCGGCAGGCCATTCAGGCGGAGGCCAACCGCTATGGACTCGACTTGAGCACGGTGCCCCGCACCGAGCACGATGACCACTGGCCCGAGAAGATCGATCTGTTGCTCAGCAATCCGGTGCCGGTCGTGAGCTTCACCTTTGGCGTCCCCGACCCGTCGGTGTTCAGCGCCCTGCGCAAGGCCGGCAGCGTGGTGGCGCAAACCGTAACCTCGGCCGACGAGGCGCGACTGGCCGCTGAAAGTGGCGCAGAGCTGTTGATCGTGCAGGCCTCGGCCGCGGGCGGGCATTCCGGCACGCTGACCCCCGAGCACATCCCCGCCGAGATACCGCTGCCGCAGTTGCTGAGCGAGATTGCCGGAGCCACCAGGCTTCCCATGATCGGAGGCGGCGGCATCGCGGCTCCCGCGGACGTTGCCGCCGCGCTGGCCGCCGGGGCCACAGCGGTGGCGGTCGGCACGGCGCTGCTGTTGTCCCCGGAAAGCGGGGCCTCGTCTGCACACCGTGTCGGCCTCACCGATTCTCACCCACGGGGAACCGTTGTCACCCGCGCCTTCACCGGTCGCCCGGCCCGGGGGTTGCGCAACGAATTCACTGAGCGCTATTCGGCCTTGGCGCCGACGGGTTACCCGGCCGTGCACTACCTGACCAGTCCGCTACGCAAGGCGGGCGCCGCCGCCAACGACCCCGAGGTCGTCAACCTTTGGGCCGGAACGGGTTACCGGCACGCCGCGGCCAGGCCGGCCGCGCAAACCCTCGCGGCGTTGGCCGCGGTCTGAGTGCGGCCGCCACGGCGGCTGTTCGCACCAGCGCGCCACCGCTGCGGCGTGGGGTTGCCTCAATCGATGTCGGCCGGTGGCCAAGTCACAACCGGCACGTCTGTACCCAGCCAGGACTCGATACACTTTTTGCCCGGCTACCAGCGACTATGAAGGACGCTTCCATGAATGCGACCACGCGCCGGGCGGAATCACTGAAGTGCTGGAAGTGCTTGACTGGCAAGGTGTTTGCGTCCCAAGTACAGCCTGAGACTGCCCGATTATCGACGACCCCTGTCGCTCAGAGGCGGACAAAAAGTACAGTCCCTCCTCTGGGAGAAATCAACGTTTCAGTTGTGAAAGTGCCGGCGGGACAGCCAGTCTCGCCGGGGCATCTTTCACGCCTTCGCAGGCGGTCCGATCACCAATGCGGCGGTGACTCCGCCGTCGACGAGCACGTCGGTGCCGGTGATGAAACCCGATTCAGGGCCGAGTAGAAACGCGGCCGCGGCAGCGATGTCGTCGGGCGTGCCAAGGCGGCGCGCCGCTGAAGCCGCGATCATTGACCGCATCCCGTCTCCAACCGGAGAGGCAAGTTCTTGCTGGCCCATCGGCGTGGAAATAATGCCGGGACTGATCGAATTGATTCGCGCGTCGCGGCGGCCCCACACGCAGCTGGCCGCACGCACCCGAACGTGGTTGGCCTGCTTGGCAATCGCGTAGGCGATCCCGGGTTCGCCGACTGCTGCACGGCTGACGAAGGGCAGTCCGAGCAGCTCGGCGGCCGGCGTGTGCGCAAGTACCTTTGCCCGTTCGGCGCTCAGTGCCGGGACGAGGTGTCCGGCCATGCTGGCGATGACAACTCCCGCCCCGCCCGGGGCAATCACCGTGGCGAACGCGTCCAGCACCAGGGCGACGCCGAGCAGGTCGACCGCCAGGATCGCTTCGGCCGAGGCCTGCGACAGCGACAGGCCGGCGGTGTGGGCCACCTGGGTGACCGGGCCCAGAGCGGCCGCTTCGGCCGATAAGGTACCGACGGAATCCGCTGAGGTGATATCGACACACCGTGCCTCAACCTGGTGCCCCTCGGCGACCAGCGTCGCGGTCAACGCCTGCAGGGTCAGCTCATTGTTGTCAGCCACCAGGACCGTCTTGCCCGATCCCAGCCGGCGAGCGATGGCCTGCCCCATCCCGCCGCCACCGATCACCACCAGAACGTCGCGGGCCACGGCCACCTCCATAGGAACATCTGTCGGCTCGGACCGTACCCGAGCGGCTCGCGGAGTCAGCGCAGGGGCGGACCATGGGCGCTCGTCGCGGGCGCGTCCGACGGCTTGGGTGACGCAGGCCGCGGCGGCCGACGATGGGCCAGGATTAGCCGGGTGCGCGCCACGTGATCAAGACGCGGCCGTAAGGCAGCAAGCGGACACCGGCGCCGGGAAGCGCATGGCCTACGTGCGACCGCAGTTGTCGCACCGTGTCCGACGGCGGCCACTTGATGGGAGCCGTGTGCTGCCACTTGCCCTTGATCCGGATGATCACGCCACGTGCCACCCAGGTTCTGAGGTGCCACAGTGCATTTCGCAACGACGGGCGGACAAAGGTGACCACGGCAAGCGTCCCTCCGGGCGCGACCAGACTTGCGAGTCGCCGCAGCGTGACATCCGTGTCGGGCAGGTGGTGCAGCGCGGCATTAGAGACCACCGCGTCGAAGCCCGCCGGTGGCAGTTCGGTGGTCATGATGTCGCCATCCAGCCACTGAACCGGTGCGTCGGGGAACCGAGCCTGCGCCCGCTGAAGGACGGGTGCATCGATGTCCAGCGCGACGACGTCCGGCACCCGCGGAGCCAGTCGGGCCGCCAAAAAGCCATCGCCACAACCGACGTCGAGAACGCGGCGGGCACCTGGTGGCACGTGCGAATCCAGTAACGCGTCGTAGTGGATATTGATGTTCCACGGTTGCTTCAACACGCCTCGACGCTAGCCGAAATTCGGTCGAACCCAATGGTCCACCGTGCCGCTCATCCGGCTGCAGTGGTTTGCCAAAGTTAAAGATTAGGACGGTCTAACTTTTAGAGTTGGCCATCCCTACCAGCCAATATCGGCCCTCGGGCGGGCCGGATTGGGAAAGATGTGAGGTTGCTGGACCGCGACTGCGAAGGTAGGTTGGGCGGATAGTTGGCCGACCTGCTCACCTGGCAAACCGAAGGATGACGATGCTCGCCACGGACGCGCCCAAGGTCTCGTCCTCGACGCCATCCCGCTCGGGGCGACGCACCCTGACCCGCTCCGCGCTGATCACAGCCGCTTTCATCGTCCCCGCGATCGTGGCCCGCATCTGTGGCCTGCATTCCGACCCGGTCGCCGCCCTCCTGATCTACGGGGCGGCTGTGGTAGCGGCGAGCTTCCTGTTGGCCTGGGCCGCCGAAGCCGCCCAGATAGATGTCGCGGGTGGCCTTGCGATCGCCGTCCTCGCCGTCGTGGCGGTGCTACCCGAATACGCCGTCGACCTCTACTACGCCTTTGTGTCCGGGCACAACGCGGACTACACGCAGTACGCGGCCGCCAACATGACCGGTTCCAACCGCCTGTTGATGGGGTTGGGCTGGCCGGTCGTGGTCCTGGTCAGCATTGTGGTCGCGCGCAGGCTGGGCAACGCCAAGTCCTCCGGTCTGGCTCTGGAACCCGCCAACCGGGTGGAGCTGGGCTTCCTGCTGATCGCCGGTGTGGTCGCGTTCTCGATACCGGCGACCGGCCAGATCCATTTCGCGCTGGGATTGGCGTTGCTCGCCTGGTTCGCTTTCTACCTCTACAAGATCAGCCAAGGCGATGTGGAAGAGCCCGAGTTGGTCGGCACCGCCGCGGCCATCGGGAACCTCAGGAAGCGCTCCCGGCGTCTTGCCGTCGTCGGTCTGTTCGTAGCGTCCGGCGTGGTGATCCTGCTGTGCGCCAAGCCATTTGCGGACAATCTTGTCGCTGCCGGCACGGAGCTGGGCATCAACCGATTCCTGCTGGTGCAGTGGCTGGCCCCGCTGGCCTCCGAAGCCCCCGAATTCATCATCGCGACCATCTTCGCCTCCCGCGGCAAGGGCACCGCCGCCATCGCCACGCTGATCTCGTCCAAGGTCAACCAGTGGACGCTGCTGATCGGGTCTTTGCCGCTGGCGCATCTACTCGGCGGCGGTGATTTCGCCCTGGTGCTGGACTCCCGCCAGGTCGAAGAGGTTCTGCTGACGGCTACCCAGACCATGATGGGCGTAGCGCTGATCCTCTCCCTGCGCTTCGGCCGGTCCGCCGCCTGGGCGCTGCTGGGGTTGTTCGTCGTGCAGTTCCCGATAACGTCGACCGAAGGGCGGCTGGTGCTGTGCGGTACCTACGCGGCGGTGGCCATCATCGGACTCGTCATCAACCGCCGCCACTTGATCGCCACCATCGGGGCGCCGTTCGTCGGTACCGCCCTCCGTCATGGCGGTCCCCCACATGACGCGGACGAACTGCCGTGACGTATCAGACCAGGTAGTACAGGTCCGGGGCGTCTTCGCCGGTGCCCGGCTTGGGTTCCTGGGCGGCAAGCTCGGTGTGTGCATAGCGCACCGCCTTGAGCGTCGCCGAGTACTCCACGTCCTCCTCAGGAAAGATGTGCTCTGGCGGGAACCAATCCTGGAAGCCGACATTGCGGGCGACCACAAGCAAATCCGGGCGCACCCCGGCCAGCAGGATGGTCGAGCCGCGCGCGGTCGCAGAACGCAGGAACTGCTCGATACGCTCGATACAGACGACGTCGGGATGGCGCACCCGTTTGAGTCGCAACACGACGAACTTAGGGTCGTCGACCTCTAGGCGCTGAGTGATCGCCGCGAGGTAACGCTCCAATTCCGGTGCGGCTCCGAAGAACAGCTCGCCTTCCAGGTCGTAGATGATGATTGACGGGTCCGCCACATCCCCCGGAACGCGTTCGCGGACAACGCGTTCGGGCGTGACGATGAGTTCTTTCGCTTTGAGCTTCGCCGCGCGCGGCACGAACAGCAGGATGGACAGGATGACACCGAGCAGGACCGCTTTGTCGAGATCGATCGCGACGCCGGTAAACGCCGTGACGAGCACCAAACCCGCGTCGTAGCGAGACGCTTTAAGCGTGTAGACCAACCGCTTGAAGTCGACCAGGCGCGCGGCGGTGACCAGCAACAGTCCCGCGAGCGCCGGCTGGGGAACGTACCGCAGCAGCGGCGCAAAGAGCAGCAGCGCCGCGGCGACCGTCGCGGCCGAGACGATCCCGGAGAACCGCGTTGCCCCACCGGACTGGTAGTTGATCGCCGATCGCGACAGCGAGCCCGAGCCCGGCAGGCACTGGAAGAAACCGCCCGTCAGGTTGGCCAGACCTTCGGCCATGATCTGCCGGTTGTAGTCGATCCGCTGTCGGGTCTCGTGCGCGATGGCTTTGGCGATCGAGAGGGCCTCGATGATGCCGACAAAGGCGATGGCCAGCGCGCCCACCGACAGATGGGGCAGCCAGCCGGCGTGCACCTCCGGTATCTCGGGACCGGGCAGGCTGCGCGGAACCTTGCCGGCCACCGACACCGCCGTGCGGCCGCCGGCACCGGGAATCGACCAGCCCGCGACATAGGCGATCAGCGTGGTGATGACCAGCACGGCAAGCATGTCGATCTGCGGCCAGCGGAATTGCTGCACGAGTTTGCGCAGCACGATCGCGAGCAGCACGGCCGTGACACTGAGCGTCACGGCGCGGTAGCTGAGCACATCGCCGTGAAACACGGTGAGCCAGAAACGGTGTAGCACCTGCATGTGGCCGTCGCCCTTGTCGCGCACACCCAGCGCCTTGCCCACCTGGCCCACGGCCAGCAGCAAGGCCGCCGCCGCCATGAAGCCGATGATGACGGCCTCGGAAATGTAGCGGGTCAGATTGCCGAGCTTGAACAGGCTGATCAGGATCTGGAACCCGCCGACCAGGGCACCGAGCAGAAAAAGCGCCTGGAAGAGTTCGGTGGTGTTCTCCGAGTCGACGAAGGCCAGGGCGCCGAAGACGAGCAGTGAAATGGCGCTTGTCGGTCCGTTGATCAGGTGCGAGGACGACCCGAAGATCGAGGCGACCGCGGTCACCACGATCGCCGAGTAAACCCCGAACTTGGGATCCACGCCGGCGATCAGGGCGTACGCCATCGCCTGAGGGAACGAGACGGCCGCGACCGTAAGGCCGGCGATGACGTCGCTGCGGCCTTTGACCCAGTCGTAATTCAGAGCAAGCCCCACGTTGGTTCAGTCTTTCTGCTAGGCGACCGGCGCCGACAGCGTGTCGAGGATTCCGTTGTCGCCGAAGAACTTTTCTCGCGCGTCGGTCCAGCCGGCGGCGATGGCTGTCACCGGAAAGAGCACCAGGGCTGGCAGCCGGTCGGCGTGCCTTGCCAGAATGTCCGGCTTGATCGGCCGGTAGCCGCTTTGTGCTATCACCTCTTGCGCGGCGTCGGTGAACAAGTACTCGAGATAAGCCTTGGAATAGGCGGCCGTCTTCGGATCACGGACGTTCGCATCCACCCAGGCCACCGCCGGCTCGGCCAGGATGCTGACCGGCGGGCGGACGATCTCGAGCTCGTCCTTGTTGGCGGCGACCTCGCGCAGCGCTTCGTTCTCCCACGCCAGCTGCACATCGCCAATCTTCTCCACGGCGAAGCTCGTGGACGCGCCACGGGCGCCGGCGTCGGAGACTACGACGTGCCGCAGCAAGGTGCGCACGTAGTCCGCCGCCTGGGCCGGACTGCCGCCGCGGGTGGTGACCGAACCCCACCCGGCCAGGACGCTGAGCTGGCCGTTGCCGGAGGTGCGCGGATTGGGGGACACGACGGCGACGCCGCTGTTGATCAGGTCGGGCCAGTCGTGGATGGCCTTGGGATTGCCCTTACGGACGACGAAGACGATGGTCGACGTGTAGGGCACCGAATTGTTCGGCAGCCGCCGTTGCCAGTCGGAGGCAACCAGCCCGCGCTTGCGTAGCGCGTCGATGTCGCTGATCAACGCCAGCGACACCACGTCCGCTTTCTGAGCGCCGTCGATCACGTCGCGGGTTTGTCGGCCCGAGCCACCATGGGACTGCTTGACGTTTACGCTGATCCCGGTTTGCGCCCGGTATTGGGTGATGAAGGCCTTGTCCAGCGTCGAGTACAACTCGCGCGTCGGGTCGTAGGACACGTTGAGGATCTGATCGGACCGCTGGTCGGGACTGTTCTTGACGACGACCGCTGTCGCGGCGAAGACGACGGCGACAACGCCAATGACGTTCAACCAGGGAATGCGCAGGCGGCGTGGTCGCAGCGTCACCACACCTGCCCTTTCACTGCACCGACTCACGCCGGCCGCCCGATATTTCCAATGATGTTAACGATCCAGACACCTGTTGGCAGCGGTGGGAATCAGTCTGAGATTAACTACGGGTGCCCTGCGGGCGCGGTTAAGCCTCCGGGGTGCGAGCACGGGACGGTGTCGCCAACGCCGGTCGGTCCCGCTCAGGCGGCTGTTGGCGGATATTCGGGGGTCCAGCGCACCTGCGCGATCCGGTGGGCGAGTTCGTCGTTGCTGCGGCTCGGGGCGACGCCGTCGGCCACGGCCTGCGCGGCGACGGCTTGGGCGATGCGCACCGCGACGCCGGGCACGTCTGACCATGCGGGCAGCAATGGCTGGTCGGGGTCGGCGAGGGCGGGCGACGCATCGCCCAGCGTCGCCGCGGCAACCCGCATCATCTCGTCGGTGACTCGGGTCGCCTGTGCGGCGGTCACGGCGAGTCCCATCGCGGGAAAGATGTAGACGTTGTTGCATTGGGCTACCGGCCGTTCCACACCATTTCGGCGCAACGGCGCGAATGGTGAGCCCGTGGCGATAAGCGCGCGCCCGTCGGTCCAGTGGTCCAATTCGGCGGGATGCGCCTCGGCGTGACTCGTCGGGTTGGACAGCGGGAAGATGATCGGCCGTTCGGTCTTGCCGGCAAGCTCGCGCACGATGTCCTCGGTAAAGGCGCCCGCCGCGGTGGACAGCCCGAGCAGGACGCCCACGTCCACGTGGTGCACGACGTCGGCCAGTTGGGCGGGCCCGGACAGGTCCCAGGTCCGCACGCATGCGGCGGGTTGGGCGAATTCCCGTTGGGCCGCCGAGAGATCGGCGCGGTCGTCGGTGAGCAAACCGAGCACGTCGACAACCCAGATCCGCTCCAGGGCGGCCTCCTCGGTTAGTCCCTCCGTCACCATTTCGCGTCGGATCATGTCCAGGACGCCGATGCCGGCTGAGCCGGCGCCGAGCATGACGACCTGTTGCTGCGACAGCGGGCGCCCGGCCACTTTGGCCGCGCCCTGCAGTGCGCCGAGCGTGACGGCGGCGGTGCCCTGGATGTCGTCATTGAAGGTGAGCAGCTTGTCGCGGTAACGGGCCAGAATCGGCTGTGCGTGCACGGTTGCAAAGTCCTCCCACTGCAGCAGCACGTTGGGCAGTTCCTGGTGCACCGAGGCCACGAACTCGTCGATGAACGCGTGGTAATCCTCGTCGTCGATCCGGCGGTGGCGCCAGCCGAGGTACTGCGGGTCGTCGAGGAGTTCGACGTTGTCGGTGCCCACATCGAGCACGATCGGAAGAGTGCGCGCGGGGTCGATGCCACCGATAAGGGTGTACAGCGAAAGCTTTCCGATCGGGATACCCATGCCGCCGATGCCCTGATCGCCCAGGCCGAGGATCCGCTGCCCGTCGGTCACCACAATCACGTCGACCTCACGCCGGGGCCGGTTGCGCAGCACTTCGTCAAGGCGGTCGCGATCGGGATAGGAAACGAACAATCCACGCGGGCGCCGGTAGATCCCGCTGAAACGCTGGCAGGCCTCACCGACGGTGGGGGTGTAAACAATCGGCATGGTTTCCGGGATGTGGTCACGTAGCACGCGGTAGAAGAGGGTTTCGTTGCGGTCCTGCAACGCGCGTAGATAGATGTGTTTGTCGAGATCGTCGCGGCGCGTGGAAAACTCGTGCCAGCAATGCTCGACTTGTTCTTCCAGTGTTTTCACCGCGGTCGGCAGCAGACCTAATAGGCCGTATCTGCGGCGTTCGTCGTGGGTGAAGGCAGTGCCCTTGGTGGTCAGAGCATCGGATAGCAGGGCGTCCCCGCGTTTCTCGTCAGGCCCCGGCTGTTCGTCAGGCATCGTGTGTTCCCCTTCTGTCGTCTCGCACCGAGTTCCGTTGGCGTGCGGTCTGATTGAGAATTCAGTGGGTCGAAAGGTCATCGACGGACTGACCCACTTACACCGGCGACGCGGAGCGGTTCGACCTCGCCCCAGCCAGTCGGCTTCCCGGAGCCGAGCCGGTGCGGTGCATCCACTCCCGCCGCCGCAGCCGCCAGGTGCGCCGCGCGTATTCCAGCTCGGTATAGGGCCATTGGGTGACAATGCGGCCGGAGGGTGAGCGGAAATAGCTGTCGCACCGGGTCCAGATGCTGCGGTCCAGGACTTCGGAAAGCCCGTCGTTGTACCGCCTTTCCACCTCCGCGCGCACATCGAGGTATCCACCGTGGCGCGCCACCCGACTCACGGCGCTGGCCACCAGTCGCGCACCGGCCTCAAGGATGTACACGATCGAGTTGCCCCCCTGGTTGGTGTTGGGACCGTAGAGCATGAAGAAGTTCGGGAATCCCGCGACGGCCACCCCCAGGTAGGCGCTCGGGTCGTCCCCCCAGCGCTCGTGCAATGACTCCCCGCCGGCGCCGAGGATCTCGATGCCCGACAGGTACTGCGACGTCTCAAATCCGGTGGCCAGCACAATCGCGTCGACGTCGACGACTGCACCGGTGGCGGTGACGACGGCGGTCTGGGTGATTCGGCCGATGGGGTCGGCGATGAGTTCGACGTTCTTTTGCTGCAGGGCCCGGTAATACTCGTCACCGAGCAGCACCCGCTTGCAGCGGAACGGATAGTCCGGTGTCAGCGCGCGCCGCAGCGCGTCGTCGGCCACGGTGCGCTCCAGAAACGAGGTCGCGATCTGACTGCGGGCGGCGACCACCGGGTCGTCAGCTATCGTCGCGGTGTTGTCGTGCTGGAACTTCCAGATCTGCCAGCGGGCCCGGCGCATTGCCACCGGGTTGTTTCGAAATCGCGCTAATTCGGTTGCGCTGTACGGGCGGTCGTCCTTGGGCACCATCCACGGCGGGGTGCGTTGGAACACCGTGACGTGCTCGGCAATCTTCGCCAATTCGGGGACAACCTGCACCCCGCTGGCCCCGGTGCCGATCACCGCGACGTGCCTACCCGTGAGATCGGCGCGGCCATCCCAGTGCGCGGTGTGCATCAGGATCCCGCTGAAATCGATGAGGCCGGCGATGTCGGGTAGCTTCGGCGCGCCGAACAAGCCGGCCGCGCAGACAACGACATCTGCTGCCAGCGTGACGTTTTCGTCGCCGCGATGCAGTTGTAGGTCCCACTGCCAGGTGTCGTCGTTCCAGCGCGCCGTGCGCAGCCGGGTGCCGAGCATGAGGTGCCGGCGCAGATCGAAATCGTCGGCCACCGACTCCAGATAGGCCAGGATTTCAGGCTGCCGCGCGTAGGTGCGGGTCCAGGACTTGTTGAGGGCGAACGAAAACGAGTACAGGTGGCTCTGGATGTCGCAGGCCG
Organism: Mycobacterium sp.; assembly: GCF_019247635.1. GTDB lineage: Bacteria > Actinomycetota > Actinomycetes > Mycobacteriales > Mycobacteriaceae > Mycobacterium. The sequence continues at coordinate 51,530 of NZ_JAFBAR010000107.1, forward strand.
CTCCGGGATAGGTGTTGCGTCGCCAGGTTCCTCCGACGCCCTCGTCGGCCTCGACGATGATCAGGTCGTCGACGCCGGCCCGGCGCAGCGCGACCGCCGCACCCAGACCTCCGAAGCCGGCGCCGACGATCGCCACCTTTGGCGAGGGGCGACGCCGGGTGGTCGCTCTGAGCCGACCGACGAGGTACTTCACGGACCACCCCCGCCACCGCGAACATTGAATCCCGCCATATCGCCCGCGGCCCGCCAAGCCTCCAAGATGTCGGCGTACTCGGTGGGGGCGCCGAAGAAGAAGCTGCCCTGCCGCGTCTTCGCGTCCGCCTTTCCCTCCCGGTTGTAGTAGCCGGGGGTGCATGTCTTGGCCCGCTCGGCGCTCACGGCGGAGCGCTGCACGACGGTGTCGACCCAGGCGGCCTCGGCTTCCGACGATGCCTCGATTTCGGTGACGCCGCGCTCCAGTGCCCAGGCGATGATCCACGCGGCGTGGGTGGCCTGGACGTCCAACAGGTACGGAAAGTTCACCGTCAACCCCGCCTGCGCAATGCTCTCGATGAAGCAGTTCGGAAACCCATTGGCGCACAAGCCCTGAAAGGTTCGCACGCCATCACGCCACTGCTCGGTCAGGGTGACGCCGTGGCGCCCGATCAGCTCGAACCCGGCACGACGGCAGTAGTCGGTGCCCACCTCGAAACCCGTCGCGAAGAGCAGGCAGTCGAGCTCGTAAGCCGTCCCGTCGACGACGACCCCGGACTCGGTGATGCGCTCCACTCCCCGCCCACGGGTGTCGACCAGCATGACGTTGTCGCGGTTGAATGTCTGCAAGTACTCGTCATGGAAACAGGGCCGCTTGCAGAAGTAGCCGTACCACGGTTTGAGTGCCTCGGCCGTGGCGGGGTCGGTGACGATCCCCTCGACCCGGGCCCGGATCTCCTCCATCTTGGCAAAATCAGCGAGTTCGATTGTGCGCGTTCGCTCCTCGGGGTTGGCCGTACCGTCACCGTCATGCCGCATGACGGGAAGCTTGCGTGTGATGCTGGTCCAGGCGTCGGCTACCAGATCCTGGTCCGCCTGCCCGCCGGCGGTGAGGATCTGGAAGTTCTGGATGCGCTCACGCTGCCAACCCGGCTGTAATGTATTGGCCCACTGCGGATCTGTCGGCCGATTGGCGCGCACATCCACCGAGGAGGGCGTGCGCTGAAACACAAAGAGCTCCCTCACCGCCGCGGCCAGCCGCGGCACGCACTGGACCGCTGTCGCGCCGGTGCCAATGATGCCGACGCGCTTACCGCTCAGGTTCTCCAGGTTCTGGCCGGTGTACTCGTAGTCCCACCGGCTGGTGTGAAACGTCTTGCCGGCAAACGAACCGAGCCCCGGGATGCCGGGTAGCTTGGGTTTGGCCTGATACCCGTTGGCCATCGACACGAACCTCGCGCGCATCTCATCACCCCGGTCGGTGCGGATGATCCAGCGGGAATCCTCGGCGTCCCAGCGAATCTCATGCACATCGGTCTGCAGGCACGACTCGCGGTACAGGTCGTAACGCTCGGCGATGCGCCGGCAATGCGCAAAGATCTCGGCACCCTTGGCGTACTTCTCAGTGGGCACGTAACCGAGTTCTTCCAGCAGCGGAAAGTACACATACGACTCAACGTCGCACGCGATACCCGGGTATCGGTTCCAATACCAGGTGCCGCCCACATCGGCGGCGCGGTCGATCAGCCGGATGCTCTCGACACCGCGCTCACGCAGCCGGGCGCCGGTCAACAATCCACCGAAGCCCGCGCCGACGATCGCCACCTCGACCTCGTCGGTGAGTGGCTCGCGCGTGAAATCCTTGTCCGCCCAAGGATCCTCGGCGAAGCGCGCAAACTCGCCGGCGATCTCCACATACTGCGCGATCCCATCCGGGTGCAGGCGCCGTGCCCGCTCTTCGGCGTATTTCTGGCGCAACGCATCGACGTTCAATGTCAGTCGAACAGTCTCGGTCAAGCCATCCCCGACTCCGTAATCGATCGGTTGATCCTAGCAACGGGATAGGTGTGCGAACAGCGTGCCCGATTACCCACGGTGGGACCACGGCCGTAACGCCATTGCGAAAAAATCGCCGGCGGATCTTCGCAGCGGCGTCACGCTCGGCGAAAGCTGGTCTCCAAACCCGGCGAGGATGAGCCGCAGCCCGACCGCGAACCAACGGGACAGGGCGGCGAAGCTGCGTGCGGCTACGGCCGGTGGAAACCCGTTGTCCAGCAGCATCGTTAGGCATAGGATCAACGTCCCCGGTTAACCAAGGATGTTTCGCTATGCTCCTGCCGTTGTCTGCCGAGCCGTTCACGGCCCCCACCGATCGCGACATGCTCCCCTCCGAGCGGCGCGAATTCGTGCGTACGCATCGCACCTGCGTGTACGGCTACCGTCGCCGCAACGACGGCCCGGCAATGTCGATCGTTTACTACATCCCGACCGATGACGACGAATTGTTGGTAGCCACGATGGCCGGGCGCGGCAAAGCCCGTATCGTCGAACGCGACGGCAAGGTCAGCCTGTGCGTCCTCGACGAGCGGTGGCCCTTCAGCTACCTGCAGGTCTATACCGATGCGACGATGGAGCGCGACCGGGAACTGGCCATCGACGTGATGATGGCTGTGGCCGGCCGGATGTCCGGTCAACCTCTCGACGACGAGGCACGCCCAGCCGTCGCAGCGATGTGCGACCGGGAGAACCGCGTCGTAATCCGGTGCCGCCCTTATTCCACCTTCGCGACGCCGCCGCGCCACCTGCACCGCAACGACGAGGTCGAGGGCTTGAGCCACTGGGTGTCCGGCGTGGTCCCGTGGGACGCCGACGATCGGTCCTGAGCTACGTCGCACCGCAGCGATCGCGCAGCTTGGCCAGCGTGGCTTCGATCCCGGACGCGTTGGACCTCGTGGCACCGATCAGGTGGTAATACCCGAGCGCGTTCTTCACCGCGCCGGCATCGCTGTAGTCGAAGGTCTCGGTGACCCGGGTCCGTGTCGGGGAAAGCGATTCGAATTCCCACCGCCAGCGGTGGCCCAACGGGTGGCGCCATTCGACCAATTCGCCCGGCTCGAGGGCCGTCACGGTGCTGGTGATGCGGTAGGGCACTCCCAATGCCTTCATCCTCGTCGAAAACTTCGATCCCACAACCAGTTCCGAAGGCATTTCGATGTTGGCGCGCACGGTGCCCGAGCCGTCGAGTTCGCTATGGCGGCGAGGATCGGCCACGATCGCATACAGCTCGGCCGCCGGCGCGGCCACCTCAACCGATCGGCTCACCCGTCGCGGTCCGGCGTCGACGACGGTAACAGTCATGGTGCCCAGGGTAGCCCCGTTCCGCGACAACACGAAGCTAGCCGGCCACAAGGCCCGGCGAGACCCAGCCGGATCCCGTTGGCGGTAGTCACGATTCCGTCTATCGTGTTCCGGGGCCACATCCGCGCGGCCATCGGATTTTCAACGGAAAGCAGCATTGTTGCGTCACTTGATCGGACAGCTGTCCTTGTTGCACGGCTGGCTGCCCGCGACGGCCCAGGTGTGCGCCCTATTGGTGGTGTTCGGCGCGATTGACTGGCGCCGGCGGCGCTGGCGCGGGTTTGCTCTGCCCGTGGCGCTGGCCGTCGCGGCCGCGGTGACATCGCTCTCGTACTGGTACATCGCCTCGGTGGGGGTGGCCGGAGACCCCGCGCCGGCGTCGCTGTGGCTGTGGCTAGCGATGAGCGGCCTTGCGATCGCCGTGGTCCCGCTGGGTTGGCCACGCGCCCACTGGTGGCGCCGCGGTCTGGCCGTGTTGTCGGTGCCCCTGTGCGGGCTGTGCGCGGCGCTGGCCTTGAACCTTTGGGTCGGTTACTTCCCCACCGTGCACGCCGCGTGGAACCAGCTCACCGCCGGCCCGCTGCCGCACCAGACGGATCGTCTGACGGTCACCGCCATGCAGCTCGCCGGGACCAGGCCCACGACGGGCGTCGTGGTGCCGGTGACGATCGACGCGGGTGCCTCGGGATTTCCGCACCGCCAGGAGCTGGTGTATCTGCCTCCGGCGTGGTTCTCCTCCAATCCACCGCCGCGGCTGCCGGCGGTGATGATGATCGGCGCCGCTATCAACACCCCCGCCGACTGGCTGCGAGCCGGCGACGCCGTGGACACCGTCGACGCTTTCGCCGCTGGTCATCAGGGCTATGCCCCGGCGCTGGTCTTCGTCGACGCCACCGGCGCATTCGACAACGACACCGAGTGCGTCAACGGAAGCCGCGGCAACGCCGCCGATCACCTGACCAAAGACGTCGTGCCCTTCATGGTCTCCAACTTCGGGATCAGCGCTGAGCGGGCCAATTGGGGCGTGGCTGGATGGTCGATGGGCGGCACGTGCGCCGTCGACCTGACCGTCATGCACCCGGACCTCTTCGGCGCGTTCGTCGATATCGCTGGCGATCTGCGGCCCAACCTGGGCACCAAGGACCAAACCATCGCGCGGCTGTTCGGGGGCAACCCCGCCGCTTGGGCCGCTTTCGACCCAATCGGCGTCATCACCCGGCATGGTCACTATGCCGGGGTATCGGGATGGTTCGATGTGGTAGCAGCCACTGGTCCTCGCAACGTCGCCCAGGCGGCCGGTCCCTCACCCGTTGCCGGTGCGGAGCCGCCCGCGGCCCTGGAACGCGAAAACGCCGCCGCCCACTCGTTGTGCGATCTGGCCACCGCCAATGGCATCAGCTGCGCGGTGGCCAGTCACCCGGGCAAGCACGACTGGCCGTTCGCGGGCCGGGCGTTCGCCGCGTCGCTGCCGTGGCTGGCCGCGGCGGTGCGCACACCCAACACCGAGCCCGTGCCGTTGCCGCAGCGCGGCGGCGGCACACCGCACTGATCCGGTTTCTGGTCCGGTCCCGTCCGCCGTTACCTAACCGAGACCCAGGCTACGCAGGGGCATCCGGCATATCGTGGCTGCTCATGGTACGGTTCGCTGTCGTGGCCGCGTCACCTATCAACAGGGGAACCCCGTCCGCGGGTTCGTCTCGTGGACGCCACGCCGCTCCCTCCCGCAGACGGGATCCTGCCGGGTCCGAACTGAACCGTCGTCGCTTCCTCGGTGGCCTGGCCGCGGCGGTAGTCGCCGGTGTGGGATTGGCCCGAGTGGTGGTCGACCCGCAACCGCGGACATTCGCCCAGACGCCTACCGCCGCCATCCCGACGTCCGGGCCCACGGCCCCATCCGCCATGCTCCCTCCGCTGCCGCAGAGCGCCCGCATCCCGCTGCCCGGCGGTGGGGCCCTGATGAAGATCCCCGGTCAGGGCGATCTGCTCGCGCTGACCGTCGACGACGGCGTCAACAGCGAGGTGGTGCGGGCCTACACACAGTTCGCCAAAGACACCGGCGTGCGGCTGACGTATTTCGTCAACGGGACCTACAACTCCTGGACCGACAACCTCGCGTTGCTGCGGCCACTGGTGGACTCCGGGCAGATCCAGCTCGGCAACCACACCTGGTCACATCCGGATTTGACGACGCTGTCGAAGACCGACATCGCCCAGCAGCTGGCGCGCAACGACGAGTTCCTGAAGAAGACCTACGGCATCGGCGCGAAACCGTACTGGCGGCCCCCCTACGCAAAGCACAACGCGACCGTCGATGCGGTGGCCGCCGACCTCGGCTATACCGTCCCGGTGCTGTGGTCGGGATCGCTGTCGGACTCGACGTTGATCACCGAGGACTACATTGTGAAGATGGCCAACGAGTACTTCACCCCCCAGGCCATCGTTATCGGACACCTCAACCACCTGCCCGTCACGCACGTCTACCCGCAACTCATCGACGTCATCCGGTCGCGCAACCTGCGGACCGCCACGCTCAACGACATCTTCCTCAAAACGCCCTAGTGCGCCTGCGCGGCGGGCCTATCCCGCCGGGCGTGGCGTTGGCTCTGCGCTGACGGCGGGGTCTACTCGAACTTCTCCACCCTGGACGCAGAGTCAACGGCCGTGCCCTTTCATCCCGTCGCGTCGTCGGACGCCGCCAGCAACAGCTCCAGAGTCTTGCGCAGCTCGGCAAGCCGGCGCTGTCCGAGAATCTCCCGCCATCGCTTTTCCAAATCAATTGCACTGGAACGCATCACGCGTAGCGCCTGACGCCCGCGGGGAGTCAGCTCGATGATGCGTGCGCGGGCATCGGCCGGGTCGGGCACCCGTTGCACGTAGCGGTTCCTTTCCAGTGCCGCTATCGCCTGCGCGATGGCCTGCCGGCTCACGCGAAGTCGTTCGGCCAGATCCGATGCGTGCAGTCCGCCCGCTGCCAGCGCGACAAGGGCAACCGACTGCGCAGGGCGTAGTCCGTCCAGGCCGGCCGCGGCGAACGCGGCCCTCAGCTGCGGCAACCGCGCCGCGGCCAGTAGTTGCACCAGCGCGGGCACGGTGGGCTCCGGCGCGTTGTCCGGTACGCGTCGCATGGTTGAAGAGTCTGCCACTCGACGCAATTTTGACAAGTTGCTTGTCAAAATTGCCTAGCGGTGTCAGGATGAATCCATGGCGTCTAGATGCGTTCGGGTGCTCAGCGTCCTTCTGCCGGGGGCGTTAATTTTGTTGCTGGGCGGCTGTTTTGGCGGCGGCCACGCCAGGGGCTCACCACCGGGAACGATCCCGGTGGGACAGTCCAGCCAGAGTATCGAGTTCGACGGTGTCAGCAGGACCTTCAACGTCTACCGTCCACAGGCCCTGTCCGGGCCGGCGCCACTGGTGGTGATGCTGCATGGCGGCTTTGGCAGCGGCGATCAGGCGGAGCGTGCCTACAACTGGGATGCCGAGGCCGACGGCGGGCACTTCCTGGTCGCCTATCCCGACGGTCTCAACCGCGCCTGGAATGCGGGGTCGTGCTGCGGAATCCCGCAGCGCGACAACGTCGATGACGTCGGATTCATCACCAGCATGGTTGCCGCCATCGTGCAACAGACCCCCGTCGACCCCACACGGGTCTATGTCACCGGCATGTCCAATGGCGCCGCAATGGCCCTTCGGCTGGGCTGTCAGACCGACATGTTCGCCGCGATCGCGCCAGTGGCGGGCACATTGCTCACCGACTGCTCGGGGGCGCGGCCGACATCCGTTCTGCAAATCCACGGCACCGCCGACGACCGGGTGCCCTACGACGGCGGACCCGGTAAAGCGTTCGCCGTCAACGGGAATCCGCGTGTCGATGGTCCGTCGGTTCCGGCCGTCAATGCCACCTGGCGCGGCATCGACGGGTGCGCGGCGCCAACCTCGACCACCGCGGGCGATGTGACGACGTCGACGGCCGGGTGCCCAAACGGGCGCACTGTCGAGCTGATTTCGGTGGCGGGGGCGGGCCATCAATGGCCCGGCGGCGCGCGCAATCCGATTGTGGAGCGGCTGGGCGAGCTTCCCCCGCCGTCGACGGCGCTCGACGCCACCGATACCGTCTGGCAGTTCTTCACCGCGCACCAGCGTTGAAAGACGGTCTATCCTCGGAACCCGTGAACAGCGTCGTCACACCAGTGCCCGGTCGGCCCGCCCTGCTCTTGGGCTCCTTTGACGTCGCCGATCTCGGCTATGTCGTCCAGGAGTTCTTCGTTTCCGGTACGGCGTCTTCCTACGCCCCAACAGAAGAACTCGGTGCCGACGGTCGGTGGACCGTGGCGCCCTCGGAAACCGCCGACTACACCACCCGTGTGGTGGCGCTGACCCCCGCCGACGAGACCAAGTTCAACGGGATCGTCCTCGTCGAGTGGCTTAACGTCAGTGGCGGCATCGACGCTCCGGCCGTGTGGTTCATGGCGCATCGCGAGATCGTTCGCGCGGGCTTCGCCTACGTCGCGGTCTCCGCCCAGCAGGTGGGAGTTCAGGGCGGAGCAAGCCTGATGGGCGTGGACATGTCGCTGAAGAGCCAGGACCCGGCGCGGTATGCGCTCCTGAGCCACCCCGGCGACGCCTTCGCATACGACATCTTTTCCCAGGCCGGCCGGATCGTCGGAGATGTTCTGGGTGGTCTGCGCCCAGAGCATGTCGTCGCTCTGGGCGAGTCCCAGTCGGCGATGTTCATGACGAGCTACGTCAACGCGATCGATCCACTGGCCCGGGTCTACGACGGGTTCCTCGTCCATTCCCGGTTCGCCTCGGCGGCGCCACTGGACGGGAGTTCGATCTTCGACGAGTCGCAGACCGGCTTACCGCCAGCGATCGCATTTCGTCCCGACCTGCGAGTGCCGCTGCTCGCGGTCATCACCGAAACCGATCTGTTCGGCGGCCTGCGATTCGGTTATTTCTTTGCGCGGCAACCGGACAACCCACTGTTGCGGGTGTGGGAGATCGCCGGCACCGCGCACGCCGATAACTACACGATCCAAGTGGCGCCGATCGATTCCGGGTCCGCGGCGCTGGGCGATCTGGTGGCCGCCTACGCGCCGACCAACATGCTGATGGGCCAGCAACTGGAGCACTGCATCAACTTCGCCCCGCAGCACCACTACGTCCTGCAGGCGGCGCTGTCGAAGCTCTGCCACTGGGTCCGAACGGGCCAACCGGCGCCCGGCGCCGCTCTTATCGAGGCACGCGGAGACGACCCGCCGGAGCCGATCGTGGACGCCAACGGGCTTGCGCAGGGCGGCATCCGGACCCCATGGGTCGACGTGCCGGTGGCGCGGACGTCCGGCGCCGGCAGCGTCGACAACGTCATGGCCATGATCTTTGGCTCCGGCGAACTGTTCGACGCGACCACCCTGCGCCGCCTCTACCCGGGCGGGGTCGACGAGTACTTGCGGCGCTTCAGCGCCGCGCTCGACGCCGCGGTGCAATGCGGCTTCATCTTGCCGGCGGATCGTTCGGAGATCATCGAACTGGCCGGCGCGACGTACCCGGGGACCGGCGACGCGTTCACTCTGCACTGAGGGTGGGGGTCACTCGTAAAAGTTCGCCGTGAGCGCCGAGTCAACTAGCCCGGAGCCCGGGGGCGTATATCGTTTCGACCATGGCCGACCTCATGCCGCTCACGGGCCGACGCATCCTGGTCACCGGCGGGGCGACGGGTATCGGCGCGGCCGCCGTCGGAGTCCTCGCTGAGGCGGGCGCCGAGGTCGCCGCGACCTACCACAAGACCCCGCCGCCCGATGACCTGGCCGCCACCTGGCTGCAGTGCGACCTGCGCGAGGCCGACGCGGTCTCGGCGATGGTGGGCCAGACGGCAGATCGCCTCGGTGGGCTCGACGTACTGGTCAACGCGGCGGGCCTGTGGCAACCGGGCATACCGGGCTACGTCAGCGCCGAGGAGATTTCGTTCCTGTTGGACACCAACGTGAAGGCGACCATCCTCACCAATCAGGCCGCGCACGCGGTCATGAAAGGGAGCGGCGGCAGGATCATCAACTTCGGTTCCTCCGAAGCCGTTGTGGGCAGCCCGATTTCGGCTGTTTACGCCGCGACCAAGGGAGCGGTACAGGCGTGGACGCGGTCGGCCGCGCGCGCCTGGGCCGCCGACAACGTGACCGTCAACGCCCTGGCGCCCGCGGTACAGACACCGGGCGCGGACCGGTTGCGGGATTTCCTCGGCCCGGAGGCCGGCGCCCTCATCGACCAACAGCTCAAGATGATGATCCCGCTCGGCGGAGCCCTGGGCGAACCCGCGCGCGACGTCGGGCCGATGCTGGTCTTTCTGGCCGGCCCGGGTTCGGGCTTCATCACCGGGCAGCTGCTGGCGGTGGACGGCGGCCTGATGATGGTGGGCGGATAGAGACAACCGACTATGCCTCAAGAGGTGCCGCTCACCCAGGCCGCATGGCAGTTTTTCCGGCAGATGCTGGCCGACGTCACCAAGATCATGACCGAGGACGCCGAATCCGAACGGGAGCTGCTCGAAGGCCTACGGGTCATCGCCCGGGTCTCATCGCTGTGCGCGCAGATGTCGGTCGAATCCGACCTCGGCCAGCCGGTCTTCTTCGATATGTGTTCGCCGAACCGGATGATCGGTGGCCCCAATCCCGACGGTAACTACTACCTGGCGATGATCCGCGGCGACCGGCGCTACCGTATCACCGGCACCCGCGGCACCAGCGCCTACCTCGGTTTTCAGATCCTGGCCGGCACCGGCCTGACTCCGCGGCGAATGTCCAACTACGTCAGCGACGCCGATTTGGTGCTCACCTCAGGCGAATTCGCGATCGTCCTTTCAGCGGGCGAGCCCGACGACCTCGGCGGCGCGCACTGGGTGCAGATTCCCGACGACGCCTCGTCGGTCGTCGTCCGGGAGTACATCGGTGATCGCGCCGTCGAGGAATTGGCCACCTTGCGGATCGTGGCTCTTGACCCCGACCCGGTGACCGCGTTGACCGACGGCGAACTCGCCGAGCAGTTCACCGCGATGGCGTGGTCACTGATGAAGCTCACCACACTGCACCGCACCATCAAACCCGAACTGCTGCAACGGCCCAACACGCTGCTCACGGCCGAAGCCGCCGATCTCGGTGCGGCCGACACCACCCCGGACAATCTGTACATGATGGGGACCTTCCGGCTCGACCCCGATCAGGCGCTGATTCTCGACATCGACCCGCCCGACACCCGGTACTGGAACGTCACGTTGGAAAGCATCTGGCATGAGTGCCTGGATCCGCGGCGCCGGCACAGCTCGGCGACCAATCGGGCGGCGCGGCCGGGCGCGGATGGGCGGGTGCGTATCGCAATCTCCGCGCAGGACTACGGGTTTGGCCATTGGCTGGACACCGGCGGCCGCCATCGCGGGTTTGTGGTGCTGCGCTGGCTGGATAACCCCGAGCCTCCCGCGGTCACCGTGACGGTGCGCCGAGCCGGAGAGCGGGCATGACGTTAGCGGAGCGATTCGACCCGGGACGGCTCATCGCCGCCGCCTGCGAGGAAGCCGGTAGCGACGACTTCGGCTACACCTCTGCTCACGAAGGCTGGCGGCTAGGGTTGGCAGGCGTCACCGACGGGCTGATCAACGACGCGCGGTTGTCGGCCATCGGTGTCGAGATCGCGCACCTGGACCTGATGCGCGCGCTGAAGAACAGGCTCGACGTAATCGCTTGGCGCAAAGAGCATCCCGAGATCGCCGCCAAGCCGATCACCGCGCCGATCTTCATCGTCGGCCAACCCCGCACCGGCACGACGATCCTCTACGACCTGCTCGCCCAGGACCCCGATCTGCGTGCGCCGCTGACCTGGGAGGTGGACGCGCCCTGCCCGGTCCCGCAACCCGAGACCTACCACGACGATCCGCGCATCGCCGCCACCCAGGCCAGTATCGAACTTTCCGAGCAGATCATCCCCGGGTTCCTGGCGTTTCACCCGATGGGTGCGCTGGTCGGGCAGGAGTGCGTCCGCATCACGGCCAGCGAATTCACCAGCATGATCTATTCGGTGCAGTACCGGCTGCCGAGCTACTACCGCTGGCTGCTGTACGAGGCGGATTATGCCGGTGCCTACCGATTCCACCGAATCTTCCTGCAGCACTTGCAATCCGGCGTTCCGGGTCAATGGCTGCTGAAATCGCCCGCACACCTGTGGCAACTGGACGCGCTGCTGGCCGAGTACCCGGACGCTGTGATCGTGCAGACCCATCGCGATCCGCTCAACGTCATCTCGTCGATCGCCGCGCTGACCCAGCACCTGCGCCGGATGGGCAGCGACGAGTCGGACATCGCCGAGTGCGCGGCCCAGTCCTACGAGGAGATCGTCGTCGGCCTGGAGCGGGGAATGGCCTTGCGCGACAACGGCGCGGTGCCCGCCGACCGCGTGATCGACGTGCAGTTCACCGATTTCATGAAAGACCCCTGGACCTCGATCGGCGACATCTATCGGAAGCTGGGCCGGGAGCTGCGGCCCGACGCCGAACAGCGGATGCGTGAGTTCCTGGCCGCACACCCCGCAGACGGCGGGCGAGGCCGCTACACCTGGTCGGACACCGGCCTGGACGCCGGGGAGGTTCGCGAGCGGGTACGCGCCTACCAGGAGCGCTACGCGGTACCCACCGAGCCGCTACGCTGAGCCGGCTTGCTCGCCGGCAAGCTCGCGGTGCTCGATGAGGTCGCGCATGCCTCCCGCACCCAGCCGTTCTCGAAACGACTGTGCCGTGTAGCCGACGGCGGTCGCGTCGGTGCGGGCGCGCACGGTGGCCGAACGTGGCATGTGGAACAGCACGCCGATTTCGCCGAAGTAGTCCCCGGCCCCGGCGACCTTGACCAATTCCTCACCGCCATCGGCCAATTCGCGCAGGATATCGAACTCACCTTCGGACACGATGTAGATCAGATCCCCCATCGTGCACTGCTCGAACAGCACTTCGCCGGCCTTCAGCCGCACGGTCTCCGGTGAACGGTTGGTCGACTCCTGCGCGGGCATCAGCTCGACCACGCGATCGGCCATCGGCAGTATCCGGCTGTCGTGCGTCGCGACCACCACCACGTGGTCACCGTCGGCGAGTTCGCGGATCAGCCGCAGCACCTCCTCGACCTGAATGAAGTCCAGGTGCGCGGTCGGCTCGTCGGCCAGGATCAGCGGCGGATCCAACGCGATCGCACGGGCCACCGCGACCCGCTGCTGCTGTCCGCCGCTGAGGTCGCCGGGCCGATGTTTCATCCGATCACCAGGGTTGACCCGGTTCAGCAGTTCCTCGGCACGCTTGCGCGAGGCCGGGCGCGACATCCCGGCGGCCCGCAGCGGGATCATCACGTTCTCCAGCGCGGTCAGACTTGGCACCAGATTGAACGCCTGAAAGACGATGCCGACCTTGTCACGCCGATACTGCGCCAACGCGCCGCCGTCCAGGCGGGTGACTTCGATGCCGGCGAACTTGATCGTCCCCGACTTCGGCCGCAGGATGCCTCCCAGGCACGACAGTAGCGTGGTCTTGCCACACCCACTGGGCCCCAACAATATTGCCAACGACCCCGCTTCCACTTCGAGACTCAACCCGTTGATGGGGCGCAGCGCGTAGCCACCGCTGGAGTACTCGACGACGAGTTCCTGAATGCTGAGATCGCCCATCGCCCTACGGGCCTCCAAACGCCAGCGCGGGATCGACGGCTACCGCGCGCCGCAGTCCGGCGACGCTGGCCAACAAGCCAATGACGATCGCGACCACCGGCAGCACCAGGTAGGCGCCGGTCGGAACCACAACGAGCATCGGGAACAGCGGGGCGAGCAGCTGGGCAAGGATGACGCCCACTACCGCGGCGAGCAGGGTGACGACAAGCGCCTGCAGCGCGAGTCCCACCAGAATCGAGCGCGTCGGAACACCGATCGCCTTGAACACCGCAAAGTCGCGCAATCGCTCGAGCGCGGAGAGGTACACCACCGAACCGACAATCAGCACCGCCACGATCCACAGCAACAGGGCGATGATCGTGATCGCATCGACCGCAACCTGCAACGGACGCATCAGGTCGGTGACACCGCCGGATCGGGCGACCATCTGATAACCCTGGGGGAGTTCCCTTGGCGTGCCACGGATTCCGATCGAGGTGACCATCGGCTGACCGTTGTACGCCAGTTGCTGCAACCCTTCGGTCGTGAGGAAGATGTTGGGCATCTTGGCCAATGCGGTGGAGTTCGGCACGATGCCGACGATCCGCAAGATGCGCGCACCAACCTGCACATCCTCACCGACGTGTCGGCCCAGTGTGCTCGACACCGCGACCTCGTCCGGCGATGACGGCGCGCGACCCTCCGAGACGCGCGGCATCCCTGGTCCGTGCTCTGGGGCGCCGAAGGCCGTGGTGTTGCGTGTCGCGCTGCCTTCCCTGATCGTCGACGCCGCGGTGGCCAACGGCGCCGCGGCGTCGACGCCGGGTTCGGTTGTCACTCGGGCCAGGTCGACCGGCGCGAATGGTGTCGAGCCCAGGAAGGGTCCGGCGGCACCGGCTTTGACCACGAACGCGTCGACGCCCATCGAATCGACAGTGCGCTCGGCCTCGACCCGAAAGCCGTTCGCGAGTCCGGTCAGCACGAGCGTCATCGCGAACACCAATCCGGTGCTGATGATCGCGATCACCAAGCGCCGCCGCCGCCATTGCATGTCGCGCAACGCCGCGAAAAGCATGCATAGACGCTACCGCCGCCGCCCCGTTCTGGGCAGGGTGAATTTCACTCGCTGGCAAGCTCGCGGTGCTCGATCACCTCGCGCATGCCTCCCGCACCCAGCCGTTCTCGAAACGACTGTGCCGTGTAGCCGACGACGGTCGCGTCGGTGCGAGCACGCGCGGTCGCCGAGCGCGGCAGGTGAAACAGCACCCCGATCTCACCGAAGTAGTCTCCCCGTCGGGCTACCCGCACCAATTCCTCGCCGCCATCGGTCAATTCGCGCGCGATCTCGAATTCACCTTCGGACACCACGTAGATCAGATCGCCCATCGTGGATTGTTCGAACAGCACCTCGCCGGCCTTCAGCCGCACGGTCTCCGGTGGCCGATTCGTCGACTCGTAGGCCGGCATCAGTTCGACCACGCGATCGGCCATCGGCAGTATCCGGCTGTCATGCGTCGCGACCACCACCACGCGGTCACCGTCGGCGAGTTCACGGATCAGCCGCAGCACCTCCTCGACCTGAATGAAGTCCAGGTGCGCGGTCGGCTCGTCGGCCAGGATCAGCGGCGGATCCAACGCGATCGCACGGGCCACCGCGACCCGCTGCTGCTGCCCGCCGCTGAGGTCGCCGGGCCGATGTTTCATCCGATCACCAAGGTTGACCCGGTTCAGCAGTTCCTCGGCACGCTTGCGCGAGGCCCCGCGCGACATCCCGGCCGAGCGCAGCGGGATCATCACGTTCTCCAGCGCGGTCAGACTCGGCACCAGATTGAACGCCTGAAAGACGATGCCGACCTTGTCGCGCCGGTACTTCGCCAGGGCGCGTCCGTCGAGGGTGGTGATGTCGAGATCGTCGAATTTGATCGCCCCCGACTTCGGCCGCAGGATGCCGCCGATACAGGACAGCAGCGTCGTCTTCCCGCAGCCACTGGGCCCCAGCAGGATCACCAATGACCCGGCACCCACATCGAGGTTCAAGCCGTTGATCGGGCGCAGCGCATAGCCGCCGCTCGAGTACTCGACGACGAGTTCCTCAATGCTGAGATCGCCCATCGGCTAGGGACCTCCAAACGCCAGCGCGGGATCGACGGCGACTACCCGCCGCAGCCCGGCGAGGCTGGCCAGCAGGCCGATGAGGATCGCGACCACAGGTAACGCCAGGTAGGCGTAGCTGGGCACCGCGACAACCATCGGGAACAACGGCGCCAGCAGCTTCGAAAGGGCGACGCCGACCACCGCCGCGAACAGCGAGACGACCAGCGCCTGCAGCGCCAGACCCGCCATGATCGAGTGCGTCGGCGTGCCGATCGCCTTGAACACGGCAAAGTCGCGCAGCCGTTCGAGCGCGGACAGGTATACCACCGACCCGACGATCAGCACCGCCACGATCCACAGCAGGACGGCCACGATCGAGATCGAATTCACGGCGACCTTCAACGGC
The DNA here is from genome assembly GCF_019247635.1 of Mycobacterium sp. Lineage (GTDB taxonomy): Bacteria > Actinomycetota > Actinomycetes > Mycobacteriales > Mycobacteriaceae > Mycobacterium. The sequence goes on from NZ_JAFBAR010000107.1 coordinate 67,023, forward strand.
CGCAGCAGATCGTTGACCGCGCCCGTTCGATCGAAGGTCTGATAACCATCCGGGAGTTGACGCGGCGCGCCGACGACCCCGATTGACGTCACGTTTGCCAAGCCGTTGTACGCAACTTGCTGCAGGCCCTCGGTCGTCAGGAAGATGTTTGGAATCTTGGCCAGGGCGGTCGAATCGGGCACGATGCCGACGATCTGCAGCGTGTGCGGACCGACCTCGATGGTCTCTCCGAGATTGCGGCCCAGCGCGCTCGATGCCGCAACCTCGCCCGGCCGCGACGGCGGCCGGCCCTCGGAGACCTCCGGCATGCCGGGCCCGTGCTCGGGCGCGCCGAAGGCCGTCACGTTTCGTCCCGACGTACCTTCCTTCATGATCGTTCCGACGCATGCCAACGGTGCCGCAGCGACGACGCCCGGTTCAGCGGCGACGCGAGCCAGTCCGTTGTCGGGGAACGGCGTCGAACCCAGGAATGGTCCGGCCGCTCCAGCCTTGACCACGAATACGTCGACGCCCAGCGAATCGACGGTGCGCCTGGCCTCGACCCGGAAGCCGTTGGCGAGCCCGGTCAGCACGAGCGTCATCGCGAACACCAGGGCGGTGCTGACGATCGCGATCACCAGGCGCCGCTTTCGCCACTGCATATCGCGCAACGCAGCAAAGAGCATGGCGGTGACGTTACCGAGATCGCCACGTCCGCGACCAGGGTTTGTCTGCGTTTCTCGCGGTTTGGCACACTACTTCCGCATGACCACCGAGATCCGCGTTCTCGACACAAATGACGACCTCGTCGCCGCCGCCAACGTGTTTCGCACCGCGATGGTCGGGTTCCCGCCCCTGTCGAACCTGCCCCCGGGTGGGATCACCACGTTGCTCGAGCCCGGTCGTACCGTCGGAGCGTTCGTTGACGGGCAACTCGTCGGCACCGCTGATGCCCAGACGAGTTCCTTGACGCTTCCGGGCGGTGCGGTCGTGCGCCACGCCGCGGTGACACACATCGGGGTGCTGCCGTCGTTCACCCGGAAAGGCATCGCCAACGGACTGGTGCGTCATCAGTTGGCGGACTTCGCTGCGCGCGGCGAGGTGGCCGCGACCCTGCGCGCGTCGGAAGCGACGATCTACGGACGGTACGGCTACGGCGTGGCGAGTTCGTCGCAGAGCGTGGAGGTTACGACGGCGCGCGCGGCGATGCGTCCGGATGTCGGGGCGGGCGGTCCGGTGCGTCTGCTCGACGCGGCCGAGGCGTGGGACGTCCTTCCCCGGATCTGCTCGGCGCATCGCCCGTCTCGACCGGGGACCATTGACCGGCCGGCGGCGTGGTGGCGGGGCCTACGGATGCGCACCGAATCATCTTTGGGGGCAAGTTATGTCGCGGTGCATGGCGAGCCGGGATCCGAGACGGGCTTCGCCAGGTACCACCCCGTGGGCACCGAGCAGTGGTTCATCAGCGACCAGCGCACCATCGTGGTCGAGGATTTCTTCGCGCCCACCGCGCAGGCCCACGTCGGGCTGCTACGCTTCCTGTTCGGGCTCGATCTGGTTGACCGCGTGATGTTTTGGATGCTGCCGCTCGACGACCCGCTGCCTTGGTTGCTGCTCGATCAGCGGGCGGCACGGGTCACCGGGATCCACGACGAGACGTGGCTGCGCGTCGTCGACGTGGGCGCCGCGCTGTCGGTGCGGGGTTACGCCGGAGAGGGCAGCATCATCGTTACGGTCGATGACCCTGTCTTGCAAAGCAATTCGGGTAGCTTCGTCATCACCGCCGACGGTGCCGAACCCACTGACCGGCCAGCACAGCTGCACGTCGGCATCGAGGGACTCGGCGCGGTGCTGCTGGGGGGCGCCAGCTGGCGCAGTCTGGCGGCCGCCGGGCTGGCCCGGGCCGACAACTCGGCGACGCTGGTCGCGGCCGATCGGCTGTTCGCGGTGCCCGAGGCGCCGCACGCGGGGTTCTATTTCTAAACCTGGGTTTCCTCTTGCGCGGGAACGGATTTAGCCGACCTGGTGGGCCAGATGGCCATGCGGTTGATCAGCCCGTCGCGCAGCACCAGGGTGTGGAACAGGACGGCGCACATGTGCGCGGTAAAGGTCAGGAAGAGCAGGAATGCGAACACGTTGTGGCACTCCCGCAGCACGGCGTAGACGTCGGTGCTACGCGGCGCGATGCCGGGTAGGCGAAAGGGCCCAAGCATGGTGATCGGGAGACCGGCGGCCGACAGGGTGGCCCAACCTATTAGCGGTTGCACGAAAAGCAGGAAATACAACAGATATTCCGACCCTGAGGCGATGCGACGCTCGAGGGGGCTCATGGTGGCCAGGAACGGTGGCAGCCGGTGTGTGAGCCGGTTCGCCAGGCGCACCACGGCGAAGATCAGGATCAATACTCCCAGCGGCCGGTGGATGGCAAGCAACAGCGGGTAATAAGCCAACGACGCGATCATGGTGACGCCGATCAGCAGTTGCCCGATCACCATCGGGACCATCAGCCAGTGCAGGATCCGGGAAGGTACGGCGAAACGCGCCGTGGCAGCGGCCTTTTCCGTCATGACAGCACCTTGGCGACGTTGACCTCGCTGGGTGACTTGGGTTCCTCGGCGCGCCGGGTGAAGGAGCGCGCGTACACGGCCGAGCGGGCGGCCAGCAACGGGTCATCGGAGATGGTGATGCCGTCGGGCAGCACCGTCGGATCGAAGTTGATATCACGGGCGTTGCCCGCTTCCTCGGTCTGCACCGCGGTGATGGTGATGGTGCCGGCGTCGATGGTTCCCCGCGATTGCGGCCACGGTTTGGTGGCGTCGTTGGTCGGGTCGCCAGGCTCGCCGATCGTGAGGACCAGTCTCCAGTTCAACGGCTGCTTTGCCACCGTTCGGATCAGGTCGTCGAAAAGGTAGTCCTTGTCGACGGCCGACGGGGCCACCTCGATAGTGGGGGCACCCTGCGGAATCATCGACCAGCGCACCCGGACGCTCGCCCCGGAGCGATTGGTGAAGTGAAAAGCGTTGAGCCCGTGGAACGTGCTGTCCACGAACCGGGGACTAGGCGGCGACTGCTTGATGATCTTCATGGCCGCGGCGGTCTCGGGATGCCGGTCAAGGAAGGCGGCCATCGTGGCGGGATCGGCCTTGCCGGTGTCGGACACGGGTTTGGACGCGAGCAGGCGCTCGTAGAAGCCTTGTGGGGTGCTGTCGGGGAAGACGGGAAGGTTGATCATCGCCGTGCGCCACTGCTGACCGTTGGGGGTCTGCAACAGCAGCCCGAGGCCGCGGACCGTGTCGGCCTTGTCGGGCTGATCCGGCAGCCCGCCGCCCAGCGAGAACCGTCCGATCACCGGCACGTTGCCAACTTGGAAAACCGCCGCCCGGCACACCGCCGCGGCCGCCCCGTTGCTCGCGAAAGTCCCTGTGGCGCTAAGGCCCTTGGCATGATTGCGGCGAAACCCGTCGTGCCGGCCGTACACGCTTTCGAATCGATCGGTGAACCGGGACGGCGTCAGCGCCTCGGGTCGCACCCAGCTTCCCGCATAGGCGAACCCGGCGACGTCGACCGCGGCAACACCACCGACGGCCGCCAGCCCCAGTAGCGCGCCACGCCGGGTCAGTGCGCCGAGGGCGGCGGATCGAGTGGATTTCGGTTCGGCGACTTCGTCATCCCGGCCGTCATCCTGCTCGTCATCCTGACCGGCGCGGTGCTCACCGGGCTCCATGCCCACCGTCCTTCCCGTGCGTGTCGAGCGCTGCAACGCAACACCCACCACGACGCGGCACAGCATTTGGTTCAATCGGCCCCGCTATATCGAAGCACCAGCGCCCAGCCTTGTCTCGGCTCGAAGTGCGCGAGTCGAGTCCCCCGGACCGACCGTTGAACCGTGCCGATTCGTTGACTCGCTGCGCCGTGGCGACTACCGTGAGGACTTACGATACCGAACGTAGCGTAATCCGCGCGTCGCGCGTCAGCAGCCCATGACGCCAAGGAGGACACCCATGCTCGACCTGAAGATCACCGGTGGCACTGTCGTCGACGGCACGGGTGCGGAGCGCTACCGCGCTGACATCGGCATCAAGGACGGCAAGATCGTCGACCTGGTTCGCCGCGGCGCCGACGACCGGGGACCGACCGGCTTGGACACGGCCGAAGCCGCTGAGACCATCGACGCGACGGGGCACGTGGTGGCCCCCGGCTTCGTCGACATCCACACCCACTACGACGGCCAGGTGAGCTGGGACAGCTCGCTCGAGCCGTCGAGCGGTCACGGGGTCACGACCGTCGTCACCGGCAACTGCGGTGTCGGGTTTGCCCCGGTGCGGCCCGGCAGCGAGCAGTGGCTGATCGAGTTGATGGAGGGTGTCGAAGACATTCCCGGCACCGCATTGACCGAGGGCATCACCTGGGCCTGGGAGAGCTATCCCGAGTACCTCGACGCAATCGGCAAGCAGAAGTTCGCCGTCGACGTCGGGAGCCAAGTCGCCCACGGAGCCGTCCGCGCCTATGCGATGGGCGAGCGCGGCGCGCGTAATGAGCCGGCCACGCCCGAGGACATCGCGGCAATGGGTCGCCTGGTGACCGAAGCGATCGAGGCCGGCGCGCTCGGCTTCTCGACATCGCGCACCCTGGGACACCGTGCGATGGACGGCGAACCCGTGCCGGGAACGTTCGCGGCCGAAGAGGAACTGTTCGGGCTCGGTCGCGCCATGGCGGCCGGCGGACAGGCGGTGTTCGAGCTGGCTCCGCAGGGAGCCGCGGGGGAGGACATCGTCGGTCCCAAAAAGGAACTCGACTGGATGCGGCGATTGGCCGGCGAAATCGACCGACCGGTGTCGTTCGCCCTCATCCAGGTGGACGCGGACCCCAATCTGTGGCGAGAACAGTTGGACCTCTCCGCCGCCGCCCATGCGGCCGGCAGCCGGCTCTACCCGCAGGTCGCGGCGCGCCCGTTCGGCATGATGATCGGATTCCAGGGTCATCATGGCTTCAGCCATCGGCCGACCTACCGCCGGCTGAAGGCCGAATGCAGCCGCCAGGAGCTGGCGCAGCGCCTGGCCGATCCGGCGGTCAAGGCCGCGATCCTGTCCGAAGACGACCTGCCCGCCGACCCGACCCAGCTCTTCGACGGCATGTTCGCCCTGGTGCAGTACTCCCTGGGCCGGCTGTACGCGCTGGGCAATCCCCCGGACTACGAGCCCACTCCCGACCGCACCGTCGCCGCGATCGCCGACGCCCGGGGCGAGGACCCGCTGTCGACCCTGTACGACCTGATGTTGGAGCGGGATGCGACCGCCATGCTGATGCTGCCGCTGTTCAACTACGCCGACGGCAACCACGACGCGATCCGCGAGATGATGCTGCATCCCGCGGGCGTGCTCGGGCTCTCCGACGGCGGCGCGCACTGCGGAATGATCTGCGACGCCTCCTACCCCACCTTCCTGCTGACGCACTGGGCACGCGACCGGCACCGGGGCGAGAAGCTGCCGCTGGAGTACGTGATCCGCAAGCAGTCGAAAGACACCGCGGACCTGTTCGGGTTGACGGACCGCGGCACGATCGAGCGCGGCAAGAAGGCCGACATCAATGTGATCGACATGAACGCGCTGACGCTGCACCCTGCGGCGATGGCCTACGACCTGCCGGCCGGCGGAAACCGGATCCTGCAGGGCGCAAGCGGATACGCCGCGACGATCGTCAGCGGCACGGTGACGCGGCGCAAGGACGTCGACACCGGGGCGCGGCCCGGGCGGTTGGTGCGCGGGGCGCGGTAAGCCATGCAGCCGGCGTCGATTTTCGCGGGTAATCCGACCCCTAGCCGCAGGCACGTCCAGGAGGACGCGATCGGCACCCCGCCCTCGTCGCCGACGCTGGTGCCCGCCGAACGCTATTACTCCCCGGCGTTCGCCGCACTCGAGGTCGAGCGGATGTGGCCGAGGGTGTGGCAGGTCGCGTGCATGCTCGACCACGTCGCTGAGCCGGGTGATTACTTCGAATATCGTTGCGGCCCCTACGGAGTGTTAATCGTCCGCAGTGACGACGGTGTGCTGCGGGCCTTCCAGAACGCCTGTCGCCATCGCGGCAACTCGCTGTGCGTGGGCTCTGGTGCGGGGCTGCACGAGCTCAAGTGCGGGTATCACGGCTGGACCTGGGACCTGGCCGGCGTGCTCAAGCGGGTGCCCAATCGCAAGGGTTTCGGCTCGCTGCGGATGTCCGACTTTCCGTTGGTTCCGGCCCGGGTCGAGGTCTGGGAGGGACTCGTCTTCGTCAACCTCGACATGAGCGCGATGCCGTTGCTCGAGTACCTGGAGGCGGTGCCCGACGACATCGCGTGGTGCAACCTGGGCGACTTCCATTGCTACGCAACGCTGACCATCGAGGTCGAGGCCAACTGGAAAACGATCGCCGACGGCTACAGCGAGACCTACCACATCCAGACGCTGCACCCCGAACTGCTGCGCTGTGTCGACGATATTCATGCGCCCCAACAAATCTGGGGACATACCGGGAAGTCCGACCAGCCCTACGGCGTGCAGAGCCCACGTTTCGAGGGCAAGCTGACCGACGAAGAAGTCTGGGACGCCTACGTTTACACGCAGGGCGCGCTGATGGGTGCCGCAGAAGGCACGCCGTTCCCCGACCGTCAACCCGGGCAGACGGTCCAGGATCTGATCGCCGAACACACGCGGGCGTTCGCGGCTTCGCGGGGAGTGGACCTGGGCTGGGCCGACACGGACCGGGTCACCCGGCTGCACCAGTACAACGTGTTCCCGAACATGTCGGTCCTCGCCAACGCCGACCACCTGACGATTTTGAGTTCGCGACCGGGACCCGACCCGGACCACGGCGAGATGATCATGTTCCTGATGACGCGCATGGCGCCCGGGGCGCCGCGCAGCAAGCCGACGGACGTCCGCGTGCCAGCCGGCGAGGCCGAACCCGGCATCGTGCTCACCCAGGACATCAAGGTGCTTCCGGGTTTACAGCGTGGCCTACGTCAGCCCGGCTTCACCCACCTCGTGCTGTCCAACGAGGAGCGCCGCGTGATCAACATGCACCGCAACCTCGAGCGTTACCTCGACCTGCCGGAGTCCGAGCGGATCGCGGCGGCTGACGTCTAACCGCGAGCAGACGCAAAAGCACCCAAACGCTCGGCGTGTCGGGTGCTGTTGCGTCTGCTCGCGAGGAAAGCCGGCGTCACGCGGGGCCTCGTCCATCACCAGCGAGCCGTAGCAACAGTCGCGTGCCACCCAGCGGGCTGGCTTGCAAAGCGGCTGTCCCACCATGTAATTCGGCCTGCTGGGCGACCAGCGCCAACCCCAACCCCGAACCGGAACGCGACGCCGTCGACCCGCGGGAGAAGCGTTCGAAGACAGCGGCGCGTTCCGCCTCGGGCACACCGGATCCGTCGTCGTCGATCGCGATTTCCACGCCCTCGGCGGAACTGCTTACGGTGAGCCGGATTTCGCTGGCGTCCCCGTGCTTGACGGCGTTGGCGAGCGCGTTGTCGATGACAAGCCGCAACCCGGTAGGCAGCCCCACCATGAGGACCGTGGGCGACGGCACCAACGACACCTGCACGCCGGGATAGATGCGCAGCGCATCGTGGGCGGCACGATCCAAAAGCTCGGTGACGTCGAACGGAACGAAGTCATCGACGGTGGTCAGTTCGCCCTGTGCGAGCCGTTCGAGCGCCGTCAGCGTCGCTTCGATCCGGCTCTGGGTGCGGATGACGTCGCCCAGCACCTCCTGACGCTGCTCGGATCCCAGCTCCAAGGTGGACAGCACCTCGAGGTTGGTCCGCATGGCCGTCAGCGGTGTGCGCAATTCGTGGGAGGCCACCGCGGCGAAGTCGCGGGCCGATTCCAGCGCCGCCCTGGTGCGCTGTTGCTCGTTGCCGATGCGCGCCAGCATCCCCTCGACCGCCTCGGCGATCTCCACGGCCTCACGCACACCGCGGACCTGGACCTCGTCAGGGCGGGACTGGGCATTGATGGCGCGGGCCTGCTGGGCCAGCAGCAGGAATGGGTTGACCATGATCAACGAAATCACCCAGCCGACCAGCACGGTGCCACCGATCACCCCGGAACAGATGAGCAACACCCGCAAGTGCAGTTCGTTGATCCGATGTTGGGCTTCGGCGCGCGGGGCGGCCAGCGCGATGGATGCCGGACCCGCGGAGAACGTGCGGACGCGGTACTGCACACCGTTGATCGTGGTGTTGGCATAACCGTTGGCGAGTTTCGGCACCACGATGTTGGCGGGCACCGACACCGTCACATCGCCAATTCGCGCGGTACGCGCCAGGTTTCCGTCGGGTGTGGGTAGGTCCGGGTTGATGTGCTGTGTGCTGTTGAGCAGCGTGTCGATGTCGCCGAGGCTGCTGACCGAATCCAGGCGGCGGTCGAGCTGACTGTACTGATCGTTGGTGACGCCGATCCACACCCAGGCGCCGAGGAGGACGACGAGAGCGACCACCGACAGTTGCGCGACGATGACGATGGTGCGCAGCGACAGCACCCGCATCGGCAGCCGCAGCCCTAGTACGCGGAGGTCAGGCTCGGCAGGTGGTTCGATCATCGACCTCAGGATATGCGCGTTAACGCACGACCTCGCGGTGACCTGCATCCAATCGTCGGGTCCAACCGCGCGCATCCAGGTATTCCAGCAGCGGGATCGCGACCCGCCGAGTGGTGCTAAGCGCCTGCCGCGCTTGGCTCGTCGTGAACGGCTGCTCGAGCCGGGCCAGTTCCCGCATCGCCAGCGCGGGTGCCGTCGGTAACAGGACCACGCCGTCACGCAGCCGCAGCACCCGCCCGGCGCGCTCGGCCGCGGCCAATTCGCGGACACCCAGCTGCAGCGCCGCCAGGTCGTAGGCCTCCGGGGCGTGAAACGGCTCGGCTCGCAGCCGCGCCTCCAGCTCGGCGACAGCGATTTCGGCGCGGCCGAGGTCGTCGCGGGTGCCTGCCAGCCGGACGTGGCCGTCCCCCTGGTCGAGTTCCGCGTCACCCGCGACCACGTCCAACAGCGCTTCGTCGGGCAGACCCAGCAAGTCGCGTGCCGCACCGCGAGAAAGCCCGCCGGCCAACGGATCTCGTGCGTGCAGCTCCTGCACCGCGGTCCGCAGCCGCTGCACCCACGCGTCGTATGTCGCACCGTGTACCCACCAGCCGTCGAGGACCCGCACCCCAGGGGGTACCGCATCAGGCAGTCCCAGCCTGCGCAAGTGACTCTCCCGCACCGCACCCCGCCGGGCCACCTCGGCTGCGACGTCACCGCCGACGTCCAGCCCAACTAGCGCTGCGGCCCGGCGCGCGCTGTCACCGCGCCGCCGCAACGCCGGCGGATCGGCATCGAGCACTTGGGCACCCCCGAGCACCCGGTGGCCACCTGGGTCACGCAACACCAGTCGGTCGCCAAGCACCAGCGGCAACCACCGCTCGAGAATTAGCCGAGCGTGGTCGTCGTCGAAGGGACGCAGCCTGGCGGGGACCGCCGCGGTGCCTACGTGTACGACGAGTTGCATTGGCGTATTAGTGAATTCGGTTCCGGTCGTGCGACGCACGTCCAGGGCGCGGGTGCTCGGCCAGGCATCCGGGGTGAGCAGAGCGTCACCGCGGTGGATGGCGTCGCGGGAGACGCCTCGCAGGTTGAGCGCCACGCGCGCCACCGGGCCCAGCGTCGGGTACGGCTCGCCGCGGCTCTGTAGGCCGCGAACGGCCACCGACCGCACCTGTTCCGCGCCGAGCACCTGCAGCTCGTCACCGCGGGCCAGCGTGCCGGCGGTCAGTGTCCCGGTCACCACCGTGCCCGCGCCGGCGATGGTGAAACAGCGATCCACCCACAACCGCACGCGCTCGGCGGTCGCGGGCGCGGGCACCTGAGCCAGTACGGCATCGAGCGCGGCACGCAAATCCGTCAGCCCAGTGCCATCGACCGCCGACACGACGACCGCCGGCGCATCCCGCAGCTTCGTGTCGGCCAGCTCCGCGCGAGCCTGCGCGACGACCTCCGCGACGCGTTCCGGTGCTCGGTCGGCCCGGGAGATCACGATGAGACCGTGACGAATATCTAACGCCGCCAATGCATCCCGATGGTCGCCGGACTGTGCCTGCCACCCCTCGTCGGCGGCGACGACGAAGCAGACCACCGGGGCCGGACCGAGCCCGGCCAGTGTGTTGGCCAGGAAGCGTTGGTGGCCGGGTACGTCGACGAATGCGACCTCGCGGCCCGACGGCAAGGACATCCAGGCGAAGCCGAGGTCGATGGTCAGGCCGCGACGACGCTCCTCGGCCCACCGGTCGGGCTCCATTCCGGTTAGGGCGCGGATCAGGGTGCTCTTGCCGTGGTCGACGTGACCGGCCGTGGCTATGACGTGGGAGGCGTAGCTGGTCGGAGTGTTCAGTGGTCGTCCAGTCTCGCCAGCGCCGCGCTGACGGCGGCGAGCAGACGATGGTCGTCGGACTCGGGGATGCAGCGCAGGTCGAGCAGACAAGCACCCTCGTGCACCCGAGGCAGCACCGCGGGATCGCCAGTCCGCAGGAGCGCGGCGGCGGGTTCGGGTAGCCGCACGGCCCATCCCGGCAGGGGCACACCGGGGGCTCCGCCGCCGCCGACCCGGCCCTCATGGGCGACGACGGACCCACCGACGGCCGCCGCCAGGCGTTCGGCCCGGGCACGCAGCCGTTGGGAATCGGCATGTAGGGCTTGGGTTGCCGGGGTCGTGCCGGCGCGGACGGTCGCCTCCAGCGCGGCCAGGGTGAGTTTGTCGGCGCGGACCGCGCGCGCCAGTGGATGCCGGGCCAGCCGGGCGACCACGTCCGCGCGGCCGAGCACCACTCCCGCCTGTGGCCCGCCGAGCAGTTTGTCACCGCTGGCAGTGACGACGTCGGCGCCGTCGGACAGCGTAGTAGCGGCGTCAGGCTCGTCGGGCAGCAACGGATCGGGCGCGAGTAGCCCACTGCCAAGGTCGGCGACCAGCGGCACGCCATTAGCCTCGGTCAGCGTCCGAAGGTCAGGCAGGCAGACGGCGGCGGTGAAGCCCTCGACCCGGAAGTTGCTCTGGTGCACCTTGAGTACGCATCCGGTCTGCGGGCCGATCGCCTCGGCGTAGTCGTTGAGGTGGGTGCGGTTGGTGGTGCCGACTTCGCGGAGGCGGGCACCGGTCGAGGCGATCAGGTCCGGCAGCCGGAACCCCGCGCCGATCTCGATCAGTTCGCCGCGGCTGACGATGACTTCTTTGCTCGCCGCCAGCGCCGTCGTCGCCAACACCAGCGCGGCCGCGCCGTTGTTGACCACAAGCGCGTCCTGGGCCGCCGGGCACGCGCCGAGCAACGCTTCGCGCGCTGCGACTCCCCGCTTCGAGCGGGTTCCGGTCGCGAGGTCGAGTTCGACGTCGACGTAACCGCTCGCAGAGATCAGCGCTTCGACCGCGCCGGCGGCCAGCGGGGCACGGCCGAGGTTGGTGTGGACGACGACGCCGGTGGCGTTGAGCACGGGCCGCAACGTCGTGGTCGCGCACCCGGTCAGGGCTGCCACCACGGCGTCCGATACCTGTTGCGGAGGCAGCTCACCGCGCCGAGCCTGGTCTTGGATATCGCGTACCACGGCTCTGACGACGTGTTCGCCCAGTCGGGTCCGCTGCCCCTGCACGGCGGGGAGCGCGAGCAGCTCATCGGTGCGCGGGATCAGGCGGCGCGGGTCGACCTGGGTCACGTGGCTCCTCAGGTGGCGTTGATTCCTAGGGCGGCTTGGCTCCTCGAGAAGAAGTAGTCGCGGAGGCGAACGGGAATCGAACCCGCCAGACCGAGCTACTCGATCTCACCGGTTTTGAAGACCGGGGGGCCCACCAGGAACCCAAGCGCCTCCGCGGTCCAACCTAGCCGGATGACGACGCGGTCCGTACAACGGACCGAGGAGGAATCCGGCAATCCAACCCAGCCGGATGACGATGCGGTCCGTACAACGGACATCCGTCACGTTGTTCCCTAGTCCGGCGGGTGGTCCTCGATTTGCCCACCTCCGAGCGACAGCGGGTTGCCCACGGCGACGCCGTGCGAAGTTGTCCACAGCGCGTGTCCTCGGCGACGCCGTGCGAAGTTGTCCACAGCGGGTTGCCCACGGCGACGCCGTGCGAAGTTGTCCACAGCGCGTGTCCTCGGCGACGCCACGCGAAGTCGCTCGGAGGCGGGCAAATTGGGTAGTGCCTCCCGGAGCCACGGAGTCCGCGCGGAGCCGTGACCAGGTGACAAATGTGACCAATGCGACAACGGGACGCCAAGTACGCTCGGCCCATGACACGCCTGACCTCCTACGCCCACGGCGGGGGCTGTGCCTGCAAGATCCCTCCGGGCGAGCTCGAGGAAGCGGTGCGCGGCCTGGCCGGCCAGTCCGGCACCAACGTGTTGGTCGGCCTCGACGACGGCGACGACGCAGCCGCGGTTCTGGTCGGTGATCTCGCTGTGCTGTCCACGGCGGACTTCTTCACGCCGGTCGTCGATGACGCCTACGACTGGGGTCGCATCGCCGCGGCCAACGCGCTTTCGGACGTCTACGCGATGGGCGGCCACCCAGTGGTCGCGATCAACCTCGTCGGCTGGCCGCGTGACGTGCTGCCGCTGGAGCTGATGACCGAAGTCCTCCGCGGCGGATTGGCGGTGGCAAGCGAGGCGGGCTGCCCGGTGATCGGCGGGCACTCCATCGACGACCCGGAACCGAAATACGGCATGGCCGTGACCGGTGTGGCCGACCCCGCCCGTCTGCTGCGCAACGACGCCGCCGAACCGGGACTGCCGTTGACCCTCACCAAGCCGCTCGGGCTGGGGCTGCTCAACAACCGGCACAAACAGACCGGCGAAGTGTTTACGGAAGCAATCGCGACCATGACCGAGCTCAACCGCGACGCCGCCGAGCAGGCGCTAGCCGCCGGCGTAAGAGCCGCGACGGACGTCACCGGTTTCGGGCTGCTCGGGCACCTGCACAAGATGTGCCGGGCGTCCAAAGTGGGCGCCGTCATCGACCGCGTCTCCGTGCCGGTGCTCGACAGCGCCCGCGACGCGCTGCGTGACGGCTTTGTCTCCGGCGGCACTCGGCGCAACCTCGACTGGGTGCGACCACATCTGCGGCCAAGCGCCGGCGTCACCGAAGATGAGCTGCTACTACTCGCCGACGCCCAAACCTCGGGTGGGCTGTTGATCGTCGGCGAACTGCCCGGCCATCCGGTGATCGGTCACACCACGGTCGGCAGCCATATTGAGGTGCGCTGATGACGCCCTGTCAGATCAACGCCCCGTCAGATCAACGCGCCGTGGTGATCGAGTCGCCGGTGATGCCGGCCGCCCTCCGGGCGGCCAGCCTGCGCTTCTGCGGCTCGATCGTGTAACGCGGGTCGCGGGCAGATTCCTTGCCCGCCTCGAACACGCCGAACCGGGTCAACGCCGATGCCGTCATGAGCGCGAGACCCGAAGCCACGGCGACCGCGCGATGCCGGCCGCCGAACAGCGTCCCCAGTCCACCCGCAATGGCTAGCCGTTCGCTCCACCGCAGCATCCGGCCGGGATCGCCGTGATGCAACGGCTCGGCGGCCACGGGATCCATCCGGCGTTCCATGACCTTCATCGCCACCAGCTCGCCGACCACACCCAGCACCGCGAGCCGCCGCGCCGGTCCCGTCTCGGCGACGGGCGTGGTGACCATCGCCAGGCCGGACGCCGCGAGACTGGCCGAGCTGACGAAGACGAACGGCAGGTCCTCGTGGGCGGCGTTCCAGGTCGGCGTCGCGGTGTCGGAGAGCAGCACTGCCGTGTAGACAGCCAACGGCGCAGCGAACAGCCCGGCTTCTAAACCTGCGGGGCCTTCGACCGCGCGCAGCACTGGCCGCAACCAACCCAGCGGCAGTCGCTCGCCGGTCAGACGGTCGACCTCGGCCGCCACGGCAACACCGGTGCCGGCGCTGAAGGCACTGAGGATCCAAGAACCCAGGCTCATCGGCGAGGTCAGCTTGATGGTGCGCATCATGTTGACGAACCGTTCGGGCCGACCCAGGTCCTTGACCAGAGCGACGGCGCCGAGCCCCACAGCGACGAGCGCGGACAACCGCGCGTTGCGCCGCAGCTTCGCGCGTCCGGTCAGCTGGGCACCGGCGGCCAGCAGACCCGACCCACCGGCCACCCCACCCAGGAACAGGTACGCGCCCACCTCATGACCCCACGGCGCGGGCTTGACCACCGGACGCCCGTAGTAGCTGGTGAACTCGGCCTCCGGGACCATCAACGGCTCACGTCCGCCGCCGCCCCGGCGCCGATTCCCCGACCGGCGCTTGCCCCTGTCCGGTTCCGGCGGGCGCAGGCTGTCGTACTCCGACGTGCTCATCGTGCGTTCACCTGCCCTTCCAGAACGCCAGCGCCGCAGCAGCGACCATTCCCGCCCCGGCCAGGCCCGCGCGCTTGAACATTTGCAAGAGGTCAGCGGTGCACACGCGCGGGTCCGGCGGCAAGCCGTAGACCTCCGGCTCGTCGAGCAACAGGAAGACGGACCCGGTGCCACCGACGCCGTCGTGCTCGTTGGCCCCGTAGAGGCGGGCCTCGGTCAGCCCCCGCGCGTGCAATTCCGCGACCCGTTCGCGGGCCTGCGCCACGAGGTCGTCGTGATCACCGAACTTGATCGACGTCGTCGGGCAGGTCTTCGCGCAGGCCGGCGTCTGGTTCTCGACCAAGCGGTCGTAACAGAGGGTGCATTTCTGCGCGACGCCGGTGACGACCTTCTCTTCGGGACGCTCGGACCGTTTGGCCGGGGTTGTGTACGTGCCGTCACTGCGGCGTTCGACGACTCCGAACGGACATCCGGCCACACAGGTGCCGCACCCGTTGCACACGTCGTCTTGCACGACGACGGTGCCGAACTCGGTGCGGAACAGCGCTCCCGTCGGGCAGACGTCGAGGCAGCCGGCGTGCGTGCAGTGCTTGCACACGTCGGAGGCCATCAACCAGCGGAACTCCGGTGTGTCCGGCGGGCTGGTACCGACCGAACCGGGCAGCGCGGGCATGCCGAGGTTCACCAGCGCCTGCCCGGATTCTCGCGCCTGCTCGATCCGATCGCGGCCCTGCTCGATGAAGGCGACGTGCCGCCATGTGCTGGCGCCCAACTGGCCGGTGTTGTCGTATGACGAGCCCAGCAGTTCGAGGTCGCCGTCACGCGGGTTGCGGTTCCACTCTTTGCACGCCACCTCGCATGCCTTGCAGCCGATGCAGATTGAGGTATCGGTGAAGAAACCCTTGCGCGGCTTGGGATCCGACCAGCGCGCATCGGCGGCTGGGTCGGTCGGTCCAACCAGTTGGCCCATCAGCCCTCCCTTTCCGGGTTCGTGATGCGGGGCTCGGTGATACGAATATTGTCCGTCTCGACCGTCGTGCCCGCCCGGGACTGATACTCCTCGATCAAGCGCAGTAACGCCTGGCCCTGCGGGCGGCGACCCGGACGGATGTCGCACGAACCGACTTTGGACTCCTGGATCTGAACGTTCGGGTCGAGTGTCACGCCGAGCAGGTCGTTGGCCGCGTCCCCGCTCACCACGGCGTCACCCCCCACACCCCAGTGGTACGGTAGCCCGATCTGGTGCACGGTGTGCCCACGTACAACAAGCGGCGTCATGCGTTCGGTGACAAGCACTTTGGCCTCGATTGCCGCCCGCGCCGAAATGATGGTGGCCCAGCCGTAGGGTTCCAGACCGCGTTCGGCGGCCAACTCCGGAGACACCTCACAGAACATCTCGGGCTGCAGTTCGGAAAGGTAGGGCAGCCAGCGGCTCATCCCGCCCGCCGTGTGGTGCTCGGTGAGCCGGTAGGTGGTGAACACATACGGGTACACGTCGGCGCCGGGATCGCCCGCACTGGGCGCCCAGAGATTATCCTTGCGCGGGAACATGATTCGCGACGGACTCTGCTGTTGCGGGTAAAGCGCATTGGCGATCGGCGATTCCTGCGGCTCGTAGTGGGTGGGCAGCGGACCGTCGACCACGCCCTTGGGCGCGAACAGCCACCCCTTGCCGTCGGATTGCATGATGAACGCGTCGTCACCGGCCAGCGCCGCCGGTCCGCCGAGGTCCGGGTCCGGCCGGGCACCCGGGGCGCGATCAAGCGGGAAATCGGGCACGTCGTGACCGACCCAGCGGCCCTGTTGTTTGTCCCACCAGACGTATTTCTTGCGCTCGCTCCACGGCTTTCCGTCGGGGTCCGCGGACGCCCGGTTGTAGAGGATGCGCCGGTCGGCGGGCCACGCCCAGCCCCACTCGGACTGGCTCGGCGTCGGGCCGCCGCGCGGAACACGGCGGGCGGCCTTGTTCACACCGCCGGCACGCACGCCGGCATAGATCCAGCAACCGCACGCGGTTGATCCGTCCGCGCGTAGTTCGGTGAACGCCGAGACCGCCGCGCCCGCTTCCGGCCCGGTGAGGTGGAACCCGTTGATCTCGGCCAGGACCGCCTCGGAGTCGGGTTCGCCGTGCTCGTTGACGGGATAGTCCCAGGTCAGATCCAGCAACGGGCGATCACGTTCGTCCGTCGAACCCGCCAGCCGGTCACGGATCCGCTTGCCCAGCTCGACAAAGAACTGGAGCTCGCTCTGGCAGTCGCCCGGCGGTTCGACGGCCTGGTGGCGCCACTGCACCAATCGCTGCGTCTGGGTGAACGATCCGGCCTTTTCGACGTGGGTGGCCGCCGGGAAGAAGAACACCTCGGTCTCGATGTCCTCCGTCTTCAACTCGCCGGAGGCGATCTCGGGTCCGTCCTTCCAGAACGTGGCCGACTCGATGAGGTTGAGGTCGCGCACCACCAACCACTTCAGGTGCGACATGCCCATGCGCTGCATCCGGCCGTGCGCCGATCCGACGGCGGGGTTCTGCCCCAGCAGGAAGTACCCGTCGACCTCGTCTTCGAGCATCGCCACGACCGTCTGGTACGTGCCGTGCGGACCGGACAGCCGCGGCAGGTAGTCGTAAGCCCAGTCGTTGTCTGCACGGGCCGCCTCACCCCACCACGCTTTGAGCAGGCTGACGATGTAGGTATCGGCGTTGGCCCAGAAGCCCTTCTGATCCTTCGGGCCCACCGCGTCAATATAATCGCGGAAACTGTTGTGGATACCGGCCTTTGGCATCGGCAGATAGCCGGGCAGCAGGTTGAACAGCGTCGGGATATCCGTCGAGCCCTGGATGGTCGCGTGCCCGCGCAGCGCCATGATGCCGCTGCCCGGCCGTCCCACGTTGCCCAGCAGCAGCTGCAAAATCGTTGCGGTGCGGATGAACTGGGCGCCCAGGCTGTGTTGAGTCCATCCGACGGCATAGGCAAAGCAGGTGGTGCGGTCGCGACCGGAGTTTGCGGTGATTGTCCGGGCAAGGTAGCCGAAGTCGTCGATGCTGATGCCGCAGACGTCGCGCACCATCTCGGGGGTGTAACGCGCGTAATGCCGCTTGAGGATCTGGAACACCGTCCGCGGATGCTGCAGGGTCTCGTCGCGCAGCACCCGGGCATGCGGCAACGGCGGTCCGCCCATGCCATAGCTGTCGCCGCTCGCACGATCCGACGCGCTGGCCCCGTGTTCGGGGTCGCCTTCTTGCAGGGCATAGGCCCACGTCGACGGGTCGTACTGTCCCGTCTCGGGGTCGAAGTCGGAAAACAGGCCGTTCAAATCCTCAGTGTCCCGGTAGTTTTCGTTGATCAGGGTCGCCGCGTTGGTATACGCCAGCACGTACTCCTTGAACCACAGGTCGTTACCGATCACGTGGTTGATCAGCGCTCCCAGCAGCACCACGTCGGACCCGGCGCGAATCGGAATGTGCTTGTCGCACACCGCCGATGTACGGGTGAATCGCGGGTCGACGTGGATCAATTTGGCGCCGCGCGCTCTAGCCTCCTCGACCCACTGGAAACCGACCGGATGGCACTCGGCCATGTTGGAGCCCTGGATGACAATGCAGTCCGCATTGGCCATGTCTTGCAGTGACTGGGTGGCGCCGCCGCGCCCGAAGGAGGTTCCCAGACCGGGAACCGTGGCGGAGTGTCAAATACGGGCTTGGTTTTCGATCTGAATGGCGCCCGCGGCGGTGAAGAGTTTCTTGATGACGTAGTTCTCTTCGTTGTCCAGCGTGGCTCCGCCGAGCGCGGCGATCTTCATGGTGCGCCGCAGCGGATGACCCTTCTTGTCGATGTCCTGCCAGGCGTGGCGGCGCGCTTCGACGAAGCGGTCGGCGACCATGTCGATGGCGGTGTCGAGGTCCAGCGGCTGCCATTCGGTGGCGCGGGGGGCGCGGTAGAGCATCTTGATCTGCCGCCCCGGGGAGTTGACCAGCTGCTCGCTGGCCGATCCCTTCGGGCACAGACGGCCGCGCGAGATCGGCGAATCGGGATCACCCTCGATCTGCACCACGCGGTCGTCTTTGACATACACCCGTTGCCCACAGCCGACGGCGCAGTAGGGACACACGCTTTGCACGACCCGGTCTGCCGTGGACGTGCGAGGGGCGATCTCGCGGGTGTGCTTGGAAGTCACCGCAGGCCCCCGGCCTAACACATCCCCAGATCGCAACTGACGGACGACGGGCCATTCCAAGAAAAGTCTCCGGATTTCCATATTCCAAAGCCTAGTGCGCCGAGGGTCCCGGCACCGTGGGTCCGGGTCGCGCCATTTGCCAACTTGCCTAGTGAGTGAGTACTCTCTCACTATGCTTGCTTCGGGCCGTGATCGGCTGCTATCCGCAGCGTTGCGGCTCTTTGCCGCCAAGGGGTACGCGGCGACGTCCGTCGCCGACATCCAGCGGCAGTCCGGCCTGGCGCCCGGGTCGGGTGCGCTCTACAAACACTTCGCTTCCAAGCGCGAGCTACTGGAGGCCGCCGTTGCCTACCGAATCGACAGCATCGTCGCCGCGCGCGAAGAGTATGACGCCGGGGAGCCGGACAGCGTCGAACAGGCGGTGCGCACCGCGGGACGGCTGATCTGGAACAACCTCAAGCAGAGCGAGGACGTGCTCAAGGTGATGCTGCGCGAGCCCGAGGAGCTAGGAGAACTCGAAGAGAAAACGTGGCAGATCATCACCGACAACGCCTATCAACGGTTCGCCGACGAACTGGCTGCCTCCAACCGCTCGGGCCGAACGCGCATCCCCGATCCCCCGGCGGCTGCCGCGGTGGCGATCGCGTCGCTGTCCTACGCAGCCACGCTGCAGGCGCTGACCGGCCGCTCCCCCGGCAATATCGATGACGAACGCTACTTCGAGGCGTGGGTCAACCAGACCGTCAGCGTCCTCGCTCATTACCGAAACCGTTAACCACCAACCGATTTCAGGAGCACAGCTGTGACATTCTCAATGCAACTCAGCGACGACGTGATCGAGGTGCGCGATTGGGTGCACAAGTTCGCCGCCGACGTGATCCGCCCCGCCGCGGCAGAATGGGACGAGCGGGAGGAAACCCCCTGGCCTGTGATCCAGGAGGCCGCCAAGGTCGGGCTCTACTCCCCCGACCTGTTCGCGCAGCAGGCGGCGGAGCCTACGGGGATCGGCATGCTCGCCGTATTCGAGGAGATGTTCTGGGGCGACGCCGGTATCGCGCTGTCCATCATGGGCACAGGCCTGGCCGCAGCGGCGTTGGCGGGCAACGGAACTCCCGAACAGCTGGGCCGCTGGCTGCCGGAAATGTTCGGCACGGCCGAAGAACCCAAGCTCGGTGCATTCTGTTCGTCGGAACCCGACGCGGGTTCCGACGTCGGGGCCATCCGCACTCGCGCTCGCTACGACGAGGCGACCCGCGAGTGGGTACTCAACGGCACCAAGACCTGGGCGACTAACGGCGGAATCGCCAACGTGCACATCGTGGTGGCTTCGGTCTATCCCGAGCTCGGCACACGCGGCCAGGCGACCTTCGTCATCCCATCGGGCACAAAAGGTTTCGCGCAGGGACAAAAGTTCAAGAAGCACGGTATCCGCGCTTCGCACACCGCCGAGGTCGTGCTCGACGACGTGCGTTTGCCGGAGGATTACATTCTCGGCGGCCAAGAGAAATTCGAGGCGCGGATCGCCCGCGTCAAGTCCGGTGCCTCCACCGGCGGGCAGGCGGCGATGAAGACGTTCGAGCGTACCCGGCCCACTGTCGGGGCGATGGCCGTCGGTGTGGCCCGCGCCGCCTACGAGTACGCGCTCGATTACGCCTGCCAGCGTGAGCAATTCGGCCGCAAGATCGGAGAGTTCCAGGCGGTGGCGTTTAAGCTGGCGGACATGAAGAGCCGGATCGACGCGGCTCGCATGCTGGTGTGGCGGGCCGGCTGGATGGCGCGCAACAATCAGGCCTTCGACGCCGCGGAAGGTTCGATGGCCAAGCTGGTGGCGAGCGAGACCGCGGTCTATGTCACCGACGAAGCCATCCAGATCCTCGGCGGCAACGGATACACCCGCGACTACCCCGTGGAGCGCATGCACCGCGACGCGAAGATATTCACGATCTTCGAGGGAACGAGCGAGATTCAGCGCCTGGTGATTTCTCGCGCGGTGACAGGCCTGTCCATCCGCTGAGACGTCTGAACGAGCTCACCAGCCAGCGTCGCTTCCCGATGCTGGGCTAGCGCGGAGCTGCTTTGCGGGTTCAATCGGTGGCATGCCCGCCGATGACTCGCTGCATCTGCCCGTAGGCGTTGATCGGGCTGTACAACGCCAGGCCACCGTCGGCGAATACGGTTTGCCCTGTCACCCAACTCATTTCGAGCACCGCGACGATGGCCTCGGCGACATCGTCGGCTTCCCCCAGCCGGCCGAGTCCGGTGCGTCATAGGATTTCCCGGCCCAATTGCGCGGGACCGTCATAGGAATGAATTCTCTTGAGTCAGGCCGATTTCGGGAAATGCCCCGAGCGCGAACGTCTCCATGTTGCCGACGCCGCTCCCACCGCCCACCGGATCATCCACCCGCACAAGCAGATCCCGCAACTGGTGTACCTTGCGGGCGGTCGCCGGGTCATCGCAGTTGGTGACGTGGTTGCCTTCCACCCGC
>NZ_JAFBAR010000048.1 GCF_019247635.1 Mycobacterium sp.
ACCAGGTTGTCGGCGGACACCGCCACCGGCGCATCGAACTTCGACGCGGTGGCCCGCGGGTAGGCCAGAGCGTTGATCACCCCGTTGCGGATCCAGTCCACCTGGCCGATTTCCATCCCGTTGTCGAACACCGACGCGGTCTCCGAGGAGTTGCTGACCGCAACGAACGGCGTGCACGCCAGACCCGGCGCGCTCGGATCGGAGAACAACGTCAGCGGCAACTCGGTAAGCCGCTCGCCCACCCGGGTCCCGCCGCCGGGCGCCGAGAACGCGGTGCGACCCTCCTGCGCGCCGCGCCCGGCCATCGTCCAGGCCGTGTACAGCATGATGTCGGCCACCGTCGACGGCGGCATGATCGTCTCGTACCTCCCGGCGGGCAGGTTCACCGTCCGCTCCGCCCAGCCCAGCCGCATCGACAGGTCCTCGAGCATCGAATCCACCGGCACGTCAACGAAATAGGGCGTGCCGATCCCCACCCAGGCGCTCGCGTCGCCCCGTTTCGCGTTGATCTCCACGGCACCGGTCGGCTGGGTGTAGCGCCGCCGCAGTCCAGTCGACGATGCCAGCAGCGTCGTCGAAACGCTATGGTGCGCAAAGCCATACAATCGATCGGCGCCGGCGAAGCCGCGACTCAACGAAGTTGCGACATCGCCGAACACGCCGGGCCCGGTGCCCGGCACCGGCGCGTTCCAGTCGACCGGCTGGCCCGCGTCTGCGAGCAAGGGTGCGGTATCACCGGCCTCCGGGGCTGAACGTGCCGCGTCCTGCGACGCCGCCACCAGGCCGGGAATTACCGACGGGTCGACCTCGGCGGAGACCACCGTGCCGATGAACGCGCTATCTCCTTGGCGCACCACCGAAATCACCGTCACGCTGCGGCTCACCGACAACCCGTTGGTGGTCATCGAATTGCCGGCCCAGCGCAGCGTCGCCTCGACGCGGTCGGTGACCAGCACCATGGTCTCGTCGGCGCGGCCACGCTTGGACGCCTCGGCCAACACGAGGTCGACAACCTCTTGGGGCGGGATCATCGACCGCCCTCGACGCGAGTGTTGAGCACGCTGACCCCCCGGAACAATGCCGACGGACAGCCGTGACTAACCGGGGCCACCTGCCCGGGCTGCGCTTTGCCGCAGTTGAACGCCCCGCCCAGCCGCCAGGTCGACGGTCCCCCAACGGCTTCCAAGGAATTCCAGAAATTGGTGGTGGTCGCCTGGTACGCCACATCGCGCAATTGACCGTCCAGACGGCCGTCGCGGATCCGGAAGAACCGCTGCCCGGTGAACTGAAAGTTGTAGCGCTGCATGTCGATTGACCATGACTTGTCACCCACGATGTAGATCCCGTCGTGAACACGGGCGATCAGATCGTCGGTGCTGAGATCCTCCGACGCCGGCTGCAACGACACGTTGGCCATTCGCTGGATCGGCACGTGATGCGGCGAGTCGGCATACGAGCACCCGTTGGACCGCGACTGCCCCAGCCGCGGCGCGAACACCCGGTCCAGCTGATAGCCGACGAACATCCCGTCGCGCACCAGGTCCCAGCTTTGGGCGGCCACTCCCTCGTCGTCATAACCGACACTGGCCAAACCGAATTCGACGGTGCGGTCGGCGGTCACGTTCATCACCGGGGAGCCGTACCGCATGGTGCCGAGCTTGTCGGGGGTGGCGAACGACGTTCCGGCGTAGGCTGCCTCGTAGCCGATAGCACGGTCGTATTCGGTTGCGTGCCCGATAGATTCGTGGATGGTCAGCCAAAGGTTGCTCGGGTCGATCACCAGATCCTTACGACCCGGCACCACACTGGGCGCCTTGACCTTCTGCGCAAGCAACCCCGGCAGCTGCGCGAGTTCCTCGGTCCAGTTCCAAATCTCGTCGCCGACCAGGACCTCCCAGCCCCGCGCCGTCGGCGGCATCAGCGTGCGCATCGAGTCGAAGCTGCCCGCCGCGGCGTCCACTGTCACCGCCTCCAGCGTCGGTTGGACCCGCACCCGCTGCTGGGTGATCGAGGACCCGAAGGTGTCGGCGTAGAACGTCTGCTCCTTGACCGCCGTCGCGGCGGCCGACACGTGATGCACGCCGTCGGCGGCGAGCAGGCGCCCCGAGTACTCCGCGAGCAGCCCGATCTTGTCGGCCGCAGGAACCTCGAACGGGTCGATCTGGTAATTCGACACCCAGCGGGCGTCGACGTACACGGGCTCGGCGGCCAGCTCGACGCGCTCGGCGTTCAGCGGCGCCAGCGCGGTCGCCACGTGCACGGCGCGGCGTGCGGTGTCGGCCGCCACCGACGGTGACAACTCCGCGTGCGAGGCGAATCCCCAGGTGCCATCGACGATCACGCGGACCGCCAACCCCACCTCGCGGTTGACGACCGCAGTCTCCAGCTCGCCGTCGCGCAGCTGGATGATCTCCGTGCTGATGCGGTGAATCCGCAGGTCGGCGTAGCTGGCCCCGGCCGCGGTGGCCGCCGACAACGCGGCGTCGGCCAGGGCTTGGCGCGGCAGACTCACAAAATCGGCATCGATCCCCCGGTCCGGTGTCACGACACCACCGTAACGAGAAGCTTTAATACCCTCATGCGCGACGCGCCACGCCGTTCAACTGCGTTGGGCTATGCGCTGCTCGCCCCCAGCCTGTTCGGTGTGGTTGCCTTCCTGCTGCTGCCGCTGCTGGTCGTTGTCTGGCTGAGCCTGTACCGGTGGGACCTGCTGGGCCCGCTGCACTACGTCGGCCTGGCCAACTGGCGCTCGGTGCTGGGCGACTCCGCCTTCTACAACTCACTGGTGGTGACGACGGTGTTTGTGGCGATCGTGGTTCCCGCGCAGACGGTGCTCGGGCTCATGGCCGCGCTGCTGCTGGCCCCGCAGCTGCCGGGCACCGGGCTGTTCCGCACGCTGTACGTGCTGCCGTGGATCTGCGCGCCGCTGGCGATCGCGGTGTTGTGGCGCTGGATCCTGGCCCCCACCGACGGCGCGGTGGCGGCCGTGCTGGGCCATGACATCGAATGGCTGTCGGATCCCAGCTTCGCCCTGCCGGTGGTGTCGGCGGTGGTGGTGTGGACCAACGTCGGTTACGTGTCGTTGTCGTTTCTGGCGGGCCTGCTGGCGATCCCCGCCGACATCCACAACGCCGCCCGCACCGACGGCGCGACCACCTGGCAGCGGTTCTGGCGCATCACCCTGCCGATGCTTCGCCCGACCACGTTCTTCGTCCTGGTCACCGGAATCGTCAGCACGGCACAGGTTTTCGATACCGTCTACGCGTTGACCGGCGGCGGACCGGCGGGTCGCACGGACCTGGTGGCCCACCGCATCTACGCAGAAGCATTCGGCGCCGCGGCGCTGGGGCGGGCGTCGGCGATGGCGGTCGTGTTGTTCGGCATCCTGGTTGGGCTAACGATCGTCCAGCATCTGTATTTCCGACGGCGGATCAGTTATGACCTTACGTAACCCGGCGATCTACCTCGGCCTGGCGCTCGGAGCGCTGATCACCCTGGTGCCCTTTCTGCTTGGCCTCGTGACCTCGTTCACGTCTGCGCATCAGTTCGTGACGGGGACTCCGTTGGAGTTGCCGCGGCCGCCCACGCTGGCCAACTACACCGACCTGGGTGGCGCGGGATTCGGTCGCGCGGCAGCGGTTACCGCGTTGATGACGGCGGTGATTGTGCTTGGGCAGCTGACCTTTTCAGTGCTGGCGGCGTATGCGTTTGCGCGGTTGCACTTTCCCGGACGTGACGCCCTGTTCTGGGTGTACCTCGCGACGCTGATGGTGCCGGCGACGGTCACGGTGGTGCCGATGTATCTGATGATGGCCCAGCTGGGCCTGAGGAACACATTCTGGGCGTTGGTGCTGCCGTTCATGTTCGGTTCCCCGTATGCGATCTTCCTGCTGCGCGAGCACTTTCGGATCATCCCGAACGACCTGGTCAATGCCGCGCGGCTGGACGGCGCCAACACGTTGGACGTCATCGTGCATGTGGTGATTCCGTCCAGCCGTCCGGTGTTGGCCGCGTTGACGCTGATCACCGTGGTGTCGCAGTGGAACAACTTCATGTGGCCGTTGGTGATCACCAGCGGCAGCAAGTGGCGGGTGTTGACGGTGGCCACCGCGGATCTGCAGTCTCGCTTCAATTCGCAGTGGACCTTGGTGATGGCGGCGACGACGGTCGCGATCGCGCCGCTGATCCTGCTGTTCGTGGCGTTCCAGCGGCACATCGTCGCGTCGATCGTCGTCTCGGGGGTGAAGTGAGTTCGGCGTGGGGCGTCGAGATTGCCGTCATGGCTGCGATTTTTGGTGATTCACGACCCTCACGGCAATCTCGGCGACCCGCGTGAACCGCCCCCGCTTTTCGACGCTGGTCGCGGTGGCGTTCGCGCTCGTCGCGATACTTCTGGCCGGCACCGCTGTGCTGATGAATTACGCCGGCGAGCCCCATGGTGGGAAAATCGTTGTGCGGGTGCGGCTGTGGGCCGATCAGATCGCCGCCGTATACCGGGATTCCTTCGATGCGTTCACCAAGGCTCACCCCGACATCGAGGTGCATATCGACCTGGTGGCCTACTCGAACTACTTCGATACCCTGCGCACCGACGTGGCCGGTGACAGCGCCGACGACATCTTCTGGATGTCCAACGCCTACCTCGCCGCCTACGCCGACAGCGGCCGGCTAATGAGGATCGACACCCGCGGCGACTGGGAGCCGGCCGTGGTCGACCAGTTCACCCGCGGCGGCGCGCTCTGGGGCGTGCCGCAACTGACCGATGCCGGCATCGCCGTGTTCTACAACGCCGACCTGCTGGCCGCAGCCGGCATAACCCCCGCCGACCTCGACGGGTTACGCTGGGATCCCAACGGCGACGACACATTACGACCGGCATTGGCCCGCCTTACCCTCGATGCCGACGGACATGCCGGGGGCACACCGGGTTTCGACCCCGGTCGTATCCGCCAGTGGGGCTACAACGCGGCCAACGACCCGCAGGCGATCTATCTGCCCTACATCGGGTCGGCCGGCGGGGTGTTCCAGCGCGGCGACCAGTTCGCCTTCGATAACCCCGAGTCGGTGCAGGCCTTCCGCTACCTCGTCGGCCTGATCAATGACGACCACGTCGCGCCGCCGGCGTCGGACACCAACGACAACGGCGACTTCTCCCGCAACCAGTTCCTGGCCGGGCGGATGGCCCTGTTCCAGTCCGGCACCTATAACCTGGCGCCGGTGGCCCGCGATGCCGGCTTCCGTTGGGGTCTGGCGATGCTGCCCACCGGACCCAACGGCCGCGTGACTGTCACTAACGGCATTGCGGCAGCTGGCAATTCGGCCACCAAGCATCCGGATGCGGTGCGCCAAGTGCTGGCCTGGATGGGCAGCAAAGAGGGCAACGCCTATCTTGGCAGTCGCGGTGACGCGATTCCCGCGGTGTTATCGGCACAGCCGGTCTACTTTGACTACTGGTCGGCCAGGGGCGTTGACGTCACACCGTTCTTCGCGGTCTTGAACGGGCCGGAGATTCCGGCTCCGGGCGGTGCCGGCTTCGCGGCCGGGCAGGCTGCCCTGCAACCCTATTTCGACGAAATATTTCTCGGCCGAGGCGATGTCGCTGCGGCGTTAAGGCGGGCGCAGGCGGCGGCCAATGCCGCCGCACAACGCTAGGCGGCGACGGTCATGACGGCTCATCGTTGAGAGCGCTGTGGTGGCGGCTCCACAGCAGGTAGTAGACGAACGCCAGCGCGACCCAGCCGCTGAAGGCAATCCACGTGTACCAGTGCAGGCTGGACAGGATGTACCCGCACGCCAGCACCGAAAGGACAGGCGTCACAGGGTATCCCGGCACCCGGAAAGCGCGCGGCAGGTCGGGTTCGCGGACCCGCAGAATGATCACCCCGGCCGACACCACGATGAACGCGGTGAGGGTGCCAATGGACACCATGTCGGCGAGCTTGTCGAGCGGGACGAGCGCTGCCAGCAGTGCGGCGGCAACCGCGACGATCACCGTGTTGCTCACCGGCGTCATCGTGCGCGGATTCACCGTGGCGAATCGCGCCGGTAAGAGGCCATCTCGACCCATCGCGAACAGGATGCGGGTCTGCCCGTACATGGTGACCAGCGTGACCGTGAAGATCGAAATTACCGCGCCCGCAGCAAGAATGGTGCTGGCCCACTGCCCGTGTGTGACGTTGTCCAGGATGGTGGCCAGCCCTGCTTCCTCCTGTGCCGCGAAGTTCTGCCACGGCTGAGTGCCCAGCGCGGCGAGCGCGACGAGCACGTAGACGCTGGTGACGATCGCCAACGCCGCGATGAGCGCGCGCGGCATCGTCTTCTGCGGGTCCTTCACCTCGTCGCCCGCAGTCGACACCGCGTCCAGGCCGATGTAGGAGAAGAAGATGGTGCCCGCCGCCGAACCGATGCCCGCAACGCCGAACGGCGCGAAGCCCCTGAGATGATCAGCGCTAAAGGCACTGAACGCGATGATCACGAACATGCCCAGCACGCCGAGCTTGATCAGCACCATGATCGCGTTGACCGTCGCCGACTCACTGGCGCCGCGGATCAACAGCAGCGCGCACAGGCCGATCAGGATGACGGCCGGCAGATTGACGACACCGGGCGTTTTGTCCCACGGCGCGGCTGACAAAACGCGCGGCACCTGGAAGCCGAACAGGTTGTTCAGCAACTTGTTGACATAGCCGCTCCAGCCGACCGCGACCGCCGCGGTGGCAACCCCGTATTCCAGCAGCAGACACGCCGCGACCAGCATCGCGACGGCCTCACCCAGCGTGGTGTAGGCATACGAATACGACGACCCCGAAACCGGTACGGCCGAGGCCAATTCGGCGTAGCAGATGGCCGCGAGCCCGGCGGCGACGCCGGCGATGACGAAAGAGACGATCACGCCTGGCCCGGCCTCGGGTACCGCCTGCGACAGCACGAAGAAGATCCCAGTGCCGATCGTCGATCCGACCCCGAACATCGTCAGCTGGAACGCGCCGAAACTGCGCTTGAGGTGTTCGGACGCGCCGCGCGCCACCGGGGCGCCCAACACCGGGCGGCGGCGCAGCATCTGCTCTGTGAGGCCGATCGAATTAGCCGGCAACTGCGCCTCCCGTCGCTGAGTCAGCTAATTATGCGGCACCCGCAATGCGTCGGCGAACTGATCCACCGCCCAGTCGATCTCATCCGCCGTGATCACCAGCGGCGGCGCGAAACGCAAGGTCGAGGCGTGGGTGTCCTTGACCAGGACCCCGCGCGCGGCCAGCCGCAGGCTCATGTCCTTGCCTGTTTGTGGACCGGTGGATACCGCCGGGTCGATGTCTACGCCGGCCCACAAACCCAGCCCCCGCACCGCCAGCACACCTTTGCCGATCAGTCCTTTGAGACGCCGGTGCAGATGGGCACCCAATTCGGCCGAGCGGGCCTGGAATTCCCCGCGCCGCACCATCGCAACCACCGTGGTGCCGATCGCGGCGGCCAACGGGTTGCCACCGAAGGTCGAGCCGTGTTCGCCGGGATGCAGCACGCCGAGGATCTCGCGATCGGCGACCACCGCCGACAGCGGGACCACGCCGCCGCCGAGCGCCTTGCCGAGCAGGTAGACGTCGGGCACCACGTCCCAACGGTCGCAGGCGAACGTGTATCCGGTGCGGGCCAGGCCCGACTGGATTTCGTCGGCAATCATCAGCACGTTGCGCTCGCGGCACAGCGCGCGCACCGACGGCAGGTAGTTGTCCGGTGGCACGATGACCCCGGCCTCGCCCTGGATGGGCTCGAGCAGCACGGCGACGGTGTTGTCGTCGATCGCGCGGGCCAGCGCGGCGGCGTTGCCGAAGGGCACCGAGCGGAATCCGGGTGTGAAGGGCCCGAACCCTTGCCGCGCGGCCGGATCGGAGGAAAAGCTGACGATGCTGATCGTGCGGCCGTGAAAGTTGTTGTGGGCCACGATGATATTCGCCTGCCCCTCGGGCACACCCTTGATGTCGACGCCCCATTTGCGGGCGATCTTGAGACCGCTCTCCACCGCCTCGGCGCCCGAATTCATCGGCAGCA
The DNA here is from genome assembly GCF_019247635.1 of Mycobacterium sp. Lineage (GTDB taxonomy): Bacteria > Actinomycetota > Actinomycetes > Mycobacteriales > Mycobacteriaceae > Mycobacterium. The sequence goes on from NZ_JAFBAR010000048.1 coordinate 8,044, forward strand.
CCAGGTCTTTGCCGCACAGCTGCGCGAGCGCGGCGCAGAACGGTTCGAGTCGGTCGGACTGGAAGGCCCGGCTCACCAGCGTCACCGTGTCGAGTTGCTCACGAGCTGTCGCGATGATCTCGGGGTTGCGATGGCCGAAGTTGACAGCGGAATAGGCGGAGAGGAAGTCCAGGTAGCGGCGGCCACCCACGTCGGTGATCCAGGCGCCCTCGGCGCTGGCGGCGACGACGGGAAGCGGCGAATAGGTCTGCGCCACATGACTTTCTGTTGATTCCAACAGCACTGTCATCGGTGCACCTCCAATGTGCAGCACTTCACCGAACCGCCGCCCTTGAGTAGTTCGGACAGATCGACACCGACCGGCTCGAAGCCGGCGTTGCTGAGTTGCGTGGCGAACACTGTTGCCGCGGATGGCATTACGACGTTTCTTCCATCGGAGACGACGTTGAGCCCCAGCACGTAGGCGTCGGCGCTGCTCACCACGATCGCGTCGGGAAACAGTCGACGCAGCTGCTTTTGTGTACCTACGCTGAAGGCCGGCGGGTAGTACGCGATCGTGTGGTCATCGAGAACGGCCAGCGCGGTGTCGAGGTGGTAGAAGCGGGGGTCGATCAGTTCGAGGGAGATCACGGGCTTACCGAGTACCGCGGCGATTTCGGCGTGCGCGCGTCGGTCGGTGCGAAATCCGTAGCCCGCCAACACCGTGTCGCCGAGCAGCAGGAGGTCGCCCTGTCCCTCGTTGACATGACGGGTAAATACGGGCCGGTAGCCGTTGTCGGACATCCAGTCCGCGTAGGCCTTGGACTCGGCTGCGCGCTCAGCGAATCGGAATCTGGCGACGATCGCAATGTCGCCGGCGATAAATCCGCCGTTGGCGGCGTAAACCATGTCCGGCAGCCCGGGCACGGGCTCGATCAGGTCCACGGCGTGGCCCAGCCGGAGGTAGGTCTGGCGCAAGTCATCCCATTGCGCTTGTGCGACATGGACATCGACGGGTGAGCCGATGTCCATCCATGGATTGATCGCGTATTCGACGGCGAAGAAGGTCGGCGCGGTCATTGCGTAGCGGCACAGACGCGGTGTGCGGGGCTCGTGTTTTGCCGTAGGAGCGTGGGCGGCAACAAAGAAATCCGTCATGAAATCAACGGTATTTGGAGGCCTTGACACAATCAAATGCTGATTGTTGCGTGTCTGATGTCACTTTATTGCGTTACACTCCCGTTTACCGCGTTTTATTGTGAGAGGGGCCGCATGGACCGCCTGGACGACACCGACGAGCGCATCCTCCTGGAGCTGGCCGAACATGCGCGGGCGACCTTCGCTGACATCGGGCAGCAGGTGAATTTGTCCGCGCCGGCGGTGAAACGGCGCGTCGACCGGATGCTCGACAATGGCGTGATCAAAGGCTTCACCACCGTCGTCGACCGCACTGCGCTGGGCTGGAACACCGAGGCCTTCGTGCAGGTGTTCTGCCACGGCAGGATCGCGCCGGATCAACTGCGCGCGGCCTGGGTGGACATCCCCGAAGTCGTCAGCGCGGCGACGGTGACCGGCACGTCCGACGCGATCCTGCACGTCCTCGCCCGAAACATGCAGCACCTGGAGGCGGCTTTGGAACGCATCCGGGCCAGCGCCGACATCGAGCGCAGCGAAAGCATTGTCGTGTTGTCAAACCTCATTGACCGGATGCGGGCCTGATTGTCCGGCTGGGCGGCTGGTTCGCTGAGCCTGATCGGCTCGTGTGGGCTCGCATCGGCTCGTGGCGGCTCGCGTGGGCTCGCATTGGCCCGTATCACCGGGTCACACCCGCCACACGCGGCTCCGGCGGCGCCCTTTTTGCCCGCCTTCAAGCGACAACGAGGCGATGTCACACCTGTATGCAACGGTTCAGCCATGAATGAATCCGGACAACTCAAAGGGACCGAGCTTCGATACGTGCTCACACTGCACCTGGCCCAGCATGGACGAGCGACCGTCGCCGAGCTGATCGATGTGCTTGCTTGGCACGGCTTTTCCGTCCGCGGCAGAGCTTCCAAAGCCATATCAGATGCGCTGCGCTGGGAAATCGGTCGCGGCAGGGTGTATCGGCTCAGGCGCGGTCTGTATGGACCAGGCTGCATCCCCCGCGGGACCGAATACCGCATTCTCAACCGCGTGCTGGCTCTGCGCGAGGAGGCCCGGTGTCGCTACAAGGCGGGCAAAGATCGTGCCTCCAGACCCAGTGGCGCCTGTGACTGAGTGACTCACCGCTGGGTCGCTTCGGACCTGTCGCTACAAGGCGGGCAAAGACGATGGTGCGGGGACCGGTGACGAACGGGCTGCGGTGTTAAGCCCTGCGCAGCCACGACGACGACCCGCTCGCCGCCCGTCGAGACGCATACGGCCACGGCTGATTTCGCTCGGGCACGGAAGCAAACCGGGCCTCCTTCAGCTTCATCCGCAACTGCTGGCGCAGCTCAACCAACTCGGGATCCGCCCACCGGTTGACGGCCTCGACGGGGTCGGCGGTCAGGTCATACAACTCCCATTGGTCGTCGAGCGGCGACGTCCGGAAACGCTCCCCGCCCAGCCCGTTGGACGCCAGGTGACGCACCCCGGGTTCGGTCCAGGTGCCCGGGTCATCGAATGTGCGCACCAGCTTCCATAGGTGCCCATCGTCCAAGCGTGCCACCAGCCCCTCGAAGTTGGAGCCCACGTGGGCGGGCACCCGAATACGCAGCGGCGCTGGCGGATTCACCGCCCTGCGGAGCCGGCGCGCCAGAAACGAAGCGCCGGAGTCCCCTTCGAGGATGTTGTCGCGGGTCAGGATGTAGACACTTCGGTCGTCGTCGGCCGGCGCCCCGTCCACGACGGGCATCAGGTCCCGGCCCGGCAGTTCGTGCACCTCCGAGAACGTCTCGGCCAGCACACCGGCCACCGCCGAGACATCCACTCCGGCAGCCGAAAGCAACGTGGGTACGAGGTCGACGTGCGAGGTCGGCGCGGTCACGACGCGCGACGAAGTGGCCGCGGCACCGATGCGGGCGACGACGAACGGGACGCGGGTGGCCTCGTCGTACAGGTTGAACCATTTCTGGTGCAGGCCGCCGTGTGCGCCGAGCAGCTCGCCATGATCGGCTGTGCGCACCAAAACGGCGTTGTCCGAACCACCTTCGGTGACGGCGCGCCGGACGCGGTCGATCGGACCGTCGACCTCGGCGTGCAGCCGGTAGTACAGGTCGCGGTAGCGTTGGGCACCGCGGTCGTAGGCCCGGCTGATGGCGGGCGCCGGGCCGTAGCCGGAGTAGTAGGCCTCCCGGAACGCGATTTGCGCAGCCGGCTTACCAGACAGGTCCTCATCCGCGGTGGGCGCCGGCGGCACCGACGGCGGATCCAGCGCCCCCGGCCGCACCGGGCTGCGCCGCAACCACGCCGGAAACAGCACGATGTCATGGGGATTCACGAAGCTGGCGACCAACAGAAAGGGCCGCAGGGCCGCGGCGTCACCCGCGCGGCGTCGCGCGTAGCGGTCCTGCAACCAGGCCACGACCCGGTCGGCGGTCAGCGGGTCGCGGCGGATTCCGGCGTTGGCCAGCAGTGCCCCGTGCGGTTCGGGACCGACCCACCCCGAAAAGCCAAATGGCGCAAGCGGATCGGCATCGAGGTAGCGCTGCACGGCAGCGGCGGAAACGACGCCGTCGTCGTCGTTGGTGGCCAACGATCCACCCGTCGAGGGGTCGATGAGATCCGCGTGCGAGATGTGCCACTTGCCGTCGTAGTGGGTGTCGTATCCGGCCGCGCGGAACCAGTTGCCGAGCGTGGGCACTTCCCCCTGGCGCAGCCAGCGCATGCGCGAGTCGTCGGCGGTCTTGCCCATGCCGTCGGTCTGGGTGACGCCGTGCAGGTCGGGATACTGCCCGGTGAAAATCGTTGGGCGGCTTGGCGCGCAGGCCAGCGAGCCGGTGTAATGCCGCTGGAAGCTGACCCCGTGCTCGTCGAACCACTTGCGGCCGGCCAAAACCCGTTCACGCCACGCCAGCACGTCACCAGACTCGTAGGGAGGAACCGCGCGCTCCTCGTCGGTCATGACGATGATGATGTCGGGGCGATCAGACACGGGCATTCTCCAATCGGTTCGCGAGCCCGGCGAGCAGCGCGTCGGACTGGCGGGCGAGTAAGCGACATACCACCCGCTCGGCCAGCCGTTGCCAAGGGCGAGAGCCGATTTCGACGGCGCTGGTGAGCGTCACGGCACCAGCTCGCACAGTCCAGCGGTTGGTCACCCTACGCAGCCGGCCGGGCAGGCCATCGATGTCATAGGCGAGCGTATTGGGCGGGTCGAACTCGATGATGCGCTCGACGAAGGCATCACGCCCCAATTGCACACGGCGAGCGGTGCCGACATGGTCGCCGTCAACTCCCGAATACAGGATGCACGAGTGGTCGACGTTGTCCGCCCAGGAACTGATGGAGCCGAAGTCCGCGAGCACGTCCCAGATTTCCTGCTGGTCAGCCGCGATGGTTCGGCTGCGCGCAACGTCGCTCATCTAAGTCGCGGTGTGCAGAATGGTCTCGAGCACCACGCCGCCGCTGCAGGCCGCAACCGTGATCGCCAGCGTCACCCAGTCCGCCAGCTTCGGCCGCGCCGGGTGGGCCGACAGCTGACCGGTGCCGCCGCGGGCCGTGATCGCGTCGCCCATCTCGTCGGCGCGCCGCAGCGTGACGGTGATGGCCGCCGAGAGCAGGTCGATCAATTCCACGGCGTGCCGCCGGCGGCGCTCCTTGCGGGTGCGAAGTACCCGCTTGGGCCGCAGCCGACGGGCTGCGTAGAGCACCTGAAATTCGTCGATCAGCATCGGGAAGGCACGCAAAGCCAACGCCAGGGCCACCGCCCATTCGTCGACAGGGATGCGCAACCACCGGAAGGGCCGACCCAAAGTCGCCATGGCGGGCCCGATTTCGGCGACGTTGGTGGTCCAGGAGACCATGCCCCCCAGCCCGAGCAGCACGATCGACAGCGCGGTGATCCGCAGGAAGTTCAGGAATCCACCGAGCCCGAGTTGGGTCCCGCCCAGGGTGACCAGCGGGCTGCCGCCCGCCAACGCGGCGGTGAAGCCGCCGATGCCGATCACGATCCACAACCAGCGCGGCATCGATGGCAGCGCGCCGCGCGGGATGTGGGCAATCCTTGCCGCCGCGGCCACCAAGGCGCCCACGATGCCGATCGTGATCCACCCCGGGTAGAACGTCAATAACACCGAAATGCCGAAGACGACAAGCAGTTTGGTGCCCGCCCACAGATTGTGGATGACGGAGCTTCCGGGTACCGGGATGAGCAGCACCACGGGACGGGCCTGGCGCCGCTTGGTGTCCTCGGAAGAGGCTGACATCGACGTCACGGCACCCCCTCCGCCGCGGCCGACACCGATTCCAGAACTCCGTTGCGCAGGTGCAGGGTCCGCGGGCACAGGTCGTCCAGCCCGACGAAGTCGTGCGAAATGACCACCACCGTCAGGCCCCGCTCGCGGCGCAGATCCTCCAGCAGCCGCAGCAGGCCGCGCTGGCTGGCGGCATCCAGCCCGGCCAGCGGCTCGTCGAGGATCAGCGCCTTGGGCGAACACGCCAGCAACCCGGCCAGCACCACGCGGCGCATCTGCCCGCCGCTGAGTTGGTCGATGCGCCGTTTGGCCAGCGTGGGGTCCAAGCCGACGACGCTCAGCGCCCGGGCCACGCGCTCTTCATCACGCGGTGAAAAGCCTGCGGCAGAAGCGACTTCGAGGTCCACGCGGCTGCGCATCAACTGCAGCCGGGCGGCCTGGAACGACAAGGCCACCGCGCCGACCTGCTCGTGAGTCGGTCGGCCGTCGACCAGGCAGGCGCCGGTGGTCGGTACCGTCAGGCCGGCCATGATCCACGCCAGCGTCGACTTCCCCGAACCGTTGCCGCCGTGGATAAGTACGCCCTCGCCCTGCTCCACCGCGAAGCTGACGTCGCGCAGCGCGGTCTTGGCCCACGGGGTGCCGCTGCCATATTCGTGCGCGACGTCGATGAGTTCGAGCGCGGGCGCCTCGGACCGGTGATCCGGCGCGACGCTCGGCATCGGCGCGTGCCCGACGTCGACCATGTCGGTGTTGTCCGGCGAATCGCTCAGGTTGAGCGTGCGGTCCGCACACGCGGCCTCGTTGTTGTAGTGGGTGATGTGCACCAACGCGGTCCGGTGCCGCTTGGTCAGACCCGACAGCACACTCAGCAACGCGTCGCGGCCCTGCTGGTCCACCATGCTGGTGACCTCGTCGGCGATGAGCATCGCCGGCTCCCTGGCCAACGCGGCGGCCAGCGCGAGGCGCTGCAGTTCACCCCCGGACAGACTTCCGGTGTCGCGTTCGGCGAGGTCCTCGAGGCCGACCTCGCCCAGCAGCCGGTCGATGTCGACGCGCGTCCCGGGCGGCAACCCCCACACCACGTCGTCGGCCACCCGGGTGCCCAGCACCTGGCTTTCGGGGTGTTGCAGAACAACGGCCGTCCCACCCAGCTTGCCCAGGCCCACCCCGCCGGGGCGGCGCACGGTGCCCGATGTCGGTTCCCGGCCGGCCAGGAGCAGCATCAGCGTGGTCTTGCCGGAGCCGTTGGCCCCGGTGATGGCGATGTGTTCGCCCTCGCGGACGTCGAGGCTGACCTCGCGCAGTGCGTCCTGGCCAGCGCCCGGATACCGGAAGCGCACCCTGTCCAGACTCACGGGCACCGGCCCCACCGAGGCGGCTTCCTCGCATAGGGGGTCGAGCTTGTGCACATCAGGAACGCCGCGCATGCGGTCCAGCACCCGGGACAGCGCCCACCAACCGATCAGCGAGACGATCACGATCGAGATGACGGAGTGCACGAGCAACAGCGCGGGCCAGTAGTGCAGTCCCAGCGTGAAAAAGTGTTTCAGCCCCGCGGCGGCGCCCTCCATGTGCGCGCGGTTCAGGGCGTTCGCCAGACCGTCGACGTCGGCGGTCATGACGGCAAAAATCAGGTGCCGCAACCGGGACATCACCGCCAGCGAGGCGACCGACAGCGCGCCGAAGAACAGGCCGGCGATCAGGGCCGAGACGATCACCGTCGGCTTCCCGCGGCCCTTGCGTTTGACGATGCCGGTCAGGCCGCCGATGTAGGCGCTGTTGACGACGGCCATGAAGCCGCCCAGGCCGGCGATCAGGAAGGCGATCATCCCGGCGGCGACGGTCGCGGCGACCAGCACCCGCAACCGATACCGGTAGGCCAGCAGCCCCATGGGCACGCTGCCCAGCAGCGCCAGGCCGGCCGCGAACGGGACGACGACGGAGATGATCGCGGTGACCGCGCACAATGCCGCCATGACCGACGCCTGAGCCAGTTCACCCGGTTGCAGCGGCCCACCCCGATGGCGCGAAGGGCGAGGGACGCGCGTGATCATTTCACCGATTCTGCCAGGCTCGGATGGCTTGTCCCGGTTAGCACACCCGCGCCGTCCAGGTTTTACCGCGCGCCGGGTCGCTGATTGTCAACGATTGGTTCCGCATAGCAAACCTATGCAACGATGTATTCATGACTTCATCTGCCGGCGCCGACCACACCGACGTGGTCGAGCCCGCAAACTCCGATCCGCATGGCCTGGGCGCGGATCTGCTCGCGGTGGTCGCGCGGCTGAACCGGTTTGCCACCCAACGCATCCAGATGCCGCTGCCCGCTGCGCAGGCCAGGCTGCTGGCAACGATCGACGTCCACGGCGAAGCGCGGATCGGCGACTTGGCCGCCGTGGACCACTGTTCGCAACCGACGATGACCACACAGGTCCGGCGACTCGAGGACGCGGGGCTGGTAACCCGGACCGTCGATCCTGGCGACGCCCGCGCCGTCCGCATCCGCATCACCCCGCAAGGACTGCGCACCTTGAACGCCGTCCGGGCCGATCGTGCCGCCGCGATCGAACCGCAACTCGCCGAGCTGGAGCCGGCCGACCGCCGGGTGCTGGCCGAGGCGGTCGGGGTTTTGCGCCGGTTGCTCGACAATGCGCCGGGCACGCCGCGTCGCAACACGCTGTGAGCACCGCAAATCCCTAGTGGACAGCAAGCGGGTAGAACTGGTCTGAAGAAGGATCTGAAGCAGGAAGGGTGGCGGCCATGCGGACCGAGGCTTCGGGTTCCCCCGGCGCCCCGGCTCCCCCGCTGACCGTTTGGGTCGGATCGACGCGTTACCTGTTTCAGCCCGGCCGCGACGTGCTGGTGGGCTACGGCAGCCAGTGCGACATCCGGTTGCCGCCGTTGACGCCGCCCGCAAACGCCGGCCCACCGCCTCCGTCGGTCGTGTTGCGGTTCGCGGGCACGCAGTGGGTGGCGATCGACAGCGGCCGCGACGGCCTCTTCGTCGGCGGGGCCAGGCTGTCGGCGGTCGACATTCGAGACGGTCAGGCGATCACGATCGGCGATCCGCGACGGGGCCCGCGGCTCACGTTCAATCTCGGCCCGTCGGCGCGCCCTCCCACGCCGCCGCGCCGAACGTCCCCGACCCGCCCGGGCCCCCAACGCCGGGCGTTGCCAACGCAACCCCCGCCCGACCTGACGACGCCGCTGCCGCGCCGGGGTCTGGTGGAGCGGATGAGCAGCCGCAAACCGCGCCCGGCGGTGCCGGCGCCTGCCACCGCAGAACCGTCGACAACCTCTCGGCTGCCGCTGAAGGGCGGCGCCCGCACGATCGGAGTTGCCGCGTACCGGCTGGGCCTCACGGCGGGCGGGAAGGCGGTGTTCACCGATGTGTCGTTCACTGCGCACCCGGCCAGCTTGACCGCCGTGGTCGGGCCGTCGGCCGCGCGCATCACCGCGCTGCTCGACGTGCTGTCCGGCGCGCGGCGGCCCGGCGCCGGGGAAGTCACCGTCGACGGCCACGACGTCCATGCCGAGCCCGAGGCGATGCGCGCCCGCGTCGGGATCGTGTCACGCGACGACCGCCTGTACCGAACCCTCACGGTCGCAACGGCTTTGGAGTATGCCGCCGAGCTGCGGCTGCCACCCGATACCTCGCCCGAGCACCGCGACCGGGTGGTGAACCAGGTGCTCGACGAGCTGCAGCTGACGGAACACCGCGCGACCCGGATCGGCAAACTGCCCCCGGAGGCGCGGAGGTGCGCGGCGATGGCGATCGAACTGGTCACTAGGCCGAGCCTGCTCGTCGTCGACGAGCCCGGCGCAGGGCTGGACGCGGCGCAGACAGAGCACGTGATGGCCCTGCTGCGACGCCAAGCCGACCTCGGCTGTGCCATCGTGGTGGCGCAGGCGTCGCCGGCGCACCTCAACATCTGCGATCAGGTGCTGGTGTTCACCTCGGCCGGCACCGTGGCCTTCCTCGGGCCGCCCACTGGCGCCCACGACTGGCCGGCGGTCCTGGCCCGGGCGAACGCCGACCCCGGCGGGGCCCACCGGGCGTTCCTGGCCCGGCAACCGGCACCGACTCGCCCGGCGCGGCTCGCGCCGGAGCCTCCGCCCGCCAAACTCACCGCGGGCCAGCAGGTCCGGTATGTCGCCCGCCGCCAACTCCGCCTGCTGCTCGCGGGCTGGCCGTACCTGCTCTTCTTGACGCTGCTGCCGTTCGCGTTGGGGGGACTGACGCTGCTTATCCCGGGGGCTTCTGGGCTGGACCGGCCCGGCCCGGCGGCGAAAAATGTGCACGAGGCCGTCGAGATCCTGGCTGCGCTCAACATCGCCGCGGTGATCATGGGCACCGCGTTGACCATCGGCGACCTGGTCGGAGAACGCCTGATCTTCCGGCGTGAGCAAGCCATCGGGTTGTCGGCGTCGGCATACCTGGCCGCCAAGCTCATGGTGTTCGCCGCGCTCGCAGCGATCCAAGCCGCCGTCCTCGTCACCATCGTGTTGCTGGTCAGAAGCGGACCGGCGGATGGCGCCGCCCTGTTGCCCAGTGCGGACGTCGAGCTGTACGTGAGCGTGGCCGCGACGGCCATCGTCTCGGCGATCGTCGGGTTGGCGTTGTCCTCGCTGGGCAAGTCGGTGCCCGAAGTCCTGCCGCTTGTTGTGCCGGTGATCCTGGCATCGCTGCTGTTTGCCGGTGGACTCATTTCGCTGGTGGGCACCTGGGGCTACGACCAGGTGTCCTGGTTCGTCCCGGCCCAGTGGGGTTTCGCGGCGTCGGCGTCCACCGCCGATCTGCGCAGGATCGACCCGCGGGCGCCCGACGCCCTGGTGTGGACCCACTACTCGGGTTGGTGGGTGTTCGACATGACCGTGTTGGTCGTGTTTGGCCTGTTGTGGGCCGGGTTCGTGCTCTATCGGCTCAGGCCCGTTACATGGCCAGCAACACGAACTGCGTGACCTTGGCCGACGAGAAATCGTTGTCACTGACCAGCAACACCGACTGACGGCCGCCGGGCAGCTTGGGCCCCAACGTTATTCCCTCGAGGTTTGCTATCGGCGCCGTCAGGCCCGCGGTGTGGGACAGGTCGATGGCCAGTGACTTGCTGATCGGGGTCAGTTGCGCCCCCGTTAGCGACGGCAAGGTCAACACGTCGGTGGCGCCTCCGATGTCGGCGCGGAAGACGCGCACTACAGGCGGCGCGGAATCGGACCGTTCCAGCACCAGGAACGTCGTGTCGGACAGGGCGACCAGATCCGAGACGCCGTTGCGGTCGGCGGGCGAGGCGGCGGGTTCCATCGGATAGGCGTACTGGGCGACGGGAGCACTGGTAGCGACGTCGAGTTTGGTGATCCGGGTCAGCACGCCCTGGTTGCCGTTGGATTCTGGTCCGTCGTTATAGCCCGGGTCCTCCATCGCCGCGAACAGCGACCGCCCGTCCGGCGTCAGCGCCAACCCCTCCAGCGCCCGGTTTCGGCGGGGCCCTGTGTTTTGCGCGGACATCGCCAAGTTGGGCGGCAAGGCGAACTGACCCAGGTATGCGCCGTCGAGCGCGGCGGTGCGGACCCACGGATCCAGCAGCACCGGCCCGTTGATGATCCGCTCGCCCTCGGAAGACCAGTAAAGCCGTTGCCGGGCGGCGTCGAAGGCGATGCCCTCCGGGTCGGGTGGAACCACCGGCGGCGTGGCGTTCACGTCCAACGGCCGGAACGGCTGACCCGACTGATCCAGCAGAGGATGCATCTCGGTAAACGTCACGTCGCCAATACCTTTGTCGGACAACGATATTCGCACGACGTAGAACCGAGCGGGATTATGTTCGGAGCGGTCGTCGCTGACGACGTAATACACCTGGCGCCCAGCGTCGTAGCTGACCGCCGACAAGCCGCCGATGACGGTACCGTCGAAGACCGCGCCGGACGGAACCTGCGCCTGCCCGACGTAGTTCAACAACGGCGGCACCGTGGCCAACGGTGCGTGAGCCGGCGTGCCCGCGCAACCTCCGAGCCCCAGACAGCACATAGCCAGCAGCCGCGACGCCCGGCTCCCGCCAGCTAGCTGGCGGCGACGGCGATCAGCAGCCCAGCCGCGCCACACGCCAGACCCGCGGCCAACGACCCATACCCGAGAAGGTAGGGCATCAGCGTGATCAGCGCACCAATAGCAGCCGAGCCGACGCGCGTGAACGCCGGGCTCACCGCGGCGGCGAGCCTGCGCTCATGGCGCCGAGTCTGCGTCCAGAGCGCGTCGCGCCGCAGTTTGGTAGCCCTCACCGCAGGCTCGATGGCAGGGCGGCGTCGGGCATTCCCGTGTGGCGGCCCGCACGTTACGGTCGGGTATGGCGTCAACCACGACAAACATGGTCGATCATCTGCGTAACGCGCTGGACGGGCGTTTCCGCGACGTGAAGAACGAGATGCGGAAGAAGCTGGCCGAGGAGGTCTTTCGCCCGCACTACACCCCGAACACCGTCATCGCCCGCGCCAAGGTCGCCGAGCAGATGCAGCTCATGGCCAACGCCGGCGCCGCGGAAGACAGCTTCCGCAAGGAACACGGGGGCACCGGCAATGTCGGCGCGGCGGTCACGATGATCGAGATGCTGGCAATGTCGGACCTGTCGCTGATGGTCAAGGCCGGCGTGCAATGGGGGTTGTTCGGCGGCGCCGTCGAGAATCTGGGCACCGAACGCCACCACGAGAAGTACGTCCCGAAGATCATCGACCTCGAACTTCGCGGCTGCTTCGCGATGACCGAGACCGGGCACGGCAGCGACGTCCAGGCCCTTGAGACGACGGCCACCTACGATCCCGAGACCGAAGAGTTCGTCATCGACTCCCCCACCCCAACAGCCCGTAAGGACTACATCGGCGGTGCCGCCGAAACCGCTACCATCGCAGCGGTTTTCGCGCGGCTGATCACTCAACAGGATGGCGAGCCCGTCGACCACGGCGTGCACTGCCTGCTGGTCCCGATCCGCGACGACGACGGCAATGATCTGCCCGGGGTGACGACGTCGGACTGTCACTACAAGGGTGGGCTGCCGGGCGTGGACAACGGCCGCATCGTGTTCGACCACGTCCGAGTTCCACGGGTCAATCTGCTCAACAAATACGGCGACGTGGAGACCGACGGCACCTACACCTCACCCATCGACAACCCCAACCGCCGCTTCTTCACGATGATCGGCACGCTGATCCGCGGCCGGGTCACGGTCGGCGGCAGCGCCGCGGCCGCCGCGAAGGTCGCACTGGACATTGCAACCCGGTATGCGTTGCAGCGCAAGCAATTCAGTGCGCCAGACGACGACGGCGAAGTGCTGATTATGGACTACCTGGTGCATCAGCGGCGGCTCTTCCCGCTGATAGCGCGGTCCTACGCACTGCAGTTCGCGCAAAACGAGCTGGTGTCCAAGTGTCACGACCTGCAGACCGCGGACTCGCCGGACGCCGAGGAACAGCGCGAGCTGGAAGCCCGCGCCGCCGGGCTCAAGGCGGCCAACACCTGGCACGCCAGCCACACCATCCAGGAAGCGCGGGAGGCGTGCGGCGGTGCGGGCTACATGGCCGAAAACCGGTTGATTGCTTTGCGTGCCGACACCGACGTGTTCACCACCTTCGAGGGTGACAACCACGTGCTGACCCAGCTGGTGGCCAAGGAGCTATTGACGGCCTACGCCGATGACATCCGCAGCATGAGCCCGGTCGAATGGGTGCGCTTCGCCGCCAACGCGGTCGGTGACCGCGTCATGAAACGAACTGCGGCCGAAGCGATTATGCAGCGGATCGTGGATGCTCGGCAGGACAGCGAGGAAGAGGGCAGCCTGTTCAACCGGGGCACCCAGGTCAACATGTTCGAGGAGCGCGAGCAGTACCTGCTGTCCTCGGTGGCGCGACGGCTGCAGGGCAAATCCAAAGAGATGTCGGCCTTCGACGCGTTCAACGCGGTCCAGGATCACGTGCTGCACGCGGCGCAGGCGCACATCGACCGGGTGGTGCTGGAGGCGTTCGTCGCCGGGATCGAGGCATGTGCAGACCCCGAGGCCCGCGAACTGTTGGGCATCGTGTGCGACCTGTACGCGTTATCGGTGATCGAAGGCGACAAGGCCTGGTACGTCGAGCACCGGTACCTGTCCACCGAGCGGGCCAAGGCGGTCACCCGCGGTATCAACGATCGGTGCCGCGCGCTACGCCCCTACGCCGAGACGCTGGTCGACGGATTCGGTATCCCCGAACAACTGCGCTACGCCGAGATGCTGCACCCGGAGAATCTGACCGAGTGACGGCTCGCACATATCGCGTCCAAGTCAGTAGGGCGGCAACAACATAGAAAGCCAGGAAGATCCCGAACGCCGGCGTCATCGTGCCCGCGCTGAGGTAGGACTGCCGCAGTGCCAGGTTGATCAAGACCCCGCCGAGCGTCCCGAACCCGGCGACGAATCCGATGACCACCCCCGACAGGATTCGTGACCGCTGCTCGTCCGCATCCGACGGCCGGCCCAATGCCTCGAACACGGTTGGGATCAACTTGTACACCGACCCATTGCCCAGTCCCGCCAAGGCGAACAACGCGATTATGCACGCCACGTAAGCGACCATCACGCCATCGCTGACGGGGCCCGCGTGCGGGTCCTCGACCTCCCCGATGCCGACCAGCAATCCGGCAACCACGACCATGAAAACGAAAACGACCAGGGTGACGCGGCCGCCGCCGACCCGGTCGGCCACGCGGCCGCCGTAGACCCGCGTCAGCGCCGCCAGCAGCGGGCCGATGAAGGCCAGTTCGGCGGCGTGCAGCGCGGCCGCCGAGGAGGTCTGCCCGCCGGCGATGAATCCGGTCTGCAGGATCTGACCGAACGCGAACGCCAACCCGATGAACGAGCCGTAGGTGCCGAGGTAGAGCAGCGCGAGCAGCCAGGTGTCGCGGGTGTGTAGGACCGCGGACAGGATGGACCACAAGCGCTTAGCCTCGACACGGTGTGGCGCAACGTTGTTCATGAACAAGGTGGCCCCGATCCCGGTGACCGTCAACAGCGCCAGATACAGGCCGCATACCCAATAGGGCCGTCGGTCGCCGGCGATGGCGATGACGACCAACCCCACCAACTGGATCATTGGCACCCCGAGATTGCCGATCCCCCCGGCTAATCCGAGTGCCGAGCCCTTGAGCCGATGCGGGTAGAAGGCGTTGGCGTTGCTGGCCGATGCCGCGAAATTCCCTCCGCCCAAACCCGTTAACGCCGCGCACACCAGATACGGCCACAACGGCAGACCCGGATGGGCCAGCAGCACCATCGCGCCGACGACCGGGATCAGCAGCACGAACGCGGAGAACATCGACACGTTGCGACCCCCAAAGATGGCGGTGGCCAACGCGTATGGCGTCCGCAGACATGCCCCGGTGAGGGTGGCCGTGACGCCGAGCAGGAGCTTGTCGCCGGCCGAAAAGCCGTACACGTCCCTGGGCATGAACAGTTCCAGCACCGGCCACAGCGCCCACACCGAATAACCCAGGTGCACACTCAGAATCGCCCACAGCAAGTTGCGTTTCGCGATCGTCTTGTTGCCGGCCTCCCAGGCCGCCTCGTCCTCGGCGTCCCAATGCGGGATTTCTTTGTGCGTCACGACTATTGATGCGGGATCGAGTCGAGCGCCTTGAGTTTGCCGTCCGATCCGATCTGGAATCGCACGGTGCCCTTACCGGTTGGGCAGCAAGGCTTGTCGCTGCCGGCCTGCCATTGGTACTGGACCGTGACGGTGTCGTCGTTGGACGACAGCACGGTGAGGTAGGGCTTGGGGTTGGGCGTGGCCGAGCCCAGCGGGGAGTTGTGGTCGAAGAACAACAGCTGCTGGGGACTCGATTCGCTCGCGATGGTCGGGATGATCTGAACCCAGTACAACCGGCACTTCTTCGTGTGCCCGCGCGCGATCTCGACCCAGGTCGAATCCGGAGTCACGATCGGAACCCCGGCGATGGCCTGCTGAACGGTGTCGGCAGTCGGCCCGTCGGAGTCCTTGCACTTATCGGGCGGCTGCGGTGCCGACGACGTCGACGGCTTCGAGTCGCAGGCCGCAATCAGGCCCACAATCAGGGCAACGATCGCGAGGGTCGCGAGGGTCGTAGTCATTGGACGCACGCCCTCGAACCTAGCGACGGTCGCAAGCGCGGCGCAGCCGGGCAAGCTCGGCGTCGCCGGGCGCTGCGGGCCGTCGCCATCGACCCAGCGACGGTCGCAAGCGCGGCGCAACCGTGAGCACTTTTTCGGCGCGCCGCGCAAGCTTAGCAAATACTGTGAATGTCCCGTCGGTTTTATCGGAAACCGTGTTCGGGACCGCCGGAACGGCATTGTCGCGGGTAATCTCGGGACCGTCAGCTGGTCGGCGTTGATTGGCTGTGAGCTGGGACAATAGACATTTTCTGAACATCTCACAACCACGCTATGGCCGTTGCGAGAAAGCCGTAAAACGGCGGAAACACCGGGACGTCCCGCGGTGAAACATCCTTGTTGCACGATTACGCGCAAATCTTTGTTGCGCCGCCGAGAGGAGAAGACGTTCGCGTGGCCAGCGGCACTGTTTCGGCCGATACGGACGCCGTAAACACCTTGTGCGCGTACTGCGGCGTCGGCTGCGGCATGGTGCTGCAGATCACAACGGACCCACAGTCGGGCCTGCCCCACATCGCCAAGACGGTCGGGCGCAAAACCCACCCGGCCAACTTCGGGCGGTTGTGCACCAAGGGAGCGACCACCGCGGACATGCTCGCAGCGCCCGGCCGGATGGACAGCGCCTATCTGCGGGCCGAGCGTGACGAACCGCCCCAGGCCGTCGAAATCGACACCGCGATCACGGCGTCCGCCAGGCGGTTACGGGCAATCATCAACGACCATGGCCCCGACGCCGTCGCCCTCTACGTGTCAGGGCAGATGTCCTTGGAGGCCCAGTACCTGGCGAACAAGCTGGCCAAAGGGTTCATCGGCACCAACCAGATCGAGTCGAATTCACGGCTGTGCATGGCCAGCGCCGGCTCGGGTTACAAGCTGTCCCTGGGCGCCGACGGACCACCCGGTTCGTATCAGGACTTCGACCACGCCGACGTGTTCTTCGTGATCGGCGCCAACATGGCTGACTGCCACCCAATTCTGTTCCTGCGGATGATGGACCGCGTCAAGGCCGGTGCCAAGCTGATCGTCGTCGACCCGCGCCGCACCGCGACCGCCGACAAGGCCGACCTCTTCCTGCAGATCGCTCCCGGCTCCGACCTCGCACTGCTCAACGGGCTGCTGCGGCTCCTTGTCGAAAACGGCCACACCGACCAGGAATTCATCTCCCAATTCACCGAGGGCTGGGAGGTGATGCCCAGTTTCCTGGAGCAGTTCCCCGTCGGTACGGTCAGCGAAATCACCGGCATACCCGAGCAGGACATCCGCACCGCTGCCCGCTGGATCGGCGAAGCCACCAACTGGATGAGCTGCTGGACAATGGGACTCAACCAGAGCACCCACGGCACCTGGAACACCAACGCGATCTGCAACCTGCATCTGGCCACGGGCGCGATCTGCAAGCCCGGCAGCGGCCCGTTCTCCCTGACCGGCCAGCCCAACGCGATGGGCGGGCGTGAAATGGGTTACATGGGACCGGGTTTGCCCGGTCAAAGATCCGCGCTGTCGGCCACCGACCGGCAGTTCGTGGAGGACCAGTGGGGCATTCCACGCGGGTCGGTGCGCGCCGAGGCCGGCGCCGGCACCATCGACATGTTCTCCCGCATGGCCGACGGCGAGATCAAAGCGTGCTGGATCATCTGCACCAATCCCGTTGCGTCGGTGGCTAATCGGAAGACGGTATTGGCCGGCTTGGAACGCGCCGAGCTGGTGATCACGCAGGACGCGTTCCGCGAGACCGAGACCAACGAGTACGCCGACGTGATGCTACCTGCCGCCCTGTGGACCGAGGCCGACGGCGTGATGGTCAATTCGGAGCGCAACGTCACCCTGTTCCAGCAAGCCGTCGAGCCGCCGGGCCAGGCGCTGCCCGACTGGCAGATCATCGCCCGGATCGCTTGTGAGATGGGCTTTTCGGATGCGTTCAGTTATGACAGCGCTGAGGACGTCTTCGAGGAGATCAAGCGGTTCTGGAACCCCGCAACGGGTTACGACTTGCGCGGGATCAGCTATGACCGACTGCGCCAGACGCCGCTGCAGTGGCCATGCCCGCCCGAGGGCGGCACCGACCGCAACCCGATCCGGTACCGCAACGACGGCATCAGCCAGACCCAGCTCGTCCGCGACGACGGCAGCGTGCCCCGCTTGGCTTTCCCGACCCCGAGCGGGCGCGCGATGTTCTTCGCCCGCCCGCACCTGGCGCCCGACGAGATGCCCGACGACGACTACCCGCTGCTGCTCAACACCGGCCGCCTGCCCCACCAATGGCACACCATGACCAAGACCGGCAAGGTGGCCAAGCTCAACAAGCTCAACCCGGGCCCGTTCGTCGAGATCCACCCCGACGACGCGGCCCGGCAGCAGATCGCCGACGGCGACCGCGTCGAAGTCGCCTCCCGCCGCGGCCGGGCCGTGCTGCCCGCCGTCATCACCGACCGCGTGCGGCCGGGCAACTGCTTTGCGCCGTTCCACTGGAACGACTCCTTTGGCGAATACCTGTCGATCAATGCCGTCACCAACGACGCGCTAGATCCGATCTCACATCAACCCGAATTCAAGGCGTGCGCGGTGACCCTGACGAAGATAGTTGTTACCGAGGCGGATTCGCGACCCGCCGAGCCGGTACGGCACGCCAGCCCGGACCGGGTCGACGCGCTGGCCGAAATCCTCGGCGTGGGACAGCAACCCGTCCCGGAGTTCGACAACCTGGGCCGCTCCTACCTTGCGGGACTGATGACTGCCCTGCGTTCGGAGCCCGCGCGGACCAGCGTTCCGACGCTGCCCGATACCGCGCCATTCGACCCGAGCACGCGACTGTGGCTGGACGGCCTTCTCGCGGGCCTCTTCGCGGGCGCCGCCGTGCCGGAGCCAGCGCCGGCCGCCCGGTCCGTGGAGGCCAACGAAAGCGCCCATTCCCCAGTCGTTGTGCTCTGGGCGTCGCAGACCGGCAACGCCGAAGAACTGGCGGCCTCGGTCAGCGCGCAACTCGGCGAGGCGCAGGTGCCGGTCAAGTTGGTCGCCATGGACGATTTCGATGTCGCTGGCCTGCCGACCGCCCGCGAGGTGCTCCTCATCACCAGCACCACCGGCGACGGCGAGCCACCGGACAACGGCACCTGTTTCTGGCGAGCGCTATCAGCCGAGGGCGCGCCCCGTCTGGCCGGCACGCGCTACGCCGTACTCGCCCTCGGGGACTCCAACTATGACGACTTCTGCGGCCACGGACGCAAACTCGACGTGCGCCTGGCCGAACTGGGCGCCTCGCGCATCCTCGACCGTGTCGATTGCGAGCCCGACTACGAGGACGCCGCGGCGCGTTGGCTGAGCGGGGTCCTGCAGGCGCTGACCGAAGCGCCGGCGGCACCCGTCGCCACGGTGCCCGCCGCCGGGCCAGCGAAGACGACTCAGTACACCAAGAAGCGGCCACTGGCCAGCAGCCTGGTGCGCAATTGCACGCTCAGCCGGGCACGGTCGGCAAAAGATGTGCGGCAGTTGGTGTTTCACGTCCCGGAGGGCACGCTCAGCTACGAGGCCGGTGACGCGCTGGGGGTCTGGCCGCGCAACAGTGATCAGCTCGTCACCGAATGGCTGACGGTGACCGGCCTGGACGGCGAGACGGTAGTCGATGTGCCCGGGCACGGCTCGATGTCGCTACGTGACGCTTTGACCGACCGGTTCGAGATCGCGCACATCAGCCCGGACCTGCTGCGGTTCGTGCAGCAACGCTCCCGTTGTTCGGAACTGGCCACCCTGATGCGGCCGGAAAGCAAAGCCGCACTGACGGATTGGACATGGGGCCGGCAGTCGGTCGACCTGCTCGCCCACACACCGGTCACCGCCGCGGCCGCCGAGTGGCTGACCGTACTCAAACCTCTTCAGCCTCGGCTGTATTCGATCTCGTCAAGCCCCAAAGAGACCCCGGCCGAGGTGCACCTGACGGTGTCGCCGGTGCGCTACAACTTCCAGGGCATCCCACGGCGGGGCGTCTGTTCGACCTACCTCGCGGACCGCTCGCCCGGCGATCAAATCGCCGTCTACGTGCGACCGTCGAGCAATTTTCGGCCGCCGAGCGACCCGGACACCCCGATGATCATGATCGGTCCGGGCACCGGGATCGCGCCCTTCCGCGGTTTCCTGCAGGAACGACGGGCGTTGGGACACACGGGACCCAACTGGCTGTTCTTCGGTGAACAGCGCGCCGCCACGGACTACTACTACCGCGACGAGATCGAGAAGATGCACGCCGACGGGCTGCTCACCGAGTTGGACCTCGCGTTCTCCCGGGATCAGCGCGAAAAGGTCTACGTGCAGCACCTGATGCGCAAGCGCGGGGCCCAGCTGTGGCAATGGCTGCAGGACGGGGCGCGGCTGTACGTTTGCGGCAACGCCGACCCGATGGCCAAGGACGTCGACCGCGCCATCCGCGAAATCGTCGCCGAGCACGGGAGCCTCGACACGGACGCGGCGGAAGCCTACGTCCGGGCGCTCAGCGCCGACAAGCGCTACCACCGCGACGTCTACTAGGCACGGCACGCGCAGGGCGCGAACGTAACGCCACTGCGCTTTTCCAGCGGCTTTCTCGCAGTGGCGTTACGCCCGAGGCCCCGGCTTGCCGCCGTTCCACGACACGCGCTCCGGCACTTAATACGGCGGAAACATCCCACACCCGTCACGGAAACATCGCTGTCGCAGCATCCAGGCATGGAGGTTGTGTGCTCGTGAACCCCGTGTGCCCCCTGAATTGCCGACTACGGCGTGACACCGTCAGCGACGACGCAACCGGCGACCGGGTGTCGTCGGCCGACCAGGTCGAGTGGGCTGGGCTGCTGGTCAACCTTGATCTGGCCTTCTCGAGCCGGCAGCGCGACAAGGTCTACGTGCAGCACCTCAACCGCAAACGGGCCGCCCAGCTGCGGTGGTTGCCACAGCACAGCGCGGCACCGTGCGTGTGCGGGCTCGAGACCGACGATGGCCATGTCGATAGACGTTCCGATCGGGACGCTGCCAATTCCATGTCCAGCCGCTGACCGATCACCGCGACTTGTCCTGCCTGCGACTCGTTCTGAGCCGAGATCCTCGTTCGTCCTTCGTCTTCTTCGGGTAGTGGAGCGGTCGTCGAGTCGGTCAGGGGAGCACGCCCAAGGACCCCGTTCCGAGCCGAGGCAAATGTAAAACTCACCCGGATTTTTATCATCCGGAGGGCGGATCTGGCCGAGCAAGCTCGGTCGGATCATGCCCTATAGTGGGGGCATGCACCACGCTCTGCACCTGCGCTTTGCCCGCTCGCGCTGGCTTGCCGTGGACTGTTGTTGCTGTTGTTGATGCCCTGACTAGGCGAATCCGAGCCCTTCTGACGTTCTAATCGTCGCGCTTTTTTCGCTAGCCGGCCGCCCGACCGCCCGCGGGCACCAAAGCGCCTCCCGGCCTATTTCTCGCAGGAAAGTCCAACGACCCATGACCGTGTTGTCCATGCCCGACCTAATCCGACTGAACCCCAACCTGCACGCCTACTCGTTGGACTTCCTGCGCCACTCCTATCCATTGCGCACCACCGCCCAACTGAGTGGTCAGCTCGGCGGCTATTCGGTGCGGACAGTGGCGGACAAAGACATTACCGTTAAGCTGCAAAAGTCCGCCAATGGCATTGACTGGCAAGATGTTTCGGGCTCTCAGCTCACCGCGCCGACGAACCCGCACTGGTCGCTATCCGGGCCACCGTCGACGCCGAACTCGTCGGACCCTTCCAGGTGCGAATCCCCTTGCGGCTCAACACCACCGATAGCTCACAGTTGCTCCGACGCCGACGCCGACGCCGACGGCTTCGGCATCGACGGCGTGGTCCAGCCGGGAACGGACTACTACCTGCGCCGACCGCCGCACACATCGGCGACGACGCCGACCGCCACCGCTGCGGACGGCCTCGCCGGACGGGTGCTGACCGGGGTGGCGATCGACGAGCGATCGCAACAACTGACGCCCGTCGCACTGGCCATCCCCACGGACATGGCAATAGAGTTCGATATCAGCTGGGAGGCTGACAAGACCGAGCTTTTTGGACAAGCCGAGACCGCTGGAGACGAATTCAGATGAGCATCGCCGAGGACATCACCCAACTAATCGGGGGCACGCCCTTGGTCCGGCTGCACCGAGTCACGGACGGGGCCGCGGCCGACGTCGTGGCCAAGCTGGAATCTTTCAACCCGGCGAACAGCGTCAAGGACCGGATTGGGGTGGCCCTGATCGACGCCGCCGAGGAGGCGGGGCTGATCAAGCCGGACACCATCATCCTCGAGCCGACGAGTGGCAACACCGGGATCGCGCTGGCGCTGGTATGCGCCGCGCGTGGTTATCGACTCGTCCTCACCATGCCGGAGACGATGAGCGTCGAGCGACGAAAGGTGTTGCGCGCCTACGGCGCTGAACTGATCCTTACCCCCGGGCCCGACGGCATGCCCGGTGCCATCGCCAAGGCAGAGGAACTCGCCAAGACCGACCAGCGGTACTTCGTGCCCCAGCAGTTCGAGAACCCCGCGAACCCGGCGATCCACCGCAAAACCACCGCCGAGGAGGTGTGGCGCGACACCGATGGGAAGGTCGACATCTTCGTGTCCGGGGTGGGCACGGGGGGCACCATCACCGGAGTGGCCGATGTGATCAAGGAACGCAAGCCCTCCGTGCAGTTCGTCGCGGTCGAGCCAGCCGCCTCGCCGGTGCTGTCCGGCGGCCAGAAGGGGCCCCATCCGATCCAGGGCATCGGCGCCGGGTTCGTCCCGCCTGTGTACGACGAGGATCTGGTGGACGAGGTCATCACCGTGGGTAACGAGGACTCGATCGCCCTGGCCCGGCGGCTGGCCCGCGAGGAGGGCCTGTTGGTCGGCATCTCCTCCGGCGCGGCCCTAGTGGCAGCGCTACAGGTGGCTCGGCGTCCGGAGAATGCCGGAAAGCTGATCGTCGTGGTCTTCCCCGACTTCGGTGAGCGATATCTGAGCACCGTTTTGTTCTCCGACCTGGCGGACTAGCCATGCTGTCGGCGATTCGGCGAGACATCCGGGCAGCCAAGGAGCGCGATCCCGCCGCCCCGACCACGTTGGAGGTCATCTTCAGCTACCCCGGGGTGCACGCGGTCTGGGGCCACCGGATCAGCCATTGGCTGTGGCGCCGTCAGGCCAGGGTGCCTGCGCGGGCACTCGCAGAACTGACCCGCATCCTCACCGGCGTGGACATACACCCCGGCGCCACCCTGGGCGCCGGCCTGTTCATCGACCACGCGACCGGTGTGGTTATCGGGGAGACCGCGGAGGTCGGCGACGACGTCACCATCTTCCACGGCGTCACGCTCGGCGGCACCGGCGCGGAATCCGGCAAACGCCACCCTACGATCGGCGACCGCGTCACCATCGGTGCCGGCGCCAAGGTGCTCGGCGCGATCAAAGTTGGCGACGACAGCCGAATCGGCGCCAACGCCGTCGTCGTCAAAGAGGTGCCGTCGAGCGCAGTGGTAGTCGGAGTGCCCGGACAGACGATCGGCCGCAGCCGGCCCGGCCCGGGCTCGGATGACCTGCCCGACCTCGTGGGAACCAGCCTGCAGTCCCTGCTCACCAGGGTGGCCAGGCTGGAAGCCAAGGACGACAGCCCCCAGACGGACCGCGTCATCCGGCCCCCGGAGGCCGGGGTGTGGCACGGCGAGGACTTCTCGATCTGAATGGCGCCGGCGTGAGTTCCGTCGTGGTCGCCGCGAGCGCGCTCGTCGCGGCGCTGGCGGTCGCGACGGCGATTGGTGTGGTGGTCACCCGGCGCTCTGGGGTATTGCGTGAAACCGCATCGGAGACCCGCGCGGACACCTCGGATCTCGGGTTGTCGGCCAGCGGGCCCACCGTGGTGCACTTCAGCGCCGTCTGGTGCGGTCCGTGCGAGGCGGTGCGCCGTGTTGTCGACCAAGTGTGCGCCGAGTTGCCCGAGGTGGCTCACCTCGAAATCGACATGGGCGAAAATCCCGTGGCCGCCAAGCGATTGTCGGTGTTGTCACTGCCCACGACGTTCATCTTCGACGCCGACGGGCAGCAGCGATACCGCACCGCGGGCGTCCCGAAGGCTGCGGACCTGCGTGCGGCGCTGCAACCGCTGGTGGCTTGACGCACTGGTGGGCCAGTTGTACCCGTTCGTCGTCGGGCTACGCCGCAGCCCCACCGCCTAGCCGGGCGAAAGTTGTTTGTGCGCAAGGGTTTAAAAGCCAATGAGCTAAACGAACAGAATCCGGCTCCTCCCGCTTCCGATGCCATATAGTGTGACCATGCAACAGGCTCTGCAGCCGTCGTCGCGTGCCGCGCGGCGTCCCGGCGTCGACTGTTGTTGATTTCCTGAAGCTCTCGCAATTCTCGCGCTGCTCCCGTCCGCGTCGGCACTTTCAGTTCGTCCGGTGGGACTCGGATTTCAGGAAGATCAAACACCCATGACCGTGTCGCCGATACCCAAACACGCGCTGGCTCAGGTGCCGACACGTCGGCGGCATCACCTGTCGCGACATGGTTCCCGCAAGTCGACGCTCACGCGCCGCCGCATATCCATCCCGAGGCTGGCCGAGGGCTCCCGATACACCCACACGATTTACCAAGGAGGACAACATGTTCGAAACACTCGATAGGCAAGTCATACCCACCCGCCGGGAAACCACGCGGCTGCTCGACACGGCAGTCGGGGTGCTGGTCGGCTGGCGACGGTGCAGCACCGATGCGGCCTTCCGGGAATTGATCACCGTCAGCGATCGACACGACATACCCGTTTTCAGCTTGGCGTCGGCCTTGGTGAGTCTGGCCAGCAGAGGCACCGACGGCCCGGCCGCGAGTACTCCCGCCGCGGAAGCCGCCGAGCGCGAGTGGGGCTTGACCTACTTGCTGTGAGAGTTCACGGCGTCGACCTAGGCGAAGGAGCCAGAGACACCGCGGCCGCCCCCGGACGCCGGTCATATCCGGTGCCGCGCGGGCCTGTGACCTGGCTCCCCCGGGTGGACTCGAACCACCAACCCTTCGGTTAACAGCCGAATGCTCTGCCAATTGAGCTACAGGGGACTAACCCGATCGCGGGACGACTCTAGCGTACCGACCCGGCCACACCCAACTACCAGGGACTAGGGTCGGGCCGCGCGCGCGTCGCGCGGTTGAGGCAGGATGGACCACAACCGCAGTGTCAGTCGGAAGGACCGCTTTGATCGGATATGTCGCCGTGCTCGGACTGGGGTATGTGTTGGGCTCAAAAGCCGGACGCCGCCGCTACGAGCAGATCGCCGGCACTTATCGCGCGATCACCAGCAGTCCCGCCGCCAAGTCGGTGATCGAGGCGGGTCGCCGAAAACTCGCCGACAAGGTCTCCCCGGACACCGGTTTCGTCACCGTGACCCAGATCGACAACCAGACGGCGGTCCTGCAGCGCGACGCCGAGATGCAGTCAAAAACGGCTCCCTGACGTCTCACGCGGTCAGATCGTCGCCGCTGGCCTGTTCCTTGAGACTGCGCCGATAGGCCTCCATCGCGACCAGGTCGCCGAACAGCGCGTGATACTCGTCGCCCTGGTCGATCGGTGACATGCGCTGCAGCTTGGACTTCACCTCGGCGATCTGCCTGCCCATCCACACCTCTTGCAGGCGAGCCATGATTCCGGCGATGTAGCGCGGCATCCTCTCGTCGTCGACCGCAACCGCCTCCACCCCCAGCTCGCTGATGAGTCCGACGGTCAAGGGCGAGGTCGTCTGGTGGCGCACCGCGTCGATCCATTCCGCCCCGGTGATGCCGGCGGAGGTACCGCCGGCGGCTTCGATGGCGGCGCGGACAGCCGCGTAACCGGGATGGGTGAAACTCTCGACGGTGAGCGTGTCGAAGACCGGGCCGGCTAACGCCGGGTACTGCAACGCCGACTTGAGCGCCTCCCGCTGCGGCCACAACGTGGGCGCGCGTGGGTCAGGACGGCCGGCGACGGGTTCGGCAGCCTCGGACGGCCGGTGGACGGCCCCCCGAGGGGCCGCGGCCGCCGCCCCCGTCTTCCTGGAATGTTTGGCCTCGTCCCGCACCCGCCCGATGACCTGCGCGACATCGGCCCAGCCGACCCAGCCGGCGAGCTGTCGGGCGTACTCGTCGCGCAGGGTTGGGTCCTTGATCTGGCTCACCATCGGGACGCAGCGGCGTAACGCGGCCACCCGGCCCTCGGCGCTGTCCAGGTCGAATTCGGCGAGCGCGGAGCGAATCGCGAACTCGAACAACGGGGTTCGCCGCGCCACCAGGTCGCGTAGGGCCCCCTCGCCGGACTTCAGCCGCAGATCGCAGGGATCCATGCCGTCCGGGGCGACCGCGACGAACGACTGCCCCGCAAGGTTCTGCTCGCCGGCGAACGCCTTGAGCGCGGCTGCGCGGCCGGCGGCGTCGCCGTCGAAAACGTAGATCAGCTCGCCGCGGAAGAAGCTGTCGTCCATCATCAGCCTGCGCAGCATGCCCAAGTGCTCATCACCGAACGCGGTGCCACATGACGCCACGGCGGTGGTGACTCCGGACAGATGCATGGCCATCACGTCGGTGTAGCCCTCGACGACGACCGCCTGATGGCCCTTGGCGATGTCGCGCTTGGCCAGGTCGATGCCGTACATCACCGACGACTTCTTGTACAGCAGCGTCTCGGGCGTGTTGATGTACTTGGCTTCCATCGGGTCGTCGTCGAACAGCCGTCGCGCCCCGAACCCGATCACCTCGCCCGCCGAGGTGCGGATGGGCCACAGCAGCCGACGGTGGAACCGGTCCATCGGTCCGTGGCGTCCCTGCCGGGACAACCCGGCGGCTTCCAGTTCCTTGAACTCAAATCCCTTGCGCTGCAAATGTTTTGTCAGCGAGTCCCAGCCCGACGGGGCGAATCCGCAGCCGAAATGACGGGTGGCCTCGGCGTCGAAGTTCCGCTCCGTCAGGTACTGGCGGGCCGGCGCCGCCTCGGTCGACTGCAGCGCCTGCGCGTAGAACGCCGCGGCCTCGGCATTGGCGGCGACGAGCCTGCTACGACTACCGCGGTCCCGCTGCACGCTGCTGGCCGCGCCGGTGTAGGTGAGGGTGTGACCAACCCGGTCGGCGAGCAGTTCGACGGCCTCGACGAAGCTGACGTGCTCGATCTTCTGGACGAACGCGTACACGTCGCCGCCCTCACCGCAGCCGAAGCAGTGGAATTGCCCGTGGTTGGGCCGCACATGAAATGACGGTGACTTCTCGTTGTGGAACGGGCATAGCCCCTTATGTGAGTCCGCGCCGGCACGCTTGAGCTGAACATAGTCACCGACGACGTCCTCGATGCGGGCCAGTTCGCGGATGGCGGCGATATCGCGATCAGAGATCCGGCCGGCCATCGGCTCAGTCTACGGACCGGCCTGGCGTGAATCGACGCGTTCCAGCCGGCCCTCGGTATAGGACGCGATCTGGTCGATAACGACCCGCCAGCGGGCACCGTCGTCTGCGGCGGTGTTGAACGCCGCGGCAAAAATCGGGTCGAGCGTCTGCGGCGCTCCGGCGTACAACCACCGCGCCACCTGCTGGATGCGCTCCCGCTGGCGGGCTTGGGTGTCCAGATGCCGCGGGTCGGACATGATGAACTGCAGCGCCAGGATTTTCAGCATCGCGACCTCGGCCCGCACCAGATCGGGCACTTGCAGATCCGCCTGATAGCGCACCAGCGGACCGGAGCCGGCCCCCGCACGCGTGGTCGCGATTGCGGCCGAAGCGAACCGGCCCACCAGCTCACTGGTCAACCGCTTGAGCGCGACCGCCGCCGCCAGGGTGGCGTCATACTTGCCGACCGCGGCGACCACCGGCAATCCCGACAGCCGTCGCGCCGCATCCATCAGGTCGTCGGCGCTCACCCGGGAGAACTCGCTCTCCCCCAGCTTGGCCAGCGCCGCCGCGTCCTCGTCGTCGGCCAGCACGCGCAAGTCGATGCGTTCGGAGACCACACCGTCTTCCACGTCGTGCACCGAATACGCGACATCGTCGGCCCAGTCCATTACCTGCGCTTCCAGACAGGCCCGACCCGCCGGCGCGCCCAGCCGCACCCACTTCGCCGGCTCGCGGTCCTCGTTGTAGAACCCGAACTTGCTACTCCCGCTGCCAATCCCGTGACCGCGGGACCAGGGATATTTGGTGACGGCATCCAAGGCCGCGCGGGTGAGATTCAGTCCGGCGCTATTACCTTGTGCATCAAGGACTTTGGGCTCCAGGCTGGTGAGGATCCGGAAGTTTTGCGCGTTGCCTTCGAACCCGCCGTAGCGGGGGGCAAGCTCGTCGAGCGCCCGCTCGCCGTTGTGCCCGTAAGGCGGGTGCCCGATGTCATGGGCCAAACCGGCCAGCTCGACGAGGTCAAGGTCGCAACCCAGTCCGATCGCCATTCCCCGCCCGATCTGGGCGACCTCGAGCGAATGCGTCAGCCGGGTGCGCGGGGTGTCGCCTTCCCGGGGCCCGACGACCTGGGTCTTGTCCGCCAGCCGACGCAGCGCGGCGCTGTGCAGCACGCGGGCCCGGTCCCGAGCGAAGTCGGTGCGGTGTTGACCACCCGTGCCGGGCAGACCCGCGGTCTTCGGCGCTTCGATCACCCGTCGCTCACGGTCGAAGTCGTCGTAGGGGTCTCGCTGATTCGTGCTCACCGAGGCACAGTCTGCCAGGCAGCACCGAAACGGAGGCCGACGCCGCATCAGCGCGGGTTTAAATTAGCGCTATGCGAGTCGCTCTCGGCGTGATCCTGACAGCGCTGGGTCTGGCCGGCGCCCTGTTCCTGGCGCCACCGGCCGACGCGCAACCCCCGTTCCAGCTACCCGAATACGTCACCGACAGCGCGGGCGTGCTTTCCAATTCCGATCGTTCCGCGGTGACCGCGGCCGTCAACCAGCTGTACACGGAGCGCCATATCCGGCTGTGGGTGGTTTACGTCGACAGCTTCTCCGGGCTCAGCGCGGAGAACTGGGCCAAGCGCACCATAAGCGCCAGCGATTTGGGTAACTACGACGCGCTCCTGGCCGTCGCCACCACCGGCCGCGCGTATGCCTTCCTGGTGCCTTCGGCGGTGCGCAGCGTCAGCGCGGGTCAGGTCGATGACCTGAGGCGCAATCAGATCGAACCCGCGCTGCGCAACAACGACTGGACGGGAGCGGCGCTCGCCGCGGCCAATGGGCTCAACAGGCCACCCAAGACATCCGGCCCGCTGGCGCTGCTGGCCGTACTGGGCATCATCATCATCGCTGTGGTGATCCTGGTGGTCGTCACGCGCCTCCGCGGCCGAAGGCGACGCGCCAAGGAGTTGGCGGCGGCACGGCAAGTCGATCCCACCGATCCCAGGGCGCTGGCCACCCTGTCGCTGCAGGCCCTCGAGGACCTGTCCCGGGAGAAGATGGTGGTCGTCGACAACGCGGTGCGCACCAGTTCCAACGAGCTCGCGCTGGCGATCGACGAGTTCGGGCAGGAACGCACCGAGCCCTTCATTAAGGCGGTGAACGCTGCCAAAGCGACGCTGTCCCAGGCGTTTACCATGCTTCGACAACTAGACGACCGCACGCCTGGGCCGCCGGCGCAGCGCCGCGAGCTGCTCATCCAGGTGATCATGTCGGCGGCGCGCGCCGATCGCGAACTGGAGTCGCAGACCCACGCGTTCGAGCAGCTGCGGGATTTGGTGATCAACGCGCCGACCCTGCTCGACGGCCTGACCCGGCAATATGTGGAGCTCAGTGGCTGCATCGCCCCGACGGAACAGCGGCTGGCCCAGCTGCATAAGGAATTCGACGCCGCGGCACTGACTTCGGTTTCCGGCAACGTCGCGACCGCCAGGGAACGGCTGACCTTCGCCGACCGCCACATCACCTCGGCGCGCGAGCTGGCCGGTAAGGCGGAAAGCGGACAGCAGGGCGGATTGGTGGATGTCTATCGCGCCGCCGAGTCCGCGCTCGGGCAAGCGCGCGCGCTGCTCGATGCGGTGGACAGCGCGGCCGGCGACATCAGGCACGCCACCGCCGCGCTGCCGTCGACCATGGCCGACCTCGCCGCGGGGATCGAGCAGGCCAACCAGCGGCTAAAGCAGGACGCCAAGTCTGCGCACACGAAGGAGTTGATCGCGGCGCGTGATGCGGCGGCCAGCACTCTGGACGCCGCCCGCGGCGCCGGTGCCGCCGACCCGCTGACCGCGTTCATGCATCTGACCAAGGTCGACACCGAGCTCGACCGAGTACTGGCGACCCTCACAGAAGAAGACGCCAACGCCGCACGGCTCCAGCGCTCGTTCGAACAGGCCCTGTTCACCGCGCAGGCGCGAGTGCGGGGGGTCTCCGAATACATCGACACCCGCCGAGGCAGTGTCGGGGCCGACGCACGGACCAAGCTCGAGGAAGCCAACCGACACCTGGAGGCCGCACAGGGCAAGGAGTCGACCGACATCGTCGAGGCTATTACCCACGCGAACGTGGCATCGACGCTGGCCGCTCAGGCGCAGGCACTGGCCAATGCCGACGTGCAATCCGCGCAGCGCGCCTACGCGCGCCGCAGCGGTGACGACACCGGCGCGATGATCGGCGGGATCATCATCGGCGACCTGCTGAGCGGAGGCCTGCGGGGCGGGGTGGGCGGTTGGAGCCCCACCTCCTTCGGCGGCTCGTCGGGCGCATCGGGCGGCGGCTTCATGGGGGGCGGGGGAAGGTTCTGAACTGACCCGCGGCGATTACAGGCGACGGCAAAACGGAAGGGCCGCACACCTTTCGGTGTGCGGCCCTTCCGCTTTGAGTTGTCAGGCCCAGCTGCCGCTTACGGCGCTGTCGGTCTGCGCCATGTTGCTGCCGGCCGTCTGCACATTCTGGCCGTGCTGGTTGGCCTGCTGGTAGA
>NZ_JAFBAR010000088.1 GCF_019247635.1 Mycobacterium sp.
AGCTCCTCGCGACGTTCCATCACCTCCAGCAGGGAATCCTCCAGGCTGGTCTGCCGGCGCTGCAGAGTCTCCAATTCGTGCTGTAGGTCAGACAACTGCTTGACGTCGGTGGCTCCTGACGCGAGTAGCGACCTGTCACGGTCTTCGCGCTGACGCACCGCCTCGATCTCCGCCTCCAGCCGCGACACCTGAGCATCCAAGTCCTCCACCGCGATTCGCACGGCGGCAAGGCGATCACCGGCGGCGTTGTGCTGCATCCGCGCCCGTTCGAACGCCTCCCGTTGGGGCAGGTGGGTGGACCGATGTGTGATCCGGGACAGCTCGGCGTCCAGATTTGCCAATTCCAGCAGCGAACGCTGCTGTGCTACTTCGGCTTTCATGGGTCCCCCCCAGATCTCACGTTCCATGGGTCGGTACGGATGGTGCTCACGTGCGTCGGCAGCGATACACCGAAACGGGATGCCAACAGGTCGGCGGCCTGGCGGCACCAAGGGAATTCGCTTGCCCAATGGGCGACGTCGATCAAGGCCACGTCGGAGGCCCGGCGATGCTCGTCAGCCGGGTGATGCCGAAGATCGGCGGTGACATACGCGTGCACGCCCGCGGCGGCGACCGCGCCGAGAAGCGAGTCACCCGCGCCGCCACAGACCGCGACCCGCGACACCTGCAGGTCGGGGTCCCCCGCAGCGCGCACGCCCCACGACGTTTGCGGCAACGCGGCCTGCACGCGAGAGACAAAGGCCCGCAGCGGCTCCGGTTCGGGCAGCGCACCGATTCGTCCAAGGCCGGCGCCGCTGGGCAGCGGCGCCAGTGCTAAGACGTCGAACGCCGGTTCCTCGTACGGATGTGCGGACCGCATTGCCGCTAACACCTCGCCGCGGACCCGCGCCGGCGCGATGACTTCCACCCTGTCCTCGGTGACCCGCTCGACGGCGCCGACCCGGCCGATCGCCGGGTCGGCACCGTCGTGCGGCAGGAACTGCCCGGTACCGGTGACAGTCCAGCTGCAGTGGGAATAGTCGCCGATCCGCCCGGCGCCGGCGTCAAACACCGCCGCCTGCACGGCTTCCGCGTTTTCGCGTGGTACATACATGACCCACTTGTCGAAGTCGGCCGTGGCCGGCGCGGGCTCGAGCACGTCCTCGACGGTCAGGCCGAGGGTCTGTGCCAGCGCGTCGGACACCCCGGGTGCGGCCGAGTCGGCGTTGGTGTGTGCGGTGAACAGCGAACGCCCCCCTCGGATCAGGCGGTGCACCAATGCGCCCTTCGGCGTGCTGGCCGCCACCGTGTCGACCCCGCGCAGCAGCAACGGATGGTGGGCCAGCAGCAGGCCACGCTTGGGTACTTCGTCGACAACCGCCGCTGTCGCATCGACCGCGATGGTCACCGACTCCACCAGGTCGTCAGGGTCGCCGCAAACCAGCCCGACCGAATCCCAGGATTGGGCCAGCCGCGGTGGGTACGCCTCGTCCAAGACCTCGATCACGTCGGCCAGTCGCACACTCACCGGGCCCTCCCGCCCATCGCCTCGACCAGCAGCGGCCACTCGGGGCGCACCGCCGCCCGCAGATATTCCGCGTCCAGCCCAACGAACGTGTCACACCGGCGAACCGCAATCCCAATGTCCTGCAGCCGCTTTCGCATCTGATCGGCGCCGGGCATGCGGAAAAACACGAACGGAGCCCGGCCGTCGACAACGTCGGCACCCACGGACCCCAGCCCGCACACCATCTGCGCGCGCACCGCGGCCAGCCGCACCGCCCCGCTGGCGGCCTCGGCGACGGCCGCGGGCGCGCAGCAGGCCGCGATGGCCGTCAGCTGGAGGGTGCCCACCGGCCAGTGCGCGCGCTGCGCGGCCAATCGGGCCAGCACGTCGGGCGAGCCGAGGGCGTAGCCCACCCGCAGCCCGGCCAGCGACCACGTCTTCGTCAGGCTGCGCAGCACCAGCACGTCGGGCAGCGGGTCGCCGGCCAGCGACTCCGGCTCGCCCGGCACCGAATCGGCGAACGCCTCGTCTACCACCACAATCCGCCCGGGTCGGCGCAGCGCGAGTACCTGCTCGCGGGTGTGCAACACCGAGGTCGGGTTGGTCGGATTGCCCACTACCACCAGGTCAGCGTCGTCGGGCACGTGCGCGTCCTGCAGCGTGAACGGCCGCTGCAGGACTACGTGATGGACGGGCACACCGGCGGCCGTCAGTGCCCAGGCCGGCTCGGTGAACGCGGGAGCGACGATCGCAGCCAGTGCCGGACGCAAATTGGGCAGCAACGCGAATCCCTCCGCCGCGCCGGCCAACGGCAGGACCTCGTCGCGGGCCCGGCCGTGCCTTTCGCCGACCACGTCCTGGGCCCGGCGCACCTCGTCCAAGCTCGGATACCGGCCGAGCTCCGGCAGCCGCGCGGCCAGGCTCTCTAGCAGCCAGTCCGGCGGGTGCGGGTGGCGGACATTGACGGCGAAATCCAGCATGCCGGGCGCGACGGCCTGATCGCCGTGGTAGCGCGCCGCCGTGAGCGGGCTGGTATCCAGACTCGCCATTGGTGAAACACTAGTGCGCGAGCCCGCGTCCGGGTCGGGCTATCGCGGGACGACCGTGATCGCGCATCGCGCTTGACCAGCATTGCCCAGCCGTGGGTCGGCAGTGACTAGCGAGCAGTCGAGGGCTTCTGCCAGGGCAATATAGGCGGCGTCGTAAGCCGAGAGGTTGTCGCGGATTTCCCAGATGCGCTCAAAAAGGCCGTACACCGGATAGCGAGTCAAGGTCAGGCCGCGCCAGGTGCGTAGCGCGTTCCACAACCTCCCCATTCGGTGCTCCCGTCGGATCATCGACAATGGGTCCGTGACGGATACCATCACGGCCACCACTGGTGCGCAGCCCGGTCCGGGCGAGGCGGCGCAGTTGGTGATCTTCGATCTGGACGGCACGCTCACCGACTCGGCGGAGGGGATCGTCACCTGCTTCCTGCACGCCCTCGGCCAGATCGGCGCCGAGGTTCCCGACGGCGACCTGGTCTCCATGATCGTCGGCCCGCCGATGGACGAGACGTTTCACTCGATGGGGCTCGGCGACGACGCCGACGTGGCGTTCGCGGCGTTCCGGGCCGAATACGGCACCCGGGGTTGGGCGATGAACAGCCTGTTCGACGGGATCGAACCACTGCTGACCGATCTGCGGGCCGCCGGCGTCCGGCTGGCCGTAGCCACCTCCAAGTTGGAACCGACGGCACGTCGCATCCTTGCCCACTTCGACCTGGAACGGCATTTCGAGGTCATCGCCGGCGCGTGCCCACAGGGCTCGCGCAAATCCAAGACCGAAGTGCTCGCCCATGCCCTCGAACAGTTGCGGCCGCTGCCCGGGCGGGTGGTGATGGTCGGCGATCGGAGCCACGACGTCGAAGGGGCCGCCGCGCACGGCATCGACACCGTGGTGGTCGGCTGGGGCTACGGACGTGCCGATTTCGCCGACGGATCCCCCACCGTGGGCGTGACGCACGCGACGACCGTCGACGAACTGCGAAGGGCACTCGGTGTCTGAGTCGACCGATACGAATGCCCCGCTCCTCAGCGGGGCGCTGGACGGCCCGCATCGTCGTCGCGGCGCGCTGCACGTCACCTTCATCTGCACCGGCAACATCTGCCGGTCGCCGATGGCCGAAAAGATGTTCGCGCACCAGATCCAGCAGCGCGGCCTGGGCGACGCGGTGCGGGTGACCAGTGCGGGCACCGGTGACTGGCATGTCGGTAGCGGGGTCGACGAGCGGGCCCGCCGGGTGCTGCGCGCCCACGGCTACCCCACCGATCACCGCGCCGCCCGGCTCGACGATGACCACCTGGCCGCTGATCTGGTAATTGCCTTGGGGCGCAACCACGCTCGGCTGTTGCGCGGGCTTGGCGTCGACGACAGCAGGCTGCGCATGCTGCGGTCCTTCGATCCGCGCTCGGCGGCGTTTGTCCCTGACGTCGAGGACCCCTACTACGGCAACCACGACGACTTCGAGGACGTTTACACAGTCATCGAGGCCGCC
Source organism: Mycobacterium sp. (assembly GCF_019247635.1). GTDB lineage: Bacteria > Actinomycetota > Actinomycetes > Mycobacteriales > Mycobacteriaceae > Mycobacterium. Next base: position 4,023 of record NZ_JAFBAR010000088.1, read on the forward strand.
CTGCCCGGTCTGCATGACTGGGTCGACGCACGACTGGCGCAGAACGGGAGCGGTTGATGCGTCGTATGGCGTTCCTGTTGCGGCCGGGCTGGATAGCGCTGGCGCTGGTCGTGATCGCGTTCACCTACCTGTGTTTCATGGTGCTCGCGCCCTGGCAGCTGGGAAAGAACACCCGAACATCACGCGAGAACCACCAGATCCAACAGTCTCTCAACACCCCGCCGGTGGCGTTGAAAATCCTTTTACCGCAGCAGAATTCGTCCGCTCCCGACGCGCAGTGGCGCAGGGCGACGGCAACCGGACACTACCTGGCGGACGTGCAGGTGCTGGCCCGGTTGCGGGTGGTCGAAGGGGACCAGGCTTTCGAGGTGCTGGTGCCGTTCGCCGTCGACGACGGACCCACCGTCCTGGTGGACCGGGGCTACGTGCGGCCCGAGCCGGGCTCGCACGTGCCGGTCATCCCGCGCCCGCCTGACCAGGCGGTGACCATCACGGCGCGGCTACGTGACTCCGAACCACTGGTCGCGGGCAAGGAGCCGTTCACCAGAGATGGCTTCCAGCAGGTGTATTCGATCAACACCGAACAGGTCGCGGGATTGACGCGGGTGCCGCTGGCCGGGTCCTATCTGCAGTTGGTGGAAGACCAACCCGGCGGCCTCGGTGTGATCGGGGTGCCCCACCTGGATGCCGGACCCTTCTTGTCGTATGGCATCCAATGGATCTCGTTCGGCATCGTGGCCCCGATCCTGCTGGGCTATTTCGTGTACTCCGAGATCCGGGTTCGCCGCCGCGAGAAGTCGGAGGCGCCCGACAGGCCGATGACCGTCGAGGAGAAACTGTCGGACCGCTACGGACGGCGGCGATAGGCCCGGGCCCCGTGTGTGCGCGTCGGTTGCCGACAGAAAGGTCGTCCTGGCCGGTAGAGCCACACGATGGGGATGAACTGACCCCAGGTTTACCCGACGTGTAAGCGTGGACGGCGGTAGGTTATGTCTGCGGTGATTTCCGCTCAGGGCTTGTGCTAACGGGTTGGAGGTTGGCCATGTCGTATCTGGTGGCAGTCTCGGACAGGTTCGCCTCGGCGGCAACTGATCTGTCCAACATCGGTTCGGCGGTAAGTGCGGCGCGTGCAGGCGTTCAATCATGCTGTGTGGCAGTCGAACTCAGATAGTTAACCCGCGTATCGGCGTGAGGCCCGGTAACACGGACAAAGCCACCAAAGTGCCCGCCGAAACCACCCGCGACAACACCACCGCGCGGCGCAGGTCTGCCACCGTCGGAGGCCGACCCTCACCCAGCGTCGGCCGGATCTGGAGCTCGTGGCGATATTGGGTGGGTCCGCCGAGCCGCACACCGAGCGCACCGGCGAAGGCCGCTTCGACCACACCGGCGTTGGGGCTGGGATGGCGTGCGGCGTCCCGCCGCCAAGCCCGCACCGCGCCCGACGCAGAACCACCCACGGCCGGCGCGCAGCAAACCACCAAGCAAGCAGTCACCCGTGCGGCGACGTAGTTAGCCAAGTCATCCAATCGTGCTGCGGCCCAACCGAATCGGAGATAGCGCGGCGATCGGTAGCCGATCATCGAATCCAGCGTGTTGACGGCACGATAACCCAGCACCGCGGGTACCCCGCCGATCGTCGCCCACAGCAGCGGCGCCACCTGGGCGTCGGAGGTGTTCTCCGCCACCGATTCCAGCGCCGCGCGCGTCAGGCCCGCCGCGTCCAGGCTGACCGGATCGCGCCCGCATAGCGACGGCAGTAGCCGTCGCGCGTCCTCGACATCACCGTCGTCCAGCAGCTCCGACATTCGTAGACCGGTGCGCGCCAACGAGGTTCCGCCCAGCGATAGCCAGGTGGCCGTCGCCGTGGTCACGAGCCGACGGGGCAGCGCCGCACCCAGCAGGACAACCGCACCGACCAGCACGGCGACGTGCAAAGCACCGGCTACCCGGCTGTCGCGGTAGGTGACCTGCTCCAACTTCGCCGCCGCCCGGCCGAACACCGCGACCGGGTGCCCCCGCTGCGGGTCGCCCACCACGATGTCGGCCAGATAGCCGGCCGCGACGCCGACGACCCATGTCGACGCAACCACTCCGGCAGCGTCTCACACGTGGTGTACTCCAGCACATGGCAGGAACCGCAACGAAGCGGCCCGCGACCCGGATCGCCGATCTGCTGAACCCGGCCGCGCTGTTGCTGCCGGCCGCGAACGTGATCATGCAGCTGTCGTTGCCCGGGGTCGGGTATAGCGTGCTGGAAAGCCCGGTGGACAGCGGCAACGTCTACAAGCATCCGTTCAAGCGGGCCCGCACCACGGGCACCTACCTGGCGGTTGCCGCCATCGGCACCGAGTCCGACCGTGCGCTGATCCGCGGCGCCGTGGACGTCGCGCACCGCCAGGTTCGGTCGACGCCGAAGAGCCCGGTACCCTACCACGCGTTCGACCCCAAGCTGCAGCTGTGGGTGGCCTCGTGTTTGTACCGCTATTTCGTCGAGCAACACGAGTTCCTGCACGGGCCGCTGGACGAGGCCTCCGCCGACGCCGTCTATCGCGACGCCAAGCGGTTGGGCACCACACTGCAGGTGCCTGAGCGCATGTGGCCGCCGGACCGGGTGGCGTTCGACGAGTACTGGAAGCGCTCATTGGATGGCCTGCAGATCGATCCGCCGGTGCGCGAACATCTTCGCGGGGTTGCGTCGATGGCGTTTCTGCCGTGGCCGCTGCGGGTGCTGGCCGGACCGTTCAACCTGTTCGCGACGACCGGATTCCTGGCGCCGGAGTTCCGGGCGATGATGCGCCTGGACTGGTCGCCGAGCCAGCAGCGCCGCTTCGACTGGCTGCTTTCGGCGCTACGGCTGGCCGACAGGCTGATTCCGCACCGGGTCTGGATCTTTATCTACCGAACCTATTTGTGGGACATGCGGTTTCGCGCGCGACGTGGCTGGCGGATCGTGTAGATGCTCAGTGCCGCCAGCCAGTTGGGCGCCGGCCAGTTGGGCCGGCCAGTTGGGCCGGCCAGTTGGGCCGGCCAGTGCCGCCGGCCAGTTGGGCCGGCCAGTTGGGCGAGCAGACGCAAAAGCACGTAAAACACCGGCGTGTCGGGGGCTTTTGCGTCTGCTCGCCCAACTAGTCGCCCACTCAGCGGACCGTTGCGAAGAACGCGCGCAGATCCTCGACGAACAGCTCCGGCTGCTCGAACGCGGCGAAGTGCCCGCCCCGCGGCATCGTCGTCCAGTGCGTGATGTTGTAGACCGGATCGCACCACGTCCGCGGCGCCCCCAGCACCTCGCCGGGGAAACTGGCGACGCCGGTGGGCAATTCGACGCGGTCCATCTGCCCCCAGGCCTTGAAACTTTCC
>NZ_JAFBAR010000057.1 GCF_019247635.1 Mycobacterium sp.
AAGGCCACGCCGTAGACCCGTTCGACGTCATAGGGCGAGAACAGGTACATGTCGTCGTTGCGCTTGGCCAGCTCGAAGGTGATGTCGGGGATCACCACGCCCAGGCTCAGCGTCTTGATGCGGATCTTCTCGTCGGCGTTTTCCCGCTTGGTATCCAGGAAGCGGCAGATGTCGGGGTGATGTGCGTTGAGGTACACCGCGCCGGCGCCCTGGCGCGCACCCAGCTGGTTGGCGTAGGAGAAGGAATCCTCGAGCAGCTTCATGATCGGGATGACGCCCGACGACTGGTTCTCGATGTTCTTGATCGGCGCGCCGTGCTCGCGAATGTTGCTCAGCAGCAAGGCAACTCCCCCGCCGCGCTTGGACAGCTGCAGCGCGGAGTTGATCGACCGCCCGATCGACTCCATGTTGTCCTCGATGCGAAGCAGAAAACAGCTCACTGGCTCCCCGCGCTGTTTCTTACCGGAGTTGAGAAACGTCGGCGTGGCCGGCTGGAACCGGCCTTCGATGATCTCGTCGACCAGCTTCTCGGCCAGTGCGGTGTCGCCGGCGGCCAGCGTCAAAGCGACCATGACGACCCGGTCCTCGAAGCGCTCCAGGTAACGCTTCCCGTCGAACGTCTTCAGTGTGTAGGAGGTGTAGTACTTGAACGCGCCCAGGAACGTCGGGAACCGGAACTTCTTGGCGTAGGCACGGTCCAGCAGCGTCTTGACGAAGTTGCGCGAGTACTGGTCGAGAACCTCACGCTCGTAGTAGTTCTCCCGGATCAGGTAGTCCAGCTTCTCGTCCTGATTGTGGAAGAACACGGTGTTCAGGTTGACGTGCTGCAGGAAGTACTGGTGGGCGGCTTCCCGGTCTTTTTCGAACTGAATGTTGCCGTTCGCGTCGTACAGGTTGAGCATCGCGTTCAGCGCGTGGTAGTCCAGCTCCCCGTGGCCCCCACCAGCGTGGGCGTGTGTGCCAGCGGTTACAGGCTCTGCAGTGACGGTTGGTGGCACGTCAGTTCCTTCCAGAATTCAGCAAGACCCGCGCGGACGGACTCCACGTCGTCCGGGGTTCCCATCAGCTCGAAGCGGTAGAGGTACGGCACGCCGCACTTGCGGGAGACCACGTTGCCCGCGTAGGCGAACTCGGCGCCGAAGTTATTGTTGCCCGCGGCGATGACGCCGCGGATCAGCGAGCGGTTGTGCTCGTTGTTCAAAAAGGCGATGACCTGTTTGGGGACGTAGCCACCGTCGTTTATGTCCGGAGTGGCCCGCCCACCGCCGTAGGTCGGCAGCACCAGCACGTACGGCTCGTCGACCTCGATGCGGCCATGCAGCGGTATCCGTGTGGCGGGAACACCCAGCTTCTGCACGAAGCGGTGGGTGTTCTCCGACACGGAAGAGAAATAGACCAGGCTGCGCGACTGCACCGCAACCTCCTTGCCTCTCGTCTGTCCGCTAGGCGCTGAGCGCGGGCTCGGCGAGCGCCTTGATGCGGTCGGGCCGGAATCCCGACCAGTGGTCGGCCCCCGCCACCACGACGGGAGCCTGCAGGTAGCCCAGCGCCATCACGTAGTCGCGGGCTTCGGCATCCAGGCTGATGTCGACCTTCTGGTAAGCGATGCCCTGCTTGTCGAGCGCCTTGTAGGTGGCGACGCACTGCACGCACGCGGGCTTGCTGTAGACGGTGATGCTCATGGGGCGTACCGCTCCTTTGCGGAAGAGGGGACTGTACACGACTGGCAACGACTTTGGTGGTACATCTGCGCTGTGTTTCAGCGCTCCGACGAGCCCCCAGATTCCCGTCCTGCGGCCACCGTTTCGAGCCGGCATGGTTCGAAACGGGCGGGCGATTTCGGGGAGTTCATCAAGCTCCGTTGGCCTGCTGGAACGTGGTGAACCTGGGATCTGCCGGTGCTCGAAACACTACACCTAGGGGGTGGCAAGGAGAAGAGATACAAGATGTTCTGAATAACAATTTTGAAATTCCCAGGTCGTAAGCGTGCTTTGGCACACACGTCGGCGTGTCGCACATCACAGGATCCGACCCGAACAGGTAAGGGGTGTACATGCGGTCCGGTATAGCAGCAGCCACCGACAAATCCGGTGCCGCTGGCGGCCGGATCACTCGCCAGCAAAGGCGCCGGCTACCACAGGCTGGCGTGCCGGCTCACCGCGTGGTGCAGGCCACCGCCGGTCAGCTGACCTCTGCGGCGAGCTTGCCGACGACCTCACGCACATTCTCCGCGAGCTCGGCGTTGTCCGCGGGAGCCTTGCCCCCTAGGGTCCGGAACGGCACGGACAGCTTGATCGTGTCGACCACGCGCGCACCGGCGATACCGAACGTCTTGCGCGCTTCGTCGTGTGCCCACACACCGCCGTATTGCCCCATCGACCCGCCGATGACCGCCAACGGCTTGTCCTTTAACGCGCCGTTGCCGAAGGGACGCGACAGCCAGTCAGCGGCGTTCTTCACCACCGCGGGAATGCTGCCGTTGTACTCCGGGGTCACCACCAGCGCGGCGTCCGCGTCGGCCGCCGCTGCGCGAAGCGCGGCGACAGGGGCCAGCTCCGCGGCGTCCGGATTCATCGCGTCGTCGATGTCCTCGTTGTAGAACGGCAGCTTGTCCAGCCCGTCGAACAGGGTGACCGTGACGCCATCCGGAGCCGTCTCGGCCGCCAGCTCAGCGATCTGGCGGTTGATCGATGCCGCACGCAGACTACCTACCATTGCCAAGATCTTGATCGCAGCCACTTTGGCGTTCCCTTCGCTTGCTGGTCTACATCCTTTCACGGCTGAACCGGACTATAGTCCGTTTTATTCCGGCCGCGTTAAAGTGCAAAGGTGAGCGAGTTGCCCCTGTCCGCTCCACGAGACCTCGTGCAGGAACGCAGTGACGCCGCGCGCAATCGCGCGCTGTTACTGCAGGCGGCACGTGAGCTGGTCAACCAGCGCGGCGCCGACGCGGTCACGATGGACCACATCGCCGCGGCCGCCGGCGTCGGCAAGGGCACTCTGTTTCGCAGGTTCGGCAGTCGGGCCGGTCTGATGACGGTGCTGCTCGACGAAGACGAAAGGGCCAGTCAGCAGGCGTTCTTGTTCGGTCCGCCGCCGCTGGGACCCGACGCGCCACCGCTGGATCGACTGGTCGCCTTCGGACGGGAGCGAATCCGCTTCGTCCACACCCACCATGAGCTCCTCTCGGCCGCCAACCGCGATCCACACGCCCGCCACGTCGGTGCGGCCGCAGTGCAGCGCACGCATGTGCGGGTGCTGCTGGCCTCGGCGCACACCACCGGCGATGTGGATATCCAGACCGACGCACTGTTGGCGCTGCTCGACGCCGACTACGTCGAGCATCAACTGACCGAAGGTGGCCACACCCAGCAGTCGCTCGGCGACGCGTGGGCGAGCCTGGCGCGCAAGCTGTGTGGACGATGATGGGCCCGGATGCCTGACCGCTGGATCCTGCATGTCGACCTCGACCAGTTCCTGGCGTCGGTCGAACTGCGCCGCCACCCGGAACTGGCCGGTTTGCCGGTCATCGTCGGCGGCAGCGGCGACCCGACCGAACCCCGCAAAGTCGTCACCTGTGCGTCCTATGCGGCCCGCGAATTCGGCGTACACGCGGGCATGCCGCTGCGGAACGCCGCCCGCCGCTGCCCCGACGCGACCTTCCTGCCATCCGATCCGGCCGCCTACGACGAAGCGTCGGATCAGGTGATGGGGTTGTTACGCGACCTCGACCACCCGGTCGAGGTGTGGGGCTGGGACGAGGCGTATGTCGGGCTCGCGGGCGACGATTCGGTCGACCCGGTCGGGGTGGCCGAACAGATCCGCACGGTGATCCTGTCGGAAACCGGGCTGTCGTGCTCGGTCGGCATCAGCGACAACAAGCAGCGCGCCAAGGTCGCCACCGGCTTCGCCAAGCCGGCCGGGATCTTCACCCTGACCGATGAAAACTGGATGGACCTGATGGCCGACCGCGCCGTCGATGCGCTTTGGGGAATTGGCCCCAAGACGGCCAAAAAGCTTGCGGCGCTGGACATTAACACGATCTGGCAGTTGGCACACAGCGACGCCGAACTGCTGACGTCCGCGTTCGGCCCGCGCACCGGGCTGTGGCTGCTGCTACTCGGCAAGGGTGGCGGAGACACCGAAGTCAGCGCCGAGCCCTGGGTGCCGCGCTCGCGCAGTCACGTCGTCACCTTTCCGCGCGATCTCACCGACCGAGCCGACATGGATCTGGCGCTAACCGAATTGGCGCAGCGAGCTTTGGATGACGTGGTGGCGGCAGCCCGGATCGTGACCCGCGTGGCGGTTACCGTGCGCACGGCGACCTTCTATACCCGTACCAAAATCCGCAAGCTGGCCGCACCCACCACCGACGCCGACGTCATCAAGGGCGCCGCGCTACAGATCCTGGACCTGTTCGAGCTGGATCGGCCGGTTCGGCTGCTCGGGGTGCGACTGGAGTTGGCGTGAGGGCGGCCCGGGCCGCAGCGCACGCGTGAAGAACACGTTCACTTGGCGCATCGCCACGCTGTAGGGCCACCACGCCAACCGCTTGAAGGCATACAGTGCCCGGATGTCGGGCGACGTATAGACCAGGTACCTGTTCTTGGCGACGCCGGCCAAGATCTTCTCGGCGGCCTTCTCCGGCGACACGGCGTGACCGCTGAAGCGGTCTACCCAGCGCGCGACTTTCGGATCTTCGCGGTCAACGCCCGCGATTTCCACGGTGTTGACCAGTGGCGTCTGCACCGCGCCGGGCACCACCACCGACACCCCGATGCGATGGCGAGCCAGGTCGAAGCGCAACACCTCGGACAGCCCGCGCAGCCCGTACTTGCTGGCGCTGTAGGCCGCATGCCAGGGCAGCGCGACCAGCCCGGCGGCCGAGGACACATTGACCAGATGCCCGCCGCGACCGGCGGCCACCATCGGCGGCACGAACGCCTCGATGACGTGAATAGGACCCATCAGGTTGATTGAGACCATCCTGCTCCACTGGTCATGCGTGAGCCGGTCGACGGTCCCCCAGGCCGACACACCGGCGATGTTCATCACCACGTCCATGCTCGGGTGCCCGGCATGGATGTCAGTGGCAAAGCCGGCCACCTGGTCGTAGTCGGCGACATCCAACGCCCGATGCTCGGGCACCTGCGCACCCAGCGCCCGCGCGTCGGACACCGTTTGCGCAAGGCCGTCGGCGTCGCGGTCCGTCAGGTACAGCTCGGCGCCCAGGGCGGCAAGCCGCAGCGCGGTGGCCCGGCCGATACCGCTGGCCGCACCGGTGATGAAGCACCGTTTCCCCGTGAAGTGCCGTTCGGATGCTCTGTGCGCCATAGGCGCGACGATACCGGCGGTATCGACTACGTCCTCGGTGCGCCGCCCCAGAGCGCGTTGAGCCACATCCGCTCAAGCACGTGCACCCGCCGATCCAGGTTGCCTTCGCGGCCGACCAGGATCGGATCACTGGTCAGCATCAGCGCCGTGGTGCCCGCCAGGGTACGCACCAGCGTCGGAATGTCGTCGCTGATGGGACGCGCCGTCCCGGCCTTTACCTCGGCCTCGACGATGGAGACGATCTGGCGGACCACCGCCGAGAACTGCCGCTCGATGATGTCGCGGATCTCAACGTCGTGGTAGCGAGCCGCATTACACGCGGTCATCACCGGATCGTTGTGCGCGTACACGGCGGCGGCGCTGCCGACCATGCGCTTGGCGAACTGCTCGGGCGACTCACCCTGCTGTCGCGGGGCGAAAAACTGGGTGAGTTCTTCCAGCTCTTCGGCGGCCTCGGCCAGGATCTGCGCCAGCACGGAGTACTTGGAGTCGAAATAGAAGTAGAAACCGGATCGCGCCACACCGGCCCGCGTGCTGATGGCGCTCACCGACAGCTCCGCGAAGGGCCGTTCCTCGACGAGTTCGCGCACCGCCTGCAGGATCGCCTGCCGCTGCCGGTCACCACGCCGTTGCAGCGCCGGCGGGGCCTGCTCCGGGTTGACGGCGGGGCTACTCACCACTCGACCATGCCTCACGTCGCTACAAATGAAAACTTGACAGGCGTCAACTTTATCCGAAGGATAGTTGCCAGTGACGGCCGCCACAACCGGTAAGGAGCGTCGATGCCGACGAACCAGGCGACGATAAGCACCCCGGCGTACCTTCTTGACCAGGCCAAACGACGGTTCACCCCGTCGTTCAACAACTTTCCTGGCATGGGCCTGGTCGAGCACAAGCTGCGCAACACCCAGTTTCCGGAGAGCAAGCTCGCCGACCCGCCGCCGGGCAGCGGCCTCAAACCGGTTCTGGGCGACGCGGGTCTGCCGATCCTCGGGCACATCATCGAGATGTTGCGCGGCGGCCCGGACTACCTGATGTTCCTGTACCAGACCAAGGGCCAGCTGGTGTTCGCGGATTCGAAGTACCTGCCGGGCGTGGCCGCGCTGGGCCCGGATGCCACGCAGGTCGTCTACTCCAACCGCAACAAGGACTTCTCACAGCAGGGCTGGGTGCCGGTGATCGGACCGTTCTTCCGCCGCGGCCTGATGCTGCTGGACTTCGAAGAGCACATGTTCCACCGGCGGATCATGCAGGAGGCGTTCATCCGCTCCCGGTTGATCGGCTACGTCGAACAGATGGACACGGTGGTGTCGCAGGTGATCGCCGACGACTGGGTGACCAACGACGCACGCTTCCTGCTGTATCCGGCGATGAAAAAGCTGACGCTCGACATCGCCTCGATGGTGTTCATGGGGCATGAGCCCGGCACCGACCACCAGCTCGTCACCAAGGTGAACAAGGCCTTCACGACGACGACACGCGCGGGCAATGCCGTCATCCGCGCCAGTGTGCCGCCGTTTACCTGGTGGCGCGGCCTCAAGGCGCGCGAGCTGCTGGAGAGCTACTTCGCCGCCCGGGTCGAGGAGCGCCGCGGCAAGCAGGGCAATGACCTGTTGACGGTGTTGTGCCACACCGAAGACGAGGACGGCAACCGGTTCTCCGACGAGGACATCGTCAACCACATGATCTTCCTGATGATGGCCGCGCACGACACGTCGACGTCGACGGCCACGACCATGGCCTACCAGCTCGCGGGCCACCCCGAGTGGCAGGAACGCTGCCGCGACGAGTCCGACCGCCTGGGTGACGGGCCGGTGGAGATCGAAGCGCTGGAAAAGCTGGAGTCGCTGGACCTGGTGATGAACGAGTCCATCCGGTTGGTGACGCCCGTCCAGTGGGCGATGCGGCGCACGGTGCGCGACACCGAGCTGCTGGGTCACTACCTACCCGAGGGCACCAACGTCATCGCTTATCCCGGGATGAATCACCGCCTGCCGGAATTGTGGACGGACCCCATGAAATTCGACCCGGACCGGTTCACCGAGCCGCGCAACGAGCACAAAAGGCACCGTTATGCGTTCACGCCGTTCGGCGGTGGGGCACACAAGTGCATCGGAATGGTGTTCGGCCAGTTGGAGATCAAGACGATCCTGCACCGGCTGTTGCGCCGCTACCGCCTCGAGCTCCCGCGGCCTGGTTACCAATGCCGTTGGGATTACGGGGGCATGCCCGTCCCGATGGACGGAATGCCGATAATCCTGCGTCCGCTTTAAATTCCGGCACCCCGCGCCAGCAGGCGGAAAAGCCCCTGAACACCCCGCGTGCCGTGACTGCAGTCAGTTCAGCAGGCGGTTGGCGCACGCGATCACCGCGCGCAACGCCGAGTGGGTGGGATCGTCCGCCCAGCCCATACCCCACTCGGCGCGCGTCCCATCCGAGCCGCAGATGAAAGTGGCGGTCCACCGGCCAGAGCGCATCTGATGGAACTTCAACGTCTCCAGGGTGATCCCGCGGTCGTGCAGCATCGCGGTCAGGGCGGCGATCGGCCCGCTGGCGGTGGCGGTCGACGTGCACATCCGGTCGCCGACGGCAATCATCGCCCGGAAATTGCGGGCCTGCGGACCCAGCCGCCCCGCCGGCCGTTCGGCATCGGTGCACGCCCAGTGCCTGAGCCGCAGCGGCCCAGCCGTGTGACTGTAGGTCGCGACGAAACCCTCCCATGACATCTCCCCGGCCTGTTCTCGCAAGCCGAGCGGAAGCGCGGTGCCGAACCGGTCGCCGAACGCGTTTGCCGCACTGGTTGGGACGGGATTCAAAGAAAAGGAGAGCATCGTGTCGGTCTTCTCTGGTCAGCGGAAGCGACCGACGGTAGTAGCTTGTCGACCCACAGCGGGGGGTCGGTCTCGGATCAGACCCCGCTGCGGGTACTGGCTACTACGGCACGCTGCGAAAGACGCACGAGCGGTGACGTTAGACCCAACCGTGGCGGCGACGCAAATTCTTTATACCGTCGCGCGAGCCGTGCGGCGGGGAGCAGGCAGGTCAGTCCCGCTGGCCATCAGCGGAGGGTGACTCCACCCGCACGTTGGTCAGATCAAGCACGCCGGCCAACCGGGCCGGAATGCGTTGGCCGGTGCGCAAAACGATGTCGCGGGAATAGGTGCGTGCGTACTGATCGAGGGTGCGGAGTTGGCGCTGGCTGATGAATTCCAAACCCTGGGCGTCGATCACCACGTTGTCGTCGACCTTTGCTTCGGTCGCCGGCGACCAGGTGCGGCGCAGGGCGGTGGCGAACAGCTCGGTGCTCGCGGCGTCGATTTCGCCGGACAACGCAAAGTCGGCTTCAGGCTTGGCGTAGATCCGAAAGCTGGATGAGCCCTCACTGACGAACGGGTGCAAGCAGAGAAACTCGGCGGCGTGCTCGCCCAGCTCGGCGAGGTCGTAGCCACACAACGTCGACGCCGGTCGCGCCGCCAACTGGCGGTCGATCAGAAATTCGAACCGCGCCGCGGCGTCCCGTTGCTCTCGCCGGCGCGACACCGGCGTGGCGTCGACGACGACGCGCAGTCCTGTGTAGCCGCTGTCGATGGCACTTTCGACCGCTTTTACCCGCGCGTGCACGGTCGACTCGGGGTCCACCACGTCGGTGCCGGGGCGGAATCGGTAGTACTCCGACCATGGCGTCACGCAGATGCGGCTCAGGACGGAGACGCCGAGCCGGTCGCGAATCCCCGACATGTCGGCCAACTCGGCCCGAAGCGCCTCGCGGCTGCCCTCGCCGACGTACTCGATGGACTGATTCTCGTCGAGCCCGTCGGCGATGTACTCGGCGGCACGGACCGCGAATTCAGCACGATTGCGATAACCCCAACCCACATGACCAAACGGGACCAGCGCCGAAGCGGACGCCACCACACCTTCTTGGCGCCCAGGCGCGCGGCTCATCCGCTCGGTCCGCGCGAGGGTTCCATCCGCAGGTACGCCTGGATGGTCGTGCCGGATGCGGTGGTATGGGTGCGCACCAGGTCGGCCATGGCGTTGACCAGAAACAGCCCGCGGCTGGCTGTGCCGTCCGCACCGGGGTGCCGACGCCCGACCAACGGGTCATCAAACCGCCCTTTGTCGCGCGCCTCACACACCACGTGCTCATTATGCCGCCAGAAGGCCAGCTGACAGGCACCTTCGGTGTACTCCAGGCTATTGGTTGCCAACTCGGTAGCGATCAGTTGCAACTCTTCGACATTATCGCGGGACAGCCCCGCCCAGCCCGCGTAGTCGACGGCGAAGGACCGCGCGGGACGCAGGTCCGAGCTGGTCATCACCGTGTAGGTCATTGCCCGTGGATTCGGGGGCAGAGGCTGGTTGCATCGGGCCAGCACGGCGTCCGGTGCGTACTCGGCGCTGCGATACACCGATCCGCACTTCCACAGCAACGGGTGGGTGGCGCGGGCGGCGTCGAGGACGTCGTCGTCGAGCCCGCTCGCGTCGTACAGGCACAAACCCATCACGTCGTGCTGTTCCAGCGCCTCGTTGACCAGCGCCTCGTGCTGCACGCAGGCCAGACTTTCGTCGACGGTACGACCGGGCCAGACGAGTTGGCTGACGATGCGGACCCGCTGATCAGGATATTTCTCCGCGAAGGAAGCCTCCAAGGCCAGAAAACGGCTCGGATTGCGGGCGACCTCGGAGCTGTCGAACAACTGCAGCTCGGTCCCATTGCTCGGACGAATCTCGTTCAGGGACTCGCGCAGCAGTGCAAGCGTCTCCCCGGGGACGGCTACCATGACGGGTTCGTCGCTCGCCAGACCGTCGATCACGAACCGCACAACGAAACCGAGGTACTCGCGCGGCGAGCGATACAGCAGCGCGGAATGAACGAAACATCGCTGCTCGGTATCCATGCACGTAGTCATCTCCGCGGCCCCCGCTTCGATCCTGCCGGCACCCTCGCTGACCGGTCCTTTCTCGGGTATCCACATACCCCACAGAAGCGTTCGTTATACGTGTGGCCCATAACAATCACGACAATGACGTCGATCGGGGACCGGCTCCACTAGAGCCACCAGGACGCCGCGGCATCGAGGTGACGACGGATGCGGTAGCGGGCCAGACTCTCGTCTCCGGTGCGGATCGCGTCGAGAATCCGTAGGTGGGCATGCTCGACGGCGACGACGTCGGTCCAGCTCGGCAACGCCTGCTCGGTGCTGGACCAGTGGCGCCGAAACAGCTCGACGATGATCCGCAGGAACAGGTCCAGCACCGCATTGCCCGCCAGTTGCGCCAATCCGAGGTGGAAGCAAAACTCTTCCGCCGCCGCCTTGCGCATGTCGTCGGTTGCCCCGTCGAAGAACAGCCCCCGCGTGTCGAGGAACGTCGCTACCGCGGGATCCAAGCGGCGTCTGACGACCTTGGCGGCGTTGTCGATCTCGATGGCGTCCCGCACGCAACGCAAGTCTTCGCGGCTGGGCCGGCGGTACTGCAGGTAGAGCGCAATGGTGTCGATGCTGGCCTGCGCCTGGGGTTCGGTGACGACCAACCCACCGCCGGGGCCTCGTCGCATTCGCGCGACCGAGTGATATTCGAGCAGCCGAACCGCTTCCCGCAGCACCGAGCGGCTCACCCGGTAGCGCTCCAGCAACGCCGACTCGTTTCCGAAGACCGAGCCGACCTGCCAGCCGCTGGTCGCGATGTCGTCGCCGATGGTCGCCGCCAACACCTCGGCGAGTTTGGCGCGGGGCGCCTCGGGGGTGAGCCGGTGCGAATGCGTCGCCCGCCCCGCAGTGCCCCCGGCGGCCCGATGCTTCTGCAACCACACGGTTACCGCTTCGACGTGTCGTTCGCTGAGCGTCTTCGCGCGCGCCGAATCCCCGGAGGTGACCGCAGCGACGATGTCGGAGTGGTCGCTGTGCACGTGATCGATTGCCTCGATTGCCGCGCTGGCGGAATCCGTGCGCGACGCCCGGGCGTAACGCCGGGTGAGCCTCATCAAGACATCGATAAACAGTTGCAAGACAGGGTTTTTCGACTGTTCGGCCAAGGCGAGGTGAAATTCGTCGTGTGGCGGCGCAAGACCCGAGCGTTGCTCCGCGAGCAGCACCGCCCGCAGTCGGCTGATGCCGGATTCGTCGATATGTTCTGCGGCGAGGGCAGCCGCCAGCGGCTCGAGCACAAGGCGCGCGTTGAGCAGTTCCTCGATCGTGGTGCCCAGGTACTCCAGATAGATGACGACGGCGCGTGTCGCGGGTCCGGCATCGGGCTCACAGATGAGCAGCCCGCCGTTGGGTCCGCGCCGCATTCGCGCAACCTGATGGTGTTCGACGAGACGCACGGCCTCCCGCAACACCGATCGGCTCACCCCATAGCGCTTTTGCAGAGCCTGTTCCGACCCCAGCGAGTCGCCGACGGTCCAGCCGCGGCGAACGATGTCCGCCTCGATACGGCGGGCCACCTTGGCAGCTCGTTTGTCCGGGCGGCCGGCAGCGGGCGCGGTGCTCATGTGAGGCTCACCCGGCGCCCACTTGGGAGCTTCAGCAGGTGAGCAGCATGCATCCGGCGACGGGACCACCGCCCACGGAGACCACCCCGACCTCGGGGCGCGCAGAGACCTGGCGCTCCCCCGCATCACCGCGCAGCTGCAGGCAGCCTTCGTGCAGCGCCCAGTAGCCGTGCATCCGGCCGGCCGAGAGCTGGCCACCGTAGGTGTTCAGCGGCAGCGAACCATCTCGCGCGATGCGCACGCCACCCTCGACGAACGGCCCGGCCTCGCCGTCCCCGCAGACTCCGAGGGCTTCCAGCCAGGCCAGCGTGAGATACGTGAAACCGTCGTAGAGCTGTGCGACGTTGAGGTCGGCCGGCTTCAAGTCCGTCCGCGACCACATCTGCGCCGTCGCATCCGACATCGCCATCTTGGGGTAGTCGGCCCGGTGGAACCACCCACCCGCGCCGTCGGACCCGCCGATGGCCTCCACCGCCACCGGCCTGTGCGGGCAGTCGCCGGCGTATTCCGCGCCCGACACCACCACCGCGACCGAGCCGTCGATGGGCACGTCGCAGTCCAGCAACCCGAACGGCGACGACACCGGCCGGGCGCTCAGATAATCGGCCATCGTCATCGGGTCGCGGTATACCGCAAGGGGATTCAGTGCGGCGTTGCGCCGGCCGTTGAGTGCCACCCAGCCCAACTGCTCCTTGGTGGTGCCGTATAACTCCATGTGCCGACGGCAGTGCAGCGCCAGCCAGTTCGCCGCGGAATATGCCTGGGCCGCAACAAGATCGTTGACGTCGTCCATCGGGCCGACGGCGGGCCGCGTTGCACCCTCGGGCAGCTGCAACATGCGCGCCAGGGGCGGGGCTGGCGCGTTCTTATCAGGTTTGACCGGGACGGTGCCGCCCAGCATCTGGATCGTCCGATAGACGATCACGTGCCGCGCCTCGCGCTCGGCGACCGCCCGGCACGCCGACATCACCGGACTCAGCAGACCGCCTGTGCCGAAACCCATTCCGCAGTCGGCGGCGTCGATCTGCAACGCCGCGTTGACCTCGCCGGCCGGTGTGTCACCCAGTGTCGCGATGCCGTCGATGTCGGTGGCGGTGAGCCCGGCATCGTCGATGGCGGCGCGGACCGCCTCCATGGTGAGGTGCAACCCGGGGATGCCGGTGCGACGGCCGATCCGCGAGATGCCGACGCCGGATATGACGGCGTCCTTCTCGAAGTAGCTCATCTGCACCCGTCCGTGAGATCCAACCCGCTGCATCCTGCAAACCAATTGAGTGTACTGTATTGGCCGTGTCAGCCGGGGCCGCATCTTCCTCTCCCGCCTCTCCCAACCAGGTGCTCATCGAGCACTGCGACGAGTGCGCACGCTGGGTGCATCCCGCCGCCGGCGAGTGCCGGGACTGCGGGGCTCCGCTGGTGGCGCAGCCGGTGTCCGGACGCGGCGCGGTGTTCACTTACACGGTCAACCACCACGCTTTCAACCCCGAGATACCGACTCCCTATGTGATCGCCATCGTCGAGTTGGTGGAGCAGAGCGGGTTGCGAATCGCCGCCAATATCGTTGACTGCGAACCGGATTCGGTGCGCTGCGGAATGCCTGTGCAGGCCCGGTCAGAGCGCGGCGCAGGAGGCGCGCCGTTGTTCGCGCCCGCCTGACGGCCCAGGCGAGGGCTGGGTCCTCATCGCTTTCGGGCGGTGACCAGTATGTATTCCCACTCCATGGTCGTCGACCCGGCCAAGCATCGATCGGCCAGCCCGGCCAACTGTGAGTCCAGCGCGGCCACCCGATCCGGGTCGGCGTCGATTCCCCGATAGGCGGCGATCACCGGGCCGTAATTCGCCTTGAAGAAGTCGCGGAAAGCCGCGCCGTCGGCAAACCGCTCCACCGGCAGCGTGGCACGTTGCGAGGTGAAGTCGGTGACTCGGTCGCCGAGGAGCCCGTGCACATGGTCAGCGTCACCCCACAGCGGCGCCGGCTGCACACCGGGCGGCGGCGCCGCCACAAACGGCCGCATCGTCGCAAACATTTGGCCGATGAAACCTGCTGGCGTCCAACTGATCAGGCCGATCGTCCCACCCGGCCGGCACACCCGAACCAACTCGTCGGCGGAACGCTGGTGGTGCGGCGCGAACATCACGCCAACGCAGGACAGCACCGCGTCGAACTCGTCACGGTCGAATGGCAGCGCTTCGGCATTGGCCTCCTGCCAGCGCAGCCTGGCACCGCGGTCCTGGGCGATGGCCCGGCCACGCTCCAGCAGGTCGGGACACAGGTCGGTGGCAATCACGTCGGCACCGGCCAGCGCCGCCGGAATCGCGACGTTGCCGGCCCCGGCCGCGACGTCGAGCACGCGGTCACCGGCGCGGATCCCGCTGGCCTGCACCAACTCCGGACCCAGCGGTGCCACTACTTCGGCGGCCACGGTGGCATAGTCACCCAGCGCCCACAGCGCGCGATGTTTGCTTTCGAATCCCAGGTCCACTGCCGCTGCGGTCATTGTCGTTACACCTTTCTGAGTGCGGGCGGTCGCAACCATGGTCCGGTGACTCGATGAACCGCTTCCAGTGCCAGATCTGAACCTGGGTCGGTACAAGATCTGTACTAGTCAACTCGGCCGCCGCGGCGTCTACTAAAGACGTGGAGGTGCGTCAACGATGTCGACATACAGTCAGTTCTGCCCGGTCGCCAAGGCCATGGAGTTGCTCGACGAACGGTGGACGCTGCTGGTCGTGCGCGAATTGCTCGACGGCAGCACTCATTTCAACGACCTGAGACGCGGTGTGCCGAAGATGTCGCCCGCGCTGCTGTCCAAGCGGTTGAAGTCGTTGACGCGGGCCGGTGTCGTCGAACGCAGTGATGTCAACGGCCGCACCTCGTATTCGCTGACGCCATGCGGTCAAGAGCTCGCGACGGTGGTTGAGGCGCTGGGGCAGTGGGGCGTCCGCTGGATCCCCGAGATCGGCGACGAGGATCTGGATCCGCACCTGCTGATGTGGGATATTCGGCGCACGGTGCGCGTCGACGACTGGCCACGGGCGCGCACCGTGGTCGCGTTCCGCTTGACCGGAGTCAGCCCCAAGGCCCCCCACTGGTGGCTGATGGTGTCGGAAGGCGAGGTCGACCTTTGCGACTTCGACCCCGGCTACGAGGTGGCCGCGACGGTGGAGTCCAGCCTGCTCGCCCTGACCCAGCTTTGGCGCGGCGACGTGTCGTGGTCGCGCGCCATGCTCAACGGCACCGTGTCCATCGACGGAGCCGCAGATGTTCGCCGGGCGGTGCCGAGCTGGCTCGGCCAATCGCGGATGGCAAAGGTCCCCCGCCCCGCCTGAGGTAGCGCGAGCAGACGCAAAAGCACCCGACACGCCGGGCGTGTGGGTGCTTTTGCGTCTGCTCGCCGTGGCCGTGGCCGTGGCCGTGGCCGGCTAGTTGATCAGCGGGTCGCGCGGCATGCCGAGAATCCGCTCGGCGATCTGGTTGCGGGTCACTTCCGAGGTGCCGCCCGCGATCGCCATACCGCGGGCGCCCATCACCAGCCGGCCGGACACCGCGCCCGGGCCGTCGAGCAGCGCGACTTCGGGGCCCTGCAGCGCCGCCATGATCGCTGCCCCCTCCACCATGTGGTCGGCCAGCTTGAGTTTGGTGACGTTGCCTTCCGGACCCGGACCCGCACCTTCGACGCTGCGGGCGGCGCGCCGCAGGTTGAGCAGCCGCAGCGCGTTTTCCTCGGCCAGATAGAACCCCACTCGAATTGCCGTGCCCGCCAACCGGTCTGAGCTCTGGGTCAGCTTCACCAGTTCCGGCGCCAGAGCCTCGTAGAACGAGCCGCTGCCACCGATGCTGACGCGCTCGTTGCCTAGGGTCGCCCGCGCGACCGTCCATCCGGAGTTGGGTGCCCCGACGACGTCCTCGTCCGGGACGAACAAGTCGTTGAAGAACACCTCGTTGAACTCCGAGCCGCCGGTCATCTGGCGCAGCGGGCGCACCTCGACCTCGGGAGCCTTCATGTCGACAATCACGGTGGTGATGCCCGCGTGCTTGGGCGCATCGGGGTCCGTGCGCACGGTGGCCAGGCCCCGGGCGCAGTACTGCGCGCCGCTGGTCCACACCTTCTGCCCGTTGATCTTCCAACCACCGTCCACCCGGGTGGCGCGGGTCTTCACCGACGCCGCATCCGATCCGGCGTCGGGTTCGGAGAACAGTTGGCACCAGATCTCGTCTTTGCGCAACGCCTTCTCTACGAATCTTTCGATCTGCCAAGGGGTTCCGTGCTGGATCAGGGTCAGAATCACCCAGCCGGTGATCCCGTAGTCGGGGCGCTTGATGCCCGCGGCGCGAAACTCCTCCTCGATGACCAACTGTTCGACCGCATCGGCGGCCCGACCCCATGGCTTGGGCCAGTGGGGCATCACGTAACCCGTTTCGATCAGGGTGTCACGCTGCGCGTGCTTGTCCAGGGCCGCCAATCGGGCTGCGTCGGCACGAATTTGGGTGCGTAGTTCCTCGGCCTCGGGCGGCAGGTCCAGGCTGTTCTCCCGGACGGCACCGGCGGCGGTGCGATCGAAGACGTCCCGGGCGGGCGCGTCACCACCGAACAGCGCCCCGGACACCAGCGCGCGACGTAGATGCAGGTGCGCATCGTGCTCCCAGGTGTAGCCGATGCCGCCGTGCACCTGAACGTTGAGTTCCGCGTTGCGCGCGTAGGCGGGGAATGCCAACGCCGCCGCCACCGCGGCGACGAGGCGGAACTGCGCTTCATCCTTCGAGGAGTCCTCCGCTGCCGCCCGCGCCGCGTCCCACACCGCGGCGAGCGCCGATTCGGCGGCAACCAACATGTTCGCGCAATGATGCTTGACCGCTTGGAAAGTCGCGATGGTGCGGCCGAATTGCTGACGCACCTTGGCATAGTCGACCGCCGCTTCCACACAGTCAGTCGCGCCGCCCACTGCCTCGGCGGCCAGCAACACCCGCGCACGCGCCAGCGCCGAGTCCCGTGCCCCCGCCAGGATGTCGTCGGCGGTCACACTCACGTTGTGCAGCCGGACCCGGCCGGAGCGCCGGGTCGGGTCGAAGTTTTCGGGCACGTCGACCGATAGGCCCGAGCGATCGCGCTCCAGCAGCAGCACGTCGTCGCCGGCTGCGATCAGCAACAGCTCGGCCAATCCCGCGCCCAGCACGACTCCGGCCTCGCCGTCTGCGACACCGTCCTTGACCTGCACGCTGCCGTCGAAGCCGACACCGGCGGTGACGGTTCCGTCGATCAGCCCGGGCAACAGCCTCGCCTTCTGCTCGGCAGTGCCCTCTTTGCCAATCACCGCCGAGCCGATCACTGTCGGCACGAACGGTCCCGGCGCCACGGCCCGACCGAGTTCCTCGATCACCACCACGAGTTCGGGCAGCCCGTAGCCGGACCCACCGTGCTCTTCGTCGATATGCAAGCCGAGCCAGCCGAGCTCGACGATGCCCTGCCAGAAGGGGGGCCGCGCCTCCTCCGGCGCGTCGAGCATTGATCTCGCCGCCGAGCGCGCCTTCTGCGAGGCGAGGAACGCGCGGGCTACCGCGCCGAGTTCGCGGTGGTCGTCGGTCAATGCGATACCCATGCAGGGCCCTCCTCGCGCCGCTACCCGGCCCGCGTCATCGCCTCGGGCTCGGTCGGTTCCCCGCTCCTTCTCGCGCCATATTCCAGGCCCGGATCGTCGTCGGGGCGGTTGGAAAGAGTGTACTTAATCGCCCAAGGCCGGCGCCTGGCGCCTACTTGGGCGCGAACCGCTGCCCGGCGTCCAGTCGCAGGCATTGGCCGTTGAGCATCGGGTTGTCGACGATGGCCGCCACCAGCTTGGCGTATTCTTCGGGCCGGCCGAGGCGCTTGGGGAAGGCCGCGTCCTTGGTCAGTGCCGACGCGAACTCGTCGGGAATGCCCTTGGTCAATCCCGTGGCGAACAGGCTCGGGGCGATGGCCAACACCCGAATGCCGAGCGAGCCCAGGTCACGCGCCATGGTCAAACACATGCCGGCGATCCCCGCCTTGGCGGCGGTGTAGGCGACCTGGCCGATCTGGCCCTCGAAGGCCGCGATGGACGCGGTGTTGATGATGACGCCGCGCTCCTCGTCTTCGGGCTCGTTCTTGCTCATGTGCGCCGCGGCCAGTCGGCTGATATTGAAGCTGGCGATGAGGTTGAGATCGATCACGGACTGAAAGGATTCGAGATCGTGTGGACCGGTCTTGGTCATTGTGCGCTTGGCGATACCGCCGCCCGCCGTGGTCACGATGACGTGCAGGCCACCCAGCTGGTCGACCGCGGCCTGCAACGTTTCCTCGGTGCCGGCGAAGTCGGTGACGTCGACGGGGTAGAACGTGCCGCCTCCGCTCAAGCCCTCGGCGACCTCCTTGCCGTCGGAACCCTCGCGATCGAGCACCGCGACCTGCGCGCCGCGTGACGCCAGCAGCTCGGCCGACGCACGACCCATGCCCGACGCGCCGCCGATGACGACGACCTTCTTCCCGTTGATCTCCATCCGGACCTCCCTTTTTGGCTTGTCAGAATCCATGCGATTTGTAACGTTATCTAGGCACGCTAGCGTGTCCGCCTCGACGGCTTGTCGGCGAGCCATGCCAAGCTGAGCTGCGTGCTCCTCTTCGACGTCGCAAGCACCTCACTCAACGTGGGCGGCACCTCGTCGCGGCTGACCAAGGTCGAGCGGATCGCCGAACTCCTGCAGGGTGCCGCCGGCGACGGCAAGGTCGTCGCCATCGTCGTGTCGTGGCTCTCCGGTGAGCTCCCGCAGCGCCACATCGGCGTCGGCTGGGCGTCGTTGCGATCTCACCCGCCGCCCGCGCCGCGTCCCACCCTGACCGTCGTCGACGTCGACACCACCTTCACCGAGATCGGTGCGGTATCCGGCAAGGGCACACAGGCGCGGCGGGCCGAACTCGTCGCCGGTTTATTTGCCGCCGCCACCGAAACCGAGCAGACCTTTCTGCTGCGGCTGCTCGGCGGTGAGCTGCGCCAGGGCGCGCTGGTCGGCATCATGGCCGACGCCGTCGCCAGGGCCGCACAGATCTCCGCCGCCGCCGTACAGCGCGCCGCGATGCTGGGCGGAGACCTGGCGGCGGTGGCCGCGGCGGCGCTGAGCGGAGGGGGCGCCGCGGTGCTGGACTCGTTCACCCTGCGGGTGGGCCGGCCGGTGGGCCCGATGCTGGCGCAGACGGCGGCCAGCGTGACCGATGCGCTCGAACGCCACAGTGGCACAACCATTTTCGAAGCCAAGCTGGACGGCGCGCGGGTGCAGATCCACCGCAGCGGTGCCGAGGTCACGGTCTACACCCGAAGTCTTGACGACGTGACGGCCCGGTTGCCCGAGGTGGTGGCGGCAACGCTGGCGCTACCGGTCGACGAGCTCGTTGCCGACGGGGAGGCGATAGCGCTGCGCGAGGACAACCGCCCGCACCGCTTCCAGGTCACCGCCGCACGGTTCGGCCGGTCGGTCGATATCGCTGCGGCCCAAGTGGCACAACCCCTTTCGGTGTTCTTCTTCGACATCCTGCACCGCGACGGTGTCGACCTGCTCGACGCCCCGACCACCGACCGCCTGGCCGCGCTCGACGCCGTGGTGCCCGCCCGGCAGCGGGTGGACCGGTTGATCACCTCCGACGCGACGGCGGCGGAGGCGTTCCTGGACGCGACGCTGGCCGCCGGGCACGAAGGGGTGATGGCCAAGTCGCCGTCCGCCCCGTATCAGGCGGGCCGGCGCGGGGCGGGCTGGCTCAAAGTCAAGCCGGTGCACACCCTGGATCTGGTGGTGCTCGCCGCGGAGTGGGGTTCGGGGCGCCGGCGCGGCAAACTCTCCAATATCCACCTGGGCGCACGCGATCCGGCCACCGGCGAATTCATCATGGTGGGAAAGACTTTCAAAGGCATGACCGACGCCATGCTGGACTGGCAAACGGCACGGTTCAGCGAGCTGGCGGTCGGGCCGACCGACGGGTACGTCGTGCGGGTGCGCCCCGAGCAGGTGGTCGAGATCGCGTTGGACGGGGTGCAGAAGTCACCGCGCTACCCGGGCGGAGTGGCGCTGCGGTTCGCCCGGGTACTGCGCTATCGCGACGACAAAGGCCCTGCCGACGCCGACACGATCGACGCCGTCCGCGCGCTGTACTAAGCGGCCGGGACTCGTCGTAGGGTTTGTCACGTGACCGAGCATGTCAGCTACATCCGTACCGATGTCGACCTGCCGCCCGTCGCGATCATCGACCGCTCCCCCCTCACCGCCCGGCACAAGATCTTCTTCGGGATCATCGCCGTAATCGGTGCCATCGCGTGGGCCATCGTCGCGTTCGCTCGCGGCGAGACGGTGAACGCGGTGTGGTTCGTGGTCGCGGCGATCTGCACGTACGTCATCGGCTTCCGGTTCTACGCCCGCTTGATCGAGATGAAGATCGTCCGGCCGCGCGACGATCACGCCACGCCGGCGGAGGTTCTGGACGACGGGGCCGACTACGTGCCGACCGACCGGCGGGTGGTGTTCGGCCATCACTTCGCCGCCATCGCCGGTGCGGGGCCGCTCGTCGGGCCGGTGCTGGCCACCCAGATGGGCTACCTGCCCTGCAGCATCTGGATCATCATCGGTGCGGTGTTCGCCGGCGCGGTGCAGGACTACCTCGTGTTGTGGATCTCCACCCGGCGCCGAGGCCGTTCCCTGGGCCAGATGGCCCGCGACGAACTCGGTGCCACGGGTGGGGCCGCCGCCCTGGTTGGGGCGTTCGTCATCATGGTGATCATCATCGCGGTGCTCGCGCTGGTGGTCGTGCGGGGACTGTCGCAGAGCCCGTGGGGCGTGTTCTCCATCGCCATGACCATCCCCATCGCCCTCTTCATGGGTTGCTACCTGCGGTTCCTGCGGCCCGGTCGGGTGACAGAAGTGTCGATAATCGGCTTCGTGCTGCTGCTGCTCGCGGTGGCCTCCGGTGACTGGGTTGGCGAAACCTCCTGGGGCACATCGTGGTTGAACCTGTCACCGGTGGCGGTGTCATGGTTGATCATCGGCTACGGCTTCGTTGCGTCGGTGCTGCCGGTGTGGCTGCTTCTCGCGCCGCGCGACTACCTCTCGACGTTCATGAAGGTGGGCGCCATCGCCTTGCTGGCGCTCGGCATCTGCATAGCGCGTCCGGTCATGCAGGCCCCCGCGATCTCGCGCTTCGCGTCCAGCGGCGACGGGCCGGTGTTCGCCGGTTCACTGTTCCCCTTCCTGTTCATCACCATCGCGTGTGGTGCGCTGTCCGGATTCCACGCGCTGATCTCGTCCGGGACGACGCCCAAGATGCTGGAGAAGGAGAGCCAGATGCGGTTGATCGGCTACGGCGGCATGCTGACCGAGTCGTTCGTGGCGGTGATGGCGCTGATCAGCGCGTGCATCCTGGACCAGCACCTGTACTTTGCCCTCAACGCGCCGAGCGCGCAAACCGGCGGCACGGCGGCCACCGCCGCCGACTACGTCAACCGGCTCGGTCTGTCGGGGCCGCCGGAAACCGCGGCCCGGCTGGGCCAGGCCGCCGCCAATGTCGGCGAAAAGTCGATCGTGTCGCGCACCGGGGGAGCCCCGACGCTGGCGGTCGGAATGTCCGAAGTTCTGCAGCGCGTGTTCGGCGGCGCGGGTCTGCGGGCGTTCTGGTACCACTTCGCGATCATGTTCGAGGCGCTGTTCATTCTGACCGCCGTCGACGCGGGTACCCGGGTCGCGCGTTTCATGCTCTCCGACGCGCTGGGCAATCTCGGCGGCCCGCTGGCCAAGCTGCGCAACCCGAGCTGGCGCCCGGGCGTGTGGGTCTGCAGCCTGCTCGTGGCCGCGGCGTGGGGCAGCATCCTGCTGATGGGTGTGACCGATCCGCTGGGCGGCATCAACACGCTCTTTCCGCTGTTCGGCATCGCCAACCAGTTGCTCGCGGCTATCGCGTTGACCGTCATCACCGTGGTCGTCATCAAGAAGGGCCTGCTGAAGTGGTCCTGGATTCCCGGCGTCCCGCTGCTGTGGGACCTGACGGTGACGCTGACCGCGTCCTGGCAGAAGATCTTCTCCGGGGATCCCGCGATCGGTTACTGGTCGCAACATTCCCAGTATCTGGCGGCCAAGAACGCGGGCAAGACGACATTCGGTTCGGCCAAAAACGCCCAGCAGCTCGACGACGTCATCAGGAACACCACTATCCAGGGCACCCTGTCCGTGATCTTCGCGCTGTTGGTCCTCATCGTCGTCGTGGCCGGAATCATGGCTGCGCTCAACGCGATTCGCGGTCGCGGTCGACCACTCACCGAAGACGACCCGGTGCCGTCAAAGCGGTTCGCCCCGTCGGGCCTGGTCGCCACGTCTGGGGAACGCGAAGTGCAGAGCCAATGGGATGATCACGCGAAAGCCGCTGCCGCTCAACGGGTTACCTGAGGCCAGGTCAGCCGCGTGTCGAAGTGGCCCAGGCCCACACGCGGCGCGCGACGATGGCCTCGCCGGCCATCGCCGGCCATCGCCGGCCATCGCCGGGGAACCCAAGGTGCGCGCGTTGCTGGGCGTGCCTCGCACGCACGCCGGTCGTCCCCCCTGCCCACACGAACGCCACGAGAACGATCTGCAAAATTGCGGCGGCGCTGCTGTAGATCGTGGGCCGGGACATAGCGTCGGAGCATGGCGGCGATAGACCTTGACGACCTGTCCATGCCCGACCATGGATACACGGTCAATGACGAAGACGACGACGACCCGGTCCTGCTGGATCGTGACGGCAACCCGATCGACACGTGGCGTGAGCGCTATCCATACGACCACCGGATGGCGCGTGACGACTACGAGCGGGTGAAGCGGCAGCTGCAGGTCGAGCTGCTGAAGCTGCAGACTCACGGCAGGCGCGCCGGCACCCGGCACCTGATCCTCTTCGAGGGTCGCGACGCGGCCGGCAAGGGTGGAACCATCCACCGGTTCATGGAGCACCTCAATCCGCGCAGCGCGCGGGTCGTGGCACTGGAGAAACCGTCCGAGCGCGAGAGGACGCAGTGGTACTTTCAGCGCTACGTGCCGCACTTGCCGGCCGGCGGCGAGATCGTATTATTCGACCGCTCGTGGTACAACCGTGCGGGCGTCGAGAAGGTGATGGGGTTTTGCACACCCGACGAACATGCCGAATTCATGAGGCAGGTACCGCTTTTCGAGCAGATGCTGGTCAACGACGGGATAAGCCTGACCAAGCTGTGGTTCTCGGTGTCCCCTGCCGAGCAGCGCACCCGCTTCGCCATCCGGCTCGTGGACCCGGTGCGGCAGTGGAAGTTCTCGCCGATGGACATAGAGTCGGTCAACAAGTGGGACGAGTACACCGCGGCGAAGGAGGAGATGTTTCTCGAGACAGATACGGACTGCGCTCCATGGATCGTGGTGAAGAGCAATGACAAGAAACGCGCCCGAATCAACGCCATGCGCCACCTTCTTGCCAAGTCCGACTATGCCGACAAGGACCATGAGGTTGTAGGAGAGCCGGACCCGTTGATCGTGGGCCGCGCCCTGGAGGAGTAACGCTGGAAGGAGATTTCCCGTGTCCACCTGGCTCATCACCGGCTGCTCGACCGGGCTTGGCCGCGCTCTGGCTGAAGCTGTGATCGACGCCGGCCACAACGCCGTCGTCACCGCACGCGATGTTTCGAAGGTCGCTGACCTGGCCGACGCCACGCCCGACCGCGTGCTCGCCGTCACCCTCGACGTCACCGACCCCGAGCAGATCGCCGCCGCTGTCCGGGAGGCCGAAGACCGATTCGAGTACGTCGATGTCCTGGTCAACAACGCCGGTTACGGTTACCGCGGCGCGGTCGAGGAGGGCGACGACGCCCAGGTCCGCGCCCTGTTCGAGACGCACTTCTTCGGCGCTGTCGCGATGATTAAGGCCGTCCTGCCCAGCATGCGGGCACATCGCTGCGGCGCCATCGTGAACATCTCGTCGATCGGCGCCCAGCTGACGCCGGCGGGGTCCGGCTACTACTCCGCGGCCAAAGCGGCCGTGGAGGGCATGAGTGGGGCGCTGCGTGGCGAGCTTGTCCCGCTCGGCATCTCGGTCATCACCGTCGAGCCGGGCGCGTTCCGGACCGACTTCGCAGGCCGCTCGCTGGTCCAGTCACCCACCGTCATCGACGACTACGCGACCACCGCGGGGTTGCGCCGCAAAGAGAACGACACCATGGACGGCACTCAGCCCGGTGACCCGGCCAAGGCCGCCGCCGCCATCATCACCGCCGTCGAATCAACCGAGCCGCCGGCGTTCTTGCTACTGGGCGTCGATGCTCTGCTCGCGTACCGGTACGTCGCGGACTCGCGCGCGAAGGATATCGAGGCCTGGGAACACCTCACCACCAGCACCGACCTGCACGTCTGACAGCGCGGACGTGACGGTGTCGGACACTTTGGAACTGCAACGACCACGTGACGGCGTCGTTGTGGTGCGGCTGAACCGCCCGACCCGCCTCAACGCCATCAACGAGGCGATGCAGACCGAACTGGCCGCGGCCCTGGGCGAGTTGGCCGCAGACCGGTCGGCGCGCGCCGTCGTCCTCACCGGGACGGGCCGCGGCTTCTGCTCCGGGATCGACGTGCGCGACTTCGGACCCAGCATGGTCGAGGCGCAAGCGCCCGCTCTTGACCGCATGGGGTTCCAGGAAAGGATGGCCGCACTGGCCGTAGCCATCCGGGACCTGCCGCAGCCCGTCATCGCGGCGGTCAACGGCCCTTGTGTCGGCGCGGGATTCGCGTTGTGCCTGGCTGCCGACATCAGGATCTGCTCTACGGCAGCATCATTCGGCAACGGCGCAATCCTGCTCGGGCTCTCGGGTGCCGAGATGGGCATGAGCTATCACCTGCCGCGCATCGTCGGCTCCACCGTCGCGGCCGACTGGATGCTCAGCGGGCGCACGGTGGCGGCCGAGGAAGCCGACCGGCGCGGGCTGGTCAGCGACCTCGTCGACCCCGAGCGGTTGACCGAACGTGCGCTGGAGTTGGCCGCGCTCATCGCCGACCTCGCCCCGCTGGGCGTGCAGCTGACAAAGCGTGCGCTGCAAGTCAATACCGATGCGGCCGGCCTGCCGGCGGCGCTGGAACTGGAGAACCGCAACCAGGTGCTCACGCACGCGACCGATGAGGCCGCAACACTCCGCGAAGCCCGAAAGGAGACGTCCGGATGACGTGGGACTTCTCCACCGACTCGCAGTGGGCCGAACAGCTCGAGTGGGTCGAGGACTTCGTTCGCACCGAGTGCGAGCCGCTCGATCTGATTGTCAAGGAATCCCACGATCTCAAAGATCCGGTGCGGCAGGCGCTGATCCCGCCGCTGCAGCAGATCGTGAAAGAACGCGGACTGTGGGCCACCCATCTCGGACCGCACCTGGGTGGGCCGGGCTATGGCCAGGTGAAGCTGGCGTTGCTCAACGAGATCCTGGGGCGTTCGGAGTGTGCACCGATCGTCTTCGGCTCGCAGGCACCGGATTCCGGCAACAGCGAGATTCTGGCACACTACGGCACGCCCGAGCTCAAAGCGCGCTACCTCGAGCCGCTGCTGGACAACCGCATCGTGTCCTGCTTCTCGATGACCGAGCCGCAGGGCGGCGCCGATCCGAAAGTGTTCCGCACCAACGCGGTATCCGACGGCGACCACTGGATCATCAACGGGGAGAAGTGGTTTTCCTCGTTTGCCTCGATAGCGTCGTTCATCATCGTGATGGCGATGACGGACCCCGAGGCCCCACCGTATCAGCGCTACTCGATGTTCGTAGTCCCGGGCGACACCCCGGGCATCCACGTGCTGCGCGATGTCGGACTGGGGTATCAGCCGGTGGGCGGCGGACGCGAGGGGTACGTCCGCTACGAGAACGTGCGGGTGCCGGCCGATCACATGCTGGGGCCGCGCGGCGGAGCCTTCGCCGTCGCCCAGACCCGGCTGGGCGGTGGGCGCATCCACCACGCCATGCGCACGGTGGGTCTGGTCCGGCGGATCTTCGACATGCTCTGTGAGCGCGCGGTATCGCGCTACACCCAGGGCGAGATCCTGGCCAGCAAGCAACTGGTCCAGGAAATGGTGGCCGACTCCTGGATGGAAATCGAGGCCTTCCGCCTGCTGACGCTTCAAACCGCCTGGAAGATAGACCAATTCAACGATTACCAGGCGGTGCGGGCCGATATCTCCGCGGTGAAGGCGATGATGCAGAAGGTGCTGCACGACGTGTCGTCGCGGGCCCTTCAGCTGCATGGCTCGCTGGGTACCACGCACGAGATGCCGTTCGTGCAGTACCTGGTGGAATCGTTCGTGCTGGGGTTGGCCGACGGTCCGACCGAAGTGCACAAGGTGACGTTGGCGCGCTTGCTCCTCAAAGACCGCAAACCCGCGCCCGACCTGTTTCCGTCCGAGCACCTGCTGCGGTTGCGGGCGGCCGCGGAGGCGAAGTTCGCCGACAAGCTGGCGGGCATCCCGCGCAGTTAGCGGGTCGATCTGTGGCTTAGTCCAGCATCGACCGGGCCCGCGTGAGCAGCCTTGGCAAGGTGGGCACCATGGCTTCCAGTTCCTCACGCGGAGAATGCCTTCGGCGGTTGTGCTTGACGATCAGCGACCAGGTTGCCGCGGACTTGAAGCACGCGAGCGCGGTGAACCAGGCCAAGTCAGCCCCCCTGGCGCCCAGCTCCTGCCGGTAGAGCTCGGCCAGTTCCTCCTGCGGTGGCGCCACGCGGGCCGAAACACGTTGGTAAGTCTGCGGATCGGAGTTGATCAAAAACCAGCCCACGTCGATGCGCGGGTCGCCCACCGACCAGATCTCCCAATCGATGACCGCGTTGATGCGCGCTCCGGTGGCAAGCAGGTTGCCAAGCCGGAAGTCGCCATGCACCACACTGGGCGCCATTGCTGTTGGCGCGTGGTGCAACAAGGCGTCACGCACGCCCTGCCAGCCGGGCACCAGGGCGCCATCGACGGTCTGCAGCGTCGCACACCACCGATGGACCTCGGCGACCGGATCCACCACCGGCTCACCGCCCAGGCCGAGGCTGTCCGGCGACAGACTGTGCAGGGCCGCCATCGTCCGGCACGCATTGCGGTAGCGTTCGGCCAGTTCGGCCAGGGCGGCGGTCGGCGGGCAACCGTCGAACAGCGGCTCTAGGCAGTCGCCTTCGACACGGTACATCGCGAACAGCGGCGGGCTCTCCCGATCCTCGACCACCACCTCGGGGACTGGAATCTGGGTCGCGGCAAGCGCTTTCATGATGCGGGCCTGACGCAGAATATCGCGATGTGCCACGGGTTCGACTCCCGGCGGGGCAACCTTGAGCACCACTGCCCTGCCGTCCCGCACCCCGCTGAACGTGAGGCTGGAGGCACCGCCGGCCATCGGGGCGACCTCATCGACACCGGCGCGGGCAAGGCGCCGTCGCAGCGCGGCGAGGTCGAGTTCGGCCATTTAGGCGACCGGCTTCGACCAGCCGACCTCGGCCAGGAAGGGCTGGGTGTGCGCGATGCGTCCGGTCAGGACCTTCGGATCACCCGTGCATAACCGAAGAGCCGTCTCGGTGATCAATTCGACGTCCTCGGTGTCGCTCTTGGCCAGGTCCAGGGTGCCCGCCCCCGGGGTCGCCACCGGATTCGACGGTGCGGCGGCGTTGACGGCGATGCCGTCGTCGTAAAGCTCGGCGGCAAGGCCTTTCGTCAGCCGATTCAGCGCGGCCTTGACGGTGCCGTATACGCCGAAGCCCGCGGTGCGATCGAATTCGGAGAATGGCGGCCCTGGCGGGAGGTCGCCGCCCACCGAGGTCACGTTCAGAATCCAGCCCCGGCCACGGTCGCGCATCGCGGGAATCGCGAGCTGAGCCAGGTGCAGCGGCCCGAACAAATGCATCTCCATCATCAGCCGCACCCGGCGCTCGGGGAAGCCGTCCAGAGGTCGCAGGAAGGTAACGGCCGCGTTGTTGACCAGGATGTCCGGGGCGCCGACGGAGCCGACGACGTCGGCGAAAAGTCGTTCGCGCTCTTCGGTTTTCGATAGGTCGGCCTGGATCGCGACGGCGCGACCGCCCCTGGCCAGGATCTCGTCGCGGGCCTGGCTCAGCGACCCCTGGTATTTCGGATCGGGCTCCATCGTGCGGGCGGTCAGCGCCACCGTGGCACCGCTGGCCGCGAGCCGCGCGGCGATCGCCTTGCCCAGTCCGCGGCTGCTCCCGGTCACCAGAGCCACCATCCCGTCACACCGTGCGGTCATCGTCGACCTCCTGAGGGTCCGCGCCTCGGGCGGGACGGCTTCTCCTGGCTGCTAGGGCTCGTCAGCGCCGATGGATCCGAAGTATAGGCACGCCGCCGACGGGCCGACCCGGACCCCGCGCCTTCTTCGTTTGCCGCACGGCGTCGATCGAGTAGCTTCCGGCGCCGACGAAAACAAGCAGGAAAAAGCCGAAACAGAAGAGTATCGCCGGGGTTCCGCCATTGCCCCCGGGTGGATCGCCGATCGGCCAGAGCGCACGCGGTTGATGCACCCAGAAGTACGCGACCGCCATCTCTCCGGAGGCAACGAACGCCGCGGCGCGAGTGAACAATCCCGCCCCGATCAGCAGACCCGCGACTAGCTCGATCACGCCCGCATACCAGCCCGGCCACGCCCCGACCTTGACGGGGTGCGCCGATGCGATCGGCCAGCCGAAGAGACTGATCGATCCGTACCCGGCGAACAGCAGGCCGTAGACCAACCGGAACAGGCTCAGCACGGCCGGCGAATAACGGGCGAGACTGAGTTCGATATTCTTCGTCACGCCACTACGTTACGGACGCGCCGGCAAAAGTCGATTTCGAATCGCTGATTCGCCGCGGCTCCTGCCGCTACTCATAGATAATCCATAGCGACTACCCAGCGGACGCTTAGCACCCGGCTTTGCACTCTATTAGGGGCACGAGAAAGACACGGCATGATCGGCATCGGCATTACGACCGCGACCCGGATCGCCAGCGTTGCGATGATGGCCGCACTGGGACTGGCCGGATTGGGAACTGCACCGGCCCTGGCGGCCCCCGCAACCCTCTACGGCGACCCCGCCGCCGCCGCCCCCTTCTGGCGCTACCAGGAATTGGACGACGACTGCATTCCCATGGCGGTCGCCGACGTGGTGGGCGAACTGACCGGGAACGAGCCCACCGAACACGAGATCGTTGAAGTGGCCAGGACAACGCCGAGCACCGTGCATTCCGGACCGGTCTACAAGCCGGGACAACGCAAGCGCGATCAAGGCACCTCGTTCGAAGACGGGCCGACGCTGCTCGCGCACTACGGCATCCACGCCGTGAGCATCGACCACGTAACCATGGAGACGCTGGAGCAGGACCTGGCCGGCAGCCGCAAGGTGATCGCCGGCGTCAACGCCGAACTCCTCTGGGGCCAACCCGTGGTTGACAAGACCTCAGACGGCCAGCCCGACGCCAACCACTCGGTGGTGGTGACCGGTGTCGACACCGCCGCCGGCGTCGTACACCTCAACGACAGCGGCAGCGAGACCGGCAGCGACGAAAAGGTTCCGATGGCTGTTTTCATCCGGTCGTGGGCCAGCAGCGACGACCAGATGACCGTCACCGGCTAACGGCGGGTCGCCGCGTGGTGCGTGCCCCGTGACCACCAGCTGATCCAATACTGTTGCGGTGCAGCCCAACACGTGCGGGGGACAGCTCGCCAGCGTAACGGCACGGCGATTCTCGAGCCGATTTTTCGCAGTGGCGTTACGCCCGCAGACCCCGGATGGCCGCGCGCACGGCCGCAGCCCCGCCTCCGGAGCTGAGGCCTATGTGACCGGCGGGATCAGTCGCGAACACAGGTGTGAACACGGGTCACGCCCGCCGTCCAATCGAGCAGTCGCCGCCACAGCCGACGCCGGCTCGACGCCATGTTGTGGCAGTGTGCGCTGTCGGCCAGGATGACCGTGGTGACGTCGGGGCTCTTGCTATACAGGGCCGCCTCGGCGCGTGGATCCGGTGAGACGTCGACCTCGCCGTAGCCGACAAGCACGGGGATGTCGATTTGCGCCGCGTAGTCGGCGACGATGCCGGGAATCATCGCGGTGCCGAACACGCGCGGCACCACCGATTGCGTTGTGGCGGAGTCGGCTTCGACGACGGCGGCGGGAACATCGGGCAGGTGAAACCAGCTCTGCAGGTATTCGCGTGGACCCTCGAAATAGTCCCGCGGCAGCGCGGCGAGGATCTCCCGGACAAGCTCACTGCGGCCCTCCGCGGTTGCGGCACGCGCGATGAACGCCTGGTCCAGATTCAACGGTGCGACGTGCTGATTGGTGCAGCCGAGGAGCGCCATCGCGGTGTAACCGTGGTACAGGGCTTGCTGAGTGATCGCCAGATATGCCCCCAGCGAATGCGCGACGGCCACGACGGGTGCGTCGATACCGGTCGCTGACGGCAGCGCGGAGACGGCCGTGGCCAGCGTCGCGGCGATGTCGTCGAAACCGAAATCACCTGCCGGCTTGGCACTTTCGCCCGTT
>NZ_JAFBAR010000008.1 GCF_019247635.1 Mycobacterium sp.
AACAACTTTGGGCTGGGTAACTCGGGTGTTGGAAACACGGGCATCGGGAACGCGGCCGGTGGAAACACTGGCTTCGGGAATGGCGGGAGCGGTAACACCGGATTTGGGGATGCGGGCGCCGACAACACCGGCTTCTTCAACGCAGGCAGCGCCAACACCGGCTTCTGGAACTCCAGTGACGCCAATACGGGCAACGGGAACTCGGGCGTAGCCAATACCGGTTTCTGGAACTCTGGCAACGCCAATACGGGCTTCGGCAACACCACCAACAGCGGCGCGACCAACTCGGGCTACGACAACACCGGCACCTATGTCTCGGGCTTCGGGAACACGGCCAGCGGCGGCCAGGTTAACAATGGCATCTCGGGCGTTGGCAATAGGGCCTCCGGCGGCGCAGAAAACGTGTCTGTCTCCGGCTTCTTCAACACCTTCACCGCTGGCAATTACATTAACGGTTACGGCTCCGGCATAGGAAACACCGGCCTCGCGCTCAGCCTCCCGGACTTCGGCCTTCCGGGTGCCACTTACAGCGGGTCGACCTCGGGGTTTTTCAACATGGGCAGCGATTTGTCGGGCATCTTCAGCCTCGGCGCACTGTGAGCGAACACCCTTTTCGAACCCGTGCTATCGCGTTTGCGAAACGGCTAAAAGCCGGCCGGGCGGTACTGGAGGCACGAATGAAAACTCCAACGGGTCACAGGCCAGGGCACTGGACGGCTACACCTCAGGCATTGGCAACACCGTAAACATCAGCAGCAACACCTCGTTGTTGAATGGCGGCAACTCAGGCTTCTTCAACACCGGGTCCCTGAACCCTCTCATTACCATTCCTGGCCAAATCGGTGCCAACTCGGGCTTGTTCAATACCGGCACCTTTATCTCGGGCCTCTTCGGCCTCGCTCACCTGTAACACACGCATCACGGGTGCTGGCTGGAAACCGAAATCACCTCTCCGGTCAGGTAACTCGAGTAGTCGCTGGCCAGAAACGCAATGGTGGCCGCGACCTCCCAGGGCTCGGCGGCGCGCCCGAATGCCTCACCGGCCGACAGCCGGTCGAGCAGCTCGGACGACGACGTCTTCTCCAGGAACTTGTGCCGCGCGATGCTCGGCGACACCGCGTTGATGCGCACGCCATACTCTGCGGCTTCGATTGCGCTGCAACGGGTTAGCGCCATCACGCCGGCCTTGGCGGCCGCATAGTGGGACTGCGAGTGCTGCGCCCGCCAGCCCAGCACGCTGGCGTTGTTGACGATCACCCCACCGTGGCGCGCCTCACGGAAGTACCGCAGCACCGCCCGCGTGGCCCGGAACACCGACGTCAGTGTTACGTCCAGGACGCGATCCCACTCCTCGTCGGTCATGTCGGCCACCGGGGTCTGCCCGCCCAGCCCTGCGTTGTTGACCAGCACGTCGATGCGGCCCAGCCGGGCGGTGGCCGACGAGATCAACGCGTCCACCTGTGCGGTGGACGTCACGTCACACACCACGCTCTCGATCCGTCCAAGGCCCAGCCCCGCCAGTTCGTCGGCGGTCTCCCTCAGCCGCCGTTCGTGGTGGTCTGAGACGACGACGTCGGCGCCCTCGGCCAGCGCCCGCCGCGCGGTCGCCGAGCCGATTCCGGTGCCCGCGGCGGCCGTCACGACCACCACCTTGCCTTCCAGAAGTCCGTGTCCGGCAATCTCTTTCGGCACCTCGGACAGACTCATCCCTTAGCCTCTCGGGGTAATCCGAGCACCCGCTCGGCGATGATATTGCGCTGGATCTCGTTGGAACCGCCGTAGATGGTGTCGGCGCGGCTGAACAGAAACAGCCGCTGCCATTCGTTAAACTCACCGTCCGACAACACCACACCCGGCCGCCCGATCACGTCCATCGCCAGCTCGCCCAGATCGCGATGCCAGTTGGCCCACAACAACTTTGACACGTTGTCCTGGCCGGGCTGCTCCACGTCCATGGTCGCCAGGGCGTAGCTGCGCATCGCCCGCAACCCGGTCCACGCCCGGGTCAGCCGCGCGCGAATAACCGGGTCGTCAGCCGCACCGTTGCGCGCAGCGACGTCGGCCAGGTTGGAAAGCTCACGGGCATAGACGATCTGCTGCCCCAGCGTCGAGACGCCGCGTTCGAACGTCAGCGTTCCCATCGCGACCCGCCATCCGTCACCCGGCTGGCCGACGACCAACGAAGCATCGGTGCGAGCGTCGTCGAAGAACACCTCGTTGAACTCCGCAGTGCCGGTGATCTGCACGATCGGGCGGACTTCCACACCGGGTTGGTCAAGCGGCACCAGTAGGTACGACAAGCCGGCATGACGCTTGGAGCCCTTCTCGGTGCGGGCGACGACAAAGCACCACTGCGACAGATGCGCCAGCGATGTCCACACCTTCTGACCGTTGATCACCCATTGGTCGCCGTCGAGCTCGGCGGTGGTCGAGACGTTGGCCAGGTCGCTTCCGGCGCCGGGCTCCGAATACCCCTGGCACCACAACTCGGTCACGTCGAGGATCCGTGGCAGGAACCGCTGTTGCTGCTCGGGCGTTCCAAATGCGATCAGTGTCGGACCCAGCAACTCTTCGCCGAAGTGGTTGATCTTGTCCGGCGCGTCGGCTCGCGCGTATTCCTCGTAGAAGGCCACCCGGTGCGCGGTCGACAGCCCGCGGCCGCCATGCTCGGCCGGCCAGCCCAGGCAGGTCAGACCCGCGGCGGCCAGATGCTGGTTCCATGCCCGACGCTCTTCGAATGCCTCATGCTCGCGCCCCGGCCCGCCAAGACCCTTGAGCGCAGCGAATTCGCCGACCAGATTGTCGGCGAGCCAGTCGCGGACCTCCGCCCGGAACTCCTCGACGTCCTGCATGCCCTAGACGCTAACCTACCAAGCACTTGTTTGGTACCCTGGCGACGATGCGGCGGCGGAGAGGAGGCTCGATGGCCAGCGATCCCCGCACCATTCCCGCGGCGCTGGATCGTTTCGCGCGTCAGCTCCCCGACCATGACGCGCTGATCACCGAGGACCGCTCATTCACCGCGGCCACCCTGCGTGACGAGGTACATCGGGCCGCCTCGGCGCTGATCGGGCTGGGCGTCGCGCCCGGAGACCGGGTGGCGATCTGGTCGCCGAACACCTGGCACTGGGTGGTGGCCTGCCTGGCGATCCACCACGCCGGCGCCGCGATGGTCCCGCTGAACACCCGTTACACCGCGGCCGAAGCCAGCGACATCCTGGCTCGCACCGCCGCGCCGGTGCTGTTCACGGCGGGTCAATTCCTGGGTGCCGACCGCACCGCCAGCCTGGATCGTGCTGCCCTGCCCGCGTTGCGGCACATCGTGCGCATCCCGATCGAGGCGGACGACGGAACCTGGGACGACTTCATCGCGGGCGGCTCCGACCCGCAAGACATCGCCGAGGTCCAACACCGCGCCTCGGCCGTCACGCCCGACGACGTCAGCGACATCCTGTTCACCTCAGGCACCACCGGTCGCAGCAAAGGCGTACTGTGCGCGCATCGGCAATCGCTGGGCGGCTCCGCGTCGTGGGCGGCCAACGGAAAAATCACCAGCGACGACCGCTACCTGTGCATCAACCCGTTCTTCCATAACTTCGGCTACAAGGCCGGCATCCTCGCCTGCATTCAAACCGGCGCGACCCTGATCCCGCATCTCACGTTCGACCCGCTGCGCACGCTGCAGGCCATCGAACAGCACCGGATCACCGTGCTGCCCGGACCTCCGACGATCTATCAGGTGCTGCTCGACCACCCCGCGCGCGCCGACTACGACCTGAGCTCGCTACGGTTCGCGGTGACCGGGGCGGCCACCGTCCCCGTGGTGCTGGTGGAACGCATGCAATCCGAACTCGACATCGACATCGTGTTGACCGCCTACGGCCTGACCGAGGCCAACGGCATGGGAACCATGTGCCGTCCCGAGGACGACGCGGTGACCGTCGCGACCACCTGCGGGCGCCCCTTCGCCGACTTCGAGTTGCGCATCGACGCTGAAAGTCGTTCCGACACAGGTGAAGTCCTGCTGCGCGGGCCGAATGTCATGCTGGGTTACCTCGACGACCCGGAGGCCACCGCCGCCGCGATCGACGCCGACGGCTGGCTGCACACCGGCGACATCGGCACCGTCGACGACACCGGCAACCTGCGCATCACCGACCGACTCAAGGACATGTACATCTGCGGAGGGTTCAATGTCTACCCCGCCGAAATCGAACAGGTGCTGGCCCGGCTGGACGGCGTGGCCGACGCCGCGGTGATCGGGGTTCCCGACGAGCGCCTGGGCGAGGTGGGACGGGCCTTCGTGGTGGCGCGCGCCGGCGCCGGCCTCGATGAGCAAAAGGTGATCGCTTACACCCGTGAGCATTTGGCGAACTTCAAGACGCCACGATCGGTCCGGTTCGTCGAGAAGCTACCGCGCAACGCCGGCGGCAAAGTGCTCAAACCTCAACTGCGGGAGCTTGCCTAGAGATGGACCTAGCATTCGACGACGAGACCCTGGCCTTTCAGGCCGAGGTGCGCGAGTTCCTCGCCGCCAACCAGGAGTCGATACCCACAAAGTCGTACGACAACGCGGACGGCTTTGCCCAGCACCGCCTTTGGGACCGCGTGCTGTTCGACGCGGGACTCTCGGTGATCAACTGGCCGAAGAAGTACGGTGGGCGCGATGCCCCGCTGCTGCACTGGGTGGTGTACGAGGAGGAGTACTTTCGCGCGGGAGCGCCCGGCCGGGCCAGCGCCAACGGCACCTCGATGCTGGCTCCAACACTCTTCGCGCACGGCACCGAGGAACAACTGAACCGCATCCTGCCGAAAATGGCCAGCGGCGAACAGATCTGGGCGCAGGCTTGGTCGGAGCCCGAATCCGGCAGCGACTTGGCGTCACTGCGATCCACCGCAACCAAGACGGACGGCGGCTGGCTGCTCAACGGACAGAAGATCTGGAGCTCACGGGCACCGTTCGCCGACATGGGATTCGGGCTATTCCGCTCCGACCCGTCGGCCGAGCGACACAATGGGCTGACGTATTTCATGTTCGACCTGAAGGCCCAAGGCGTCACAGTTCGGCCGATCGTCCAACTCGGCGGCGACACCGGTTTCGGTGAGATCTTTCTCGACGACGTATTCGTTCCCGACGAGGACGTCATCGGCAGCCCGGACGACGGCTGGCGCGCCGCGATGAGTACGTCGAGCAATGAGCGCGGCATGTCACTGCGCAGCCCGGCACGGTTCCTGGCGGCGGCCGAACGGCTGGTGCGGCTGTGGCAGGACAGTGGCTCTCCCCCGGAGTTCGCCGATCGGGTCGCCGACGGCTGGATCAAAGCACAGGCCTACCGGTTGCAGACGTTCGGCACTGTGACCCGGCTGGCCGCCGGTGGCGAGCTGGGCGCGGAATCGTCGGTGACCAAGGTGTTCTGGTCCGACCTGGACGTGGAGTTGCACCAGACCGCACTGGACATCCGAGGCGCCGACGGCGAACTGGCCGGGCCGTGGACCGAGGGCCTGCTGTTCGCCCTCGGCGGCCCAATCTATGCCGGCACCAACGAAATCCAGCGCAACATCATCTCCGAACGTCTGCTGGGACTGCCCCGGGAGAAGCGCTAATGGAATTTGCCCTCGACGAACAGCAGCGAGACTTCGCGGCCAGCATCGACGCCGCGCTGGCCGCGGCCGACCTGCCCGGCGCGGTCCGAGCGTGGTCGCAAGGCGACACCGCACCGGGCCGCAAGGTGTGGGAGCAGTTGGCCAACCTCGGCGTCACCGCCCTGGCCGTGCCGGAGAAATTCGACGGCATAGCGGCACAGCCGATCGATCTGGTTGTCGCGCTCGAACGCCTGGGACGCTGGTGCGTGCCGGGTCCGGTCACCGAATCCATCGCCGTGGCACCGGTTTTGCTCGCAAGTGACGATCAAGCAGCTCGCAGCGCGGGACTGGCTTCCGGTGAACTTGTCGCGACCGTCGCGCTGCCGCCGGAGGTGCCGCGGGCGGTCGACGCGGACAGCGCGGGGCTGGTGCTGCTGGTGGGTGACGGCATCGTCACCGAAGCTACGGTGGGTGAGTGCCACAACTCCGTCGACCCTAGTCGCCGCCTCTACGACGTAACGGCGACCGGTGACTCGTGGCAGGCAGATACTCAGCGCGCCTACGCGTTTGGTGCATTGGCCACCGCAGCGCAACTCATCGGCGGGGCGCAGGCGCTGCTGGACGGGGCGGTCGAGTACGCCAAGCAGCGATCGCAGTTCGGCCGGGTGATCGGCTCGTATCAGGCGATCAAGCACAAGCTGGCCGACGTGCATATCGCGGTCGAGTTGGCCCGCCCCCTGGTCTACGGCGCGGCCGTGGCTATGGCTGATTACCCGAGCGCGCCCACTCGGGACATCAGTGCCGCCAAGGCGGCCGCATCCGAGGCAG
Source organism: Mycobacterium sp. (assembly GCF_019247635.1). Lineage (GTDB taxonomy): Bacteria > Actinomycetota > Actinomycetes > Mycobacteriales > Mycobacteriaceae > Mycobacterium. Next base: position 6,412 of record NZ_JAFBAR010000008.1, read on the forward strand.
CAATGCTGGCCGCGCGGGCGTCGCTGCAGACCCACGGCGCCATCGGGTTCACCCAGGAGCACGACCTGTCCCTGTTGCTGCTGCGCGTGCAAGCATTACGGTCGTCGTGGGGTACGCCGGAGGTGCATCGGCGGCGGGTGCTGGAGGCACTATGACCGGAATGAGTGCAGAACGCCAGTTGCTGGCCGAAACCGTCGCCGCCCTGGTGACCAAGCACGCCAACCCGGTGGCAGTGCGGGCGGCGATGGACTCCGATCGTGGCTACGACGAATCGCTATGGCAACTGCTGTGCGAGCAGGTCGGCGCGGCCGCGCTGGTGATTCCCGAGGAGCTGGGCGGCGCCGGTGGCGAACTAGCCGACGCCGCAACGGTTTTGCTGGAGCTGGGTCGTGCTCTGGTGCCTTCGCCGCTGTTGGGTACCACTCTGGCGGAGCTGGCTCTGCTGGCCGCACCCGAACCCGACGCCGAGAGCCTGGAAGCACTGGCCTCAGGCAGCTCAATCGGGGCGCTGGTGCTCGACCCCGATTACGTGGTCAATGGGGATATCGCCGACGTTGTCGTCGCCGCCTCCGAGGGGGAGCTCACCCGCTGGATCCGCTTCAAATCGGAGCCGGTCGCCACCATGGACCCCACCCGCAGGCTGGCCCGCGTGCAACCCGATCAGACGAAGCCAATCGGTACCGACCCGGGCCTGGCCGACATCGCCGCCATACTCCTGGCCGCCGAACAGATCGGCGCCGCCGAACGCTGCCTGGATCTCACCGTCGAATACGCCAAGAGCCGGGTGCAATTCGGCCGGCCGATCGGCAGCTTCCAGGCGCTCAAGCACCGGATGGCCGATCTGTACGTCAAGGTCTCGGCCGCCCGCGCCGTCGTCAACGATGCGTGCATCCAGCCCTCCGCAACCGACGCCGCCACGGCGCGGCTGGCCGCCTGCGAGGCGCTCAACGCCGTCGCCGCGGAGGGCATCCAGCTGCACGGCGGCATCGCCATCACCTGGGAGCACGACATGCACCTGTATTTCAAACGCGCGCATGGCAGTACACAACTGCTCGACACGCCGCGAGAACTGCTGCGCCGCCTGGAAGCAAAGGTCTGCCCGGTGGCGCCCGCCCCGTGAACGACCGTGTGGCGCTGCGCGCCGGAATCCCGCCGTTCCATGTGATGGACGTGTGGTTGGCGGCCGCCGAGCGTCAACGCAGCCACGGTGACCTGGTGAACCTCTCGGCGGGCCAGCCCAGCGCGGGTGCGCCGGAGCCGGTACGCGCCGCTGCAGCGTCCGCCCTTCATCTCAATCAGCTGGGTTACACCGTGGCACTGGGCATTCCGGAGCTGCGGGACGCGATCGCCATGGACTATCGGCGCAAGCACGGCATCGACGTCGACCGCAACGCGGTGGTAATCACCACGGGTTCTTCCGGTGGCTTCCTGCTCGCCTTTCTGGCGTGCTTCGACGTGGGCGATCGGGTAGCGATGGCCAGCCCCGGCTACCCGTGTTACCGAAACATACTGTCCGCGTTGGGGTGTGAAGTCGTGGAGCTGCAGTGCGGACCGTCAACCCGGTTCCAACCCACCACCAAAATGCTTGCCGAACTCGATCCGCCGGTACAAGGCATGATCGTCGCCAGCCCGGCCAACCCCACCGGAACCGTGATCCCCCCTGCGGAATTGGGCGCGATTGCGTCGTGGTGTGATGCCGCCGGGGTGCGGCTGATCAGTGACGAGGTGTACCACGGCCTGGTGTACGACGCGGCGCCGCCTACCAGCTGCGCCTGGCAGACCTCACGAAACACCGTGGTGGTCAACAGCTTTTCCAAGTACTATGCGATGACGGGCTGGCGACTGGGCTGGCTGCTGGTGCCGACCGAGTTGCAGCGCGCGGTGGACTGTTTGACGGGTAACTTCACCATCTGCCCACCGGTGCTCTCCCAGTTTGCCGCGGTGTCGGCGTTTACCGCCGAAGCGGTCGCCGAGGCCGACACCAACCTGCGGCACTACACGATCAACCGCTCTCTTCTGCTCGACGGCCTGCGACATATCGGGATCGACCGGCTGGCGCCCACCGACGGTGCATTCTACGTTTATGCCGACATCTCCGACTTCACCTCCGACTCAATGGCGTTCTGCTCAAAGTTGTTGGCGGACACGGGTGTAGCCATTACGCCGGGCATCGATTTCGATACCTCGCACGGTAACTCGTACGTCCGGCTGTCGTTCGCCGGACCGACCAGCGATATCGAAGAAGCCCTGCGCCGAATCGGCCCCTGGCTGCAGCGCCGGTAGAACATGGATCACCCGTTGGGCGGCTGTTAGCCGCCGAGGATCTGTCCGATCCGCAGCTCCAGAGCACGCTGGCCGACATCGTCGATGTTGATTCCGAACCGCTCGCGCAGCGCGCCGACGACCGCGGCCGCGTCGGCGAGAACGATCTTCTCCGTTCCGTCCCGGCGATGGATTGCCAGGTCGCGGCCGGCCAGGTTGATCCGGGCGTCCTCGGTGATCAACGCGGTCATCAAGCTGGTGACAAAGAACGACGACGGGTGGGTCGAGACATACCAACATCCCACTTGCAGGTCGATCTGCGGTTGGGTCTGCGTGGTGAACACGTAGAGGTCCTGCCAGTGCTCGCGGACCAGCGCCTGCAGCACCAGCCCGTCACCGCGGTCTTCGAGGCGGTACGGTTCGTGCGTCGTCGGCTGGACGCTGCCGGTTTCGAGGCGAATGGGTGAGGTCAGGGTCTGGCCCCCGAACCCGACGTCGACGAGGTAGGCGCCGCCGGAGCCCGGAAACGTCACCGCCAGCATGGTGTGGGTCTGTTCCGGTGGCGGGGCAACCGGCTCGCGCATCCAGACCACCCGGCCGGCCAGGCGCCGCACCCCGAATCCGAGTTCCGCCAGCACGGAGCCCATCAACCCGTTCTGTTCGTAGCAGTAGCCGCCGCGGCGCCGGCGTACCAGCTTGTCGGTCAGAGCTTCCGGGCTGAGGTCGAAGACAGGTGTGCCCAGCAGCGGATCCAGGTTCTCGAACGGAATGGTCCCGGTGTGAGCGGTCATCAGACCCTGCAGCACCTCCAGGGTTGGCTCGGTGCCGCCGCGGTAGTTGACGCGATCGAAATATCCGGCGAGATCAACTGACATAGGGCCATTCTGGCCCCGCGTTTCTCGGCGCCGCCTCCGAGCTTGTTTTATTTCCGTCAAATACGGGGATTCGGACCTAACCACGGAATACGGATACACCAATTGGAGCTCATGATGAGTACCAGCACTATCGTCTGGATTGTCGCCGCCGCAGTAGTAGCGATCCTGCTGATTGCCGGGTTGGTCATCTTGGCCGCTAGAGCGACGAAGCGGCGCCGCCAGCGGCAGGCCGAGGAGATCCGGGAGCAGGCCAGATTAGAGACCGCCAGGGTGGAACGGCGTGAAGCCCTCGCTCAGGAGACGGCCGCCAAAGCCCGTGCCGCGCAGGCCGAAGCCGAGGCCAAGGCCGCCGAGGCCGCTCGATTGCAGGAGCGAGCGGCCAATCACCAGAGCGAAGCGGCAACGTCGCGTGAGCAGCTTGACGAGCAGTGGCATCGTGCCGACAGCATCGATCCGAAAACCAGGAATCAGCAGCGCGAGAGCACTGATACCGAGCAGCTGTCGACGGACACCGCGTGGAGCCAGGAGTCCGGTGAGCCGGCGACCAGCCCGGAGGCCGCCCGCTAGGCAGACCGACTCAGCCGCCGCGAGTGAACCTCGCGGCGGCTGATGTCGGCTGATGTCGATGTTTCAAATGTTTCTTGCCGCAGCGCGGCTTTGGCGGGCGATCTGCTGTTCACGCGCGTACAGGATGCCGAAGGTGAAACCGTTCTCGCCGTCGGTGGTTCCGGCCGCCACCGCCATCCGGCGAAGCGTTTCGATGGCGACCATCGTGTCCTGATGGTCGCCGAGCACGCTCTGTATCTCCTTGTAGTGCTTGGCCGTTCGCTTCATCCGCTTGTCAAACGGCCGGCACAGCTCGGCGGCGTAACGGGCACGCTTAGCGGCTTTACGCGCGCGGTGAAGCACGGCGTCGTCTCCGGATTCAAGCGCCGCGGCCAGCCGCCGGTCGGCCTTCCGCCCGGCGCGTCGCGTTTTGTTTCTCAGCGCGCTCACGGCAATGTCGCGGTCGACGGGCGGTTGCAGGCGCCAATGGCACAGCGTCGCCATGACGGTCAGATAACGCTCGGACTCCATCGCCTCGCTGACCTGAGTCCGCGCGGGAAATTCGACGGCTTGCAGGTCCTGGCGGATCCGCGACTGGACCGGACCAAGGATCAACTTGTCGGGGACGTCCTGTAACGCTTCGGTGAAACGGCGTCGTTGGACCTGGCAATCGCGAACGGCGCCAAGCAATCCCGCGAACCACTTGAGTTCACCCTCCAGCGTGTCGACCGAGGGATCGTCGAACTGGTTGCCAAATACTCGTAGCGTGCTGCGCAATCGCCGGATCGCCACACGGGTGTCGTGAATGGGATCCCGCCCGCGGCGCAGCGCAATGTCGCCCGCGATCACCTGATCGATCTGTGCGTTCAGGTAAGCGACGAGCGCCCGAGAGCCCGGCGTTGCGGGCTTGGGTGTGGCTGCTGGCGGGCAGGCACGAGCGAGTCGCGACGAGTAGCGGACCGGTCGGGCCCCTCCGGAACGCAGCCGCTTGGCGAACCGCTTGGCGAGCGAGGAAGCACCGGATTCAACTTTGATCTCACGCCACGCCAGCAGACGCTCACCGACCGATGCGCGGACGCGATCATCATCGACCTCGACGCACCTTTGCGGTGTGCCGATCCGGTGGTGTTCGCGCACGGTGTGAATCTTGGCGAGGGTTTCGATCGGCTTGCGCAGCGTGACGCCGGTGAGCAGGGCGATGGCCTCGGCAGGTGGATCGTCGGAAGGCAGCCAACGCAATTCAGCCGGCCCGTGACCGTCGGGAATCTTTAGCAGCCAACCGGTTTCGCGGTCGCCGTCGCGGCGGCGCAGCTCGATCCCGTGCGCCCGCAGATCCTGGTCGGCAGTGTCGTAGTAGACGTTCGTCATGTCGATGGTGTCGTGTTGGGCTTCGCTGTTGTCAACCAGGTCTTCCAGCGTCGGCAGTACGAATTGATCATCGATGTCCCACTTGTCTCGCATATTGAACGCATTGCCAAAAACGCCGTCACCAAACGTCGGCACGCCGTCACCAAACGTCGGCACGCCGTCGCACACTGGTGCGACGCGGTTGTGCCACGAAGTCGAAAAAGTTATTGGCCCACCCAGGCCAGGGCTGATGCCGGAATCGTGAAGCGACTGCCGTGAACGACTCGAAGCGATTAGAGCCAGGTGTCCTGTGTGGTCGTCGTGAGGAAGGCTTCCAGGTCGTCGCGCCACTGTGCGGGTGTCGTCTTGTCCGGCTCGATACCGGTGTAGTCGCCGCGGTAGAAAAGCAGCGGCCGCGGCTTGATCTTGGGCGCCTCCGACAGCGACTGAACCGCGCCGAACACCACGAAGTGATCACCGCCGTCGTGCACGGACGCCACCGTGCAGTCGATGTACGCCAGCGAACTGTCGATGATTGGCGAGCCAAGCTCCGAAGGGTGCCAGTCGATTCCGGCAAACTTGTCGGGCTCCTTCGAACCAAACCTCGCCGAGACCGGCTTTTGCTTCTCTGTCAGCACGTTGACGCAGAACCGCCCGCTGGCCTCGATGGCTTTCCACGATCGCGACACCTTGGTCGGGCAGAACAGCACCAGCGGCGGGTCCAGCGACAGGGCCGCGAACGACTGGCACGCAAAGCCGATCGGCACGTCGTCGTGCACCGTGGTGATGATGGTGATCCCGGTGCAGAACTGACCCAGCACGCTGCGGAAGGTACGTGGGTCGAGCGACGCGGCAGACATGGCTAGCCGCGCATGCCTACCGTGAAGTCGTGGCCCCACAGACTGACCGCGGTGCTCTCCCGGGCGATCCACTCGCCATCGTCGACGGTTCGCCCCTCGCAACCGAATTCGACGTCGAACCCACCGGGTGTCTTCATATAGAACGACAGCATCAGGTCGTTGACGTGACGGCCCAGCGAGGCCGACATCGGCACCTTGCGGCGCAGTGCCCGGTCCAGACACAGGCCCACGTCGTCCGCGTTTTCGGCTTCGACCATAAGGTGCACGATGCCGCTGGGCGTCGGCAACGGCAGAAACGCCAACGAATGGTGACGGGGGTTGCAGCCAAAGAAGCGCAGCCATGCCGGCGCCCCATCGGCGGGTCGCCCGACGACCTGTGGGGGCATCCGCATCGAGTCGCGCAGCCTGAAGCCCAGTACGTCCCGGTAGAAGTGCAGCGCCTCGTCGTCGTCGCGGGTGGTCAGCACTACGTGCCCGAGGCCCTGCTCAGCGGTGACGAACTTGTGCCCGTAGGGACTCACCACGCGGCGGTGCTCCAACGCGGCACCGTGGAAGACGGCCAGCGGGTTGCCCGACGGGTCGGAGAACTGGATCATCTCGTCCACTCTGCGTTCCGCCAGGTCGGCGGCGGTGGCTTCCTTGTAGGGCGTGCCCTCGATGTCGAGTCGGTTCCGGATCTCCTGCAGGCCTTCGGCATTCGCGCATTCCCAGCCCGCTTCGGCCAGCTTGTCCTGCTCGCCGGGCACGATCACCATCCGGGCCGGGAAGTCATCCATCCGCAGATAAAGCGCGCCCTCGGTGTTGCCGCTACCCTCCACCATGCCAAGGACTTTCAGGCCGTACTCACGCCACGCGGCCATATCGGTGGCCTCGATGCGCAGATAACCCAGCGACCGGATGCTCATCTCGCGCCTCCCAGGAAGTCTATGGTCAGCCTGTTGAATTCGTCGAACTTCTCGACTTGGGCCCAATGTCCACATTGCCCGAAGACGTGTAGCTGCGCGCGGGGTATGGTCTTCAGCGCCACCAGCGCGCCGTCCAACGGATTGACCCGGTCCTCGCGTCCCCAGATCAGCAGCACCGGCTGTCGCAGCTTGTACACCTCGCGCCACATCATCCCAAGCTCGAAATCGGCTCCGGAGAACGACATTCCCATCGCCCGGGTCGCCGTCAGCGACTCCGGCGTGCTGGCCAGCTCGAAACGCTGGTCTATCAATTCGGGAGTGATCAGCTTCTGGTCGTAGACCATCACCCGCAGGAACGCCTCGAGATTCTCCCGGGTGGGCTCGACGGAGAACTTCCCCAGTCGTTTGACGCCCTCCGTGGGATCGGGCGCGAACAGGTTGACGCTCAACCCGCCCGGCCCCATCAGCACCAGCTTGCCGGCCAGGTCCGGGTAGTCGAGTGCGAACCGCACCGCGGTGCCTCCGCCTAGCGAATTGCCCACCAGCGGAACACGTCCCAGACCCAGCTGGTCGAAGAGGCCTTTGAGGGCGCTTGCCGCATAGTGGTTGAACTGCCCATGCTCGGCGCGCTTGTCGGAGTGCCCGTAACCGGGCTGGTCGACGGCGAGCACATGAAACCGCTGGGCCAGCACCGGGATATTGCGCGAGAAGTTTGTCCAGCTCGCCGCGCCCGGTCCGCCACCGTGCAGCAGCACCACGGTCTGATCGTTGCCGACGCCGGCCTCGTGGTAATGCAGTTTCAGCGGTCCGCCCAAGGCCGGGCCGTCGACCACTGCGAAGCGCGAGGTCGACTCGAACGTCAGCTCCTCGGTGGCAGTCATCAGACCATTGTGTCCGCGGGTGGCAACCCGAATTCGTGGTTTCCGAAGATCAGGTATGCGCGCTCCGGGTCGTTGGCCGCGTGTACCCGGCCCGCGTGCGCGTCGCGCCAAAACCGTTGCACCGGTTGGTCATTGCCCAAAGCAGTGGCACCCGACGCCTCGAACAGCCGGTCGACCGAAGCGATCGCACGCCCGGTGGCGCGCACCTGGTCGCGGCGGGCGCGGGCGCGCAATTCGAACGGGATCTCCTTGCCCGCCGCCAATAGCGCGTACTCGTCGCCGACGTTGCCGATCAGCTGGCGCCAGGCCGCGTCGATGTCGCTGGCCGCCTCTGCGATACGGATCTTGGCGAACGGGTCGTCCTTGGCTTTCTCGCCGGCGAACGCCGCCCGCACCCGCTTGCCCTGATGCTCGACGTGCGCGTCGTAAGCGCCGTAGGCCATACCCACGATGGGCGCCGAGATGGTGGTGGGGTGCACGGTGCCCCACGGCATCTTGTAAACCGGCGCGGCGTTGGTCTGGTAGCCACCGGCAGTCCCGTCGTTCATCGCCTTGTAGGACAGGAACCGGTGCCGGGGCACGAAGACATCCTTGACCACGAGCGTGTTGCTGCCGGTGCCGCGCAGCCCGACAACGTGCCACACGTCGTCGATCTCGTACTCGCTACGCGGGATCAGAAAGCTACCGAAGTCCACAGGCCGGCCGTCCTTGATGACCGGACCACCCACAAACGTCCAGGTGGCGTGATCGCAGCCTGATGACCAGTTCCAGGAGCCGTTGACCAGGTACCCGCCGTCGACCACGGCGCCGGCGCCCATCGGCGCGTACGACGACGAGATCCGCGTCCTGGTGTCCTCGCCCCACACCTCTTCTTGGGCCCGTTGGTCGAACAAAGCCAGATGCCAGTTGTGCACGCCGATGATGGAGCTCACCCAACCGGTCGAACCGCACGCGCTGGCCAGCCGCCGCACCGCCTCGTAGAACAGCGTGGGATCACATTGCAGGCCACCCCATTGCTCGGGCTGTAGCAGTGTGAAGAAGCCGACCTCATCGAGCGCATCGACCGTCTCGGCGGGCAGCCGGCGCAGGTCCTCGGTCGCCTGGGCACGGTCCCGAATCTGGGGAAGCAGATCATCGATCCCAGCCAACACCGATTGAGCATCACGCTGTTGAATGGACGTCACTTATGTTTGCCTCCTGGGAGTACGGACTTACACAGCAGACTAGAACACGTTCCGATTTGTGTCGAGCAGGGTAATCCTGCGGCTGGTAGCGGCGTGAATTGGGTTTTCTGTAACATGTTCTAGTTGCCAGCGAAGAGAGGGCGGGTCGTTGACCGAGGGCATTCCCGACGAGCCACTGGGCGACCATGTCCTTGAGCTGCAAATCGCGGAGGTCGTCGCCGAGACCGACGACGCGCGGTCACTGGTGCTCGCGGTGCCGGATGCGTCCGGCGACCCCGCGATCCCGCCGGAGCGGCTGCGCTACGCACCCGGCCAATTCCTGACGCTGCGCGTGCCGAGCGATCGCACCGGTTCGGTGGCCCGCTGCTATTCGTTGTGCAGCTCGCCGTCCACCGACGAGGCCCTCACCGTCACCGTCAAGCGAACCGCGGACGGTTACGCCTCGAACTGGCTGTGCGAGCACGCGCACCCGGGCATGCGCATCCACGTACTGGCTCCGTCGGGCAATTTCGTACCCAAGTCACTCGACGACAACTTCCTGCTGCTGGCCGCGGGCAGCGGGATCACCCCGATCATGTCGATCTGCAAATCGGCGCTCGCCGAAGGCGGCGGCCAGGTCGCCCTGCTCTACGCCAATCGCGACGACCGCTCGGTGATCTTTCGCGACGCATTGCTCGAGCTGGCCGCCAAGTATCCCGACCGGCTCACGATCGTGCACTGGCTGGAATCGCTGCAGGGGCTGCCCGACGCCGCCGCACTGGCGAAGCTGGCCGCTTCCTACACAGATCGGCAGGCGTTCATCTGCGGGCCCGGCCCGTTCATGGAAGCCGCGCGCGAAGCCCTCGAGACGCTGAAAGTGCCTGCGCCGCAAATACATATCGAAATCTTTAAATCGCTGGAATCCGATCCGTTCGCGGCGGTCAAGATTGCCGACACCGCAGAGGGCGACGAGGCGCCGGCCACCGCGGTGGTCGAACTCGACGGTGAAACCCACACCGTGTCCTGGCCGCGTAGCGCCAAGCTGCTCGACGTGCTGCTGGCCAAGGGCCTCGACGCACCGTTTTCGTGCCGGGAGGGTCACTGTGGTGCCTGCGCCTGCACCATGCGCAGCGGCAAAGTGACGATGGAGGTCAACGATGTGCTCGAGCAGCAGGACCTCGACGACGGGCTAATTCTGGCCTGTCAATCTCACCCGGAATCTGATTCGGTAGAAGTGACCTACGACGAGTAGTCGCCGGGTTATGTTCACCCTTGAGTCGGGCTCGGGAAGGGGACCATGATGAAGCGCCTGGTATCGCGTCTGCCGGCGGTCGGAGGCCTCGTCGCGTCGATGCTCATGTTCGTGTCGACGCCGGCCTCCCTGGCGGCCAGCAACACCGCGACCACCCTGTTTCCGCTGGACGGCCCCAACCAGCTGGAGACGCACACCTTCCTCAATTGCTTCAAAGCCGACGGCCACTGCGATTTCGTCGCCGGGGCGGACATGCAGACACCTGACGGTGTCACCGGGTTCCCGCCCAGCCTGTGGGCCCGCCAAACCACCGAAATCCGATCGACCAACCGGATGGCGTACCTGGACGCCCACGCCGCCGGACAGTACGAGAGGATCAACAAAGCGATGGGATCCGACGAGATAACCACCGTCTATTTCGGTGAGGGACCGCCGGATAAGTACCAGACGACGGGTCGGATCGACTCGACCGATTGGTCGACGGGCCAGCCCAAGACCGACGTCAACGTCATCGTCTGCACCCACGTGCAGGTGGTCTACACGGGCGTCAACATCACCTCGCCCAGCACCTGCGCGCAGACGACGTTCTCCTAAGTCTCGTCGCCGAGATTGCCGCCAGGGCTGCGATTTTCGGAAATCAACGACCACCACGGCAATTTCGCTAGATCGCCGCCGGACTCATCCGCCCGTCTTCGGCGCACCCTCCACCCCGGACAACACGGCCGCCAGGTTGTACCCCGACATCCGCAGCGTCGTGTGATCGCCCGTGCCGTCGTCGCGGGCATACTCTGCGTGCCCGCTGGCGCCGGTGCGGTGCTCGCTGAGGCGCATCGGGTCGGCGCCGCCGGTCGTCGACAGCTGCGTGATGCCGGGCATCTCGTTGGGGGTGTCGCCGAACCACTGATCGTGGTCGCCGCTGCCGAATACCCAGTTAAGCGGGGGCCCTAGGAACGGAATTGCGTCCAACACGACCGGTAGGCGCTGAACCCACCCGATGGCGTCGCCGGGAGCCTGCTCGTAATAGGCCTGCCCACCGGGCGCCAAGTGCAGATCGCTCACCTGACCCAGTTCCAGCCCGGGCGATCCGTAGAAGACGACGTTACGCACCGGGGCGCCCTGTTGCAGGGCCAGGCTGGTGACCAGCGAGCCATAGGAATGGCCGAACGCGGTGATCTCCTGGTGGTGGCTTTCGCTGGTGACCGCCAACCCGGTGAAGAAGCTGCTCAGGTGGGGGGCCGCCGAGCGGGCCAGGCCGTCGCCCAGGACTCTGAGGTCGCCCATGTGGGCGGGCGGCTCGTAACCTACCCACGCGATGGTGGCCACCGAATTCGGGTCCGGGTCACCCGCCCTGCCGAGGATGCTCACGGTGGTTTCGCGAAGGTTCGTAGCCTCGTCGGTCATGGCGGCCAGGCTGTCTGCGTTTGTGGCTACACCGCCCGTGGTGACCCCGACGTGCGTGGCCCGGTCGACATCCCCGATCCCGATCGCGCTGAGCACGTGAGGCGAATTAGATTGCGTGTCAAGCAGAATCAGCGTGCGGCGATCCTTGCGCGGGACGCTCCGCGGCGACCCGTCCGGGTTCTTCGGGTACAGCGTCGTCTGGATTGCGAGCAGATCGTTGTATCGCGTCGAAGCGTTGGCGAGTGCCGCCACCGGGTCAGCGTGGGTTCCGGGAGGCGGTTCGCCGCGCGTATGCACGTATTGCCAGTAAACGGCTTCGTCGTGGGTAGCCGTGTCTAGCGACGCTTTGGCCGCCGCGATCTCACGGGGTAGCCGGATCCGGTTGGCGGCGTCGCGGATATCGGTCGGAATCCCATCCCGGTCGAGCGCGCCGGGTTGCAGCCGTATGCAGTCGACCTGTTGTTGCGGCGTGAGAGCGTCCCACCAGCGCTTGACATCCGCCGGCGGCGCCGAACCGGGCGGTGATGGCGGCATCGGCGGCGTTCGCGTCGGCGCGCCGGATGGTCCGCCGGGGGCGGTCCCGTCGGCGATCTCGATCGCGGCGGCCAGATCGTGGTCGGCCGCGTCAGCGTCGTCCAACAGTTGCGCGATACGACCCGGCAGCTCAGCCGTGACGGATTGTTGATGCCGCATCTGGCTGACCGTCAGCACCGCGGTCTTCCGGGTAAGCGCCCCGGTGCGACTGTCGATGGTGATGAACGCCTGATCGGCGTCGGCCCGGACCTGCGCCAGCCGGTACTTCAGGTCGGCGATCTCGGCCGACGCCCTTTGCGCCGCCTCGGCCACCCTCCTGCACAGCTCGCCGTGGTCGACCAGGGTGATTTTGGCCAGATGCGCCGAGTCTCGGGCCGCGTCGGCGGCCCGGCCCTCCCACGGCAGGAAAGACAGCAGGTCGCCAACGGTATTGCCGGCGGTCTCGGCGCCCTCGGCGCGCGCCGTCGCCGCGGCGAATACCTGATCGATAGCCGCCGCGTCCCAGGTGTCGATATCAGCCAACGTGAGTGTCATCGATATGGATCAGACGTTGGGCGCAGGCGCCCCGATCCATCTCGACAAACGTCACCGCCGCGGCATCCAGACCGTCGTGGTGAGCATTCAGCATCGCGTGCTGTGCGGCCGCCGCCGATTGCCAGCGGTCCAGCATCGCCGATAAGGCTGAGGCGGAGCGGCCAACCCAGCCGGCCTCGGCGTCCCACGCCTGCGACTGCGTGGCCGCGTAGACGGCGGCCAGCTGCTCATGCTGCCCGCGTCCCGCTGCGGCGGCACCCCAAACCAGTTCCGGGACAACGCCAAGACGTCCGCCGCGCATGGACCGCGATGGTACGAGACCCCCGACGGCCCCACAATTCAGTTAATGGGTCAGTTAGCGCGGCAGCCCCAACAGCCGCTCGGCGGCCAAGGTGAGCAGGATCTGCTCGGTACCGCCGGCGATCGTCAGGCAGCGACTGTTGAGGAAGTCGTAGACCGCGTGGCTGTCGACGGCGCCGGCGCCCTCGGAGATGTCCATGGTCATTTCGGCTAACGCCTGCCGGTAGCGAACTCCGATGAGTTTGCGGACGCTGGATTGCGCGCCCGGGTCCTGACCGCCGACGGCAAGTTGGGCGATGCGTTGATCGAGCAGCGCGCCGGCCTGGGCGAGGACGATCAGGCGCGCCAGCCGGTCCTGCTCGGCGACGTCGAAGTCGATCTCGCCGACGAGCTTGAGCAGGTCCTCCATCGGGTTGCCCAGCGCGGTGCCGGATGCCATCGCGATCCGCTCATTGGCCAGCGTGGTCCGCGCCAGCCGCCAACCGTCGTTCACCGTGCCCACGATCATCTCGTCGGGAACGAACACGTTGTCCAGGAACACCTCGTTGAACAGCGAGTGGCCGGTCATCTCACGCAGTGGTCGGATCTCGATTCCGGGCGATTTCATGTCCACCAGGAAGTAGGTGATGCCTTTGTGCTTGGGAGCATTTTGGTCCGTTCTCGCCAGACACACGCCCCAACGCGCCTTATGCGCGGCCGACGTCCACACCTTCTGCCCGGTGAGCAGCCAACCACCGTCACCGCGCACCGCTTTGGTGCGCAGGGACGCCAGGTCGGATCCGGCCCCCGGCTCGGAAAACAGTTGGCACCAAAGGAAGTCGCCGCGGACGGTGGCTGGGACGAAGCGCTCGATCTGTTCGGGTGTGCCGTGCTCGAGGATGGTCGGCGCTGCCCACCAGCCGATCACCAGGTCCGGCCGCGCCACCCCGGCCGCCGCCAACTCCTGATCGATCAACAGCTGCTGGGCGGGTGTGGCGCCGCGGCCGTAGGGCGGCGGCCAGTGCGGCGCCTGCAGGCCGGTCTCGGCCAGGGCCACTTGCCGCTTCTCCTCGGGCAGCGCGGCGATCTGCGCGACGGCCGCAGCGATCTCCGGTCGCTGCCCCTCCACCTCAGTGAGGTCGATACCCAGCTGGCGCCGAACGCCGTCCTGAGTCAGCGCCGTGACGCGGCGCAGCCAGCGTTCCACGCCTCCGAGGAACTGACCGGTGCCGTGGGCACGGCGCAGGTACAGATGCGCGTCGTGTTCCCAGGTGCAACCGATGCCACCGAGCACCTGGATGCAGTCTTTGGCGTTCGCCTTTGCCGCGGCGATGCCGATGCTCGCGGCCGTGGCCGCCGCGATCGACAGCTGCTGGGCGTCTGAATCTCCCGCGGCGCGGGCCGCATCTGCGGCGGCCACCTCGGCCTGCTCGGCGCGGCACAACATCTCCGCGCACAGGTGCTTGATGGCCTGAAAGCTGCCGATCGGCTTGCCGAACTGTTCGCGCACCTTGGCGTAGGCAACCGCGGTATCCAGCGCCCATCGCGTCACGCCGGCCGCCTCGGCCGCCAGCACGGTAGCCGCCAGGTCCTCGACCCGCCGGCCCGCCGCGGCCAGGGCGGTCGCCGGCGCCGACTGCAAGCTCACCCGGGCCAAGGGCCGGGAAAAATCGGTGGCCTTCAGCGGTTCTACCGACACGCCGTCGCTGGTGGCGTCGACCAGCAGCCAACCCCCGTCGGAGGGAAGCAACAGCACACCGCCAGCCGCAGCGCCGTGCACCCACGGCGCGGTGCCCGACGCGCGCGACGCTGCGGCGTCAAAGTGGATGTCAGCGCTTAGAGCTGCCCCGGCGGAGAGTTCGCCCGAAGCGAGCGCGGCCAACAATTCAGGGTCGTCGACGACGAGGGTACCCAGCGCGGTGGTCGCGACGGGCCCCGGAACCAGTGCCTTGGCGGCCTCTTCGACCATTGCGCAGAGATCCTCGATGCTGCCGCCCGCGCCACCGTGCTGCTCCGGCACTGCGACGCCGAACAACCCCAGCTCGGCCAGTCCGGCGAAGACTGGTCGCCACGCGTCCGCATCCCCTCGTTCGACGCTGCGGGTCGCCGCACTGCAGGCCGTACTTTGAGCCCAGTCGCGCACCAACTCCCGCGCTGCGAACTGTTCGTCGGTGACGGTCGCTACCACGTGTGAGTCCTTCGCCTCGTCGAGATCACAGGTCCGATTCCTCCTCGGGTTACTGCGCAACCCGCATCGTCATCCGACTCGTCCTGATTGTCCGATTCCTCCTCGGGTTACTGCGCAACCCGCATCGTCATCGGACTAGAACGTGTTCTAATAGTGCAATAGATCCAGCGTCAAGTCGAACCGCATTACAGCAGGAACAGGCGGTTGTCCCGAGCGCGGGAGGTGGGAAATTTACGCGCATCATGCGTATCGTTTGCGAACGAACCGCCCGGAACAGGAGCAGCCCATCAGATGTCGCCAGCGAACACGAGTTCCGACCGCGCAGCTGATGCCCAGCCCCGCGAGGTCATGAACGTGGCGGTACTGGCTGAATCCGAACTCGGCTCCGAGGCGCAGCGCGAGCGTCGCAAACGCATCCTGGACGCCACTATGGCCATCGCCTCGAAAGGCGGCTACGAGGCCGTACAGATGCGTGCCGTCGCGGACCGCGCCGACGTGGCGGTCGGGACCCTGTACCGGTATTTCCCGTCGAAGGTGCACCTGCTCGTATCAGCCCTGGGCCGGGAGTTCAGCCGCATCGACGCCAAAACCGACCGCTCCCCGGTTGCCGGCGCCACCCCATTCCAGCGGCTGAACTTCATGGTCGGCAGGCTCAACCGCGCGATGCAGCGCAACCCGCTACTCACCGAGGCCATGGCTCGCGCGTACGTCTTCGCCGACGCTTCGGCGGCCAGCGAGGTGGACCAGGTCGAGAAGCTCATCGACTCCATGTTCGCGCGGGCGATGAGCGACGGTGAGCCGACAGAGGACCAGTACCACATCGCCAGGGTGATCTCCGACGTGTGGCTGTCGAACCTGCTGGCTTGGCTCACCCGGCGCGCCTCAGCGACTGATGTCAGCAAACGGCTGGACCTGGCCGTGCGGCTGCTCATCGGCGACCAGAACGGCGGTAACACGGGCTAAGCAGGGGGCCCTGCGGTGCGCCCGCGGATCAGCTCGGTGTCCAGCAGCTCGACGACCGGCAGGCCCGACCGGGGCGGCTTTTGCAGCAGTTCGCCTGCCCGACGACCCTTGTGCAGGCTCGGCTGCGACACCGTGGTCAGGCCGCGGTTGATCGCCTCGGCCCCTCCGTCGAAGCCGGTCAGAGTCATCTGCCCCGGGACATAAATGCCATGTGCCCGAAGGTAATCCATTGCCGACAGCGCCAGCACGTCGGCGGTGCACATCAAGGCGGTAATCCGTGGATTGGCCTCCAGTGCGACCTTGGCGGCGGCTCCTCCGGACGTGGGCAGGTTTTCATAGCTTTCCACCACGGTCAACGAATCCGGGTCTAGGCCGGCGGCCGTCATCGCCTCCCAGACTCCGACGATGCGTTCGCGTTGCACATCGAAAGTCGCCGACTGCAGTCGCTCGGCGTCCACCAGGTCTTGCCGCCGATCCCGGCCCAACCGCATGGTCAGCAAACCGATATCACGATGTCCCAGCCCGATGACGTAGTCGGCGAGGCCGCGCATCGCTGCCCGGTCGTCGATGCCCACCCGCGAGACGCCGGGAAGGTTCTTGGGCTGATCAACCACCACGACAGGCAGCCGACGCTGCAGAACGACCTGCAGGTAGGGATCGTCCTCGCACACCGAATACACCACGAAGCCGTCCACGCCCGCAGACAGCACGGCCGCCGTGCCGTCGGCCTGACTGCGGCTGGGGCCGACTGCCACCAACATCAGCCCCTGCCCGGCTCCTTCGCATGATTGCGCCACTCCCGCAACGAAATCCCGCGCTGCCGGGTCGCTGAAGAAATGCGTCAGCGGTTCGGCCATGACCAACCCGACGGCACCGGCCTTGCGGGTTCGCAACGACCGCGCCACCGGGTCGGGTCCCGCGTAGCCCATCCGCTTGGCCGTGGCCAGCACCCGCTCGCGCAGTTCCGGCGAGAGCTGGTCCGGTCGGTTGAAGGCATTGGAGACGGTGGTGCGCGAGACCTTGAGTTCGGCTGCCAACGACGCCAGAGTCGCCCGCCTGCGCGGTGTGGGACTCACGATCGGTGAGGCTACTCGAACGTCGGGCGACTCGACGGCTGCCGCATACCGCCTCAGCTGCCCACTTTCTGATGGAAACGATTTTCATTAGTATTATGGGTCGGCCGATGGGGCGGCGGAGAGGAAACGAGCGTGCGACGGGCTCATCGGGCAGCAACCGCGTTGGTCCTTGCTGCCTTCCTGATCGCTTCGACCGCGCTGACCGGCTGCGGTGATCGGTCAGGCACGAATTCCGCGACGGTGGTGGCATCCACCGACGTGTGGGGCAGTGTCGCGCGCGCCGTCGCCGGCGGCCACATCCCGGTCCAGTCCATCCTGACCGGCGCCAACGCAGATCCACACTCGTACACGGCCAGTCCGTCCGACGCCGCGGCGATCGTCGACGCCGCCCTGGTGATCTACAACGGCGGCGGTTACGACCCCTGGGTTGACCAGGTGCTGGCCCGGCATCCATCAGTCAAATCGGTTGATGCGTATGCATTTCTCAGGGCACCCGCCCAGGGTGCCGAGCCCGCCAACGAGCACGTGTTCTACGACCTGAGCGTCGCCAAGGCCGTCGCCTCCTCGATCGCCGACAAGCTGGCGAGCATCGACCCGGGCCATGCTGCCGACTATCGGAGCAACGCCGCGGCCTTCTGCCGCAGCGCCGACGCGATTGCCAGCTCCGAACGCGCCATCGCCAGCGCATACCCCGACGCGGGCGTCGTCGCGACCGAGCCGGTGGTGTACTACCTGCTGGCGGGCTCTGGCCTGGTTGACCGCACCCCTGCCGCCTTCAGCGCGGCAACCGAGGACGACACCGATCCCTCCCCGGCGGACATGGCGTCCGTCCTCGAGCTGATCAAGCGGCGCCAGGTGGCCGCCCTGCTGGTCAACCCGCAGACCTCCACCGCCGCGACAACCGGCCTGGAAGACGCCGCCCGGCGGGCGGGCGTGCCGGTGACCGAGGTCACCGAAACCTTGCCGGACGGCACCGACTACCTGACCTGGCAGCGCACCACCGTCAACCGCCTGGTCGCCGCCCTTCAATCGAGCCGATAGACCATGCTGGTAACCCGCGACCCCACCGTTTCGCTCACCGACGCCCGGCTCGCCTTCGGCGACCGGGTGCTGTGGGACCACCTGGACCTCTCGGTGTCACCCGGCGAGTTCATCGCGGTGTTGGGTCCCAACGGCACCGGCAAGACATCGTTGCTCAAGGTGCTGCTGGGACAGTTGCCGCTGAATGCCGGCGTCGCGTTGCTGGACGGCAAGCGGATCACCTCGAGAAGTGGACGCATCGGCTACGTGCCGCAACACCGTGCGATCGATCACGACGTGGTCCTGCGCGGACGCGACCTGGTTCAGCTGGGCATCGACGGCCGCAATTGGGGCGGTATGCCGCTGCGGTCCGCCGGGCGGGCACGGCGGCGCGCGGCGGTACGAGAAGCGCTGCGCCAGGTCAATGGCGAACAGCTCGCCGACGTCCGGGTCGGAGTGATGTCGGGTGGGGAGCTGCAGCGGGCGCGCATCGCCCAGGCATTGGTCAGCGACCCGATGCTGTTGCTGTGCGACGAACCGTTGCTGGCACTGGACCCGGCCAACGCCAAGCTGATTTCGGCGCTGATCGACCGTCGCCGCCGCGAGGCCGGCACCGCGGTCATCGTCGTCACCCACGAGGTCAACCCCATCCTGCCGTATGTGGACCGGGTGTTGTACCTGGTTGACGGCCGGTTCCGGATCGGCACCGTCGAGCAGGTGATGACCACCGAGACGCTGTCCGAGCTCTACCGCGCCGACATTCAGGTGGTCAAGGTCAAGGGCCGCTACGTCGTGGTCGGCGAGGCAGCGCCCGGCTATCCGCCGCACGACGACCTGGCAGACGGGCGGGCCGGATGAACAACAGGCTCGCCGAGCTGCTGGCCCATCTGTTCTCCTTCGACATCACCGCGCACCTGCTCACCCACGACTTCGTCCAACAGGCGCTGGCGGCGGCGGCCCTGCTGGGGCTGGTCGCCGGGTTGATCGGCCCGTTCATCGTGATGCGTCAGATGTCGTTCGCTGTGCACGGCTCCAGCGAATTGTCGTTGACAGGAGCCGCTTTCGCGCTGCTGGCCGGGTTCGAAGTGGGCATCGGGGCGCTGATCGGCAGCGCCCTGGCGGCAGCGCTCTTCGGCGTGCTGGGTCAGCGCGCCCGGGAACGCGATTCGGTGATCGGGGTGGTGCTGGCTTTCGGGATGGGCTTGGCCGTCCTGTTCATCCATCTCTATCCGGGCCGGTCCGGGACCAGTTTTGCCCTGTTGACCGGCCAGATCGTCGGGGTGGGTTACTCCGGGTTGGCGATGTTGGCGCTGGTGTGTGTGCTCGTCGTCGCCGTGCTGGCGATCTGCTACCGGCCGTTGTTGTTCGCCACGGTCGATCCGGACGTCGCGGCGGCGCGCGGTGTTCCGGTGCGCGCGCTGGGCATCGTGTTCGCCGCGCTGGTTGGCGTGGTGGCAGCGCAGGCCGTGCAGATCGTCGGGGCGTTGTTGGTGATGTCGTTGCTGATCACACCGGCCGCCGCGGCCGCCCGGGTGGTGGCCTCGCCGGTGGCGGCGATCGTGGCCTCGGTGGTCTTCGCTGAAGTCTCCGCCGTCGGCGGCATCGTGCTGTCTTTGGCGCCCGGCGTCCCCGTCTCGGTATTCGTCGCAACGATCTCGTTTGTGATCTATTTGCTGTGCTGGCTACTCCGGCCTCAGCGTTAGCCCGCGATTAAGCTTGTCGGACACCGGACAGGCAGGGGGACCAATAAGTGCGTCGGCAACTCGCGGGCCTTGCTTTGGCGAGTGTGTGCATGGTCGCCGGTGGCTGCACCACCGTGGTCGAAGGCAATGCCGTCGCGGCCGATAAGTCCGGCCCACTGCCCCAGACTCCGGTCCCGGTTAGCGCCCTTGACGGGTTGCTGCTGGACGCCAGCCAGGTCAACAGCGTGTTGGGTGCGACGTCGATGAAGGTCTGGTTCAGCACCAAGGCGCTGTGGGACTGGAGCAAAAACGTGTCCGACAAGAACTGCCTGGCCATCGACGGGCCCGCACAGGACGAGGTCTACTCCGGGACGGGTTGGACGGGCATGCGCGGCCAGCGCCTCGATGACAGCGTCGACGACTCCAAGAAGCGCCAGCATTACACGATCCAGGCCGTCGTCGCCTTCCCGGCTGCGCAGGATGCCAGCGCGTTCTACAGCAGTTCGGTGCAGAGCTGGCAGAACTGCTCGAATCGCCGGTTCGCCGATGTCACACCCAATCAACCCGACACGGTGTGGACGGTGGCCGGCGTCACCAACGACAACGGCACGCTCAGCACGTCGCAGGTCCAGGAGGGTGGCGACGGGTGGACCTGCCAGCGCGCCCTCACGGTGCGTAACAACATCTCCATCGACGTCGTGACGTGCACGTACAACCAATCGGGTTCGACGGCCATCGAGATCGCTCAACAGATAGCGGCCAGGGCGGCTAAGCAGTAGGCATGACATTGCGGCGCACCGTGTTGGCGGTGATCTGGGTGACCGCCGTCTCCGCCACCGGAGGCACCGGGTGCATGAAGACGGTCGACGGGAGAGCGCTCGCCGCCCAAGCCCCGGGCCACGCCTCCGGGGCGGCGCCGACCGCGACCAGCGCGGCGCCGCGAACCGTGCCGGTGACGGCGCTGGACGGACTCCTGCTGAGCCGCGACCAGATCGTCGCCGTGTCGGGTGGCGCCGACATGTCCCTGGTCAACACCATCAACAACACGTCGGACTCGGCGCAGCTGATCGACGATCGGGCCTGCCTCGGCCTCGCTTCGGTGGGTGATGTGACGGTCTATTCCGACAGCGGATGGGTGGGGATGCGCGGCAATCAATTCAGCACACCCAACGCCGTTTTGGCCGACGCGACCCAGCTCGCCTCGTCGTACACCGCCGCACGCGACGCCGGGGGTTTGCTGCAGCGCGCGGGTCAGGATTGGCAGGGGTGCGCGAACAAGCGCTTTGGCTTCCACTCCTCCAACGGCAACCACAGCCACTTTGACACCGGTCCCCTGAGCGCCACCGACACCCGCATCGCACTCACGATGCGGCAGGTCGAGGATGCCCGGTGGGCGTGTTCGCACGGACTGGCCGTGCAGAGCAACATTGTCATAGAAGCGCGAGTCTGCCTGCTCAACAAGGACACCGCCGCGGCGGTCAACAACCTGCTCGACCAAGTGGTTGCCAAGATCCCGCAGTAAGCGCAATAAGCTAGTGACCGTGGCCCGCATCGACCTCAACGCCGACTTGGGCGAAGGCTTCGGCGTGTGGCGACTCGGTGACGACGACGCGATGCTGGGCATCGTTACCAGCGCCAACGTGGCGTGCGGCTTCCATGCCGGAGACCCGGCCGGTTTGTTGCGGGTGTGCCGCTCGGCCGCCGAGCGCGGCGTGCGGATCGGCGCACAAGTGAGTTACCGCGATCTGGCCGGGTTCGGGCGGCGCTTCATCGACGTCGCCGCGGACGACCTGCTCGCCGATGTCGTGTATCAGATCGGTGCATTGCAGGCTCTGGCGCAGGCCTCGGGATCGTCGGTGAGCTACGTCAAACCCCATGGCGCGCTGTACAACACGATTGTGAGCAACCGCGAGCAGGCCGCCGCCGTAGCCGCGGCGGTGCAGCAGGTGGACGCGGCGCTGCCGGTGCTGGGTATGGCGGGTTCGGCGTTTTTCGAGGAGGCCGGCCGCGTCGGCCTGCGCACCGTGGCCGAGGCGTTTGCCGACCGGGCCTACCGGCCCGACGGGGCGCTGGTCTCCCGTCGTGAACCCGGGGCGGTGTTGCGCGATCCGGAGGCAATTGCGCAGCGCGTGCTGAGCATGGTGATCGCGGGTGAGGTTACCGCAGTGGACGGCACAAGGGTTGCCGTCAGTGTGGAATCCGTTTGTGTGCACGGTGATTCACCGGGGGCGGTGCAGATTGCCGAGGCGGTGCGCGACGGGCTGGCCGCTGCGGGCATCGAGATCGGGGCGTTCTGCTGATGCGGCTTCGATACGGACGCCCCGACCTGACCCGGTATTCCGATCGGTTCAATGTCCCTGCCGCAGAACCAGATTCACCTTTGTCGGTGACGTGGTTGGGGGTGGCGACGCTGCTTGTTGACGACGGGTCGTCGGCGCTGATGACCGACGGTTACTTCTCTCGTCCCGGCCTGGCGCGGGTGGCGGCCGGCAAGGTGGCACCGTCGACGGCCCGCATCGACGGCTGCCTTGCCCGGGCCAAGGTATCGCGTCTTGCGGCCGTCATTCCGGTGCACACGCACATCGACCACGTGCTGGACTCCGCGCTGGTCGTCGATCGCACGGCCGCGCAGTTGGTCGGCGGCGAGTCGGCGGCCAACGTCGGCCGCGGCCACGGGCTGCCAGAGGATCGCCTTGTCATTGCGGCCTCTGGTACACCAATTACGTTGGGCTCCTACGACATAACGTTGGTCGAATCGCACCACTGCCCGCCCGACCGGTTTCCCGGGGTGATCAGCGAACCGCTGATCCCACCGGTCAAGGCGTCGTCCTACCGCTGCGGGGAAGCGTGGTCGGCGTTTGTGCACCACCGGCCGTCGGGCCGGCGACTACTGATCCAGGGCAGCGCCGGGTTCGTCGAGAGCGCGTTGGCCGGCTACCACGCCGATGTCGTCTACCTCAGCGTCGGCCAACTCGGCCTGCGACCGAGGTCATACATGCTCGAGTACTGGACGGAAACCGTGCGCGCGGTCGGTGCGCGCCGGGTGATCCTGATCCATTGGGACGACTTCTTTCGCCCATTGTCAAAGCCGTTGCGGGCCTTGCCTTATGCGGGCGACGACTTGGACGTGTCCATCAGCATTCTCGACGAGCTGGCGGCGGCCGACGGCGTCGCGTTGCATCTGCCTACGGTGTGGCGACGCGAGGACCCCTGGGCTTAGAAGTTGCTGCTGACCCTCTCGCTACTGCTGCTTGCTGCCGTCCTCGGGTTCGCGGTCGTCCGCCCGCGGGGTTGGCCGGAGGCGGTGGCCGCCGTTCCGGCTGCCGGCATTCTGATCGCGATCGGCGCAATCTCACCGCAGCAGGCCGCGGCCCAGGTGTCGGAACTGGCTCGGGTGGTCGGGTTCCTGGGCGCGGTGCTGGTGCTGGCCAAGCTGTGCGACGACGAAGGCCTGTTCGAGGCCGCCGGAGCGGCCATGGCGCGGGCGAGCTCCGGTTCGTACGGGCTGCTGCGACAAGTGTTCGTCATCGCGGCCACAATCACGGCCGCGCTCAGTCTGGATGCGACCGTCGTTTTGTTGACACCGGTGGTGCTGGCCACCGTCCGCCGGTTGCGAACCCCGCCGCGGCCATACGCATATGCGACCGCACACCTGGCCAACACGGCCTCGCTGCTGCTTCCGGTGTCAAACCTGACCAACTTGCTCGCCTACCACGTCGCGAACATCTCGTTCACCAAATTTGCCGTGGTGATGGCGCTGCCGTGGGTGTCAGCGGTGGCGACGGTGTACGTGGTCTTCCGACTGTTTTTCGCCCGCGAATTGCGCACGGAACCTGACCATCACGAAACCGGGCAGCCGCCGAGGCCCCCCGTGTTCGTTTTCGCGGTCGTGGGGCTCACGCTCGTCGGATTCGCGACCGCCGAATCGGTGGGCGTGGCACCGGCCTGGGCCGCGCTGGCCGGCAGTGCGGTGCTGGCGGTGCGCAGTCTGTGGCATCGACGCACCTCGGTGGTGGACATCGCGCGCTCCGCGCAAGTGTCTTTTCTGGTGTTCGTGCTGGCGCTGGGGGTGGTCGTGCAGGCGGTCATGCTCAACGGGATGTCGACTCGGATGTCGTCGGTGCTGCCGGCTGGCTCGGGGCTACCGGCACTGTTGGGCATCGCAGCGGTGGCGGCCGTGCTCGCGAACTTGGTCAACAACCTGCCCGCGACGCTGGTGCTGATGCCGCTGGTCGCGCCCACGGGACCGGTGGCCGTGCTGGCGGTCCTAATCGGCGTCAACATCGGCCCCAACCTGACCTACGTCGGATCCCTGTCCAACTTGCTGTGGCGGCGCGTGCTGCGCGGGCACGACGTCGAGGCCGGCGTCGGTGAGTACACGAGGCTCGGGCTGTGCACCGTGCCCCCTGCCCTGGTGGTCGCCGTGCTCGCGCTGTGGGCAAGCGCGCGGTTCCTCGGTAGCTGATCTCGCTAGCCGATTTCGGTGGCGCCGATTTCGGTGGCGCCGATTTCCGTGGCGAGCAGACGCAAAAGCACCGTTTTCGGCCGGGATTTGGTGCTATTGCGTCTGCTCGGCCAAAGAAATCAGCCGCGTCGCTGGCGGGCAATTTCGGCGAGCACCACCCCGGCCGCCACCGACGCGTTCAGCGATTCGGTTGGACCTGCCATCGGGACGGACACCACCTCATCGCAATTCTGCCGCACGAGCCGGGACAGGCCCTTGCCTTCCGAGCCGACGACCACCACCAGCGGCTCGGTGCCGTCCAGGTCGTCGAGCACGGTGTCACCGTCGGCGTCCAGTCCGACCACCCGGACCCCGCGGTCTGCCCAATCCTTCAGTGTCCGAGTCAAATTGGTCGCTCGAGCGACCGGGATGCGGGCCGCCGCGCCGGCGCTGGTGCGCCAGGCAACCGCCGTCACCGACGCCGACCGGCGTTGCGGGATCAGCACGCCATGGCCCCCGAATGCCGCCACCGAGCGCACGATCGCACCGAGGTTGCGGGGGTCGGAAATATTGTCCAACGCGACCAGCAGCGCCGGGGGTGCAGCGATGGCCGCCGCGAGCAGATCGTCGGGATGGGTGTAGTTGTACGGCGGCACCTGCAGCGCGATGCCCTGATGCAGGTGGTTGGAGCTCATCCGGTCCAGATCGGTACGAGCCACCTCGAGGATCGCGATGCCCAAATCGGCTGCCCGGGAAACGGATTCGGTCAACCGTTCGTCGGCCTCGGTGCCCAGCGCGACATACAAAGCGGTGGCCGGGACACCGGCGCGTAGGCATTCGAGCACCGGATTGCGGCCGAGCACAAGCTCGGTTTCGTCGTTTCGCTTGACGGGCCGTCGGGGCTGCGATTGCACGCGCTTGGCGGCGGGATGGTTGGGGCGCATGTGTGCCGGTGGGGTGGGACCGCGCCCCTCCAGCGCCCGGCGCCGCTGGCCGCCCGAGCCGACGGTGGGGCCTTTCTTGGTGCCGGCCTTGCGTATCGCCCCCCGCCGCCGCGAGTTACCGGCCATCTACTTGCCGTCACCACCCAGCGTCCATTGCGGGCCGTCGGCGGTATCGGTGACCTCGATGCCGGCTTCTTTGAGGCGGTCCCGGATCTCGTCGGCGAGCGCCCAGTTGCGGTCCTTGCGGGCCCGTTCCCGGTTGTGCAGTTCGGCCTGCACCAGGACGTCGACGGCGGCCAGTGCGGCCGACGTTTCGTCGCGGGATTCCCACCGCTCGTCGAGCGGGTCGCAGCCCAGGATGCCCATCATCGCGCGGATGGCGATGGCGGTCGTCAGGGCCGCTTCATGGTCGCCCGCGTCGAGCGCCCGATTGCCCTCCGCACGGGCCTGATGGATTTCGGCGAGCGCGATGGGCACCGACAGGTCGTCGTCGAGCGCTTCGGCAAACCGCTGGGTCCACTCGCCGGGTACGACGGCACCCACCCGGCTGCGGACGCGGTGCAGGAATTCCTCAACTCCGACATAGGCTTTCACCGCGTCCTGCAGGGCGGTCTCGGAGAACTCCAGCATCGAACGGTAGTGCGCGCTGCCCAGGTAGTAGCGCAGTTCCGCCGGCCTGACCCGCTGCAACAACGCCGGTATGGCCAGCACGTTGCCCAGCGACTTGCTCATCTTTTCCCCGCCCATCGTCACCCAGCCGTTGTGCAGCCAGTAACGGGCGAACCCGTCGCCGACGGCATGGCTCTGGGCGATTTCGTTCTCGTGGTGCGGGAAAACCAAATCCATTCCACCGCAATGAATGTCGAACTCGGCACCGAGATATTCCCGGGTCATGGCGACGCATTCCGTATGCCAGCCGGGTCGCCCCCGCCCCCACGGTGTCGGCCACGACGGTTCGCCGGGCTTAGCACCCTTCCACAGCGTGAAATCGCGCTGGTCGCGCTTGCCGGTGGCAACACCCTCGCCCTGGTGGACGTCGTCGATCCGGTGTCCGGACAGCCGGCCGTACTCCGGGTAACTGAGCACGTCAAAGTACACGTCGCCAGCGCCGACATAGGCGTGACCGGTTTCGATCAGCCGTTCAATTAACTCGACCATCTGCGTGATGTGCCCGGTGGCGCGCGGCTCCGCCGACGGCGGCAGGACGTCCAGCGCGTCGTAAGCCGCGGTGAAGGCGCGCTCGAAGGTGTACGCCCATTCCCACCATGGCCGGCCCGCGGTGGCGGCCTTGTTCAGGATTTTGTCGTCGATGTCGGTCACGTTGCGGACGAACGCGACGTCGTTGCCGCGCGCCATCAACCAGCGCCGCAGGATGTCGAATGCCACGCCGCTGCGAACGTGCCCGATGTGCGGCAGGCCCTGCACGGTGGCACCGCACAGGTAGATGGAAACGTGCCCCGAGCGCAACGGCACGAAATCACGCACGGCACCGGCCGCCGTGTCGTGTAGCCGCAACTGGGCGCGATCGGTCACGACGTGCCAGCTTACCTGGCCAATTGCCGCGAGCCGCGACCGCGAGCTATCAGCCGTGAACCACCAGCGCCGTCGCGATGGCCGCCAGGCCCTCGCCCCGTCCGGTCAGACCCAGCCCGTCGGTGGTGGTGGCCGACACCGAGACCGGCGCCCCCATCAGGCCCGACAACACCGCCTGCGCCTCGGCCCGACGCGGACCGATCTTGGGCCGGTTGCCGATCACCTGTACAGCGGCGTTGCCGACCTGGTAGCCGTGCCGTGCGACGAGGCTGACGACGTGGCGCAGCATGTCCGCACCGCTGGCGCCCTTCCACCGCGGGTCGTCGACGCCAAAGATTCCCCCGATGTCGCCCAACCCGACGGCCGACAACACGGCGTCGCACAGCGCATGCACCGCCACGTCGCCGTCGGAGTGCCCGGCGCAGCCGTCGGCGTCGGGAAACAGCAGCCCGACCAGCCAGCACGGCCGCCCGTGTTCGATTGGGTGCACGTCGGTACCCAGGCCGACGCGCGGTAAGTCGTTCACCGGCGCACGATCGCTTGGGCCAGCAGCAGATCCAGCTG
Source organism: Mycobacterium sp. (assembly GCF_019247635.1). Taxonomy (GTDB): domain Bacteria; phylum Actinomycetota; class Actinomycetes; order Mycobacteriales; family Mycobacteriaceae; genus Mycobacterium. The sequence goes on from NZ_JAFBAR010000008.1 coordinate 33,665, forward strand.
GGTGGTGATCTTGAATGCGAGCGGATCGCCATCGACCACTTGGACCTGTCCGCCGACATGCTCGACCAGCGAGGCATCGTCGGTGAAACTGGCCGCGCCCACACGCTGGTAAGCCCGGCGCAGCAGCTCGGTGGTGAATCCCTGCGGTGTCTGCACGGCGCGCAGGCCGGCCCGCTCAGGCGTGCCCAGCACCGCCCCGTTGGCATCCACGGCTTTGATGGTGTCAGAGAGCGGCAGCGCGGGCACAACGGCAGCATGTCCGGCCCGCAGCGCGTCGACGACCCGCGCGATCATTGCCGGCGGCGTCAGCGCCCGCGCCGCGTCGTGCACCAGGACGAAATCGGCTTCATCCGAAACGGCCGCCAATGCCAGGTTCACGGATTCGGTGCGGTTCGGCCCGCCGGCCACGACTGTTGCTCTCGCGCCCAGGATCCGCTTCGCATCATCAATGAGATTCGTCGGGACGGCGACGACGACGGTGTCGACGACGGTGGACTGCAGAAGGCCGTCGACGGCCCGTTCGACGAGAGTCTGCCCTTCGAGTGGGTAGAAAGCCTTGGGCACACCGGCAGCCAAGCGCACCCCGACCCCTGCGGCCGGGACGACTGCGACTACGGATGTCTTCAGGAGGCGTCTAGGACGCCGCCGCTAGGACCTCGTCGAGGATGATTTCCGCTTTGGCGTCGTCAGTGCTCTCGGCGAGCGCCAATTCACCGACCAGAATCTGCCGGGCCTTGGCCAGCATGCGCTTCTCGCCCGCGGACAGGCCACGCTCCTGGTCGCGGCGCCACAGGTCGCGCACTACCTCGGCGACCTTGTTGACGTCCCCGGAGGCGAGCTTTTCGAGGTTGGCCTTGTAGCGGCGCGACCAGTTGGTCGGCTCCTCGGTATGCGGGGCACGCAGAACTTGGAACACCTTGTCCAGGCCTTCTTGCCCGACAACGTCACGGACGCCGACGTACTCGGCGTTGTCGGCGGGTACTCGAACGGTCAGGTCGCCCTGCGCCACTTTCAAGACGAGATACTCTTTTTGTTCCCCTTTTATGGTTCGGGTTTCGATCGCCTCGACTAGCGCAGCACCGTGGTGTGGATAGACAACGGTGTCGCCGACCTTAAAAATCATGTGGTTCGAGCCCCTTTCGTTAATAACCACTCTAACACGGCAGCCCGACACGTGCGGAACAACGATGCAGGTCAGGGGCACATCGGGCCGAGATTGGGGGTTGACAGACGGGCCTAGACGTGCAACGCCCAATAGTATCGGGAGGCGATTCACGGCCCGCCTCGACCCCGCCTCGACCCCGCCTCGACCCCTCCGAGACCCCTCTGAGGCCCATGTCTGGCGTATTTATGGCCCAGCTAACGAACGCACCATGGCCGCGCGAGGGACGCTCACGGCACCCTCAAGAGAGGCTCCACGGCCTAGCTCGGCTACCCCCGGCATCCGCGTGAAAACCACGTGTGGACCCCCAATCGGCCCTGGCGTGTCGGGCACCGGTTCTCCCGCGGAGTCCCCGGCTACCGCCGAAGGCACCTGAGCTACTACCCTGCATAGTTGATTCTGCGAAATTGACATCGCCACTATCGCGCTCCAGCCAGCAGGAGGCATCGAGTGAACCGCTTCAAGACCCGCCTGCCGGTCAGCTGCCTTCTCGCCGCGATGGTCACGTTGATCAGCGGCTGTGGCACCGGTCAGGTCGCGCAGACGGCCAATCAGGAACCCGCCGTCAACGGCAACAGGGTCACGTTCAACAACGTGGCGCTGCGCGATGTCCGCATTCAAGCCCCACAGACCGGTGACGCCATCGACAAGGGCAAGACGGTGGAGCTGGTGCTGGTGGCCGTCAACCAGTCGCCGGACCAGGCCGACCGGTTGGTGGGAATCACCAGCGATGTCGGGACCGTGACGGTGGCCGGCGATCCACGGCTGCCGGCCGGCGGGATGCTGTTCGTCGGGACGCCCGAAGGCCAGAACGTGGCGCCGGGGCCCGCGGAGGCCAACTCGTCCGGGACGGCCAAGGCGACGATCTCCCTCAACCAGCCGATCAGCAACGGCCTGACCTACAAATTCACCTTCATATTCGAGACGGCCGGACAGGGCAGCGTGCTGGTGCCGATCTCGGCCGGGTTAGCTTCCCAACAAGGCTGAGCGCGTCGATCCGCCGGGCTGTCATACCAGCCCGATACCGTCATTGGCGTGGCAGGCACGCGAACCCAGTATCGCTGCTCGGAATGCCGCCGCCTCACCGCTAAGTGGGTTGGGCGCTGCCTCGAGTGCGGAACGTGGGGCACGGTCGACGAAGTAAAAGTGCTCAGTTCGGCCGGTGGCAACGGCCGACGGGCGGGTCTGGCCTCGGCGCCGGCGTCGCGCGCCGTTCCGATCAGTTCGGTACAGCCCAACCTCAGCCGGCACCGCTCGACGGGCATAGACGAACTGGACCGGGTGCTCGGCGGCGGTGTGGTGCCCGGGTCGGTCGCGCTGCTGGCCGGTGATCCCGGTGTCGGGAAGTCCACGCTGCTGCTCAAGGTCGCCCACCGGTGGGCCCAGTCGGGGCGGCGCGCGCTGTATGTCTCCGGCGAAGAGTCGGCCGGCCAGATCCGGCTACGCGCGGACCGGATCGACTGCGGCAGCGACGAGGTCTACCTGGCCGCCGAATCCGACGTGCACGCCGTGCTCGAGCACATTGAAACCGTCCGTCCTGCCCTGGTCATCGTCGATTCGGCGCAGACCATGTCCAGCACCGAAGCCGACGGGGTCGCCGGTGGCGTCACCCAGGTGCGCGCGGTCACGTCGGTGCTGACGGCCGCCGCGAAGAGCACCGGCGTCGCGCTCATCCTCGTCGGGCACGTCACGAAGGACGGCGCCATCGCCGGTCCGCGCTCACTCGAGCACCTCGTCGACGTGGTGTTGCACTTCGAGGGCGACCGCAACGGCACGCTGCGGATGGTCCGCGGGGTCAAGAACCGCTTCGGCGCCGCCGACGAAGTCGGGTGTTTTGTACTGCACGACAACGGAATCGAAGACGTTCCGGACCCGTCGCACCTGTTCCTGGATCAGCGGCCGGCGCCCGTTGCCGGCACGGCCATCACGGTGACGCTGGATGGCAAGCGACCACTGATCGGCGAAGTCCAGGCCTTGCTGGCGACGCCGTCCCCCGGTGGCTCACCGCGGCGGGCCGTCAGCGGTATCGACCATTCCCGGGCCGCGATGATCACCGCGGTGCTGGAAAAGCACGCAAGGTTACCCGTCGCCGTCAACGACATCTACCTGTCCACTGTCGGCGGCATGCGGCTGACCGACCCGTCCTCGGACCTGGCGGTGGCGACCGCGCTCGCATCGGCTTATGCCGACCTGCCGTTGCCCACCACCGCGGTGATGATCGGCGAGGTGGGGCTGGCGGGCGACCTGCGGCGGGTCAGCGGTATGGAACGGCGCCTGGCCGAAGCCGCCCGTCAGGGGTTCACCCTGGCGCTCATTCCGCCGGGCTGCAAGGCCCTCCCGCAGGGTCTGCGCGCCTTGACGGCACCCAACATCGTCGCGGCACTGGAGCACATGGTCGACATCGCCGACCATCGCACCACCAGGCCCACCGGACCGCAACGGCTGGACGGACCACCCAACGGGACCGCACAATGACACGCTGTGACCCGTCCGACCCTGCGTGAATCTGTCGCCCGTCTGGCACCCGGAACCGGACTGCGCGACGGCCTGGAACGCATCCTGCGCGGCCGCACCGGCGCCCTGATCGTGCTCGGCCACGACGAGAATGTCGAGGCCATCTGCGACGGCGGCTTCTCCCTCGATGTCCGCTACGCGCCGACACGGCTGCGCGAACTGTCCAAGATGGACGGTGCCGTGGTGCTGTCCACCGACGGCAGCCGTATCGTGCGTGCCAACGTGCAGTTGGTGCCCGATCCGTCGATACCCACCGACGAGTCCGGAACCCGCCACCGCTCGGCGGAACGGGCCGCGATCCAAACGGGTTACCCGGTGATCTCGGTGAGCCATTCGATGAACATCGTGACCGTCTACGTGGGCGGAGAGCGCCACGTGCTCACCGACTCCGCAACCATCCTGTCGCGCGCCAACCAGGCCATCGCAACGCTGGAACGCTACAAGACCCGGCTCGACGAGGTCAGCCGGCAACTGTCGAGGGCGGAGATCGAGGACTTCGTGACGCTGCGCGACGTGATGACGGTGGTGCAACGGCTCGAGTTGGTCCGGCGAATCGGTCTGGTGATCGACTACGACTGCATCGAGCTCGGCACCGACGGGCGTCAGCTACGACTACAGCTGGAGGAGCTGCTGGGCGGCAACGACACCGCGCGGGAGTTGATCGTGCGCGACTACCACGCCAACCCCGAGCCCCCATCTACACCGCAGATCGTCGCCACGCTGGACGAGCTGGACGCCCTGTCGGACACCGAACTGCTCGAGGTGACCGCGCTCGCGAAGGTCTTTGGCTATCCGACCACCACGGAGGCACAGGACTCGGCGCTGAGCCCGCGTGGCTACCGCGCGATGGCGGGCATTCCCCGGTTGCAGTTCGCCCATGCCGACGTACTGGTTCGGGCGTTCGGAACGCTGCAAGGGCTGCTGGCGGCCAGCGCCAGCGATCTGCAATCCGTGGACGGGATTGGCGCAATGTGGGCCCGCCACGTGCGAGAGGGCCTGTCCCAACTGGCCGAGTCGACGATCGCCGACCACTAGGGCAGCTGGGCGTTGATTCTGCGCTGAGGGCGGGGCCTACTCGAACAACTCCGCCCTCAGCGCAGAATCAATTGCTCAAACGCGCCAATGCAGGCCCAACGAGTTACCCGCCGGGCGCGGGGGCCGCGGTCGGCGGCGCCTCAGGCGGCGGAGCCGCAGCGGGCGCGCCCTGCCCCGGCGCCGGACCAGGCGGCGCCGGCGGCTGATTCAGGATGAACGGAACCGGCTGCGAGCGCAGATTGCCCAGCTGAACGACCAGGTTGTAGGTGCCCGCCCCGATCGCCGGCCGCGGCAATGGGCAATGCGGCGACGATCCCATCCCGGTCCAGGTCACCGCGGTAGTGACCTGCTCGCCCGGCGTGAACGTCTTGACCAGCGTTTCATTTGACGGCGCGCAGTCCAGGTTGGACCACAGCCGCTTGTTGTCCAGCGAATAGACGTAGGCGGCCAACACCGCGGCGCCCACGTCGCGCTTGCAGGCCACCAGCCCGATGTTGGTCACCACCATCGTGAACTTCGGCTGATCGCCGATGTAGTACTGGGGCGAATTGGTCAGGCCCTTGACCGCCAGCGTGGAGTCGGGGCAGTCGTCGCCTTCCTTGAGCACGGGCGGCGGCTGCACGGCGGCAGTGGGGGTGGGCGCTTCCGGGTTTTGCGCCTGGGGCGCCTGTGCCGCCGGAGTGTTGCCCTCGGTTTGCCCGGCCGGCTGTGGCGTCTGGGGCGCTTGGGGTGCCGCTGATCCCGGGTGGCCCTGCGCGTTTCCCGTTTTGTCGGCACTGGTTGGCTTCGCGCCGGCGTTGCCACTGACAAAGGCGATGACGATCGCGACGGCTACTCCGATTACGACTACCGCGATGCCCAGGGCCAAGCCCCTGCGCCGCCAGTAGATCTCCGTAGGTAGCGGGCCACGCGGTTCCAGATCCAGCACATTTACACGGTAGGGCCAGGTCACGCAGACTCGTCCGACCCGCCCCGGCGTGTCGCGAAGGTTAGCGGGCGCCCCTACCTGCTAGGACCGGGTCAGTGGCGAGCGGGAAGTCACTCTCCGATATCGCCGGTGTGGTCCAACAGCACCGCACGACCGTCGGCCAGCTGGTAGATCGCGGCGACGATCGCCAGTTTGCCCGCGGTGACCCGCTCGGCGATGGCCGTCGAACGCGCCACCAGTTGCGCCACCGTCTCGCGGGCGTGCCGTTCCTCGAACTCGTCGATGCGGCTCAGGCCCTCGCTACGGCCGAGCAGTATGGACGGCGTAACTCTTTCGACCACGTCCCGGACGAAACCGGCGGGGACAGCGCCGTCCTCGATCGCGCCGACGGTGGCCTTGACGGCGCCGCAACTGCCGTGGCCGAGGACCACGATGAGCGATACGTTCAGCACCGTCACCGCGTACTCGAGGGACCCCAGTACCGCCGCATCGATGGCCTGCCCCGCGGTGCGGACCACAAAGATGTCGCCGAGGCCCTGGTCGAACACCAGCTCGGCCGGCACCCGGCTGTCCGCACAACCGAATACTGCGGCGATCGGCTGCTGGCCCGCGGCCAGGCTGGCCCGATGGTCGACGCCCTGGCTGGGGTGTTCGGGCTTGCCGGCAACGAATCGCTCGTTACCCTCTTTGAGTGTTTTCCACGCGCTGGCCGGATTGGTGTTGGGCATGGCACACATTGTGCCGCACGGCCGGGTGAAGCTGTCGCCCGATGACCTGATCGCCTGGTATGACCGGTCGCACCGCGACCTGCCCTGGCGAGGCCCCGGCGTCAGCGCGTGGCAGATTCTGGTCAGCGAGTTCATGCTGCAGCAGACGCCGGTGTCCCGCGTGTTGCCGACCTGGACGGACTGGGTGCGGCGTTGGCCCACCCCGTCGGCCACCTCCGCGGCAAGCGCGGCAGATGTGTTGCGGGCGTGGGGCAAACTTGGCTATCCGCGGCGGGCCAAGCGGTTACACGAATGCGCCACGGTTATCGCCCGCGAGCACAACGACGTGGTTCCCGCCGATATCGAGGTGCTGCTCACCCTGCCCGGTGTCGGCAGTTACACCGCGCGGGCGGTGGCAAGCTTCGCCTACCGCAAGCCGGTGCCGGTGGTGGACACCAACGTGCGCCGCGTGGTGGCCCGGGCCGTGCACGGCCGCGCCGACGCCGGTGCGCCGTCGGCTACCCGGGACAACGCCGACGTCGCGGCCCTGCTGCCCAATGACGAAGCGGCGCCTAGGTTTTCGATCGCCTTGATGGAGCTCGGCGCGATTGTGTGCACGGCGCGCTCGCCGCGATGCGGGTTGTGTCCGCTCCGCGAATGCGCGTGGCGTAGTGCGGGGTATCCGCCGGCGCAGGGGCCACCGCGCCGAGTCCAGCAATACGCCGGGACCGACCGCCAGGTGCGTGGGCGACTGCTGGATGTGTTGCGCGACAACGATTCTCCCGTAACCAGGGCAGAGCTGGACGTGGCGTGGCTGACCGATACCGCGCAGCGCGACCGGGCACTGTATTCGCTGTTAGCTGACGGCCTGGTGACACAGACCGGCGACGGCCGCTTCGCGCTGGCCGGCGAAGGAGACTAGTCCCGACACGCCGCCGCGCGCCCGTTCCCTGGTGAACGCTTTATCTGGCCATACCCTGCCGTTGTGCCCAGCGACGGGACCCCCCTGTCGTCGCCGGTGTCGCGGCGCGCGATGCTCGGCGGGCTGAGCCTGCTTCCGCTGGCCGCCGCTTTGCCGGGCGTGCTCCCGACTGCTTGCGCAGAATCGACGTACCGATTCCTGTCGCCACACCAGGCGGCGGTGCTCGACGCCGCCACCCGCCGCCTCGTCCCGGGGCCGGAAGACTGCCTGACCGAGCTCGGCCACCCCGGGGCGCACGAAGCGAACGTGGTCGTCTACCTGGACCGGCTGCTGTCGGTGTTCGACACCACGCCGGCCGACGTGCACGCGGGCGGGCCGTGGAGCAACCGCAGCGGCGGCTCGCAGGACTTCATGGCCAATTTCGTGCCGCTCAACCGAGCACAGACCTACGCGTGGCGCCAGCGGCTCAACGACCTTCGCGGCCAGTACACCAACGGCATCGCGCTGCTCGATCAGCTCGCGGGCGGCGACTTCACCTGCGTGCCACGCGTGCAGCAGGACCTGATCTTGGCCCAGGGTCAGGCCTTGGGCTTCACGAATTTGCTGTTCGGTCACACCATCGAGGCGATGTACTCCAACCCCGAGTACGGCGGCAACGCGAACCAAGTTGGTTGGCAAGACATCTATTTCCCCGGGGATTCGCAGCCCCGTGGCTATACCGACGCCCAGGTCGAAGCGACTCAGCTTGACCCGCTTGGGATTCCGCCCAACGGGATCATAGCCCGGCTCCTCAACGGCGGCTGGGAACATGTCGTCGCCAAAATCGGCGGAAAGGGCGGCGTGGGTGCCGGCCACTAAGGCGGTCGTTGTCGGCTCGGGCGCCGGCGGATCGGTGGTGGCGATGGAACTCGCGGAGGCCGGTTGGGACGTCGTGATATTCGAGAAGGGCTCGAACTACTTCACCGACCTGCTCGGCAACCTGTATGGCACTACGACGTTCTCCAACGACGAGCTCAAGGCGAAGTCCCGCTACTTCGAGCAGCCGGACCCGCTCGCCTATCCCCGCACATTTCGCCAATCCGCCGGCCAGAACGCGGATTACATCGGTCCCGTCAACGAGCTACCGGTGACCGTCGGCGGGGGCACCACGCACTGGGACGCGAAGGTCCCGCGGTTCTGGGACATCGACTTCAAGGGACTGTCGATGCTCGGCCCGCAGCCCGGCGCGGACATGGCGGATTGGCCGTTCGAGTACGCCGATATCGCGCCCTACTACGACGAGATCGAAGCGCTGCTCGGGACCCAGGGCGACGTCGGGAAGTTACCCGCACTGGTTCAGAAGCACGCGCCGCGGTCGAGACCCTACCCGATGCCGCCCGGGGCGCAGCAGCGCTCGTCCACGCTGATCGCCAAGGGAGCGAAGCGCCTTGGGCTGCACCCTTTTCCGTTCCCGTCGGCGATCAACTCAGTGCCCAACGACGGACGCCCGGCCTGTAATAACTGCGGGTTCTGCGCGAATTACGGGTGCCCGATCGCCGCCCGGGTCGGTGCCCTGGCCCCGCTGCGGCGCGCGCTGCAGACCGGGCGTGCGCAGTTGCGGCCGGAGACGACCGTCACCTCGGTCGGATTCACCGGACGCCGGGCGACCGGCGTCGCCTATCTCGACCCGCAAGGTAATGCCGGCGGGGAGAGCGCCGACCTGGTGGTGCTGGCAGCCTCGGCGATCGAGTCGGCGCGGTTGGCGCTGCTTTCGGGCCTGCCCGACGCGAGCGGACGGGTCGGTGCACGGCTGATGTTTCACAACTTCATCGACGGGTTTGGCATCTATCTCGATCAGCGAGCGCACGCCTACCGCGGGCGCTCAATCACGCAGTGCATGGAGGACTTTGCCAACCCCGACTTCCCCGGGGCCCGAGTCGCGGCAAAACTGGCCGGACTGCCCTACATCCGCGGCGGCCTGTGCGAGCTCGGTGGGAGCCAGGAACCGATCGCGGAGGGCAAGTTCTACCAGGAGATTCTGGGACTCCTGCCGGGGGTGCAATTGTTCGGCGCGGGGTTCAAGGAGCTGATGCGCGCCTCGCTCCTGCGCGACCGGCTCGCCGGCGTGGATTTCATCGGCACCGACCTGCCGTACCTCACCAACAACGTGACCCTCGACCCGAGCGTCAAGGACCTCAACGGCCAGCCGGTGCCCCGCATCACCTACGCGCTGGGCAAGCACGAGCAGGTCGCGCAGACGTTCTATGTGCCCGTGGTCACCGCGATGATTGCGGCGGCCGGCGCGACCCTGTTCGCCGCCATACCCGACAGCGTGACGCGCTCCGTGGGGGGCGGCACTCCACCGGACACCAAGCACGTCATGGGCGGGATGCAGATGGGCGTGTCCCCGGCAACGAGCGTGGTTGACCCGAATGGACGAATGCACCAGATGGACAACGTTTTCGTGGCCGACGGCAGCGTGTTCGTTACGTCAGGTTGCCAAAATCCCACCAACACGCTTATGGCGGTGGCGCTGCGTACCGCGCGCGGAATCACCGGCAGGCGTTGAATCTAACCGGCACCGGGCAGCGTCGCGAAGAAGGATTCGACCACCTGGCGGTACGTCCGGGGCGCGTCATCGTGAATCAGGTGGCCGGCCTCAGGCACCTTCAAATATTCTGTTGGACAGCCGGTTCGGGCCATCTCGAACATCTGGCCCGGGGGGGTGACCGAATCACCGGCTTCGATCAGCAGCGCGGGTGAACGCACGCTTTGCCAGTCCTGCCAGTAATCACGAGTGCCCCACTCGGCGGCGATCTCGATCCACTTCGAGGTGTGCCCGTGCAGGCGCCAACCGGTGGCGGTGCGATCAAAGGCGTCCAGAAAATACTGACCCGCGACGGGCCCGAATTCGACGAATACCTGTTCGGCGGAATGGAATTCGACCGGCAGCGCGTGTAGCCACGGCTCCCACGGACCGGTGGTTCGGCCGCGGAAGTCCGGAGCCATGTCCTCGATAACCAACGCCGACACCAGGTTTGGATGCCGTGCGGCCAGGCACCAGGAATGCAGCGCACCCATAGAATGACCGACCAGTCGGACCGGTACACCCAACGCGTTCACGGCATCGCCCAGGTCCGCCACGAATCGCTCGGTGCTGATCGGGTACGGATCGGCAACGTCGCGGCCACGATGCCACGGCGCGTCATAGGTGTACACGCTCCCCAGCCGGGTCAGCCAGGGTAGCTGGCGCGACCAGGTGCTGCCACGCCCCATCAGCCCGTGCACGAGTATCAGCGGCTCTCCTTCGCCGCCGCGACGGGTCAACAGATCCGCTGCCATTCAGGGCACGGTAGCCTAGCCCCATGCCAGTGGTGAAAATCAACGCAATCGAAGTGCCCGCCGACGCTGGCCCCGAACTGGAGAAGCGGTTCGCTCACCGCGCCCACGCGGTGGAGAACTCGCCCGGCTTCCTCGGCTTTCAGTTGCTGCGCCCGGTCAAAGGGGAAGACCGCTACTTCGTGGTGACGCATTGGGAGTCCGATGAAGCATTCCAGGCGTGGGCAAACGGGCCCGCTATCGCGGCCCATGCCGGAGTTCGGACCAACCCGGTGGCGACCGGCGCGTCGCTCCTGGAATTCGAGGTTGTGCTCGACGTTGCCGCTTCCGGCCAGTCTGGTTAGCGGGCGTCGGGCGCGGCATCGCGCGGCGGCGCTCAGCGCCGCCGCCGCACTGGTCGTCTCCCTGGCCCCGGCGTGTGCCCCCGCACCATCCCCGCAGGCCAACGCGGCGAACCCGGGACGGCAGATCGACACGCGGACTCCCCCCGGTCTGCGGGCCCAGCAGACCATGGACATGCTCAACTCGGACTGGCCGATCGGCCCGATCGGAGTCGGGACCCTTGCTGCGCCCAAGCACCTCGACTCGGTCGAGACCACGATGGAGTCGCTGTGGTGGGATCGTCCGTTCAGGCTCGACAGTGTGGACATCGGGGCCAGCGTTGCCACGCTGCATCTGATTTCCTCCTACGGCGCGCGACAGGACATCCGGATCCATACCGACGATGACGGGTGGGTGGATGGTTTCGAACTCGAAACTCAGCCACCGTCAGTTAAGTCGTGGCAGGACGTCGACGCCGTGTTGAGTCGGACCGGCGCCCGCTACTCCTACCAGGTCGCCAAGGTGGACCAGACCGCTCAAGGCCAATGCCACCCGGTGGCGGGCACCAATACCGGCGAATCTTTGCCGCTGGCATCGATTTTCAAGTTGTACGTGCTGCACGCGCTGGCCGATGCCGTCAAGGCCGGAACGGTGTCCTGGGACGATCAGCTGACGGTCACCGAGAAGAGCAAGGCGGTGGGGTCGTCAGGCCTGGAACTTCCTGTCGGAGCGCAGGTTTCGGTGCGTACCGCCGCCGAGAAGATGATCGCCGCGAGTGACAACATGGCCACCGACTTGCTGATTGGCCGGATGGGCACGCATGCCATCGAGCAAGCTTTGGTCACGGCAGGCCATCACGATCCGGCAAGCATGACACCGTTTCCGACTATGTATGAGCTGTTTTCGGTCGGATGGGGACAATCCGATTTGCGCGAGCAGTGGAAGCAGGGCTCTCCGCAAGTTCGGGCTCAACTGCTACAACAGGTGGATTCCGCCGTCTACCAACCTGATCCAACCCGCGCCCACTCGCCTGCTTCCGCCTACGGCGCGGAATGGTACGGCAGCGCCGAGGACATCTGTCGAGTCCATACCACACTCCAGGCCGACGCGGTCGGCGCGGCCACGCCCATCCGCAAGATCCTGTCCGCCGTCGCCGGTATCCAGCTGGATCGCAACGACTGGCCCTACATTGGCGCGAAAGCCGGTGGCCTGCCTGGTGATTTGACGTTCAGCTGGTACGCCGTGGACAAGACAGGTCAGCCGTGGGTGGTCAGCTTTCAGCTGAACTGGACCCGTGATCACGGGCCGACCGTCACGAGCTGGATGCTGCAGCTGGCCAAGCAGGTCTTCGCGCTGATCGGTCCGCACTAGGCCGCGTCGCGCTGGGGCGGTGACTGAAGTCAGGGCACATGGGCGTGGTTGGCAACCCGAGGCAGGCGGGCACGCCGCAGAAAGCGCTAGCCCATGTGCTAGCGCATTTGAAGTTGTTGTGCCCTTTGGACAGCGGCTCAACTAAGCGGCCTCGGCCAGCATCTGTGCGTGCCGTGTTCTCAGCTATCGCCACTACGGGCGCAACTCCTCAAAGCGGGCGAGGGCAGCGTCGAGGTCCGTCTCGTCGAACATCTCGCAGCGGCTGATCAGGTCACCGTCGACGGTGAAGATGTCGATCATGCGCCACTCGACGTTGAAGTCCTCGGGCGAAATGCCGTGCGCGGTGTGAGTGACGACCACTCCGAGGTCACTCAACCGGTGCACCGCCTCCATGTGGATGCTGATCTCCGGCGTGAGTTCCCAACCGGCACTGATGAATGCGGGTAGATCACTCGCCTCGATGGAGATGACCGACCTATTGTCGACGTAGGTCCAATCGGGCGTTGTGGCCGGAAGTTCGCGCCGGTTGAATCCGGCGTACAAGTCTGCAACCACCGACCAAGTGTGCGAGTGGGCCGCCCCTTCGCCGGCGAGATACCGGGCGTCGAGCTCCTCGAAGGCGGCGTTGATGTCGGCGATGTCATACCCGATGCGCCCCACGATCCGTTCCTCGGCGTCGATCTCGACGATGCAGAGTGCTTCGGTGTGGAACTCTTCGGGCCGCGGGTGGCGCCCCGAGAAACAGCTACGCGTGAGTGCAAGGCGCTCCCCGCGAGTCGCAACGACGGCCGAAGTAATCCTCTCCACACCGACGCCGACGCGGGCCCGCATGTTGGCGACTTCAGCATCCCGACCGTGCCGGAGACCGGAATTCACCACGTGACGCCGATCGTCAATTGAAATGGCGTCGGCCATTAGCCCCGCCATCGCCTGCCGCTCTCGGGCGGCGAAATGCGCCGCGAAGCGCTCGTCCACTCGGCTTGCCGCGTTTTCGAGCTGCCGCGCCTTCGGTTGCAATTCCTCGAAGCGCGCGAGCGCGGCGTCCAGGTCTGTCTCGTCGAAGATTTCGACGCGGTTGACCAGGTCGCCTTCGACGGTCAGCAGGTTGACTCCGTGGAACTCGACGTCGGAGCCGTCTTGCGAAGTTCCATAACCCACCCAGCTGTACACCGCGCCGAGATCGCTCAGGCGATGTGCGGTCTTGGCATATATGCCTCCGCCGGACAACAGGTTCCATGCGGAACGGATGTACTCCGTCAGGTCACCGGACTTGAACGCTATCCCCCGCCTGTGGTCAACATTCACCCAATCCGGCGTCGTCGGGAACAACCCGCGCTGACTAAGCGCGGCGCATGCTTTCGCGACGACCGACCACGTGTGCGCGAGCGCGGCCGCCTCACCGGCGAGATACCGAACGTCGAGTTCGGCGAAGGCACTGTCGAGATCGTCGAGGCTGAACAACACCTGCGCCCTGATCCGCTCGTCGGTGTCGATCTCGATGATGGTCAGCATCTCGACGTCGAAGTTCCCATACCGCAAGTCGCGGTTAGACGAACAGATTCGAGTAAGGGCGAGGCGCTCGCCGCGGGTCGCGACGACGGTCATGGTGAGGTTCGTCCAACCCTCGGCCAGCGCTTGCATGTTTGTGATCACGGAGTTGCGGCGGTCCCAGCGCCCGGCATTCACCACGCGACGGCGATCGTCGACGGAGCTGTCCTCGGTCAGCGCCTTGGCTATCGCCTCCCAATCGCGGGCCCGGAAGAGCGTGAAAAAGCGGTCACCTGCTCGGGTCGCCGCGTTTTCCAGCCGTCGCGGCCGCGGTTGGAGTTCCTCAAAGCGGGTGATCGCGGCGTCGATGTCCGCTTCGTCGAAGACTTCGACGCGGCTGATCAAGTCGCCTTGGACTATGAAAACGTCGATCATCCACCATTCGGCGTCGAAGCCCTCTTTCGAGGTCCCTTTCAGCGCCTGGGTGATGACGGCTCCGGCTTCACTCAGCCGGTGCACGGCCTCTATATAGACGCTGGCTTGCGGCGTGAGGTCCCAAACGGCACGGAGAGTTGCGGCCAGATCAACCTCCTCGACCGATACGAGCGGTTGATGATCGATGTAAACCGGATCCGACGTCGTAGCGGGAAGCTCGTGCCGATTGAACCCGGCGTGAGCTTCTGCGATCACCGACCACGTCTGCGCGTACGGCGCCGCTTCGCCGGCTAGATATCGAGCGTCAAGCTCCTTCAACGCTGTGTCCATGTCGTCGGGGTCGAACATGATGATCGCCGCGATCAGTTCGTCGCTCTCCATCTCGGTGATGCACAGCGCCTCGCTGCGGAATGCCTCCGGCCCGTGCTCGCTAATCGACCATCGGACCTGACTGAGCGCCAGGCGCCGCCCTCTGATCGCCGAGACCGCGGAAATTTCGACCTCGACGCCAGGATCGGTGGTCTCGCGCAGTTTTGCGATCAAAACGTCGCGACCGTGCCAAACTCCGGCATTCACCACGCGCCGGCGGTCGTCGCTAAAACTGTTGTCAACCAGAATGTCGGCCATCGCCACCCAGTTGCGGGCTCCTAAGGACGCAAAGAAGCGTTGGGCCGCTTGACTTGCCGGATTCTCCACTCGATGCGCCCGGCGATGCAATTCCTCGAAGCGGGCGAGCACAGCGAACGCTAAGAATCGGTCAATCGTTCGGCTTGCCGCATTCTCCGGCGCCCGCATCTGTGGGTGCAGTTGCTCAAATTTCGCGAGCGCGGCGTCGATGTCCGCCTCGTCGAACAGCTCGCACTGGTTGACCGCGTCGCCATCAGCCGTTAGAAGATTGACTTCTCGCCATTCGGCTTCGAAGCCCTCACTCGAGGTTCCATACGCCGTATGGGTCACAACCGCGCCGAGATCACTCAGTCGGTGCACAGCCTCGATATAGATCCTGAATCGCGGCGAGACGTCCCAGCTGGCACGGAGATATGGCCTCAGGTCACCGGGGGCGAACGCCCTGCCTCGCCGATGGTCGATATTCGCGAAGTCCGTTGTCGTCGCGGGAAGTTCGCGCCGGTTGAGCGAGGCGTAACCTTCCGTGATCACCGACCAGCTGCGGGCGTGGGCGGCGGCCTCGCCTGCGAGGTAGCGGGTGTCGAGCTCGGCGATGGCCGCCTCGAAGTCGTCGATGTCGAACACGACGATCGCCCGGATCTGGTTGTGCGAGCTGACTTCGACGACGGCCAGCGCTTCGCTGAGGAACTCCTCGGACCCGTCATCGCGGCCCGCGGCACGCGCGAGGATGAGGCGCTCCCCACGGCCTGCGATGACGACGGACGTCATGTACGTGAACCCGGCGTCGGCGGTCGCCCGCAGGTTTGCGATCTCGGTCTCTCGACCGTGTCGGGTGCCTGCGTTTACGATCCGCCGGCGATCGTCGATAACGATGTCGTCGGCCAGCACCTCCGCGAGCGCATCCCAATCGCGCGCTACGAAATGCGCCACGTAGCGCTCGACCGCTTGGCTTGCCGCGTTCTCCAGTCGCGGTGCCGGCTGGCTGAGTTGTTCGAACCTCGCGATCGCGGTGTCTATGTCTGATTCGTCGAACATCTCGACGCGGTTGATGTTCTCGCCTTCGAACATCGTGGTGTTGTTGATCCGCCATTCGGCCTCAAAGCCCTCTTCCGAGGTTCCCTTCACCGCCTGGGTGAAGACTGCGCCTATGTCGCTCAGCCGATGCACGGCCTCGATGTAGAGGCTCAAGTTGGGCACGAGGTCCCAAGAAGCGCGGAAGTTTTCGAGCATGTCATTGGGCGGGATTGTGATCACTTGCCGATGGTCAACGATCTGCCAGTCGTGAGCCGTCGCGGGCCATTCGCCCCTATTCAGTCCGGCGTAGGTCTGTGTGACAACCGACCAGACGTGCGCGTGGGCGGCTGCCTCGCCGGCGAGGTATCGGGCGTCGAGCTCGGCGATGGCGGCGTCGAAGTCGTCGAGATCGAACACGACGACCGTCGAGAACCTTTCATCGGCGTCACTCTCGACGACGTTGAGGGCTTCGGATTCGATTGCCCCGGGGTCTTGGCCAGACCCGCGAACATGAGTGAGGGCGAGGCGCTCACCGCGGATCGCTATGACACCCACCAGTGTCAACCTGAAGCCCACGTCGGCGAGCGCACGCAAATCGTCGACAGCATCTCGGTCATATCGGATTCCGGAATTGACCACTCGGCGGCGATCCTCGGTATAGGAGTTATTGCCCACCGTTTCAGCCAAGGCATCCCAGTCGCGCGTCGACAAGTGCGCCTGGAAGCGCTCGTATAGCCGGCTTGCCGCATTTTCGAGTCGCCGTGTCTGCCTGCTGAGTTCCTCGAATCTGGCGAGCGCGGTGTCGAGATCGGCCTCGTCGAACAGCTCACAACGGTTGACCAAATCGCCATCGATGGTCAGAAGGTGATTGTCCCGCCACTCGGCATCGAAGCCACCTTGAGAGACCCCACGCGCAGCATGGGTGACGACCGCGCCGATATTGCTGAGCCGATGTACCGTCGCGATGTAGATCTTTGTGTCAGGCGAGTCCTCCCATGCGGCTCGGAGGTACGCGATCATGTCGCCGGGAGCGAAACCTGCTCCGCGACGATGGTCAATGTTCACCCAGTCTGGCGTTGTCGTGGAGGATTCGCGCCGGTTGAATGCGGCATAAGCTCCTGCGACCACCGACCATGCGTGCGCGTGCGGTGCCGCTTCGCCGGCGAGGTAGCGCGCATCGAGTTCGGCTATGGCGGCATCGAAGTCGTCGGGGTCAAACGTGAGGGCCGCCGCGATCCGTTCGTCGGCGTTGATCTCATAGACGAGGAGGGCATCGACGTGAAACTTCTCGGCCGGCTCGGCGCTAGTCGAGTAGTGGGTCCGGCAAAAGACGAGGTGCTCGCCGCGCGTCGCGACAACGGTTGACGCGACCAACTTGGCGCCGAGCTCTGCGTTCGCGCGCGCATCTTGCACCGCGACGTTGCGACCGCATCGGACTCCGGCACCTACCACTTGCCGCCGATCGTCGGTGGAAATGTCGTCGGCCAGCATCTCGGCCATCGCCTCCCAGTCGCGGGCGTCGAAAAGCGCTTGGTTGCGTTCGACGACTCGGCTTGCCGCGTTTTCGAGCCGCGGCGCCCTTCGCTGTCCCTCCAAACGCTCGTGCGTGGCGTCGAGTTCAGCGATCGCTGCTTCGATGTCTTCGAGGTCGAACGACACCTGCAGCGCGATCCGGCCCTCCTCGTCGATGCCGAATAGCTGAAGAAATTCGTCATGGGGTGCTCCAGGGCTCGCGTCGGCACTACCCAACGCCAACCGAGTGAGAGCGATGCGCTTTCCGCGCACCGCAATAACGTCGACTGAGTTGAGCCGTACCTCGCCCGTCTCGAGAAGCCTCCGCGCCTCACGTAGCCATCCGTGCCGGAGGTCGTTCTGCGTAAAGCCGAC
>NZ_JAFBAR010000010.1 GCF_019247635.1 Mycobacterium sp.
GCTAGCAAGTCGAACGTTGGACTCTTGCATAGTGATCCGACAGCATTCTGCGCGCACCCGGCACCAGCGGCGAAACAGCCGAGAGCGTACGCGTTGCCGACGGGGCCTGGTTAGCCCCCCGACAATCCGCGATATGCGAGCTACACCAGCGTGGCGCTCAGTGCGAAACCCGACCGGGATCGGGACGGAACATGGTGCATCCCAAGCGATTCGACAACCGGAACAACGGCGTCCTGCCGTCTCGACAAGAAGCCGTCGTGACGCGTCCGCCGGACCGAGTCTTATAGACCACGCCAGCGGTCAACTGGAGAGGCCCTTTGCGTTTCTAGGCGGCTTCTTCTGGATGTGCGTCCTGACGGGTAGCATTGTTCCACCGGCCATTCCAAGGGCGCGAGTTCGTCCAGCAGTGCTGGTTCATCCTGCGCGTGGCACTGCTTCCCGCCATTTTTGTCTCAGTGTCGTTCGCCACGCTTCTCATTTTTACGTTCAACGTCTAGCTTGCCCAGTACCGTGCCGTGGACCTCTCCGGTGCCGGAGCAGCGATCGGCGCGGTAACTCAGCTCGGCCCACAGGTCACCGTGCTCGTGGTGGCCGGCGCCGGATCCACTGCTATCTGCGCAGACTTGGGTGCGCGCACCATTCGCGAAGAAATCAACGCAATGGAAGTGCTCGGCATCGACCCCCACTCCACCGGCTCGTGGTGCCTCGAGTACTCGCCGCAACAACCATCGCCACGCTTCTGAACAGCCTAGTCATCACCGTGGGCCTAGTGGGCGACTATCTCTTCGGCGTATACCTGTGGAACGTCTCCGAAGGAATGTATTTGGCGACGCTAACAACCGTCACCGATTTGCCCGAAGTATCATCGCGATGACCAGGCAATCTGCTTCGGGCTGATCGCCGGCCTGGTCGGCTGTTACCGCGGACTAACCGCAAGCGGTGGCCCCGGCCTCCGCCAGCCCCTCGGTCTCGCGGTGGATGCCACCGACTTATACGTCAGCGACGTCGCGGACGGTGTGGGGGCGGCGAAAGTTCCGAAGGGCCGAGGCGCTGCACGGTGGGGGGGTTTCTTGGCCGCACGGCAGGTCCGACCGAGGCAACATGAAAGACTGGTCGCTGCGGTTTCGTTAGGCTTTTGTCGTTTGTACTGCCGTTATGCCACATGGTGTCTCCATCGCGTCTGCGGATCAGAGATACGCTGTGCTATTCCGCCACATCGGGTTGCCGCTTAGTCCTCGTAACGCTGATGCGGCGCGTCGAACGGGGGTGTCGGCGTGAGTGCTAGAAGCAGACGAGCGAACAGGGCGGACCCGTATCTGGAGCCGGGCGAGCAAATCCAGGCGGTCTTTCCGGCGATGTCGGGTTCATCGCCGTATACGTGGTCAAAGCGAGGTAGTTTTGCGGCGGCCTCTGCCCAATCGCACGAGGTCGTGGTCACCGAACGGGCAATCTTGGTGATCGATCTCTCCAAGTGGAGGGCCCGACCAATCGGGTTACGCCTGCGCCGTCCACGCGACTTTTACTTCGGCCGACTGTCGGGGCTTTGGGGATCGTTCGTGCTGGACGACACCGAATACTGGGTCGGAAAGCGGTTCCACAGGGACGTCGCGGCCGCGGATGCCGCGCTGGCCGAAATGACGCAGTGATGCAGCGCTAGCAGCCGGGCCGTGCGGCTGCCGCCCCTGTGGGAGACCAACCGCCAAGCTGCCGACGGCGGGCGGGTACCCCGATCCGGTTGACGGCTCGGCCATGCGGTAGTGGGAGGGCGGCCGATTGGGGCCTCCAGCGCAGCAGGCGCGACCGTACCGGCCCGCCAAAAGCAAAATCCCGCAACGCAACTCACCTCGCACGCCCCACCACCCGACGACGACCCACCGCCGTTCTACCGGCGGTCACCCCGTTGTCAGCATCGGCGTATCGCGGCTCCATCACCGGCTGAGCCGTGCGCACCAAGTTAGCCGCAGGCAATGTTCACACATCCGTGACAGAAACCCGCCTCGGCGCCTGCCGGACGCGTTATCGTGCTCACATCGGGGCGGTTGATATCTGGCAACTTCCTGGGATTCGGCGGTGGAGGCAGCAAATGTCGTTTGTCAGTGTCGTGCCCGATTTCGTGGAGAACTCGGCAACCCAGTTAGCCAGCCTCGGTACCGCGATCAGTAATGCTCAGGTGGCGGCCGCGCCGGCCACCACCGCGCTGCCGGCCGCGGCAGCCGATGAGGTCTCGACCGCGATCGCCGCGCTGTTCTCGCAGAGCGCCCAGCAATACCAGGCCCTCGGCATGCAGGCAGCGGCGTTTCACGACAGCTTCGTGCAGGCCTTGAACGCGGGCGCAGCATCGTACGCGGCCACCGAGGCCGCCAGCTCCAACCCGCTGCAGGCGCTGTTCATCGCGATCAACGCGCCCACCGAGGCGCTGCTGGGGCGCCCGTTGATCGGCAACGGCGCCAACGCGGCACCGGGGTCGGGCAAGAACGGCGGCGACGGTGGGCTGTTATTCGGCAGCGGCGGTGCCGGTGGATCGGGGGCGAACCTGCAAAACGGCGGCAACGGTGGTGCGGCTGGGTTGTTCGGCACCGGCGGACCCGGCGGGGCAGGCGGATCGGGAGTCAATGCCGGCGACAACGGAGGCTCCGGCGGCGCCGGCGGAACCGGCGGATTGCTGTTCGGCGACGGCGGAATCGGCGGCATCGGAGGTAACAGCAGCGTCACCGCCCTGGGCGGAAATGGGGGCGCTGGCGGTGCCGGCGGACTATTCGGCGCGGGCGGCCACGGAGGGACTGGCGGAACCGGCTCCCCCGCCGGGGCGGGCGGCGCTGGGGGGGCAGGTGGCTTGCTGGCCGGCCTGCTCGGCGCGGGTGGCGGCCACGGCGGCGACGGCGGCGGGGGTAACGCCATCGACGCACCTGGCGGTGCGGGTGGCGCGGGTGGGGCCGCCGGGCTGCTCGCCGGACCCGGTGGGGCCGGTGGGGCCGGGGGATTCGGCGGCGGCGCCTGCGGCCCAGGCGGGGCCGGTGGCAACGCCGGCCTGCTGTTCGGCCAGGGTGGGGACGGCGGGCCTGGCGGACAAGGGTTCGGCGCCGGCGGGACCGGCGGCCAGGGCGGCAACGCCGGCGCTTTGTTCTCCTCCGGTGGCGCCGGCGGGGCCGGCGGAACTAGCCAAAATAATGTCGGCGGGGCCGGCGGGGCCGGCGGGGCCGGCGGGCTGTTCCTCGGAAACGGCGGTTTCGGCGGTATCGGGGGTGCCGGCGGCAGCTCCGGGCTAACGGTCTTTAACGGGGGGGTCGGCGGGCACGGTGGCCAGGGCGGTCTGCTGATCGGAGTCGGCGGAGCCGGCGGCGCCGGGGGCTCCAGCATTTTGGCATCCGGCGGTGCGGGCGGCGACGGCGGAGGCAGCGGGCTGTTCGGTCCCGGCGGCAATGGCGGCAATGGCGGCTTCAGCCAAACCACCATCGGGACCCCGGGAGCCAACGGCGCGGCCCCACTGCAGCCGCTGTACACCCTGATCAACGAGCCCACCGATCTGCTCTTGGGGCGTCCGATAATCGGCGACGGTTTCAACGCGGCGCCCGGCTCCGGCCTGCCCGGCGGGGCGGGCGGGTTGTTGCTGGGCAACGGTGGCGCCGGCGGGTCGGGCGCGGCCGCCGGTCAAAACGGCGGGGCCGGCGGCGTGGCCGGCCTGCTCGGCACGGGAGGCGCCGGCGGGACCGGCGGCTTCTCCGGGACCGGCACCGGCGGCGCCGGCGGCGCCGGCGGCCTCGGGGGGCTGCTGTTGGGCAACGGCGGGGTCGGCGGACCCGGCGGTGTCTCGACGACGACGACCGCAGGCGCCGGCGGCGCCGGCGGCGCCGCCCTGCTCCTGGGTGCCGGCGGGGACGGCGGGGTCGGCGGGTACGCCGTAATAGGGGCGGCGAACGCGGGTAATGGCGGTGCCGGGGGTGCCGGTGGTAACGGCGGACTGCTCGGCGGACTCCTCGGGGCCGGCGGTGGGATGGGTGGTGCAGGCGGACACAGCGCTACCGCCACCGGCGGGACGGGTGGCGCCGGCGGCAACGGCGGCCTGATCTTCGGCGGCGGCGGCGCAGGTGGCTCAGGCGGATTCGGCACACATGCTCAGGGCGGGGTCGGGGGCAGCGGCGGGCTGCTCTTCGGCAACGGTGGGGACGGCGGGAACGGCGGGCTCTCCGGAGGCGCCGGCGGGGCCGGCGGCAACTCGGGTCTGCTGCTCTCCAACGGAGGCGCCGGAGGCAGCGGAGGCGATGAAGGCGGGTCCGGGGGAGCCGGCGGCAACGCCGCCCTCCTGGGCTTCGGCGGCGACGGCGGCGCCGGCGGCCTCATACCGCTTGCCCCCGGAGAAGGCGCCGGCGGCGCGGGTGGCACAGCCGGCGCTCTGCTGGGCGGTGGCGGCGCCGGCGGCGCCGGCGGCGCCGCTAGCGGCTTAAACCCGAGTGGCCGTGGCGGAAACGGTGGCAACAGCCTGCTGATCGGGGTCGGCGGCAACGGCGGCAACGGCGGCATTTCCCTGAACATCGGCGATCCCGGCACCGGCGGAAGCGCCCTGCTGCTCGGCGTCGATGGGCTGGACGGATTGATCTAACCGATCAGCACCGCATACCGCGGTTTGATCACCTCGTCGATGATCACCAGCCGTTCGTCGAACGGGATGAACGCCGACTTCATCGCATTGATGGTGAAGCGCTCCAGGTCGCTCCAGCCGTAGCCGAACGCGTCGACCAGCCGGTGCATTTCGAGGCTCATCGTGGTGTCGCTCATCAGCCGGTTGTCGGTGTTGACCGTCACCCGGAAGCGTGTTCGGGCCAGCAGATCGAAGGGATGCTCGGCGATGCTGGCGACGGCACCGGTCTGCACGTTGGAGGAGGGGCACAACTCGAGCGGAATTCGCTTGTCCCGCAGGATCGATGCCTGCCTGCCCAGTCGGACCCGCCCGTCGGGATCGACGTCGATGTCGTCGACGATGCGCACCCCGTGGCCCAGCCGGTCGGCCCCGCAGAACGCGATTGCCTCGTGGATGGACGGCAGGCCGAACGCCTCCCCGGCGTGAATGGTGAAGCGCGCGTCGTGATCTCGCATGTACTCAAAGGCGTCCAGATGCCGGGTCGGTGGATATCCGGCTTCGGCGCCGGCGATGTCGAATCCGACCACACCCTTATCCCGGAAGCGGATCGCCAGCTCGGCAATCTCGCGTGAGACCGCGGCGTGCCGCATCGCGGTGACCAGACAACGCACCACGATCGGCCGACCCGCTGCGGCACAAGCCTTTTCGCCGGCGGCGAAACCGGCCAGCACCACGTCCACGACATCGTCGAAGGACAGCCCACGGTTGATGTGCAGCTCGGGGGCGAACCGCACCTCGGCGTAGACCACCGAATCCGCGGCCAGATCTTGCACGCATTCCTCGGCGACCCGGTACAGCGCGTCGGGAGTCTGCATCACCGCCACGGTGTGCGAAAAGGGCTCGAGGTAGCGCTCCAGCGATCCGCTGTGCGACTGGGTGCGAAACCACGTCGCCAGGGCCTCGGCGTCGGTGGACGGTAGCTCGTCGTAGCCAACCTGGCCGGCGATGTCGAGCACGGTGGATGGACGCAACCCGCCGTCGAGGTGATCGTGCAGCAGGGCCTTCGGCGCTTGCCGAATCGCGTCCAGGCTCAGCGTCATCGCAAGATCCGATCGATGATGAGCGGGCGCGGCTCCGGCGCCGCGTCGCCCACGGTCCAGGCACCGTCGAGCTCGGCCATCGCGGCCGAGAAACGTTCCGGAGTGTCCGTGTAGAGCGTGAACAGCGCCTCGCCGGCGGCCACGGGCTGACCGGGACGGCGATGGATCCTGATGCCGGCACCGGCCTGTACGCGCTGGCCCGGCCGGGACCTGCCCGCGCCGAGCCGCCATGCCGCCAGCCCCACTGCCAATGCGTCTATGTCGCCCATTGTGCCGCTCCGCCCGGCTGTGACGGTTTCCGAACACCCACCAATTGGCAACGGCTTCGACAAATCGCCGCCCTGGGCGGCGACCAGCCGGCGAAACCGGTCCATCGCGGAGCCGTCGGTTAGCGTCTGCGCGGGGTCACAACCAGCGACGCCGCCGATCCCCGCGAGCTCGAGCATCTCGGCCGCCAGCCGCAGGGTCAGCTCCACCACGTCGGGCGGTCCCCCACCGGCCAGCACTTCCAGCGACTCGGCGACCTCGAGCGCATTGCCGACGGTCACACCCAACGGAGTGGTCATGTCGGTCAGCAGCGCGCGGGTGGGCACGCCGTGCGCCGCGCCGAGCTCGACCATGGTGTGCGCCAGCTCGCGGGACCATGCTTCGGAGTCCTGGAATGCCCCACGGCCCGCCTTCACGTCGAGCACCAGTGCGCCGGCTCCCTCGGCCAGTTTCTTGCTCATGATCGAGCTGGCGATCAACGGTAGCGACTCGACGGTGCCGGTGATGTCGCGCAGCGCGTACAGCTTGGCGTCGGCCGGGGCCAGCTCCCCGGCGGCAAAGATCGCCGCACCGACATCGCAAAGCTGTTCGCGCACACGCTGATTGGGCAGTTCGGCGGTGAACCCCGGGATCGATTCCAGCTTGTCCAGGGTGCCGCCGGTATGACCCAGCCCGCGGCCGGCCGCCTGCGGCACCGCGCCGCCGCAGGCGGCGACGACGGGCACCAGCGGCAGGGTGATCTTGTCTCCCACCCCGCCGGTGGAGTGCTTGTCCACGGTCAGCAGTCGCAGATCGCTGAAGTCCATTCGGGGACCGGAATTCAGCATGGCCGCCGTCCATCGGGCGATCTCACCGCGGTCCATGCCGCGCAGAAAAATCGCCATCAGCAACGCCGACATCTGTTCGTCGGCAACCTGGCCGTCGGTGTAGGCGGATATCACCCAATCGATGGCCGCATCCGACAACCGGCCGCCGTCCCGCTTGGTGCGGATCACCGTCGGGGCGTCGAAGGCCGCGTCGAATGCGAAGTCGGTCAAGGCAGCTCCGCGTGGAAGGCGTCGGGTAGCAGGTCGCCGAGCCGGCGAGGCCCGGCCGGATGGTCGATCAGCAGCTCGGGTCCTCCGTGCTCCAGCAGGACCTGGCGGCACCGCCCGCAGGGCATCAGCGCCGACCCGTCAGCGTCGACGCATGCCAACCCAACCAACCGGCCGCCGCCCGTCGCGTGCAGGGCGCACACCACGCCGCATTCAGCACAGAGACCAAGGCCATATGAGACGTTCTCCACATTGCATCCGGTGACCACTCGACCGTCGTCCACCAACGCGGCCGCACCGACCCGGAAGCGCGAGTACGGCGCGTATGCCCCGGTTGCAGCTTGGGTTGCTTTGTCCCGCAACATGTTCCAATAAATGTCAGGCAATCCCGTAACCCCACTCATCCGTCGGCCGGCAGCGCAAAACCCACCCTAACCCCGAAACGGCACATGCCCGGTTTCCGCGTCGATAGGTTCCGCCCGGCAACTTTGCCGGGATAAGCTCGGTTGCCCGAACAGCACTTCATTTGAGGGGTGAGTAGAACGGCGACTCAAGCGACACAGGCGACACCAGCACGCAAGCGCCGACCACCTCGGACCCTGTATCGGGGCGACCCCGGTATGTGGTCGTGGGTGCTGCATCGCATCAGCGGCGCGACGATCTTCTTCTTCCTGTTCGTCCACGTCCTCGACAACGCGATGTTGCGGGTCAGCCCCCAGACCTACAACGCGGTGGTGGGCGACTACAAGACGCCGATCGTCGGGCTGATGGAATACGGGCTGGTCGCCGCCGTACTCTTCCACGCGCTGAACGGGATACGGATCATCCTGATCGACTTCTGGGCCGAGGGCCCGCGCCACCAACGCTTGATGCTGTGGGTGATCGGCGTCGTCTTTTTGCTGCTGATGGTTCCTGCTGGGGTGGTAACAGCCATCCACATGATGGAGCACTTCCGATGAGCCACCCCGACCTTCAACTCGGGCGCGGTGAAATCGCGCCCGTCCAGCAGCGCAGCCACGACCGCCCGGCCAGCCTGGACAATCCGCGGTCCCCGCGGCGCCGCGCCGGGATTCCCAACTTCGAGAAATTCGCGTGGCTGTTCATGCGGTTCTCCGGCGTCGCACTCGTCGTCCTGGCCATCGGCCATCTGTTCATCATGCTGATGTGGGACAACGGCGTGTACCGCATCGACTTCAACTACGTGGCGCAGCGCTGGGCCTCGCCGTTCTGGCAGTTCTGGGACCTGGCGCTGTTGTGGCTGGCGCAATTGCACGGCGGCAACGGCCTGCGCAACATCATCGACGACTACAGCCGCAAGGACAGCACCCGGTTCTGGCTCAACAGTCTGCTGCTGTTGTCGATCGGTTTCACGCTGGTGCTGGGCACCTACGTGTTGCTGACCTTCGACCCGAATATCGGAGCCTGACCAGTGATCCAGCAACACCGATACGACGTGGTGATCGTCGGGGCGGGCGGGGCCGGGATGCGTGCCGCCGTCGAAGCAGGTCCGCGGGCGCGCACCGCCGTGCTGACCAAGCTCTACCCCACCCGCAGCCATACCGGCGCCGCCCAGGGCGGCATGTGCGCCGCGTTGGCCAACGTCGAAGACGACAACTGGGAATGGCACACGTTCGACACCGTGAAGGGCGGCGACTACCTCGCCGACCAGGACGCCGTGGAGATCATGTGCAAGGAAGCCATCGACGCGGTGCTCGACCTGGAAAAGATGGGGATGCCATTCAACCGCACCCCCGAGGGCCGCATCGACCAGCGCCGCTTCGGCGGTCACACCCGCGACCACGGCAAGGCCCCGGTACGACGGGCTTGCTACGCGGCCGACCGCACCGGCCACATGATCCTGCAGACGCTCTACCAGAACTGCGTCAAACACGACGTGGAGTTCTTCAACGAGTTCTACGCGCTAGACCTGGTTTTGACGCAGACGCCGAGCGGACCGGTGGCCACCGGTGTGGTCGCCTACGAGTTGGCGACGGGCGATATTCATGTCTTCCATGCCAAGGCCGTGGTGATCGCCACGGGTGGCTCGGGCCGGATGTACAAGACGACCTCCAACGCACACACGCTGACCGGTGACGGCATCGGCATTGTCTTCCGCAAGGGACTTCCGTTGGAGGACATGGAGTTTCACCAGTTCCACCCGACCGGGCTGGCCGGCCTGGGCATCCTGATCTCCGAGGCAGTTCGCGGCGAGGGTGGTCGGTTGCTCAACGGCGAGGGCGAACGCTTCATGGAGCGCTACGCCCCGACGATCGTCGACCTGGCACCGCGTGACATCGTCGCGCGCTCGATGGTGCTGGAAGTCCTGGAGGGCCGCGGCGCCGGGCCGCATAAGGACTACGTCTACATCGACGTCCGCCACCTCGGCGAGGACGTGCTGGAGTCCAAGTTGCCCGACATCACCGAGTTCGCCCGCACCTATCTGGGCGTGGACCCGGTGCACGAACTGGTCCCGGTCTACCCGACGTGCCACTACGTGATGGGCGGTATCCCGACCACCGTCACCGGACAGGTGTTGCAGGACAACACTTCTACGGTCCCGGGCCTGTACGCGGCCGGCGAATGTGCGTGCGTGTCGGTGCACGGTGCCAACCGGCTGGGCACCAACTCGCTCCTGGACATCAACGTGTTCGGCCGGCGGGCCGGCATCTCCGCGGCGTCCTACGCGCAGGGCCACGACTTCGTCGACATGCCGCCGGACCCCTCGGCGATGGTCGTCGGCTGGGTGGCCGACATCCTCTCCGAGCACGGCAACGAGCGCGTCGCCGACATCCGCGGCGCCCTGCAGCAGACGATGGACAACAACGCCGCGGTGTTCCGCACCGAGGAGACGCTGAAGCAGGCGTTGACCGACATTCACGCGTTGAAGGAACGCTACCCGCGAATCACGGTGCACGACAAGGGGAAACGCTTCAATTCCGACCTGCTGGAGGCCATCGAACTCGGCTTCCTGCTGGAGCTCGCCGAGGTGACCGTGGTAGGTGCGTTGAACCGCAAGGAATCCCGCGGCGGGCACGCCCGCGAGGACTATCCCAACCGGGACGACGTCAACTACATGCGTCACACCATGGCCTACAAGCAGGGCACCGACCTCCTGAGCGACATCCGGCTGGACTTCAAACCCGTCGTGCAGACCCGCTACGAACCCAAGGAACGGAAGTACTGATGCCTTTGGAAACAGAGGGAGCACCCCAGGTTCAGACCTTGGAGCCGCCCCTGCCGCCGGTTCCGGACGGCGCGGTGATGGTGACAGTAAAGATCGCCCGGTTCAACCCCGACCAACCCGACGCGTACGCGGAAACCGGTGGCTGGCAGAGCTTTCGGGTGCCGTGTCTACCCAGCGACCGGCTGCTCAATCTGCTGATCTACATCAAGGGTTACCTCGACGGGACGCTGACCTTCCGGCGGTCCTGCGCGCACGGTGTGTGCGGTTCGGACGCCATGCGCATCAACGGCGTCAACCGGCTGGCGTGCAAGGTGTTGATGCGCGACCTGTTGCCCAAGAAGGCGAACAAGTCTTTGACCGTCACGGTCGAGCCGATCCGGGGGCTGGCGGTGGAGAAGGACCTCGTCGTCGACATGGAGCCGTTCTTCGACGCTTATCGCGCGGTGAAGCCGTACCTGATCACCAGCGGCAATCCGCCCACGCGGGAACGGATTCAGAGCCCGACCGACCGCGCCCGCTACGACGACACCACCAAGTGCATCCTGTGCGCGTGCTGCACCACCAGTTGTCCGGTGTTCTGGCAAGAGGGCCAGTACTACGGCCCGGCCGCGATCGTCAACGCGCACCGCTTCATCTTCGACAGCCGCGACGAGGCCGCCGCCGAACGCCTTGACATCCTCAACGAGGTCGACGGCGTATGGCGCTGCCGAACCACGTTTAACTGCACCGAATCCTGCCCGCGCGGCATCGAGGTGACCAAGGCGATCCAAGAGGTCAAGCGCGCGCTGCTGTTCTCGCGTTAAGTTGGCGAGCAGACGCAAAAGCACTCAAATGCGCGGCGTGTCGGGTGCTTTCACGTCTGCTCGGCCTAGGTGGGCGGCGGGGGCCACTCCGCCTGCGGCGGCCTGCTCGATGACCCGCACCGCCAACGTGGGGCTCATCCGCCCGTCGCGCTCGAGCAAACTATCCAGGTCGACTCCGTCGACGACGGGCATCACCAGGTAGAGCCGCCCATCGATATCACCGGCCTCGAAAACCGGCAGGATGTTCGGATTGTTCAGCCGGGCCACGACGTTGGCCTCACGCCGGAAGCGTTCGTTGAAGGCTGGGTCGGCGGCCAGATCAGGAGGCAGCACCTTGATCGCCACTTCGCGATTCATCATCGTGTCGTGGGCCTGATACACCGTCCCCTGGCGCCCCGCGCGATGACTTCGAGGAGCCGATAGCGGCCGAAGACTTCCCCTTCCTGCCCTTGCGGCCCTTCCTGCCCTGGCATGGCGGCTCCTCCGCGCGCGAGACGGTGTGTGGATGCTATCAACGATCGCCAGCTGGGCGAGGAGACACAAAAGCACCCGACACGCCGGGTGCGCAGGGGATTTTGCGTCTGCTCGCCGAATTGAGGCGACCGCCAATAGGCATGCGAAGGTCCGGTGCTTAGCTGCAACCATGCAACGAACACCTGAGCTAGCCCGGCAGCTCTTCGATCGCTTCGAACCCGTGCACGTGGTGACCTACTTCGCGCCGGAGGCGCGCAACGCCCTCGACGACCTTGGCTACCGCGGATTCTGGATGGGCTACTTCGCGGCCCGATCGGCCCCGCTGGGCCAAGTGCCCCCGGAGGTCGTGACGGCGGTGTTCTACAACTTCGCCCCCGCGCGCGTGGCTAAGGCCCTGCCGGCGGCCTGGGAGATTGCGGGTCCAGAACTCGCGCTGCGGGCCCGCCAGGACTCGGCCGTCGCGGCGCTCCGGCGATGTGGCCTGACCGATAACGAAAACATCGGTACCGCAGCCCAATTGGCTACCCGCGCGGCACAACTTGCCCCCCTTGAGGGCCGGCCGCTGTTCGCGGCCAACCGCGCGCTGCCCTGGCCGTCGGAGCCGGTCGCCGCGCTGTGGCATGCGGCAACCCTGCTGCGCGAGCAGCGCGGCGACGGTCACGTCGCCGCACTCGTCGCCGCCGGCGTCTCGGGACGGGAGGCCAACGTGTTTCACGGCGCGGCCGTTGGAGTGCCGGCCGACTACCTGAAACGGGCCCGTCACTACGACGACGCCGAATGGCGCGCCTGCGAGCAGAGCCTTGCCGACCGCGGCCTGCTCGCCGACGACGGATCGGTGACGCTCGCGGGCCATGAACTCAAGGAGCAGATCGAGACAACCACCGACGCCCTAGCGCTGCACGCGTTCGACGGTCTGGACGACGCCGAACTGCAGGCACTCTTGGACGCGCTGGCGCCGATCGCCCGAACGGTGATCGGCGGCGGCGATCTGCCCGCCGTCACGCCGGTAGGCAAGCGGCGCGAAATCTAGCGTCTCGCGCCGAGCAGTCGCAAAAGCCCCTGAATACGCGGCGTGTCGGGGACCTTTGCGTCTGCTCGGCCAAGGTCGTCACCATAGGCCTCCAGCAGGTTGTCCACCACGACCTGCCACGCCTCGTCGTCCACGCAGAGCCGACTGGCGGTGAGCACCAGCCGATCGGGGTCGCCAGGCAGCAGCGACACATTGAACAACCTGCCCGTGCGCATGTCGAAGCTCGCGCGATGCCGCTCGACCACCTCCTCGACTGCGGCGCCCGGCGGCTCGACCGCCCAACCCCATCCCCCGCCCGACCGCGACATCCACTTTTCGAAGAACGGTTCGAAGACGGTGCCAAGCTCCGCGTGGTCGGCGAAGACGGCGTCGACCGCAGCGCGGAGCCGTCCCTGGTCCGCACGCGTGTGCGCGAA
Organism: Mycobacterium sp.; assembly: GCF_019247635.1. Lineage (GTDB taxonomy): Bacteria > Actinomycetota > Actinomycetes > Mycobacteriales > Mycobacteriaceae > Mycobacterium. The sequence continues at coordinate 12,885 of NZ_JAFBAR010000010.1, forward strand.
AAGTACCTGAGTGTGCGTCCAAGCCTCGAGATCGTCAAACATCGGCAGCTCCGTAACGGCGGTATAAGTAGCAGACACCAGCTCAGCCTCTTAGGAGGCCCTTTTCGAATTCTTGGCAGATTCTTGGAAACCTTGGAACGCCCGTCACAATCCCCCGCCCCGTCTCGTCTGAGGGGTATGACACAGAAAACCCGCATCGCGCCCCTGCCCCCGCAACGCGTCGGCCCGCTGACTCGGGTTATGTACCGGGTCGCCAAACGGCGTTACGGCGCGGTCCCCGAACCGGTCGCCGTCACCGCGCAGCACCGCAGGCTGCTGGTCACCTACGCCGTGCACGAAAGCATGCTGGACCGGGCATCGACAGCGCTGCCGCTCAGCGTTCGCGAACTCGCGGTGTTGTGGACCGCACGCAAGATCGGCTGCTCGTGGTGCGTCGACTTCGGCTCCATGCTGCAGCGGCTGGACGGCCTCGACATGGCCCGCCTCAAAGAGATCGACAACTACGCGACGTCCGCAGCGTTCACCGACGACGAGCGCGCCGCCATCGCCTACGCCGACGCGATGACGGCCGATCCGCACTCCGTCACCGACGAGCAGGTCGCCGATCTGCGGGCCCGGTTCGGCGACGCCGGCGTGATCGAGTTGACCTACCAGATCGGGGTGGAGAACATGCGGGCGCGGATGAATACCGCACTGGGCATCACCGAGCAGGGCTTCAACTCCGGTGCCGCGTGCCGGGTGCCCTGGGCCAACGAGGTCTAGAGTGGCGAAATGCGGGTGTGGGACCTGGGGCCGGGCCGGCACATGGTGGCCGGCGGGTTCTCGGACCTTGCCGTCCACCACCACCCCGCTGTTCAGGTCACCCTGGGCCGACGGGATGCATTGACGATCACCCGCGGCGGCGATGCCCACGTCGCGTGCCGACTGGTGGTGGTCGGCAGTGGCGAACGCCATGCGGTGCGCTCAGATCCGGGATCGTCGTCCCTGACGCTGTACTTGGGGCTGCAGACACCGCAGGGCATCGCGCTGAACAGGTTGAGCCGCAGCCGCGGTCGCGGCGTCTGGATCGTCGACGACGGAACACAACTGGCCGAGGCCACGGCCGCGGAGCTGGACGCCAGTGGCCCACGGGCCGCAGCCGATTTCCTGGTCGACCGGCTGTGCGGACCGGGCTCGGACGAGCCGCGAGCGGTTCACCCGCAGCTGCGGCAGGCGTTCGAAGTGGTGTCCAGTCGCATGCCCGACCACATCGATGTGGCGTCGGTCGCCGGTGCCGTCGCGCTATCGCCCGATTACCTCGGCCGCCTGTGCAAACAGCAGACGGGCGTGTCGTTTTCGGCCGCCATCCGCTGGGCGCGGCTGGTGACCGCCGTGGGTCATCTGGCCGATGGCGCCTCCGTCACCGATGCCGCCCACCTGGCCGGCTTTGCCGACGGCGCACACGGCAACCGGGTGTGCTGGGAGATGACCGGGGCGGCACCGCGCGAATTCGCCCATGCGGTGCAAGACGCTCGGATCTGACGGATCCATACAAGCGCGCCCGTCGGGATTAACCCAGGCTTGGCATATCCACGATGTAAGGGAGTTTCCGGATGCCTGTCATGTCAACGTCCGAACGTGCCTTCTGCAGCAGCGCCCTGTGGCGTTCCAGCAGCGCCGCCGTCGCCCGAGAGCTGCGCGCCCAACCGCTGGGCGCGACGTTCTCGAAATCGGCGCCGGCAGCGGATCCGTTGCCCACCAACTACTTTCGCATGACCCCGAAATCGCTTGGACCGCAATCGATATCGACCCGGTCATGACTGAGGCCGCCGCGGCGCGCCTGCGCGATTTCCCCAAGGCATCGACACGCACGGCCGACGCGACCGCCATGCCGTTTCCCGATGGCTCCTTCGATTCCGTGGTCAGCTGTTTGATGTTGCATCACATCGTCGAGTGGGAGCGCGCGCTCGCCGAGGTGGCCCGCGTATTGCGGCCGGGCGGGACCTTCGTCGGCTACGACCTGACCCGCACACCGCTGGCCAGCGCGTTTCACCGATTGGACCGATCGCCGCATCGGCTGATCGGTCCCGCAGATTTCGAAGCCGAGTGCGCGCGCAACGGGCTGACGGTCAGCCTGCGATCGCGGCTGCTGGGCCACGTCATGCGGTTCGTCGCCCGAAAGGACGAGATCTGATGGCACCGTTAAGCGTTCGCGTCAAAGCCGGAGTGGTCAGCACCCTGTTCGCGTTGCCCCGGCCGATCCGCCGGCTGCTGGCGGGCCCGCCGGTGCGCATCGACGGGCAGCAGCAGGCACTCGACGCGCAGCTCGTCATCCGTCTCAAAAACCTTTCGGGCTCCGACGTTTTCGCCGGGTCCGTCGAAAAAGCCCGCGCGCGATACGAGGGCCTTCCGCTGCTCATCGGGTACGAACCGGCGGCACCTATCGCCGCGCGCGGGGTCGTCATTCCCGCCGAGCACGGCGACATCCCGGCCACCCTGTACGTCCCGGCCGGGGCGCCGGAGCCGTCGGGACTGCTGGTGTACTACCACGGCGGCGGCTTCACGGTCGGTTCCCGCATCAGCCACGATCCGGTCGCCCGGTATCTGGCAGACCACGCCGGCGTGCGTGTGCTGTCGGTCGAGTACCGACGCGCGCCCGAGCACCGGTTTCCCGCCGCCGTGGCCGACGCGCTCACGGCGTTCGAATACGCCCACGGCCGCGCCGCCGATCTGGGCGCGGATCCCGACCGTATCGCCGTCGGAGGGGACAGCGCGGGCGGCAATCTGGCCGCCGTGACCGCGCAGCAGGCGGTGCGCCGAGGCGGTGCCCTCCCGGCGTTTCAGTTGCTGATGTATCCGCCGACGGACGTCAGCGCGCGCCGGCCTTCGCGCGACCTGTTCAACAAAAATTCCACGTTCACGGACCGCAATTTCGCTTGGGCGCTGGCCAATTACGTACCGCAGGGGACCGACCTGCGTGATCCGCGGCTCTCCCCTCTGCACGGCGACGTCACCGGCGCGCCGCCCGCCTACATCGCCACCGCCGGATTCGATCCGCTGCGCGACGAGGGCGAGGCGTACGCGGACGCATTGCGAGCGGGCGGGGTCCCGGTGACGCTGAGCCGCCAGGCAGACCTACCCCATGGTTACCTCAACTTCGTCGGCCTCGGCGGCCGGTTCGCCGAAGCCGCCAGCGAGGCCGCCGGGGCGTTGCGTCAGGGCCTCGCCCTGCTTACCCGCGCAGCGGAGACCCGCTGAACTTGTCGGGGTTCGCGATATCCCATAGGGCACAGACCTTTCCGTCGCGCACGCTCAGCGCGAGGATCCGCGGCATCATTTCCCGGTGCTCGTCGTCCCCGGGGCTGCCCTCGGTGTAAGCGCCGAGTTCACCGTTCACCAGCGCCAGCTGGTTGGCGGTGAAAAAGGCCGGGCCATAGCGCTTGGCCAGCCCGAAGATGAACCGCGCCACCTTCTGCGCCCCCCGGATAGTCTGAACGGCGGTGGGCGCCTTGCCATTCGAATCGCCGGCGAAGGTCACGTCGGGATGCAGCAGCGACACGACGGCGTCCAGGTCGCCGGCGGCCATGGCGGCCATCAGCAGGCCGACGACCTCGGCGTGGCTGGGGTCGGGTTCGGGCGGCGGGTCCGCCGCTACGGCCTTGCGCGCCCGCGAGGCCAGCTGCCGTGCTGCGGACTCGGTGGTTCCCAGCACCTCGGCGACTTCGGCGAACGACAGCGCGAACCCGTCGTGCAGGACGAAGGCGACCCGCTGATCGGGGCGCAAGCGCTCCAACACCACCATCGCGGCGAACCGCGCGTCCTCGCGGGACACCACCTCCGACAACGGATCGGCCCGGTCGAAGCCGGTGACGACGGGTTCGGGCAGCCACTGGCCGGTGTAGGTCTCCCGCCGGTGCGCGGCCGAGCGCAGCCGGTCCAGACCCAGTCGGCTCACCACCGTCGTCAACCATGCCCGCAGATCGTGGATGGGAGCGTCTTGCGTATGCCAGCGCAGCCACGCGTCCTGCACGATGTCCTCGGCATCGGAGAACGTGCCGGTCAGCCGGTAGGCCACCGACAACAGCTGAGGACGCAACGCCTCGAAGTCGTCCGCCACGTTCGCGAGCGTAACGCGACGGACAATTTCGGCCGCGGAAAGCGCAGTGGCGTTACGCTCGCGATCGATGGGTAACTCGGGTAACTCGGAAGCAATGAGCAATCTCTGGCTCCATTTCGCCCGGCAGGGGCCGGGATTCACGCCGCCGGTCATCGTGCGTGGCGAGGGCGTGACCATCTTCGACGACCGCGGCAGGAGCTACCTGGACGGGCTGTCCGGGCTGTTCACGGTCCAGGTCGGGCACGGCCGCAGCGAACTGGCCCAGGTCGCCGCCCGGCAGGCCGAAACCCTGGCCTTCTTCCCGCTGTGGGGCTACGCCACCCCCACCGCGATCGAGCTCTCCGAAAGGCTCGCCAACTACGCCCCCGGCGACCTCGACCGCGTGTTCTTCACCACCGGCGGCACCGAGGCCGTCGAGACCGCATGGAAGGTCGCCAAGCAATACTTCAAGCTCATCGGCAAACCCGGTAAGCACAAGGTCATTTCGCGATCGGTCGCCTACCACGGCACCACCCAGGGCGCGCTCGCGATCACCGGACTGCCCAAGTACAAGGCGCCGTTCGAGCCGGTGACGCCCGGCGGCTTCCGCGTGCCCAACACGAACTTCTACCGCGCGCCCGAGCCGTTTGACGCCGACCTCAAAGCGTTCGGCCGGTGGGCCGCCGACCGGATCGCCGAGGCGATCGATTTCGAAGGACCAGACACCGTCGCCGCGGTGTTCCTGGAGCCGGTGCAGAACGCCGGCGGCTCGATCCCGCCGCCACCGGGCTATTTCGAACGGGTCCGGGAGATCTGCGACGAGTACGACGTGCTGCTGGTTTCCGACGAGGTGATCTGCGCGTTCGGCCGCATCGGATCGATGTTCGCCTGTGACGACTTCGGCTACGTCCCCGACATGATCACCTGCGCCAAGGGCCTGACATCGGGTTACTCGCCGCTGGGCGCGATGATCGCCAGCGAGAAGCTGTTCGAGCCGTTCTATGACAGCGACACGATGTTCCCGCACGGCTACACCTTCGGCGGCCATCCGGTGTCGACGGCCGTCGCGCTGGCCAACCTGGACATCTTCGAACGCGAGGGGCTCAACGACGGCGTCAAACGTCAGTCGCCGGCGCTGCGCGCCACGCTGGAGAAGCTGTACGACCTGCCGATCGTCGGCGATGTCCGCGGCGAGGGGTACTTCTTCGGCATCGAACTGGTCAAGGACAAGGCGACCAAGCAGACCTTCGACGACGACGAAAAACCAGCGTTGCTGGGCCAGGTCTCCTCGGCGCTGTTCGAGGCCGGACTGTACTGCCGTACCGACGATCGCGGCGATTCCGTCATCCAGCTTGCGCCGCCGCTGATCAGCGGTCAGGCCGAGTTCGACGCCATCGAATCCATCCTGCGCGGGGTCCTGTCCGAGATTCCGCTGTAGGGAAGCGTTTCGCGGCGGCGGCGGCCACCAGCACCTCGCGGGTGCGTGCCGTGCTCGGGCTTTTCGAGAACCGCGTCAGGGCATTGCACAGGTGCGTGAGAGCCGCGCGCAGCTCGGGATCGGACGCCGCATCGCGGTGCTCCATCAGCTCCGCCAGCACATCCTCGAATCCGGAGCGGCGAACCTGGGTTTGCTTCTCGACCTGCTTCAGCAAGTCCTTGAGCGATCGCACGTGGTGTACTTTGCCCGACTTTCCCGCGTCTGGCGCGCCCACACAGCCCGATTCATTACTTCCGTCCCAGCAGTCACAGCGCGGCACCCCGCGATCGGACCGCCGATCGCCTAGTCTGCACTGCAATGCATTTCTTACGCGCCGCATCGTGCCTGGCCGCAGCGGTTTTCCTGGCGACCGGGCCCGGCCTGGCGCTCGCCGTGCCGGCGGCGCACGCGGAGCCCAACCCCGCAGCCGGGGCGGCCGACAATTGCCCGTACAAGGTGTCCACCCCGAAGGCGGTGGATTCGTCGGAGGTTCCGCAGGCCGGTGACCCACCGCAGCCGCTGCCGGTGCCCGCCAAACCCGTCGGCGGCGACGCGCTTGGCGGATGCGGCATCATCGCGGCACCGGACACGCCGCCGGTGCCGGGCGACATCTCCGCCGAGGCCTGGTTGGTGGCCGACCTGGACAGCGGTGCCGTCATCGCCGCGCGGGACCCCCACGCTCGGCACCGGCCCGCCAGCATCATCAAGGTGCTGGTCGCCATGGCATCACTGAACGCCTTCAACCTCAATAAGACGGTCACGGGCACCGCGGACGACGCGGCCGCCGAGGGCACCAAGGTCGGAGTCGACGACGGCGGTGTGTACACCATCAACCAGCTGCTGCATGGGCTGCTGATGCACTCCGGCAACGATGCGGCGCACGCGCTGGCCATGCAGTTCGGCGGGATGCAGCAAGCGCTCGAGAAGATCAACGTGCTGGCCGCCAAACTCGGTGGCAAGGACACCCGGGTGGCGACGCCGTCGGGCCTGGACGGGCCCGGCATGAGCACCTCGGCGTATGACATCGGCTTGTTCTACCGGTACGCCTGGCAGAATCCGGCCTTCGCCGACATCGTCGCGACCCGCACGTTCGACTTCCCCGGCCACGGCGATCACCCCGGCTACCAACTGGAGAACGACAACAAGCTGCTCTACAACTACTCCGGCGCGATGGGCGGCAAGACCGGTTACACCGACGACGCCGGCCAGACCTTTGTGGGCGCGGCCAACCGCCACGGGCGGCGGCTGATGGCCGTGCTGATGCACGGCACCCGGCAGCCGATCGCGCCCTGGGAACAGGCGGCGCACCTGCTGGATTACGGCTTCAGCACCCCGCAGGGCACCCAGATCGGGTCGCTGATCGAACCCGACCCCTCGCTGGTCAATACCAAGCAGGACGTGGCCAACCGGCAAAGCGGTAGTCCGCAGGCCGCCGGGCTGATGTCGTCCGCCGATGCCCTGCCGGTGCGGGTGGGCGTCGCCGTGATCGGCACCCTGGTCGTGTTCGGATTGATCCTGATCGCGCGCTCTATGAATCGCCGTTTGCCGCACTAGACTCCTCGGGGTGACCGAAGCCCTTTACGAGGACGACGGCTTGGTGTTCGACGAGGACGGAATCACCATCCGGCGTTACTATTTCCCGTTCGCGTCGTCAAAACGCATCGCCTACAACAAGATCCAGTGCATCAAGGCCAAACCGATGAGCTGGGCCACCGGCAAGGGCCGGCTGTGGGGAACCGCTAACCCGCGCCACTGGTTGCCGCTGGACATGCGCCGCAGCCGCAAACGCACCTTGCTGATCCTGCATGTGGGCCGGTGGATCAGGCCGTGCATCACCCCCGAGGACCCGGACCGCGTGATCAAGGTGCTGCGCGACCGGGTGCGGCCCAGCTGACCATCAGGTCGCGCCGGGGGCTGCTGGTCGGGCTCACCGCGGCGAGTGTGGGCGTCATCTACGGCTACGACCTGTCCAGCATCGCCGGGGCGCTGCTGTTCATCACCGACGAGTTCCGCCTGACCACGCAACAGCAGGAACTGCTGACGACGATGGTGGTGATCGGCCAGATCGCCGGGGCGCTCGGTGCCGGGGCGCTGGCAAACGCGATCGGACGCAAGAGGTCGATGGTGCTGATCGCGGTGGGCTACGCGATGTTCGCGCTGCTCGGCGCCGTGTCGGTGTCGATGCCGATGCTGCTGGTGGCCCGAGTACTGCTTGGCCTGACCATCGGGGTGTCGGTGGTGGTGGTGCCGGTCTACGTCGCCGAGTCGGCACCGGCCGCGGTGCGCGGCGCACTGCTGGCCACCTACCAGCTCGCCACGATCAGCGGCCTCATTCTGGGCTACGTCAGCGGTTACCTGCTGGCCGGCGCACACGGTTGGCGCTGGATGCTGGGGCTGGCCGCGGTGCCGGCCACACTGCTGTTGCCATTGCTGCTGCGCGTGCCCGACACCGCGCGATGGTATCTGCTCAAGGGGCGCGTCGACGACGCCCGACGCGCGCTGCTGCGCGTCGAACCCTCGGCTGACGTCGAGGCGGAGCTGGCCGAAATCACCCGCGCGGCAAGCGAAGGAGGCGGCGGGATCGTCGAGACGCTGCGACCGCCGTACCTGCGGGCCACCCTTTTTGTGGTCACACTTGGCTTTCTGATCCAGATCACCGGCATCAACGCGATCGTCTACTACAGTCCGCGGCTGTTCGCCGCGATGGGCTTCACCGGCGATTTCGCGTTGCTGGCGCTGCCGGCGCTGGTCCAAGTCGCCGGTTTGGCGGCGGTGCTTGCCGCGTTGTTTCTTGTCGACCGGCTGGGCCGGCGCCCAATCCTGTTGTCCGGCATAGCGATGATGATCACCGCCGACGTCGTGCTGATCGCGGTATTCCGCTCGGGTTTCGCCGGGGGCGGGGCGAACCTGGGGTTCGCCGGAGTGCTGCTCTTTATCATCGGCTTCAGCTTCGGTTTCGGTTCGATGGTCTGGGTGTATGCCGGCGAAAGCTTCCCCTCTCGGCTGCGGTCGATCGGGTCCAGCATGATGCTCACCTCGAACCTGATCGCCAACGCGATCGTTGCCGCGGTGTTTCTGACGATGCTGCATGCATTCGGCGGCGCAGGAGTTTTCGCCCTGTTCGCGCTTTTCGCGTCGGTCAGCTTCGCCGTCGTATACCGGTACGCGCCAGAGACCAAAGGCCGTCAGCTCGAAGACATTCGGCACTTCTGGGAGAACGGCGGGCACTGGTGACGGTGATCAGCGCGGGTGCTGTCGTCATCGACGGCCGGGTCTGCCGGCCGGGCTGGGTGCAGACCTCCGATCAACGGATTGTCGGTTGCGGTGTCGGCGCGCCGCCTATACCCGAGGATGTCGATCTGCCGGATTCCCTTGTGGTGCCAGGGTTTATCGACATGCATGTACACGGCGGCGGTGGGGCGTCCTACACCGACGACGCATTGCTGCCGGCCGCGTTTCACCTGCGGCACGGAACCACCACGACGCTGGCCAGTGTGGTTACCTGCGCTCCCATGGAACTGCTTTGCGCGGTGCGCGCACTCGCCGAGGCGACCCGGGCGGGCACCGTCGCGGGCATACATCTGGAGGGCCCGTGGCTGAGTCGGGCGCGGTGCGGGGCACACGATCCCACATTGATGCGTGTGCCGGACCCCACCGAGATCGACGCCGTGCTTGCTGCCGGCAATGGCGCCATCCGAATGGTCACGCTGGCCCCCGAGTTGCCCGGTGCCGACGCGGCGATCCGGCGTTTCATAGACGCGGGAGTCATTGTCGCCGTGGGACATACGGATGCGACGTACGAGCAGACCCGGCAGGCCATCGCGGCCGGTGCCACGATCGGCAGTCACCTGTTCAATGCGATGCGACCGCTGCATCATCGCGATCCGGGACCAGCGCTGGCCTTACTGCGCGACGAACGGGTGGTCGTCGAAATCATCGCCGATGGCCTCCACGTCCACCCCGAGGTGATCGGTGCGGTGATCGACGCCGTGGGCCCAGGGCGGGTGGCTGCGGTTACCGATGCGCTGGCCGCGGCCGGCTGCGCGGACGGCACGTTTCGCCTGGGCTCGGTCCGTGTCGACGTCATCTCGGGGGTGCCGCGGGTGGACGGGACTTCGACGATCGCCGGCAGCACCGCGACCATGGACGTGCTCTTCCGCGCTTTGGCCGGCGACGGCTCCGATGCGGCGCTGGCCGCCGCGGCGCAGATGACCGCAACGACCCCCGCACGCGCCCTTCGACTCGAGCGCGTGGGCAGCCTGAAGGAAGGCTATGCCGCCAATCTTGTTGTGCTGGACGGCGATCTGCGGGTGACGGGTGTGATGGCACGCGGCGGCTGGGTCGACCGCGGCGGATGAACTTTCGCCGAGCGTGTTCTCAGGGCGACTTTTTCGCCAAAATCGCGCCGCCAGTTCACTCTCGGCGCAAGGGGTCTATCGGTGCCACCGGAACAAGCGGGAAAAAGCCAATGTACCGACGACTCCCGCGGCCATCGCGGCTAAGGTCTGGCGCGCGCTCAAACCCTCGTCCACGTGAATTCGCGGCCTGATGACCGCAGGAGCGGGCGGATCGATAGGCTCGGCGCGCGGGTCCTCGACCGAGGTGGTCGCGGCCCACGCCGTCGCGAACAAGACCAGATACGCGGTGATGTAGGCGAACACCATCAGCCCCAGTACCGGCCCGAACGTCGCGCCTGCCGGACTACGCAGAACTTTTTGCAGGTAGATCGATCCCAGCTGCTTGAACAATTCGAACCCGACGCCGGCCATCAGCCCGGCCCACATCGAGTCCACGAAGCTCACCTTCTGGCGTGGCAGCCGGGCGATCATCCAGGTGAACAGTAGCCACGACACCAGCAGCGACACAGCCACCGAGATCAACCAGAAAAGCCCGTCGAAGACCCGGAACTTGGGTATCCCAAGCCATTTCAGTAGGGCGGTCATCGCCGTTCGGTGGCCGAGCGCGGTCAGCGCGAGGGTCGCCCCGATGATCAGAAACGTCCCCAGCATGGCCGACAGATCGGAGATCTTCCCGCGCAGGAACCCCGGCAAATCGACCTGCTGTGCCCACATCTCGGTCAACGCCGTCCGCAGATGTGACATCCAGCCCAGACCGGCCCAGGCCGCGGTGGCCAGGCCGACGATGCCGACGGACGCGCGCGCGTCGATCGCCGAATTCACCAGATTGACCAGTTGCTGCGCCTGCGGACCGGACACCGTGGCCCGGATGCGGTCGTCGATCATGTGCAGCAGCGCCGGGCGGCGCGCCAACGCGAAGCCGACCCCCGCGAAACCGACCATCAGCAACGGGAACAGCGCGAAGATCGTGTAGTAGGTCAGCCCTGCCGCGTAGAACCCGCCGTTGCGCTCATCGAAGCGCCCGTAGGCGCGAAAGACATGGTCGAACCACCCGAACCGGGCCCGCAGCCGACCAACAAATCCTGGTTTGGCCGGTTCGGTCATGAATCGCCCTACCCCCGTTGCGGAAGAAATCCCAACCGATCGTAGACCCGCTGAACGGTTTTGCTGGCCACATCGCCGGCACGCTGTGCACCGGCGGCGAGCACGGCCTCCAATTGCGTTAGATCGGCGGTCAATTCGTCGACCTTGGCCTTGATCGGACGCACGAATTCGACGACGGCCTCGGCGGTGTCCTTCTTCAGGTCGCCGTAGCCGCGGCCGGCATAACCCTCGACGAGCGTGTCGATGCCGGCGCCGGTCACCGCCGACTGGATGCTCAACAGGTTGGACACCCCGGGCTTGGCGCCGGGGTCGTAGCGGATCTCGCGCTCGCTGTCGGTGACGGCGGAGCGAATCTTCTTGGCGGACAACGCCGGATCATCGAGCAGGCTGATCAGACCTGCGTCGGTTGCCGCCGATTTGCTCATCTTCGACGTCGGGTCGGCCAGGTCGTAGATCTTGGCGGTGATTTTCGGAATCAGCACGTCGGGAACCACGAAGGTGTCCGGGAAGCGGCTGTTGAAGCGCTGCGCGATGTCGCGCGCCAATTCCAGATGTTGGCGCTGGTCCTCCCCTACCGGCACCAGGTCGGTGTCGTAGGCCAGCACATCGGCGGCCTGCAGTACCGGGTACGTGAACAAGCCGACGGTGCTGGAATCGCCGCCCTGCCGCGCCGACTTGTCCTTGAACTGCGTCATCCGCGATGCCTGGCCGAAGCCGGTGAAGCAGCCCAGCACCCACGCCAACTGGCTGTGGGCGGGCACGTGGCTCTGCACGAAGATAGTGGCGCGAGCGGGATCGATCCCCAGCGCGATGTACTGCGCCGCGGTGACCAGGGTGCGGCGTCGCAACGCGTCGGGATCCTGCGGGATGGTGATCGCATGCAGGTCGACCACGCAGAAGTACGCGTCGTAGTCGTCCTGCAGTTCAACCCATTGCGCGACGGCGCCCAGCGCATTGCCGAGATGAAGCGAATCGGACGTGGGCTGTACGACGGAGAAGATCCGGCGCGATCCGGTAGCGGTGCTCATGATGCTGTCGATCTTTTCACGCCACGCGGGCCAGCCCAGCGTGACGTTCGGCGCCGAGCGCTACGCCACCGTGACACTCGGTTGCGGTACCGGCGGTACCGCCTTTAATGTCGGCGGGGTGAGTACCCGCGCGCCTATCCACCTGGGTCCCCGAGACGGCTCAGCGGAACCCGTCCTGCTGCTGCACCCGTTCCTGATGTCCCAGACGGTATGGGAGACCGTGGCCCAGCAGCTGGCGGACACCGGCCGCTACGAGGTGTTCGCCCCGACGATGGCCGCCCATAACGGCGGACCGCGCGCGGCCGGCTGGTTTTTGTCGTCGTCGGTGCTGGCCGACCACGTCGAGCGGCAGATGGACGAACTGGGCTGGTCCACCGCGCACATCGTCGGCAACTCCCTGGGCGGCTGGGTCGCATTCGAACTCGAACGGCGCGGCCGGGCGCGCAGCGTCACCGGTATCGCCCCGGCGGGTGGCTGGACCCGCTGGAGCCCGGTCAAATTCGAGGTGATCGGCAAATTCGTCTCCGGCATGCCGTTCCTGGCGTTGGCGCGGTTGTTCGGCCAGCGGGCACTGCAGCTTCCGTTCAGCCGCAAGCTGGCCACGCTGCCGCTGAGCGGCTCGCCGGACGGGGTCAGCGAGCGCCAGCTGTCCGGCATCGTCGACGACGCGGCGCACTGCCCGGCCTACTACCAGCTGCTGCTCAAGGCGCTACTGCTGCCCGGGTTGCTGGAGCTGGCGCAGACCGCCGTGCCCGCCCATCTGGTGTTGTGCGAGAAGGATCGGGTCGTCCCCCCGAGGCGGTTCAGCCGGCACTTCACCGACTTTCTGCCCGCCAACACCAAAATCACCCGACTCGACGGCGTGGGACACGTGCCGATGTTCGAGGCGCCGGGGCGGGTCACCGAGGTGATCACCGAGTTCATCGACCTATGCAGCCCGCCGCTGCGGGCCGTCGACCCGCCGGCAAGTTAACCGTCCGGGTCGGCGAGCGTGCGCAGTTGTACGCGTTATGCGGCGTGCCGCCGTACAGACACGCACGCTCGGCGTTAAGCGAGAGGCTGGCGGCTAGTCGACAAGCGCTTTTTGCAGGTTGTCGGAGATCGAGTTCAGGAATTCCTCGCTGTTCTGCCAGTCCTGCTCGGGACCGATGAGCAGGGCGAGGTCCTTGGTCATCTTGCCGCTCTCGACGGTTTCGATGACGACCCGTTCGAGCGTCTGCGCGAACTCGCGCACCTCCGGAGTCTTGTCCAGCTTGCCGCGGTGCTGCAGCCCACGCGTCCAAGCGAAGATAGAGGCGATCGGGTTGGTCGAGGTCGGTTTGCCGGCCTGGTACTGGCGGTAATGGCGGGTGACGGTGCCGTGGGCGGCTTCGGCCTCGACGGTCTGGCCGTCGGCCGTCATCAGCACCGACGTCATCAGGCCCAGCGAGCCGTAACCCTGGGCGACCGTGTCCGATTGGACGTCCCCGTCGTAGTTCTTGCAGGCCCACACGTAGCCGCCCTCCCACTTGAGGCAGGCGGCGACCATGTCATCGATCAGCCGGTGCTCGTAGGTCAGGCCCTCGGCTTCGAACTTGTCCTTGAACTCGTCGTCGTAGATGCGCTGGAACTCGTCTTTGAACATGCCGTCATAGGCCTTGAGGATGGTGTTCTTGGTCGACAGATACACCGGCCACTTGGCATTCAAGCCATAGGCGAACGAGGCACGCGCGAAGTCCTGGATGGACTTTCTGAAGTTGTACATCCCCATCACGACGCCGCCGTCCTCGGGTATGGACACCATCTCGTGCACGATCGGCTCGCTGCCGTCCGAGGGAGTGAAAGTGAGTGACACGGTGCCCGGCTGGTCGACTTTGAAGTTCGTCGCCCGGTACTGGTCACCAAAGGCGTGGCGGCCGATGACGATTGGCTTGGTCCAGCCCGGGACCAGCCGCGGCACATTGGATATCACGATCGGCTCGCGGAAGATTGTGCCGCCCAGAATGTTTCGGATGGTCCCGTTGGGTGACAGCCACATCTTCTTCAGGTTGAATTCCTGGACGCGGGCCTCGTCGGGCGTGATGGTCGCGCCTTTGACGCCCACGCCGTGCTTCTTGATGGCATAGGCGGCGTCGATGGTCACCTGATCGTTGGTGCGGTCCCGGTGCTCGATGCCCAGGTCGTAATAGTCCAGGTGGATGTCCAGATGGGGGAGAATCAACTCATCCCTGATGAGCTTCCAGATGACGCGGGTCATCTCGTCGCCGTCGAGCTCGACCACCGGGCCTTTGACTTTGATCTTGGGTTCATTGGACATCTTCGTCCGAATCCTCCAGCCGTGTGAGCTTCGCGGAGCAGTTGCTCGTGACGCCAGCCTACAAGGGCCGTCACCCGCCTGAGCGGCGCTTGTTGGCATCGAGTCGGTGCGATGCGATACGCTGCAGGTCGGTCATGAGCGCCAGCGTCAAGCCCCGGCTTGCTGGCCGGCAACCCTCCAACCGCGGTGGGGTGCCCCGGGTGATGACCAGGTTGAGTAGCCAGAACCGGCTACGCGGCAAGCGCGGGTCCGCCATGACGGGCCCCTGAGCCAGACAGGGGAAGACTTCTCATGAGCACCGACAGCACCGAGTCGGATCCGACCGCGCATTGGTCGTTTGAGACCAAGCAGATTCATGCCGGCCAAACCCCCGACCCCGCCACCAACGCCCGGGCCCTGCCGATCTACCAGACCACGTCCTACACCTTCGACGACACCGCCCATGCCGCCGCCCTGTTCGGCCTGGAGATCACGGGCAACATCTACACCCGGATCGGCAACCCCACCACCGACGTCGTCGAGCAGCGCATCGCCGCGCTTGAGGGCGGGGTGGCCGGGCTGTTCCTGTCGTCCGGGCAGGCCGCAGAGACCTTCGCCATCCTGAACCTGGCGGCCGCGGGCGATCACATCGTGTCCAGTCCGCGCCTCTATGGCGGCACCTATAACCTGTTCCACTATTCGCTGGCCAAGCTCGGCATCGAAGTCAGCTTCGTCGACGACCCCGACGACGTGGACAGCTGGCAGGCCCAGGTGCGGCCGAACACGAAGGCGTTCTTCGGCGAGACCATCTCCAACCCGCAGATCGATGTGCTGGACACCCCCGCGGTGGCCGAGGTGGCCCATCGCAACGGGGTGCCGCTGATCGTCGACAACACCATCGCCACGCCCTACCTGATCCAACCGATCAGCCAGGGCGCCGACATCGTCGTGCACTCGGCCACCAAGTACCTGGGCGGGCACGGCGCCGCGATCGCCGGGGTGATCGTCGACGGCGGCACTTTCGACTGGACGTCGGGCCGCTTTCCCGGGTTCACCACACCGGACCCCAGCTACCACGGCGTGGTGTATGCCGAGCTGGGGCCGCCGGCGTTCGCGCTCAAGGCGCGTGTGCAACTGCTGCGCGACTTCGGTTCCGCGGCTTCGCCTTTCAACGCGTTCCTGGTGGCGCAAGGCCTGGAAACGCTGAGCCTGCGGATCGAGCGACACGTCGCCAACGCGCAGCGGGTCGCGGAGTTTCTGGCCGGCCACGACGGCGTGCTGTCCGTCAACTACGCGGGGCTGCCCGGCTCGCCGTGGCATGAGCGGGGAAAGCGGTTGGCACCCAAGGGAACCGGTGCTGTCCTGGCGTTCGAGTTGGCCGGCGGCATCGAGGCGGGCAAGGCGTTCGTCAACGCGCTCGAACTGCACAGCCACGTCGCCAACATCGGCGATGTGCGCTCCCTGGTGATCCACCCGGCGTCGACGACGCACGCCCAACTGAGCGCAGCCGAGCAGCTGACCACCGGCGTCAGCCCCGGGCTGGTCCGCCTGGCGGTCGGCATCGAGGGCATCGACGACATCCTGGCCGACCTGGAACTCGGTTTCGCCGCCGCCCGCAAGTTCAGCGGCGAGTCGAAAACCGTGGCGGCAGTGTGAGGACCTCGTGACGTGACGATCTCCGACGTGCCAACCCAAACGCTGCCCGCCGAAGGCGAGGTCGGCCTGATCGACATCGGCTCGGTGCGGCTGGAGAACGGCGCGGTGATCGACGATGTCACCATCGCGGTGCAGCGCTGGGGTGAGTTGTCGCCCACGCGGGACAACGTGGTGGTGGTGTTGCACGCGCTCACCGGCGACTCGCACATCACCGGTCCCGCTGGACCGGGGCATCCCACGCCCGGGTGGTGGGACGGGATCGCCGGTCCGGGCGCGCCGATCGACACCAACCGTTGGTGCGCTGTGGCCACCAACGTGCTGGGCGGGTGCCGCGGCTCGACCGGCCCCAGCTCCTTGGCGCGGGACGGAAAGCCTTGGGGTTCAAGGTTTCCGTTGATCACCGTGCGCGACCAGGTGCAGGCGGACATCGTCGCGCTCGAAGCGCTGGGCATCACCGAGGTGGCCGCCGTCGTCGGCGGATCCATGGGCGGCGCGCGGGCGCTGGAATGGATCGTCGGCCATCCGGACCGGGTGCGGGCCGGGTTGCTGCTCGCGGTCGGCGCCCGCGCCACCGCCGACCAGATCGGCACCCAAACCACGCAAATCGCGGCGATCAAGGCCGACCCGAACTGGCAAAGCGGCGACTATTACGAGACGGGCCGCACGCCTGATGCCGGCCTGTCGATCGCCCGGCGGGTCGCGCACCTGACCTACCGCGGCGAGGTCGAGCTGGACACCCGGTTCGGCAACGAGGCGCAGGGCGACGAGGATCCGACGGCGGGCGGTCGCTACGCGGTACAGAGCTATCTGCAACATCAGGGCGACAAACTGCTGGCCCGCTTCGACGCGGGCAGCTATGTGGCCCTTACCGAAACGCTCAACAGCCACGACGTCGGACGCGGCCGCGGTGGCGTCCCGGAGGCGCTGCGTGGGTGCCCGGTCCCGGTAGTGGTCGGCGGTATCACATCGGATCGTCTCTACCCGCTGCGGCTGCAAGAGGAGCTGGCCGAGTTGCTGCCGGGCTGCGCCGGGTTGCGGATTGTCGACTCTGTCTACGGACACGACGGCTTCCTGGTGGAAACCGCGGCCGTCGGCGAATTGATCCGCAAGACACTGGAATTGGCTGATATCGAAGGCGTGTGTCGGTGGTGACCCGGTCCCGGGATGACCGCTCCCTGTCGTTCGGCTCGGCTGCGGCTGCCTACGAGCGGGGCCGTCCGTCATACCCCCCGGAGGCGATCGACTGGCTGTTGCCCACCGGCGCGCGCAAGGTGCTCGACCTTGGTGCGGGGACGGGCAAGCTGACCACCCGGCTGGTCGAACGCGGCCTAGACGTGGTGGCCGTCGATCCGATTCCTGACATGCTGGAAGTGTTGCGTGCCTCCCTGCCGGAGACTCGGGCGCTGCTCGGCACCGCCGAGGAGATCCCGTTGCAGGACAACAGCGTTGACGCGGTACTGGTCGCGCAGGCGTGGCACTGGGTCGATCCCGAACGTGCGATTCCCGAGATCGCGCGGGTGCTGCGCCCCGGCGGCCGGCTGGGTCTGGTGTGGAACACGCGCGATGAGCGACTCGGCTGGGTCCGTGAGCTGGGCCGGATCATCGGCAGCGACGGCGACGGCGGCCGCTTCGACGTGGCGCTGCCCGCGCCGTTCGGCGGGCTCGAGCGTCATCAACTCGAGTGGACGAATTACCTTACACCGCAAGCGTTGATCGACTTGGTGGCCTCGCGCAGCTACTGCATCACCTCGCCGACGGAGGTGCGTACGCGGACCCTGGACCAGGTGCGCGAATTGCTGGCCACGCATCCGGCGCTGGCGAATTCGACGGGTTTGGCGCTGCCCTATGTCACCGTGTGCATCCGCGCGACCCTGGGGTGATGGGGTTCTGGCAGCGTTGACTCTGCGAGCGTTGACTCTGCGGTGAGGGTGGTGGTTTCTCGAAGGTTTCCACCCAGAGTGCAGAATCAATTCTTATAACCAAGGGAGATCAAATGTCCATTGCACAACGCGAACGCGCCGCGCTCGTCGAAACCATGCTCGGCGCCGGCCCGGAGGCCCCGACGCTGTGCGAGGGTTGGACGACGCGCGACCTCGCTGCGCACCTGGTGATCCGGGAGTACCGCCTTGACGCCGCGCCCGGGATCCTCATCCCGTTCTTGGCCGATCACACCGCAAAGGTGCAGCGGGAGGTGGCCGAGCACACCGAATGGGAAGAGCTGGTCGAGAAGGTCGCGTCCGGGCCGCCGATCTACTCGCCGCTGAAACTGCTCGACCCGGTGGCCAACGTCGGCGAGATGTTCATTCACCACGAGGACGTGCGCCGGGCGCTACCGGGATGGGAGCCACGCACGCTGGAACCGGCGCTGGCCGCCAGGCTGCGCGGCAGCCTGCCGCTGATGGCCCGAATGACGCTGGCCAAAGTCCCGGCGCGGGTCGCACTGCGCACCCCGGAAGGCAAGACCGTGTTGACCGCTGGCCACGGACCCGCCGTCACGGTGACCGGTGCGCCCGAAGAGCTGCTATTGTTCGCCGTCGGACGAGAAGCCCGAGTCGAATTCGACGGCGACGACGCGGCGATCCAGGCGGTTCGTGATGCACCTAAAGGCTTGTGAACCCTAGAAATTGAGCCCGGAGAACATGAGCCGGTTGGGGTCGTACTTCTGCCGGACCGTCGACAGT
Source organism: Mycobacterium sp. (assembly GCF_019247635.1). Taxonomy (GTDB): domain Bacteria; phylum Actinomycetota; class Actinomycetes; order Mycobacteriales; family Mycobacteriaceae; genus Mycobacterium. Next base: position 31,539 of record NZ_JAFBAR010000010.1, read on the forward strand.
TGCGAGAGGTTGGAACCGAAGTAGCGCGACGCCGACGTGTTGGTCTCCAGGTAGTTGACATAGCCACCCGCCGAAAACTGTTGCACCGCTTGGTGCGCCGCGCTCACCCAGTCGACCGCAGTGGACACCGACGCGCTGCCGGTCTCGACGTACCACTGCGCGACGGCAAAATGCTGACGCCACGGAAACGCCGAGGCGCTGGGATCGACGTCGGAGACCGCGCCGCTGAGCGTATCGAGAATCACCGACGCCTTACCCGCGGCGGGCGGCCACTTTCCGATTGCCGCGACAATGGCTTGGGCCGCAGCGGAATTCAGCGTGCCGATGACGTCAGAGCCGGCCACGAAGGCCCGCGGCGAGCTGGTCGAACTACCGCCGGCCAGATACGTCACCAGGTCCATGCGGCTGAGCGTCTTGTTCTCAATTCCGGTGGGCTGTGCGCCAACTGCGGACTTGATTGCGTTCGCGACAGCAGAGCCAGAACCCGCGGGACACGTCGCCAGGATGTGACAGTCGGCCTGCGACGTGCCGACGGACAGATCGACCAAGCCCCAGGTGTCGTGATCGGCCGCGCTCAGCCAGGACTGCCATCCGGTGAGCACCTGGGCCGCGGCCGACGGGGGGTAGTTGACTCGGACGACGTCGCTGTCGGCGGTAGCGAAGGTTGCGAAAGTCATTGACGTCGTCACCCCGAAATTGCCGCCGCCCCCGCCGCGCAACGCCCAGAACAGGTCGGAATGGTCGTCCGGCGACGCCGTGACCACGTCGCCGGTGGGCAACACCACCGTTGCCGACTTGAGCGCGTCGCAGGCCAAACCGGCGTGGCGGGAATCCGCCCCCATCCCGCCGCCGAGCGTCAATCCCGCGGTGCCCACCGTCGGGCAGCTGCCGGTGGGGACCCCCCGCCCCGCCGATGCCAGCGCCTGATGGACCGCGTACAGCTCGGTCGCCGCCGGAACGGTGACGTTGCCCGACGCACCGTCGAGATTCACGCCACCCGGCAGTCCGCGCAGGTCGAGCACCATGGTTCCAGTGGCCGTCGAGGCGCCGACGTAGGAATGACCGCCGCCGCGCACGGCGATCTTCAGGTTGTTGGCCGCCGCGAACGCGACCGCCTTGCGCACATCGTCCTGCGACGAAACCGCAACGACCGCAGCCGGATTCGAGCCGCTGTAGAGCGAGTTGAACACCTGCTTGCCGCTGCTGTACGAGGGCCCGCTGGCGGGCAGCAGAACATGGCCGCTGATCGAGGAGGCAAGACCGCTCCAGCCGCCGGCTGGGTCCGCGCCCGCACGCACGGTCGGCAGCACCGTGCCGGCGGCCAACGCCCCGACAGCACCGCGAAGAAACCTGCGTCGGTTTGTTGTCATGGGCCGCATTCTGGATCATCCAGCGCCCGAAAATCGGCTCCCACTACCCGTGTCGGGGTCACAGAGTGGCTTCGATCCGCCCGCTCGACGCGCCCGGGATTCGTCCAGCGACGCGCCCAATAACCGACGGGCCGCGAGCGCCGCCCTTACGAAACACTTATTGCGTAAACCTTTATCCCACCGTGTTGCAAATGTGACATTTGTAGACCAAGGTTCCAGGAGTGGTTTGAGTGCCTTAAGTGCACTCCGAGACAGATGGGGAAACCGACATGAAGACACTTGCCAAAGCTAATGGTTTGATCTGGATGTTTCGCCATCAGCCTCTGACGATTCGCCTGTTGACAGCCACGGGCGCCCTGCTCACCGCGGCCGCCGCATTCGCGACACCCGCGCAGGCGAGCCCGATCGACGATGCGTTCATCGGCGCGTTGAACAACGCCGGCGTCAACTACGGCTCGGCCGGTGACGCGGTGGCGATGGGGCAGTCGATCTGCCCGCTGCTGGAAAGGCCGGGCGGCAACCTCGCCGCGGCCTTCGAACGGGTGCAGGGCAACGGCATGTCGCCGGAGATGGCCCGGATGTTCACCACCATCGCCATTCAGATGTACTGCCCTTCGATGATGGCCAACCTGGCTTCGGGCAACCTGGGGGGATTGCCGGCGATACCGGGCATACCGGGAATTTAGGCCGGTTCGCCGCTGCTAGCCGGTTCCCAGGGGGTCGATCGTCGACGCGATATAGACCATCGCCGTGCCCACCGTCGCCGTGGTCATGAGGTCGACCCCCTTGCTGCGCACGACAAGCAGACCGGCCCGGTCATCGGGGAGCACTAACCGCAACGCCGCGGCTATCCCGACGCCGATGCCGATCAGCAGCGAACCGCGGCGCCAGAAGTTGGCCCCCGCCAACACAAATGCGGTCACGAAGATCAGACCAACCAGCAGGATCGGCCACTGCGATCGCAGCGAACTCATTGGCGCTCGGCCCGCTCGACGACGTTGGTCAGCAGGAAGGCCCGGGTCAGCGGGCCGACGCCGCCGGGGTTCGGGGACACGTGACCAGCGATCTCCCAGACGCCCGGATGCACGTCACCCACCAGCCCCTGCTCGGTGCGGCTGACCCCCACGTCGACCACAGCCGCGCCGGGGCGAACCATGTCAGCGGTCAGCAGGTGCGGCACACCGACGGCGGCCACGATGATGTCGGCCTGCCGGGTTATCCCGGCCAGGTCGCGAGTTGCGGTGTGGCACAACGTGACTGTGGCGTTCTCGGAGCGCCGGGTGAGCAACAGCCCCAGCGGCCGGCCCACCGTCACACCACGGCCGATGACCACCACATGGGCCCCGGCGATCTGGACGTCGTACCGGCGCAGTAGGTGGACGATGCCTCGCGGCGTGCAGGGCAACGGAGCCGGCTCGTTGAGCACCAGCCGGCCCAGATTGGTGGGATGCAGTCCGTCGGCGTCCTTGTCCGGATCGACGCGCTGTAGCGCGGCGTTCTCGTCAAGATGTTTGGGTAGCGGCAACTGAACGATGTAGCCGGTGCACTCGGGGTTGGCGTTGAGTTCGTCGATGGTCTCGTTGAGGGTGGCCGTGGTCGTATCGGCGGGCAGGTCGCGACGCACCGACGTGATTCCCACCTTGGCGCAGTCGGAGTGCTTGCCACGCACGTAGGCCTGCGACCCGGGATCGTCACCAATCAGGATGGTGCCCAGTCCGGGGATGCGGCCCGATGCGGTCAATACCTCCACGCGCTCCTTGAGGTCGACGAAGATCTCGTCACGGGTGGCCTTGCCGTCCAGCGTGATTGCTCCCACGGCTGACAGTCTTTCATGCCCGCGCGGTAGCCGGCTCCGCCGCGCTTGCGATCGCCACCGGCCCAATGATGGCGACCCGCGCGCCCGGCTCCGCCGCAGCCGGTGCCGCCGCGCTTGCGATCGCCACCGGACCTGATGATGGCGACCCGCCGCGCCCGGCTCCGCCGCGCTTGCGATCGCCATTACGCTCCTCGTATGGCCAGCCCCAGCCCTCCCGACGTCTTCAGCCCCGCCAAGCTCGGTCCGATCACGTTGCGCAACCGCATCATCAAATCGGCGACGTTCGAGGCGCGCACGCCGGACGCGCTGGTGACCGACGACCTGATCGAGTACCACCGGCTGCCCGCCGCCGGCGGGGTCGGCATGACCACCGTCGCCTACTGCGCGGTCTCCCCCGGCGGCCGCACCGAGGGAAACGGGATCTGGATGCGCCCAGAGGCCGTGCCAGGCTTCCGCCGGCTAACCGACGCGATCCATGCCGAGGGGGCGGCCGTCAGCGCGCAGATCGGTCACGCCGGGCCGGTTGCCAATGCCCGCTCCAACAAAGCCAAGGCGCTGGCCCCGGTGCGCTTCTTCAACCCGATCGGGATGCGGTTCGCCAAGAAGGCGACCCGCGCGGACATCGACGACGTGATCGCCGCCCACGCCAACGCGGCCCGGCTGGCCGTCGACGCCGGATTCGATGCCGTCGAAATCCATTTGGGCCACAACTATCTGGCGAGCTCGTTTCTGAGCCCGCTGATCAACCGGCGCGACGACGAATTCGGCGGAGCGCTGGCGAACCGGGCCAAGGTGGCCCGCGGGATGGTGGTGGCCGTTCGCGGTGCCGTCGAAAATCAGATCGCGGTGACCGCCAAGCTCAACATGGCCGACGGGGTGCGCGGCGGAATCAGCACCGAAGAGTCGCTGATCACGGCCAAATGGCTGGAAGAAGACGGCGGCCTGGACGCGATCGAACTCACCGCGGGCAGCTCGCTGGTCAACCCGATGTACCTGTTCCGCGGGGATGCGCCGCTGAAGGAATTCGCCGGCGCCTTCAAACCGCCACTGCGCTGGGGCATGCGGATGACGGGCAAGAAATTCCTCCGCGAATACCCCTACCGCGAGGCCTATCTCTTGCGCGACGCCAAGCTGTTCCGGGACGAACTCAAGATGCCGCTGATTCTGCTGGGCGGCATCACCAACCGCGAGACGATGGACCTTGCCATGGCGGAGGGCTTCCAGTTCGTCGCGATGGCCCGGGCGCTGCTGGCCGAGCCCGACCTGATCAATCGCATCAAAGCCGAGGGCGATCAGGTGCGGTCGGCATGCACGCACTGCAACCAGTGCATGCCCACCATTTACAGCCGCACCCGATGTGTGGTGACCGGCGCGCCGGACACAGCTGATCATTAGTACCCCAAGCTACAGTTGGTCCGATGACTGCAGCAGCCCCGCCGGCGCTGACCGTCAGGTGCGACGGGTCGGAACGCACATTCGCAGCCGGAAATGACGTGGTGATCGGGCGCGACCTGCGCGCCGACATGCGCATCACGCACCCGCTGATCTCGCGCGCCCATCTGCTGTTGCGCTACGACCAGGGCCGGTGGCTGGCGATCGACAACGGTTCGCTGAACGGGACATACGCCAACGGCCGACGTGTGCCCATGGTCGACATTCATGACGGCCAGAGCATCAACATCGGAAATCCCGACGGGCCGTTGCTGATGTTTGAGGTCGGACGCCACCAGGGCTTGGCCGGGCGCCCACCGCAAACCGAGTCGATGCGGGTGGGGCAGTCGAGCGCGGCCTGGCCGTCGGCCCAACCATCGGGTCAGCCGGCGGCGCCGCCTTCGGGACGCCAGCCGAACTGGTCTCCGGCGCAGGTGATTCGGCCCTATCCTGCCGGACCTTCATCGGCCGCGCCGCCCGGTCCGCCCGCCTACCCGGCCGGCGCCGGGCCTGATCGGGCTCAACGGCCACCGGGATACCCGACCAGCGCGCCACCACCGAAGTACCCGTCGTCCGCCCAGATGCCGGCAGCGGCAGCGCCACCGCCTCACGCGCCGGCAACACACATGTCCAGCAGCGCCAGTGCTGGCGCCAAGCCGCCCGAAGTGGGGAACCTGGCGACCAAGATGTTCCAGGCGATGATGCCGTCGTCGCGGTCCGGGGCGATTCAGAAGCCGGTCGGCGCCCTGACGATCGGCCGCGCGACCGACAATGACATCGTCATCCAGGACGTGCTGGCGTCGCGCCACCACGCGTTTTTGATCACGACTCCGCTGGGCGCCGAAATCCGCGACGCGCACAGCGTCAACGGAACCTTCGTCAACGGCGTGCGGGTCGGCTCGGCGGTGCTCAACGAGGGCGACGTCGTCACGATCGGCAACGTCGACCTGGCGTTCCTCCGCGGCAACCTCATCCGGCGGACGGCCGCGGCCACCCGCAGCGGCGGCCTGGAGGTCAACTCGGTCTGCTTCACCGTCGACCATGGAAAGCAGCTGCTGGATCACATCTCGCTGACCGCCCGACCCGGGACGCTGACCGCCATCATCGGTGGCTCCGGTGCCGGCAAGACCACGCTGTCGCGATTGATCGCCGGATACACCAGCCCCAGCTCGGGGTCGGTGACCTTCGAGGGCCACGATATCCACACCGAGTACGCCTCGATGCGCAGCCGGATCGGCATGGTCCCGCAGGACGACGTCGTGCACCGCCAACTGACCGTCAACCAGGCTCTGGGGTACGCCGCCGAGCTGCGCCTGCCGCCCGACACCAGTAGGGCCGAACGCAAGCAAGTCGTCGCTCAGGTGCTCGAAGAACTCGACATGACCAAGCACGCCAACACCCGGGTCGACAAGTTGTCGGGCGGCCAGCGCAAACGCGCTTCGGTCGCGCTGGAGCTGCTGACCCAGCCGTCACTGCTGCTCCTCGACGAGCCGACCTCGGGTCTGGACCCGGCGCTGGACCGTCAGGTGATGTTGATGCTGCGCCAGCTCGCCGACGCGGGCCGCGTGGTGCTGGTGGTCACCCACTCGGTGTCCTACCTGGACGTCTGCGACCAGATCCTGCTGATGGCGCCCGGCGGCAAGACCGCATTCAACGGGCCGCCCGACCAGGTCGAGGCCGCCATGGGCACGCGCAACTGGGCGGACATCTTCGCCAACGTGGGCGCCGATCCCGACGAGGCCAACCGCCGCTTCAAGGAGCGCGACCAGCAGTCTTTGCGGCCACCGGCGCCGGAAAGCCCTGCGGATCTGGGCGAGCCACCGGCAACCGACCTGTCCCGACAGCTCTCGACGATTGCGCGGCGCCAGGTCCGGCTCGTTCTCTCGGACCGGGGTTACACCATCTTCCTGGCGATACTGCCGTTCCTCATCGGTGCGCTGTCGCTGACGGTGAAGGGTCCCAAGCCCGGACTCGGGCCCGCCGACCCGCTGGGTTTCGCGCCCACCCAACCGCAGTACATCCTGACGCTTTTGAATCTCGGCGCCATCTTCATGGGTACCGCGCTGACCATCCGCGACCTCATCGGCGAGCGCGCTATTTTCCGCCGGGAACAGGCCGTCGGCCTGTCCACCACCGCATACCTGCTGGCCAAGATCGCGGTGTTCTGCGTCTTCGCGACACTGCAGGCGGCCGTGGCGGTGTTCGTTGTGCGGCTCGGCAAGGGCGCGCCGACCCAGCCCGCGCTGTTCTTCGACAATTCGACCTTCTCGCTGTTCGTCACTGTGGCGGGCACATGCGTCGCGTCAGCGATCTTCGGTCTGCTGCTCTCCGCGGTTGCGCAGTCCAACGAACAGATCATGCCGCTGCTCGTGGTGTCGATCATGTCGCAGCTGGTACTCGCCGGCGGCATGATCCAGGTCTACCAGCGCCCCGGCCTGGAGCAGCTGGCCTGGCTGACACCGGCACGCTGGGGTTACGCCGCCACCGCATCGTCAGTCGACTTCCCTGCGCTGATCCATGTCAAGCAGCTCCCGACCAACGACCCGGTGTGGCAGCACTCGCAACACATCCTGCTGTTCGATATGGCCATGCTCGCGTTGCTGTCGGTCGCTTATGCCGCGTTCATCCGCTGGCACATCCGGCTGAAGCGCTGAACACAGACCTCGTCAGCCTTGCAAGCGCAGTCCGTGCGCGGCCGCGAAGGCCAATCCCTGCGGCACGTCGATGCGCGCGCCCACCAGCGACGCCGTTCGCCACAGCGACGGGTCGACGGTCGCGCCGCGGAGATCGGCGTCGTCCAGCTTTGTGCCCGTGGTGCGCGCGCCGCTGAGGTCGGCGCCGCGCAGCACGGCCTTGCGCAGGTCGGTCTCCACCAGGCTGGTCTCCCGCAGCCGGCAGCCACTGAAGTCCACGCCCCGCATGTCGTTGCCGCCGAGTACCGCGAGCGTGAAATCCACCTCGTCCAATGCCAACGGCCGCAGCCGGCATTGCACGAAGACCGAACCCAGCATGCTGCATTGCGCAAATGTGCTGTGCCACAGCGTGGTTCGCTGGAAAAGACAGTTCCGAAACGCGGATCCCAGGTGCCGCGAGTCGGCCAGGTTAGCGCCGCTGAAGTCGCACTCGTCGAACACGACGCGCTCGGTGTGCAGCCGGCTCAGATCCTCGTCACGAAAGTCGTGGCCGGCAAATTCGCGATCGACGAACTCGGTCAACTCGCCAGGCTGGCCAGCGCGTACTCGCTGACCGCGATGAGCGCGTCCGTGGCCGACCGCCGGTTTCGCGCGTCGATCGCGATCACCGGGATGTGCGCGGGCAGCGTCAGGGCCTCGCGCACCGCGGCAACAGGATATTTTGGCGCGCCGTCGAACTCGTTGACGGCGACCAGGAACGGCAGGTTGCGGTGCTCGAAGAAGTCGACGGCGGCGAAGCTGTCCTCGAGACGCCGGCAGTCGACCAGGACGATCGCGCCGATAGCACCCCGCACCAGGTCGTCCCACATGAACCAGAAGCGGCGCTGGCCCGGGGTGCCGAACAGGTAGAGCACCAGGTCCTCGTCCAACGTGATCCGGCCGAAGTCCATCGCGACGGTGGTGGTCCGCTTGTCCGGCGTGGCCTCCACCATGTCCACACCGGCCGACGCGTCGGTCACCATCGCCTCGGTGCGCAGCGGCATGATCTCCGAAACGGCACCGACGAACGTCGTCTTGCCGGTGCCGAACCCGCCCGCGATGACGATCTTCGTCGAGGCGGTGGCCGGCTGTTCGGACTGTGGCTCAGAGTGCTTTAAGCCCACGCAGGGTCCTTCCTATGAGCTCGTGGCGCTCATCGCGGGTCGAACGCTCGGTCAAGGTTCTATGCACCCGAAGGTAGCCGGACGTCACCAGATCGCCGACCAGGACGCGCGCGACACCCACCGGTAAATCCAAACGGGCCGCGATTTCGGCCACCGACGGGCGCTCGCCGCAGAGCCGAACAATGCTGCCCCGCACGTCGCCGGCCGGCCAGCGGTGATCGAGCCCGGCCTGCAGCGCCTGCACCGGCGCTTCCAACGGAAGGTCGACGGCGGTGTCGGTGCGTCCCGCCGTCAAAGTGTACGGGCGGACTAGGTTGGCCTCTCGTCGCTCTGGGCTCACGCGGGTGATGCGCTCGAACGGCGGGCGGACTGCACAACGCCGCCCACCCGTTCGACAAGAATGGCCATCTCGTAGCCAATCTGGCCGATGTCGCACGACGTCACGGCCAGCGTCGCCAGATGGGAGCCGTCCCCGACGCGCATCAGCAGCAGGTAGCCGTTCTGCATCTCGACCACCGATTGCAGCACCTGCCCGCCCTCGAACAGTTGCGCGGCACCGGTGGCGAGGCTGGCCAGCCCGGAGGCCACCGCGGCCAGCTGGTCGGCTCGTTCGCGCGGGAGATGTTCGCTGGCGGCGATGGGCAGCCCGTCGACGGACACCAGCAGTGCGTGGGCCACGCCCGGGACTTCGCGGGCGAACTTCGACACCAGCCAGTCCAGCGGGTTGCCCGGTGAAGTCATTGCTGGTCGGGCCCTTCACCGGCGTCGCGAGCGTGCGACCGTCCGGTCCGCACGCCGCTGAAGTGACCGCCGATGGAGGCGCGGACCGCTTCGGGGTCGCGCCCGGCGGCCGCGTGCTGTGGCTGCCGGCCCGCGGGCGCCCCGCCGTTGTGATGATCGTCGTCGTCGGACTCCGCCGCTCCCGGCACCAGTCGGGCGCCGGGGGTGCGCACGGGAAGGCCCTGGTCCGTGCGGGTTTCGACGGGTTTGTTCTCGGCGTCGGCGGCCAGCGACCAACCGCGGTCCCACACCGTCTGCCAGTCCAGGTCGGGACTGTGCCCCAGCTCATGGGGATCACCCAGCATCTCCGAGAGCATGCGCTGGTAGATCACGTCGTCCTGGGTCTGGCCGGCCGGGGGGACCGGGGGGACCGGGGCGGCTGGGGGGACCGTGTTGGAGGGTTGGGGCGGCCCGGGCTCGACAGGCTGGGCTGGTCGTCGAGCAAAGAACGCCGAGGTGTCTGACGCTTTCTTCGGCTCCGGAGCCGGAGCCCGCTGCGGAGGCGGGGACGGCTCTTTGGCCGGCTGCTGCTGGGGTTCCTTCGGGAACCCGTTTTCCCACCAGGGGGTGGCCAGCTCACGTTTGGCTTGCCGCGGCGGTTCGGGCGGTTCGACGGGCTGTGCGGGCACGTCGGTGATGCCGCTCGAACCAGGGTTGCGGCGCGGCAACAGGGTGACCGGCGGCCCGCCGGAGCCGTTCTGCGCTGACGACGGCGCGGGAGCCGCCGGTACGGCAGGCGCCGGGACCGGGGCGGGGGCAAGGGGCGTCGGGACAGGGGCAGGCGTCGGGACCGGGGCCGGGGCGCGCGTCGGGACCGGGGCGGGGTCAGGGCCTACCAGCCTTGCGGGGCCAGCCACGGGCGCGGCCACGGCAGCCGGCTCCCCTTGGAGCACCGCCAGCGGCAGGTAGACCTCGGCCGTCGTGCCCGAGCCGGCGTCGGCGGACGCCGGACCGCGCAGTCCGACCCGGATGCCATGCCGCTCGGCCAACCGGCTGACCACGAAAAAGCCCATGTGACGGGCATTATCGGGGGTGACGGCGTCGGCGAGCGAGCCCCCGGTCTGCAGCCGCATGTTGGCCATCCGCCGATCGGCGTCGTTCATGCCCAGACCGGAGTCGGCGATGCGCAGCAGCAAGCCGCCGTCGCTGGCGCGAACCGCCGAAACCCGAACCGTTGTCGTCGGCGGCGAATAACGCAGCGCGTTGTCGATCAGTTCGGCGAGCAGATGGATGACGCCGCCGGCGGCCGCACCGGTGACCCTGGAGTCCGGAAGTCCCGCAATTTCGACCCGGCGATAGTCCTCGACCTCGGACACGGCGGCGTTGAGCACCGTCGACAGCGGCACCGGCTCGCGCTGGTCGCGGGTGATCTGCGCGCCCGCCAGCACCAACAGGTTGGCGCTGTTGCGGCGCAGGCGTGCGGCCAGGTGATCCAACCGGAAAAGGCTTTCGAGCCGTTCGGGATCCTGCTCGTCGCGCTCGAGCCCGTCGATCAGCGACAGCTGCTGGTCGACCAGCGAACGGTTGCGCCGCGACATGGTCTCGAACATGTCGTTGACCAGCAACCGCAACCGCGCCTCCTCGCCGGCGAGCAGCAGGGCCTGGGTGTGCAGCTCGTCGACGGCGTGCGCGACCTGGCCGATCTCCTCGGTGGTGTACACGGCCAGCGGCTCAGGGGCCGGCTCGCCGCCGGCCCGGACCCGGGCGATCTCGCCGTCGAGGTCGGTGTGGGCGACCTTCAGCGCGCTGTCGCGCAGCACCCGCAGCGGCCGGACCAGCGACCGCGCCACCAGCAGCACGAGGGCCAGGGCGATCACGATGGCAACCAACACGACCACCATGTCGCGGATCGCGGCGTCACGCCGGGCGGTGGACTCGGCCTGCACCGACTTGGTCACCGCCGTGGTGGCGTCCTTGATCACTTGTCCGGCGATCCCGCCGGTGATCCGGATGGAGTTCAGCAGGTCGGGGTTGTCGACCAGTGTGCTGGACGGATCGGACATGATCGCCATGCGGGCAACAAATTGCTGCTGCAGCGTCTTGGCGTCCGACGAGCCGGCGCCGAGCACCTCGCTCAGCCCGAACAGCGTCGACGGTTCGGTGCCGGCCAGCGTGATCATCGAGGTGCGCAACTGCGGCTCGGGAAGATCGGCGCCGCGGGTGATCAAAATCTCCTGCAGCGTCATCTGCCCGCGCGCCCCGACCGCACGGCTCAAGCCCTGTACCTGAGTGCGAATCTGCTCGCTGTCGACGCGCACCGATGCGTTGATCGCGTTCTCGGCGGTCAACAGCAGCGGGGCGTAGGTGGTCACCCTGTCCCGCACGCCGATGTTGTTGGCCAGCACCTTGTCCAGTAGCGCCTGACCGCCGTTCAGCAGGGTGCTCACCGCCAAGCGGACGTCGGGGATCACGTCGGTGTTCCCCAGCCGGGCCTGCAGCTCGTACTTGCGCGCTGCGAAGTTCTTCTTGGCCCCCTCGACGTCGCGTTCGGTGGAACTCGCCAACAGCGCGACGTCCATCGCCGACATGTATTTGGTGATGGCGGGTATGACGTCGGCGCGGGCGGCGGCGAGCCGCAGACCGTTGGAGTTGGCCAGCTCGCCGCGTACCCGGAGTCCGCCGAAAACCGTTGCCAGCACAAGCGGTACCAAAACAATCGCCACGACTTTCCAGCGAACGGGCCAGTTGCGCATTGACCACTTGCGCGGGCGCTTGGTCGGTGCTGGGGCCCGCGTGTCAACGGAAGGGGACTGCGGCATGCCGGCGGCGGCCGGGCGGGTGAACGCCGGGGGGGACGGGTGGGAGGACATCATCACTTGGGTGTTCCGCTGGTGGTCAGCATCGGGAGATACACAAGACTCATGAAACTTCCTGGTTTGTTCCGCCCTACCCAGGCAGCAGGGCGCGAACATAAACGCCTGGCAATTTGTCGAGTATGACAGCCCACAGCCGAGGTCTCCACATTCCTACTGAGTCCTATCTGAGCAGACTTGAGCAGATCGGAGCCTGCGGCGGCGCGTCCCGACACCGATGAGTAAGCCTGGCAAACCGGTTGGGCGAACAACAGCACGGGCGTGTCACGATCGTCGTCGCGATATCGCAGTTCATCACCGGTTGACGTTGGCCGCCAACTCCTGCACGTTGTACGTGCCCGGCCCCTTGGGGCGACCGCGGCGATCGGTCGGCACGTGCCATTGGCTGACCAGGATGCGCATATGGTCGAGCGTGGAACCCGGGACGATATAGCCGCCGTAATTTTGCGGCACATCCTGCTGGGTCGCGATTGTCGTCAAATGGCCCTGGGTGAATAGCTTTGTGGGGTTGTCGGCAACTCGGACTTCGACGCTGCCGCTATTGACGTTAAATCCCGACAAGACGGTCTTGCCGCCGATTTCCCGCATGCTGATTTCACCGAATTTGACGTCACGGCCGGTGATCGGCGTGACTTTCGCGGCGCCCCAGCCCAACGTGCCATCGGATCTACGTCCGTACGGTTGCCACGTCGAACGGTCCGGAAACGTGCCGGGTTCGGCCCTGTAGAGGGTGATTCCGTGCGTTCGGTCGAACGCGTCGGCCGCGACGTAGACGTTGCCGTCTTTGCCTTGGTAGCCGCTGATCTGCGACTGCCCGCCGTCAGCGTAATCGCCGGGCCTAAGCGAACCTGGAACCTCGGTCCAACCCGGCTGTCCCGATTTGGCTTCCACCAGCCAGGTGCCACCAGTCGGCTTCAGGGCCGTCGTCCCGGCGACCATCACATACGTCGTGCCGTCGAGCTGGACGGTGCCCGCCGGCAATGTGTTGCCCCGCGACGGGGAAGGCTGGGCGAATAACTCGTTGCGGCTGCCGTCACCCGCGCCGAACAGCCCGGCGACCCGGACCGGCCCCCACGCGCCCAGCGATTCCGGACTGGCGATCATGCCCACCGAGGGATAGTGGCTCGGATGGTCCAAGGGCCCGAGCCAGTCGCCCGTCCACCCGTCGCCACCGATGGCAACGGCCATGCCGTCGGCGAGCACGACCATCTCCCCCAGGTCGACCGCGCCAATGCCGATCCGCCCGGTGCCCGAACCAGTCCCGGCGATCGGCCCCAGATTGCGTATCTCGCCGCGCTTGAGCGCGAATGTCTTCCTGGCGTTTTGCCGCTGCTCCGTCACGCGCTCCCCATAACAGCTACGGTCACCCGAGTTTATCGACCAGAACAGGCCGGTAGCCGAGCCGTCGCCGTGCGAGAGGATGTCGTGTTGTGTTCAGGCTGCTGTTCTTTTGCCCGCGGATCGCCCCCAACACCGGCAACGCCATCCGGACCGCGGCCGCCACCGGCTGCGAGCTGCATCTGGTCGAGCCGCTGGGGTTCGACCTATCCGAGCCCAAGCTGCGACGGGCCGGACTGGACTATCACGATCTCGCGTCGGTGACCGTGCACCCGTCGCTGCCCGCCGCGTGGGATTCGCTGGCGCCGGCCCGGGTAATCGCGTTCAGTGCGCAGGCGACCGCGTCCTTCGCCGACGTCGCCTACCGGGCCGGCGACGTGTTGATGTTCGGGCCCGAACCGACCGGACTGGACCCGGTGATCCTGGCCGACCCGCATATCACCCACCGGGTGCGCATCCCGATGCTGGCGGGCCGGCGCTCGCTGAACCTGTCCAACGCCGCGGCCGTCGCCGTCTACGAGGCGTGGCGCCAGCACGGTTTCGCGGGGAGCGTCTAGCCCCCGGCCCGGCCCGGCCCGGCGAGCGTGCGTGTTTGCACACGACACGCCGGGTGTTGCCGGCATTCTGCGCACCTTCGCGCAGATGCGGGGCTACCAGCTGTTCCAGTGCGTCAGCCTCTCGGCGGGCAGGCGCTTGGCCGGGCGGAAGTCGGTGCCCTTGGTGTAGGCGATCGGAAACAGCCCGCCCTGGCTGTATTCGTCGTAGGGGATGCCGAGCACTTCGGCGGCCTTGCGCTCACCGTCGCCGAGCAGGTGCAGCGTCGTCCAGCAGGAACCCAGGCCCCGGGAGCGCAGCGCCAGGCAGAAACTCCAGACCGCCGGGAAAAGGGAGGCCCAGAACGACACCCCGCCCAGCGGTTGCTTGTCTTCGCGCCCTGCGATGCAGGGGATCAACAGCACCGGCGCCTCGTGCATGTGCTCGGCCAGGTAGGTCGCCGAATCGCGGACCAGCCCCATCCGCTCGCCGCGGGTGTCGCCCTCGGTGTACTCGGGCGCGGGCGAGCTGAGGTAGCCGCGGGCATTGGACAGATAGATGTCGCCGATCGCCTTTTTCTTTTCCGCGTCCTCGACGAACACCCACTGCCAGCCCTGCGAGTTCGAACCGGTGGGCGCCTGCAGCGCCAGTTCGAGGCATTCCGTCAGCACGTCGCGAGGCACCGGCTTGTCGAAGTCGAGTCGTTTGCGGACCGAGCGGGTGGTGCTGAGGACTTCATCGACGGACAAGTTCAGGGTCATGAGGCGAGGCTACCGTTGCGCCGTAAGCGTCGAACTGACCTCGCCGGGAAAGTGAAGTCCACGACGCATTTGCGGCGTGTCGCGTCGTGTGTTTCACAGTGGGCGCGGGGACTCAGCGGAAGTCGCGCGAGCGCGAGCCGACCGCCAAGGAGATGCGGCCCAACCGCTCCGCGACGACAGTGATTGCGCCGCTAGCGTTTTGGACCTGGCCGCGGATCAGCAGCGCCGGCGCCGTGTTCGCCAGTTTGCGGTGCCGTCCCCACACCCCCGGCGTGCAGAGCACGTTGACCATACCGGTCTCGTCCTCGAGGTTGATGAACGTCACGCCCTGGGCCGTCGCGGGCCGCTGCCGGTGGGTCACCGCACCGGCTATCAGCACGCGGTCGCCGTCAGGCACCGACCCCAGCGTGGCGGCGGGCAGCACCCCCATCGCGTCCAGGTCGGCCCGCAGGAACTGGGTCGGATAACTGTCCGGGGAGATGCCGGTGGCCCACACGTCGGCGGCGGCCAGCTCCAGCTCGCTCATCCCCGGCAGCGCGGGGATGTGTGACGATGAGCCGACCCCGGGCAGCCGGCCCGGCCGTTGCGTGGCCGCGGCCCCGGCCGCCCACAACGCCTCCCGCCGCGACATCCCGAAGCAGCCCAGCGCCCCGGCCGTCGCCAGCGCTTCGGTCTGCGGCACGGAAAGCTGCAGCCGGGATGTCAGATCGAGCAGAGAGGTGAACGCGCCGTTGGCTTTTCGGTCTTCGGCTAACCGCTCGGCGAGGTCGTCACCGATATGACGAACCGCACCCAGGCCGAGGCGCACCTCGGTTCCGCCGTTTTCCAGAGTGGCGTGCGCCAGGCTGGCGTTGACGCACGGCCCGTGCACGGTTACGCCATGCCTGCGCGCGTCGGCCACCAGCGACTGTGGGGAATAGAAGCCCATCGGCTGGGCGCGCAGCAGCGCGGCGCAGAACGCCGCGGGGTGGTGCAGCTTGAACCACGACGAGTAGAACACCAGCGACGCGAAGGACAGCGCATGGCTTTCCGGGAAGCCGAAATTGGCGAAGGCTTCCAGCTTTTCGTAGGTCCGGTCGATCACCTCGTCGGGGGCGCCATGCAGCGCGCGCATGCCGTCGTAGAACCGGCCGCGCAGCCGTCGCATCCGCTCGGTCGAACGCTTGGACCCCATGGCGCGCCGCAACTGGTCGGCCTCGGCGGCCGAAAAGCCCGCACAGTCGACCGCGAGCTGCATGAGCTGCTCCTGAAAGAGCGGAACTCCCAGCGTCTTTCGCAGCGCCGACGCCATGGACGGGTGATCGTAGACGACCTTGTCGATGCCGTTGCGCCGCCGGATGTAGGGATGCACCGACCCGCCCTGGATGGGCCCGGGACGGATCAGCGCCACCTCGACCACTAGGTCGTAGAACTCCCGCGGCTTGAGCCTGGGCAAGGTGGCCATCTGCGCGCGTGACTCCACCTGGAACACACCGACGGAATCGGCGCGCTGCAGCATCTCGTACACCGCAGCCTCGGAGAGGTCGAGTTTGGCCAGATCCACGTCGATGCCCTTGTGCTCGGCCACCAGGTCTTGCGCGTAGTGCAACGCCGAGAGCATACCCAGCCCGAGCAGGTCGAACTTCACCAAACCTATTGCCGCACAGTCGTCTTTGTCCCACTGTAGGACGCTGCGGTTCTCCATACGCGCCCACTCCACCGGGCACACGTCGGCGATCGGGCGATCGCAGATCACCATGCCACCGGAGTGGATGCCCATATGTCGCGGCAGATTCCGGATCTGGTTCGCCAGGTCGACCACCTGTCCGGGGATGTCCTCGACATCGGCCGAATCCGCAAGCCCGTTCCAGTGGCTGATCTGCTTGCTCCACGCGTCCTGCTGCCCCTGCGAAAAGCCGAGGGCGCGGGCCATGTCGCGCACCGCGATTCGCCCCCGGTAGGTGATGACGTTGGCGACCTGGGCGGCATAGTCGCGGCCGTATTTGTCATAGACGTACTGGATGACCTTCTCGCGTTGGTCCGACTCGATGTCGATGTCGATGTCGGGCGGGCCGTCGCGGGCCGGTGACAAGAAGCGCTCGAACAACAGCTCGTTGGCGATCGGGTCGACGGCGGTGACACCCAGGGCGTAGCAGACCGCGGAGTTGGCCGCCGATCCTCTGCCCTGGCACAGGATATTGTTCTCCCGACAGAACCTGGTGATGTCGTGCACCACCAGGAAGTAGCCGGGAAACTTCAGTTGCGCAATGACTTTCAGCTCGTGTTCGATCTGGGCGTATGCTCTCCGCGCCTGCTCGGCCGGCCCGTAGCGGTCAAGCGCGCCCACCATCACCAAGGACCGCAGCCAGCTGTCCTCGGTGTGCCCGTCGGGCACGTCGAACGGGGGCAGCTGCGGCGCGATCAGCGCCAGTCCGAACGCACACTGCTCGCCGAGTTCCACCGCGGCGGCCAGCACCTCGGGGCACTGCGCGAACAGCCGGGCCATCTCCGCACCGGACCGCAGGTGTGAGCCGCCCAGCGGGGCCAGCCACCCGGCGGCGGCGTCCAGGGACTGCCGGGCCCGGATCGCCCCCATTGCCATGGCCAGCCGGCTGCGTGCGGGGTGGGCGAAATGCGCCCCCGTGGTGGCGACGACGCCGACACCGAAGCGCGGTGCGAGGGCGGCCAGCGCCGCGTTGCGTTCGTCGTCGAGCGGCTGGCCATGGTGGGTCAGTTCGATGCTGACCCGCTCGGCCGTGAACCGGTCCACCAGATTGGCCAGCGCTCGCTCCGCCGCCCCCACACCCCCCTCGGAAAGCGCCTGGCGCACAGCGCCTTTCCGACAGCCGGTCAGGATATGCCAGTGGCCGCCGGCCGCCTCGGTCAGCGCGTCGAAATCGTAACGCGGCTTGCCCTTCTCGCCGCCGGCCAGATGCGCTGCGGCCAGTTGCCGCGACAGTCGCCGGTAGCCCTCTGATCCGCGGGCCAGCACCAGCAGGTGCGGGCCTGGCGGATCCGGATCCTCGGTGCGGGCAACCGATCCCAGCGACAACTCGGCGCCGAAAACGGTCTGCACGCCGAGTTCTGTGGCGGCCTCGGCGAATCGCACCGCCCCGTAGAGGCCGTCGTGGTCGGTCAGTGCCAGCGCGCGCAGGTCCAGCCGGGCGGCCTCTTCGACCAGTTCCTCCGGAGTGCTGGCCCCGTCGAGGAAGCTGTATGCCGAATGGGCATGCAGCTCGGCATACGGGACGGCCGAGCGGGCCATCCGGCCGTCATCTCGTGGCCGGTAGGTCCCGCGTTTGCGGGACAGGGGACCATCTTCCGCGGGACCTGCTGCCACCGGGACGCCGGCGTGGCGCGGCTTGCTGTCGAGCACCCGCTCCATTTCCGCCCAGCTCGGCGGCCCGTTGTGCCATCCCACTCGATCAGAGTATCGAAACTTTGTTCGATTGAAAATGTCCGACCGAATCGCCCCGGCGGAGCCTACTAAAAAGCCACTTGAACACAATTCGCGGACCACACGGAAAGAAACCTATAGGCGCAGTTAAAGACATCTTTAACTTGACAACACGTTCTTAACCTGGCCGCCCTATCGCGGCGCACGCGCCCGACGGATACTGGTACACATTGAGAAACGACGGGTGGGGACTTGTCATGGCACAACGGACGTCTCTGGATGCGTGTTCGCGCGACGTTTCAGCTCCGGATCAGCACGCGGGCACGGCGATTGGCGCAGTGGCCATCGTCAACGGTACGACTCCCAATTACGGACTGGTCAAAACCGTTCTCGCGGAACGTATTCAGACAATTCACTGCTGCACACAGGTGTGGGGGACGCAGTGGACCGACTACCCCGACTTCGACCTCGCGCAGCACGTACGACACGTGGCGTTGCCCCGGCCCGGCGACGAAGCCAAGCTGTTCGAAGCCATTGCCAACGCCCTCGCGCGTCCCATCGCCCTGGATCGTCCGCTGTGGGAGTGCTGGATTATCGAGGGGCTCAAGGACAATCAGTGGGCGATACTGATGAAGGTCCACCCGCGGATGGCGGACGCCATTTCGGCGGCCCACCTGCTCGCCAGGATCTGCGATGATGCCGGAAGTAATGCTTTCACTGAACCCGTTGCCGCCAAGCCGGTTTCGTCGTCAGACATCCACACGCACGTTTGGACCGACGCCCTGTGGCAGGTCCCCGCGGCGGCAGTCGGGATCCTGACACGGGCCGTCGTGAGCGCTGCCGAAAGCGCCGCGAGCGTGATCGGGACTACACCGACCGGGCCCACCGCTATGCGGCGGTACAGCACGGTGCGGATTCCGATCACCGCTGTCGACAGCGTCTGCCGCAAATTCGGCGTGGCCACCAACGATGTTGCGATGGCGGCCCTCACAGAGGGGTTCCGGACGCAGCTGCTCCATCGGGGCCAGCAACCGCGAGCGGACTCGTTCCTCACGACCGGAGCGCTCGAAAAGTTGCCGGTCGAGCACGACGACCCGGTGCAACGACTGCGCGCGGTGTACCAGTTGCGCCATGCCAGGCCGGGCCCGCACCAGTCCGGTCGTATCTCAGACCTCCTACCGTTCATGTTGGGCGCCAGGGTGATTCAACTGCTGACTCGTATCCCGCAGCGCGGGATTGTGACGCTGGCGACCAGCACGCCCGGGCCCCGGCACCTGCTGCGGCTGATGGACCAGCCGATCAAGCGCTTGCTGCCGCTCCCCCACGGCCCGCGGCAGCCCAGTACCGGGGTCGCGGTGCTCAGCTACGGCGACGAGCTGGTATTCGGCATCACCGCCGACTACAACGCCGGCCCCGAGATGGAGCGGCTTGCCGCCGGAATCGAGCTCGGGATGGCGCGGCTGGTCGCACTGAGCCAGGACTCCGTCCTGCTGTTCACTAAGGACCGCCGCAAGCGCCCCTCGCGCGCGTCAACCAGCGGCGCACACCGATGGCGACCGTCCGCACCGGCCGCACGGACGCGCCGCTGAGCCGGACACCGCGCGCGATTGACCCCGTGAGAAGGTGGGTCAATGCCGGTCACTATCGACCCACGCCGCCATGACGCGGTGTTGTTCGATTCCGCGCTGGACGTGACGCATTCGCTGATCCGGCAACTGCAGGAAGTGGGTGTCGGCACCGGCGTCTTCGGGGATGTGATCGAAGCCGCCGACAGACTGGCGGTGCGGGCCGGCCGGTGCGCCGTGGTCGCAGCCGACGAAGCGGGCGTCACGGCCGGCCGCGACGGAGGCTTCGCGCTGATTGTCGGGGTCGACCCGAGCGGGAATCGGGATGCGCTGCGTAACCGGGGCGCCGACGTCGTGGTCACCGACCTGCGTGAGGTCATCGTGCGAGCCGGGGACCAACGGATGTCGCAGCTTCCCGACGCGTTGCAGGCCCTCGGCCTGGTCGACGGCCTCACGGCCCGGCATCCGGCGGTGTTCTTTGACTTCGACGGCACGCTGTCGGAGATCGTCGACGACCCCGACTCGGCCAGGCCGGCCGCGGGCGCGGCCGAGGCGGTAGCGGACCTGGCCGCGCACTGTCCGGTTGCGGTGCTGTCCGGGCGCGACTTAGGCGATGTGACCAATCGCGTTGGCCTGTCCGGTATCTGGTATGCGGGCAGCCATGGTTTCGAGCTGACCGCCCCCGACGGCACCCATCACCAGAACGACGCGGCGGCGGCGAGCATACCGGTGCTGGAACAGGCGGCCGCGCAGCTTCGCGGCCAGCTCGGCCATATTCCCGGTGTTGTTGTGGAGCACAAGCGATTTGGTGTCGCGGTGCACTACCGCAATGCCGCCCGTGACCGGGTCGGTGCGGTGCTCGCTGCGGTGCGGACCGCGGGCCAGCGCGATGCGCTGCGGGTAACCACTGGCCGGGAAGTCATCGAACTGCGCCCGGATCTGGACTGGGACAAGGGGAAGACACTTCGCTGGGTTCTCGATCACCTGCAGCACGCGGGCTCTGGCCTCTTGACGCCGATCTATCTGGGTGACGACATCACCGACGAGGACGCGTTCGACGCGGTGCGCCACGATGGTCTTCCAATCGTGGTGCGGCACAACGACGACGGCGACCGCGCCACCGCCGCGCTGTTTGCCCTCGACAGTCCGACGGCGGTCGGTGAGTTCACCGAAAGGCTGGCGCGTCAGTTAACTGAGGCCCGCGTGAAGTAGATTGCCGCGACGCTCGCGGCCGCGTAACGCGCCAGCGTTACGCCAGCGCGCCAGCGTGACGCCACTGCGAAGATCCGGCACATTTTTCGCAGTGGCGTAACGCTGGCGCCGGTCGAACTACCCCTCGTACTCCACCGTGCCGTCGTCCATTACCACCCGGGCGTCCGAACCGTCGGATCCGTAGACCAAGGTGCGGAACACCGCCTTGCCCGGTTCGGTACGCCAGATCACCGTGGACAGCGTCTCCCCCGGGAATACCGGCGAGGTGAATCGCGCCGCGATCGAGGTGACGTTGCCGGCCACGCCGTTGCCCAGCTCGGCAACCAGCGCGCGACCCGTCACGCCATAGCTGCACAGCCCGTGCAGGATCGGCTTGGGAAACCCGGCCAGCTCCTTGGCGAACCACGGGTCGCTGTGCAGCGGGTTGCGGTCACCGGAGAGCCGGTAGATCAACGCCTGGTCCTCGCGGGTGGACAGGTCGACGCGGGCGTCCGGTTCGCGGTCCGGGATTTCCGGCGCCACCGGCCGCTCTCCCGGCACGCCGCCGAAGCCGCCTTCACCGCGGATGACCAGGGTCGTCGTGGTCTCGGCGAGCAGCGAACCCGTGTCTGGATCGGTGCCACGGCCGCGCAACACGAGGATCGCGTTCTTGCCCTCACCTTTGTCCTGGATGTCGGTGACCTCGGTGACCACCGACAACTTGCCCGCCGCAGGCAGCGGCGCATGCAGCCGAACACCCTGCGATCCATGCAGGAGCATGGCCCAGTTGAAGCTGCCCACCTTCCCGGCCGCGCCGAACGCCGGGCAGCAAATCACGGCGTAGGTCGGGAGCACCTGCTGCTCGATGCCGTGGCTGTTCTCGGTGGTGAAGGCCAGATCCTCGGTCCCCGCGCCGACGCCCAGCGCGTAGAGCAGCGTGTCCCGATCCGTCCATTCGAACAGGATGGGGTCGGTCGCCGCGCCGACGGCATTCGGATCAATGGCCATGGGGATCTCCTTCGATTGAAATTCTGGCCTTTTGCGCAACCAACCATCGCAAACCCTTCACACCGGCACCTTCGGCAGGGCAGGCTAGGGCGATGTTCACGGCCATGCCCACGCGCGCGATGCTCTGGAAGGCGGCGGCTGTGCTCGCCGTGACGGTAATCGTCGGTGCCTGCGGCGGATCCCCGCAAGCGCGCAGTATCACCCTGACCTTCGTTCGCAACGCGCAGTCGCAGGCCGACGCCGACGGGGTCATCAACACCGACGTGCCCGGACCCGACCTCAGCACCGACGGCAAAGGGCAGGCCCAACAGTTGGTGCATCAACTTCCCCACATCGACATCGACAGCATCTACTCCTCCGATGCCGCAGCAGCCCAGCAGACCGCGGCGCCGCTGGCCAGCGAACTCGGTAAGCGAACCGAAATTGTTACCGGCCTGCAGTCCATCAACGCCGGCTGGTACAACGGCAAATCACAGTCGATGGCCAGCTCGACATATTTGATGGCGCCGACAAACTGGACGAACGGCGATGTCACCGACAGCATCCCGGGGTCCATCAGCGGCAACGCGTTCAACGACCAGTTCACCGGCGCGGTCAACAAGATTTACAACAGCGGTCACAGCAAGGCGGTCGTGTTCTCCCAGGGCGAGGCGATCATGATCTGGACGCTGCTGAACGCAAAGAATGCCAGGTCCAACCTGCTGACCAGCCATCCCCTGCCGAATATCGGCCGCGTCGTGATCACCGGCAACCCGTCGACCGGTTGGTCGCTGGTGGAGTGGGACGGCATCCGCAACTTCAGCTGACTTCCAACCGCGGCGGTCGCGAGCGCGGCGCAGCCGGGCGCGGCGGGCCGTCGACTTCCAACCGCGGCGGTCGCGAGCGCGGCGCAGCCGGGCGCGGCGGGCCGTCGCCATCCAAACCGCGGCGGTCGCGAGCGCGGCGCAGCCGGGCGCGGCACAGTTGACGCTTGCGGCGCCAGCCACCACGATGGGCTGCATGCGGTATGTCGTTACCGGCGGTACCGGGTTTATTGGGCGTCGAATTATCTCCCGTCTGCTCGACACCCGACCCGACGCCGAGGTCTGGGTATTGGTCCGCCGCGAGTCGCTCGGCCGTTTCGAACGCCTGACGACCGCGTGGAACGAACAGGTCAAACCGCTGGTCGGTGATCTGACAGAGCTCGAACTGGCCGACGCGGCCCTCGCGGAGCTCGGTGACGTCGACCATCTGGTGCACTGTGCGGCGATCTACGACATCACCGCCGGCGAGCCCGAGCAGCGGGCGGCCAACGTGGAGGGCACCCGCGCCGCCATCGACCTGGCGCGCCGACTGGGCGCCACGTTTCACCACGTGTCGTCGATCGCGGTTGCCGGCGATTTCCGCGGGGAGTACACGGAGGACGACTTCGACGTCGGCCAGCAACTGCCGACCCCTTATCACCAGACCAAGTTCGAGGCCGAGTCGCTGGTGCGCCGCACACCCGGACTGCGCTACCGGATCTATCGGCCGGCGGTCGTGGTCGGCGATTCACGCACCGGCGAGATGGACAAGATCGACGGGCCGTACTACTTCTTCGGCGCACTGGCGAAGCTCGCCGCGTTGCCATCGTTGACCCCGATGCTGCTGCCTGACACCGGGCGCACCAACATCGTCCCCGTCGACTACGTGGCCAACGCGCTGGTCGCGCTGATGCACGCCGACGGCCTGGACGGGCGGGCGTTTCATCTGACCGCGCCGAAGACCATCGGGCTGCGCGGCATCTACCGCGGGATCGCCCGCGCGGCCGGACTGCCGCCGGTGCGTGGGGCGTTGCCACGCTCGGTGGCGACGCCGGTGCTGAAGGTCCGCGGTCGCGCCAAGGTGCTGCGCAACATGGCGGCCACCCAGCTGGGGATCCCCGCCGAGGTCTTCGACGTCGTCGACCTGGCCCCCACCTTCGCGTCCGATGCGACCCGAAAGGCGTTGCACGGCACCGGTATCGACTGTCCCGAGTTCAAGAGCTATGCACCCAAGCTGTGGCGGTACTGGGCAGAGCATCTCGATCCCAACCGTGCCCGGCGCGACGATCCCAACGGGCCGCTGGTCGGCCGCCACGTCATCATCACCGGCGCGTCCAGTGGCATCGGACGCGCTTCGGCGATCGCCGTCGCGGAACGCGGCGCGACGGTGTTCGCGTTGGCCCGCAACGCTGAAGCGCTGGACACGCTGGTCGCCGAGATCCGCACCAATGGCGGACAAGCCCACGCCTTTACCTGCGATGTCACCGATTCGGTGTCGGTAGAGCACACCGTCAAGGACATCCTGGGTCGGTTCGATCACGTCGACTACCTGGTGAACAACGCCGGCCGTTCGATTCGCCGGTCGGTTGTCAACGCTACTGACCGAACGCACGACTACGAACGGGTGATGGCGGTCAACTACTTCGGCTCGGTGCGGATGGTTTTAGCGCTGTTGCCGCACTGGCGTGAACGCCGATTCGGTCACGTCGTCAACGTGTCCAGTGCCGGGGTGCAAGCCCGCAATCCCAAGTACAGCTCGTACCTGCCGACCAAGGCAGCGCTGGACGCGTTCGCCGACGTGGTCGCCACCGAGACGCTGTCCGACCACATCACCTTCACCAACATCCACATGCCACTGGTGGCCACGCCGATGATCGTGCCGTCCAGACGGCTCAACCCGGTGCCGGCGATCAGCCCGGAACGCGCGGCGGCGATGGTCGTGCGCGGCCTGATCGAAAAACCGGCGCGCATCGACACCCCCCTGGGCACCCTGGCCGAGGCCGGAAACTATTTCGCGCCGAGGATATCGCGACGACTTCTGCACCAGCTCTATCTCGGCTACCCCGATTCGCCTGCGGCGCGCGGGGTTTCGTCCGATGTGCAAGATGCGGCGGCACCCCGCAGGCCCAACCGCCCCGCCCGCGCCGTTACCCGGATGGGTGTCCCCAGGCCGGTCAAGCGGTTGGTGCGCCGCATTCCAGGCGTGCACTGGTAGCCATTCTTTGCCTGTGGGCCTCCCACGGCCGGAAGGCGGACAGACGCGTCTCCAAATTGAAGCCGTCTTCCCGCATCGATGAGTCTGTCTCGCGAAATTCGGACAGCTTCCCGGTATATCGTTACCACGGTGAGCGCCGTGTTCGTCGACGTCGACACCGGTATCGACGATGCCATGGCGTTGATATATCTGCTGGCCAGCGCCGACGCACAGGTGGTGGGCATCGCTTCGACCGGCGGAAACATCGCGGTGGAGCAGGTCTGCGCGAACAATCTCGGCTTGCTCGAATTGTGCCGAGCCGCAGACATACCCGTAGCCAAAGGTGCTGACGAACCGCTGAGCGGCCGGTGGCATAACCACGCAAAATATCACGGGCCCAACGGTTTAGGGTATGCCAAGTTGCCGGCTACCCGGCGGCAACTGACCCGCTACGACGCCGCCACGGCCTGGCTGCATGCGGCGCACGCCCATGCCGGCGAGCTGATCGGCCTGGTCACCGGGCCGCTGACCAACCTGGCACTGGCGCTGCGTGCGGAACCCGCCCTACCGACGCTGTTGGGTCGGTTGGTGATCATGGGCGGCGTGTTCGACAGCCAGGTCAGTTCGGTGGCCGAATGGAACATCAGGGTGGATCCCGAGGCGGCGGCCGAGGTGTTCGCGGCCTGGACGGGACAGCAACAACTTCCGATCGTGTGCGGGCTGGACCTCACTCGGCGCGTCGCGATGACACCGGAGATCCTGGGCAAGCTCGCGTCGGGCTGTCCGTCTCCGTCTCCGTTGCTTCGGGTGGTCGAGGACGCGATGCGGTTTTACTTCGAGTCGCACGAGTACCGCGGGCACGGATACATGGCATATATGCATGACCCGTTGGCCGCCGCGGTGGCGCTGGACCCACAGTTGGTGACAACCCGGCTCGCGACGGTGGACGTCGGACCGACGGACGGCATGACGACCGCCGACTGGTCTGGAAGCCGAGAACCCAATTCGCAAATCGGCGTGGAGGTCGACTCGGCGGTGTTCTTCGACCGGTTCGTCGAACGGGTCGCGGCGTTCGCGCGCGGGCTTGCGCTCTCCCGCCGAGCGTGATCTGGGGGCGAGATTTAGGCGGAATTCTCGCCCCCAGTTCACGCTCGGCGCGAAGGCGGCCGCTTCAATCTGATCCAGCACCGCCGACCGCCTCGAGGTGGGTCAGCTCCGCCGTGAACCGTGTCCGCGCCCGCGGCGCGGCCCCTTGGCACGGTCAACCCACTGGGCATCGTCGTGGAAAAGCCACCCAGTTCGTCGGCCTAGGGTCTGCCCAAGGGTCTGCCCCAGCGGCAAAGAACTTGCCAACCAACGACTCTGGCGCATCGCGCATCTCAATGAGCTGCGGCTGGAGGCGAGTTCTCGACACCTCGCACTGGCTCAAAGATCACGACGGCCGAGGAGAATGGCATGTCGCAAAGACAAGCATGGCACGTTTGTACCATAAAAAGATTCCGATTTGTTTGCGAATTGATGCCTAAGTACTTAACTTGGAAGGCACGGCGAGATTCAGATCACGCACGATGGTCGTTCCTGAGGGGGGCGGCCGCCATCGCGGCCGAGAGGAAGGGGAAGCGCATGTCTGGTACGCGCCCGGTCGCGCGGAGAACGAACCTTGTCGCCGTAACCAATACCCATCCAGAGGACGCTGGAGAACGGGCCTGGGTATCGAAGGCCCTATGCAGGGACACAGATCCTGACCAACTCTTCGTGCAGGGTGCCGCCCAACGCCAGGCCGCGGCTATCTGCCGCCACTGCCCCGTCATGCAGGAGTGTGCGGCGGACGCGCTCGACAACAAGGTCGAGTTTGGCGTGTGGGGCGGCATGACCGAGCGGCAGCGCCGGGCCTTGCTCAAACAGCATCCCGAAGTCGTCTCGTGGGCGAACTTCCTGGAAAAGCGCAAGAACCGCTCCGTCGGATAGGCATCCAGCCACCGCTCGACAGGGTCGCCTGTCCTCCCTGATCACGCCCGTCACTCGTAGATCCCCTCCAGATACCACCTCCTCTGTCGGTAGCACAGCAGCAGCGCGCGCTCGCTCTCCAGCAGCACCTGGGCACGAGCGGTGCGGCTCCCCCGCTGCGCTGGGAGTCCGGCCCCACCCCGGTCGTCCCACCACCGCTCGTCGACCGGCCAGGGTCCAGACCACCAGCGCAGCCTGTCGTCTCGACCACGGGAGGTCAGCCGCGCCGGGTCGGCCGAGAACATCCCCCGGCTGGTCACCCGTATCGGGTTCCCGTGGGCATCGAGCAACTCCACCGGGTCATCGACCAACACCGCGGGTGATGGCTGGGGCAGTTGGCCCGGCCAGGGCCGATCCGGATCGGCCTGTGGGACGGGCTCGTCGCCGAGCGGGGTGAACGTGATGCGCTCGGCCGGCCCGCGACCGCCGGACAGCACTGGCACCTGTACGGACTCCGGGCCGAGCAGGCCCTGCACCCGCACCAGCGCCCGACGGGCCCGCAGTCGGTCCTCCTCGCCGAGACCACCCCAAAGCGGCAACTGCAACGCCCCGGCGGACACCACCTCTACCGCTTGCAGTCGCAGCATCGTCACCGGTGCATCCCTCGGCGGGCCACCAGTGGTCCGATTGTTCAGCCACCCGTCCAGTTGCCAGCGCACCCGGTCGGCGGTGGCGTCCTCGGTCAACGGCTCGGCGCACCGCCATACCCGTTCCAGCTCTTCGCCCTTGGCGGTGACGGCGTGAATGGCCAGCCGGGTGCAACCCACTCCGGCGGCCATCAGCGCCTGGTGCAACGCGCCGGCCAATGAGCGTCCGGCGAATGCCGCGGCATCGACCCGGTCGATCGGCGGATCGCAGTCCAGCACGGCGTCCAGTTCTGGCGGCGGCTCCCGCCCGGACGGCCCCCGCTCTGCTTCGCCGCGGGCGAACCGATGGGCGACCACCGCGTCGGCACCGAACCGGGACGCCACGTCGCTGCGGGACAGCGCGGCGAATTGACCGATGGTGCGGATCCCCATCCGCCACAACAGATCCGTCAGCTCGTCGCGCCCCGGACCGGACAGACTCGGCTCGGTGGAGAGCTGGCGGATCGACAGCAGCGACAGAAATCGCGCGTCCTGACCCGGCTCCACGATGCGGCCCGCACGCGCGGCGAAGACCGCGGTGGACAACTGGTCGGCGACCCCGACCTGACATTCGGCGCCGGCCGCGGCCACCGCGTCGGTCAGCCGTTCGGCGGCGTCGGCCTCGGAGCCGAAGTAGCGGGCCGCCCCGCGCACCGGCAACACCAGGAGCCCGGGCCGCAGCACCTCGGCGCGGGGCGCCAGGTCGTCCACCGCGGCGATCACCGGCTCGAAGAACCGGACGTCGCGGTCGGCGTCGGCGG
>NZ_JAFBAR010000122.1 GCF_019247635.1 Mycobacterium sp.
CGGCGAATCCCCCACCGCCTATCCACTAGAGGAGTCAGTCCATGCACGCCATGTCGACACCCAGAGCCACGTCAACACCGCCGCCGAGTCGCACTCCGCAATCGATGCCCCACCCCCGCCCGTGGCGATGGGTGGGGCACGGAACGCGAGCGCTCGCCATCGCGGGCGCCGTGGCGGCGGCAATCGGCCTGGCGGGCACCGTCGATCGTCCGATGGTGACGCTGACCGCTGGCGACGGGCTTGACCTCGCGCCCGGCATCTCGGTCACCCCGGCTCCGGGCTGGACGGTCGAAGACCAGGGTTCCGGGTGGGTCATCCTGCACAACGCCTTCTCCACCGCGGAATTGGAAGTCAAGATCAAACCTGCCCGTGGGACCGATCCGGTCGCCGTGCTGCAGTCCGACATCAATCAGTTGAGCAGCCTGTCCACGACGGGCCTGACCAACGTCAGAGACCTGTCCGCGCCCACCTCAAAGCCGGTGCAGAGTGCAAACTTTCAGCAGGAATCCGGTATCGACTACACCGCTGACGGTACGTCGCGGATGGGACTTATCCCCGTCATCGGCTCGTTTATCGAGTTGCTGAACACCTCGACGCATCAGTCGGCTTTCGTCGTCTTCGCGCAGAACGGCGACGCGCCCACCCGCGCTGACAACGAGGGCCAGACGATGATCGATTCATTGCTGTGACGCCGCCCAACGCGGACACAGACCACTCGACCGTGTTGATAGCATCGCCGCATCTCTGAATTGGGAGCAAGCCGGTGGAGGAAGTGGCGTTTGGGCGCTATCAGCTGCTCGGGCTGATCGGTGAAGGCGGCATGGGCAAGGTGTTCCGTGCCTACGACCCGGAGCTGGAGCGCGAGGTGGCGCTCAAGGTGTTGGCGGCGGACCGCGCCGACGCACCGGGGTTTCGTGAGCGGTTTCGCCGGGAGGCGCGCACTGCCGCGCGGCTGACTCAACCACACGTCATCCCGATCCATGATTCCGGCGAGGCAGCGGGTCACCTGTATCTGGTCATGCCGATCATCGATGGCGTCGATTTGGGCACGTTGTTGGAACGAGAAGGGCCGATGCGTCCCGATCGCGCGGTCGGCTTGATTGAGCAGCTTGCCGGAGCTCTCGATGCTGCCCATGCCCGCGGCCTGGTCCACCGCGACGTCAAACCGTCCAACGTGCTATTGGCCGAGGACGACTTCGTGTACCTGATCGACTTCGGTATCGCGCACGACGCTGGGGCGACGAAGTTAACCAGTACCGGAACCACCCTGGGCACCTGGGCCTACATGGCGCCGGAGCGCTTTTCCCCGGAAAGGCCGACGCCCGTGCCGATATCTACGCGTTGGCCTGCGTCCTCAACGAATGCCTGACGGCAAGCCTGCCCTTTCCCACCGAAAGCCTTCCCCAGCAGATGCACGCGCACCTCTACCAGGATCCGCCCCGGCCCAGTGCCGAAAGATCCGGCATACCAGCCGCTTTCGACGCGGTCATCGCCCGCGGTATGGCCAAAGACCCCGACCACCGCTACCAAACCGCGCGGGAGCTGGCGACCGCCGCGCGTCAAGCGCTGACCGAGACCGATACTCCGGCGCCAGCGGAACCGCACACCATGCCCGCCACCCTCTCGGAGGTGACCACGCAGGCACCCGTGCCCGGGCCTATGGTGCCCGTCGGCCGCAGCGAGCCGACGCGACTGGACGACGTCGAGCAGCCCGCACGGTTCGTCTCCCAACAGCCGCCAACGCAGCAGGCGCCGGTTTCCGCCGAGGGCTACGGCAGCGCACATGCGCCCTCGGTCGATGTCGGCGCACCAGCAGCCGAACAGGCGCCGCGTCGGCGGCGCAGCCGGAACACCAAAGTTGCGCTGATCGCCGGCGGGATCACACTCATTGCCGTCGTCACGATCGGACTCGTCGCGGTCCTCCCCACACGATCGCCGACGAATGGGGCTGGGCCCCCGTCCAGCTCGCCCGCTCCGCCGCCGCCCGCCCAGGTTGTGCTGCCGTTTGTCGGCCTCAACAACCCGAGGGGCGTAGCGGTGGACACCGCGGGCAACGTGTACGTCGTCGACACCGGCAACAAACGGGTGCTCCAGCTGCCGGCGGGCTCGACCGTCCAGGCGGTGCTGCCATTCAGCGGCGTCATTTACCCCGCGGATGTCGCGGTGGACGCCGCTGGCGCCGTCTACGTTTCGGACAGCGCAATGGTCAACGACAACGTACGCAAGCTGGCGGCGGGGCAGCCGGATCCCACCGTGCTGCCATTCGCCGGCCTCCGCGCTCCGGGCAGCCTGGCGGTGGACGCCGCCGGCAACCTTTATGTCTCCGACGAGGGCAACGATCGCGTGCTGAAGCTGGCGCCGGGAGCCACCGCGCAGGTCGCGCTGCCGTTCACGAACCTCAGGGACCCGCTCATCATGACCGCGAACAGCGCGGGCGACGTCTACATGTTCTCCGGTGGCGGCGTCGATCTGAAACTAGCGGCGGGGGCCGGCGCGCCGACTAATGTGACGGCCGCTATTAGCTACCCCAGCGGCGTGGCGGTGGACGCGGCCGGCAACATCTATGTCTGCGACTCCGGCGACAACAGCGTGGTAGAACTGCCGGCCGGTTCGAACTCTCAGACCACGTTGCCGTTCACAGGCCTTAAAAACCCCCAGGGTGTGGCAGTGGACAACGCCGGCAACGTATACGTCGCCGATTCCGACAACAACAGGGTGCTGAAACTGCCACTGGGTAAGCACTGACAAAGTCCACATCCACAACACCGGCCTGCGTCAGAGTCGACACGGCCGATGTGCCCGCCTTTGCGCGACAACATGATTCGCGGCGCGGCGCCACCAAAGATTGTCGCTCAAAGCCGGGCACATCGGGTGTCGGCCGGTGCAGAGACACATGTGACAGTCGTGCCAA
>NZ_JAFBAR010000015.1 GCF_019247635.1 Mycobacterium sp.
GCCGAACGTCAAGATCGATGTCAACGTGATCGATTTTCAACCCGTCTACTCCGCGGACCAATCGGCCGGTAAACACCTGCGGCCCCGCGGACCGAAGCGGCCGGTGAGGGTCAGCCCCAAAGCCCAGCGCTGACCCGCGCCGCCGCATCTACCGGGGCCAGTTCGTCGGCGATCCAGTCGACGCAGGTCAACGCGGTGAACGTGTCGTTCACCGCAGATGAAAGTGCGCACAGAGCGATTTCAACCAGCTGATCGAAACCAAACGAAATATCTTGCGCGAGAGTGCGATATGCGCCAGTGACATGGCCGAGCGCAAGCCTCTTCTCGACCGAGTCGGAGGCATGGCCGCGCATCGTCCTAGTGGACCCCTTCGGCGAGCGGCCCAAGTGCCAAGGCGGGCAAGAACGTCAGGCCACACAGGATGACTGTGACGACCGCGACGAGACCGACGAACTGCGGACGGTGAGTAGGCAAGGTGCCGGGGGATTCCGGCGTGTGGCCTTGTCGCGCCAGCGAGCCGGCCAGCGCGAGCACCAGAACGATGGGCGCGTAACGACCGATGAGCATCGTCAGACCGAGCACGGTGTTGTACCACGTCGTGTTCGTGGACAGACCGGCGAAAGCCGAGCCGTTGGTGTTCGCCGCGGACGTGAACGCGTACAGCACCTCCGACAGACCGTGGGGTCCGCCGTTGCCCATGCCGGCTCGCGGGCCGGGCAATGCCATCGCGATCCCGGTACCGAGGAGCACGAGCACCTCGGTGGTCAGGAAAACGCCTGTGGCAAGCTTCATCTCACGCGGCGTGACCTTCTTGCCGAGGTATTCCGGTGTGCGGCCCACCATTAATCCGGCGACGAACACCGTGACAACCGCGAGGATCAGCATGCCGTACAGGCCCGAGCCGGCCCCGCCGGGGGGCCACCTCGCCGAGCTGCATGTTAAACATCGCCATCAACCCGCCGAGGCTGGTGTACGAATCGTGCATCGAGTCGGTGGCGCCGCTGGACGTCAGCGTTGTCGCGTCAGCGAAGACCGCCGAATCGCCTACGCCGAAACGCTGTTCGACGCCTTCCATGGCGCCGCCGGCCGCGGTGGGGACGGTACCGTAGTGCCCCAGTTGAAAGATCGTCGTCAGGCCGACGCTAACCAACGCGAGCAGTGCCATCACCGCGGCAATCGCATAGCCCTGCTTTTTGCGACCGACCATCCGGCCGAAGGTGCGGGGTAGCGCGGAACTGATGAGCAGCACCAGGAATACCTCGGCGAGGTTCGTCCATGAGGTCGGATTCTCAAACGGATGCGCGGAGTTAGCGTTGTAGAAGCCACCCCCGTCGCTACCGAGCAACTTGATGGATTCCTGGCTGGCGACCGGCCCTCCGGTGAGGGTCTGATGTGCGCCGCCCAGCGTGGTCACGACCTGGTCGTTGAGGTGGAAGTTCTGGATCACGCCGCCAGCCATCAGAACCATCGCACCGATCACTGAGATGGGGAACAAGATGCGCATCGTGCCACGGACGAGGTCTACCCAGAAGTTGCCCAGCTCATCGGTTTTCGTCCGTGCGAAGCCGCGAACCAGCGCCATCGCCACCGACATCCCGACCGCAGCGGAGAGAAAACACTGGACCGCGATGCCGGCCATCTGTACCAGGTGGCCTTGGGTCGACTCCCCCGCGTACGCCTGCCAGCTGGTGTTGCTGACGAAGCTGACCGCGGTATTCCACGCAAGGGACGGCGTCATCGGTGTCGCCGGATTGCGCAGGTGCAGCGGCAACTTGTCTTGCACCAGCTCAAAGACGAACAGGAACACGACGCCGGCTGACGAGAAAGCCAAGACGCTGCGAGCGTAATGGTCCCAACGCTGTTCGGCTCGGGCATCCACGCCGATGATGCGATAGATCGCACGCTCGACCCGCCAGTCTCGTTTCGAGCTGTAGACGTGATACATGTAGTCACCCAGGGGTACATGCACAAGCACGAGCGCGGCCGCTAGCAGAGCGACAAACGCGATGCTGGCGGACGATGTGCTCAACGGGACCTCCCCGAAAAAGGTAAACGTCAATACCTCGTGACGGGTTCGTCGTTGACGATTTCTTTACGCCGTTCGGCCAAATCAGCTCGGCGAGCGATGGCGGTTGCGCGTCTCCGGGAAATTCAGCCGAGCAGTTCGCCGATCGGCGTCGCGGCGGCGATCTTGCCGCGGACCTTCATGACCTTGCCGGGCATGCCACCGCCGACCACACCGACCACTACGCCGTCGCGCTCGTAGTAGGCCAGGAACTTGCGGCCGTCATCCTCGACCAGGTGCACGACGTCGTCAGCTTCCGGCTCGCCCAGGCACTGGATCTTCACATCGTACTGGTCGCTCCAAAAGTACGGTACGACAACCACTTCCGGGACGTCCTGGCCCAGCATCGCCGGCACCACAACGCGGGCCTGGTCGGCTACGTTGCTCCAATGTTCCACCCGCGCTTGGTGTCCCGTCGCATCCCGCCAGGAGGCCACGTCACCGAGCGCCCATACGTTCGGCGCGCTGGTGTGTCCGGCCTCGTCGCAGAGCACCCCGTTGTCGACCTCGATGCCACTGCCCCCGAGCCATTCGGTCGCCGGGCGCGACCCGATGCCGACCACCACCAGGTCGGTCGCGATCGCCGTGCCATCGGTCAAGACCACAGAGTCCACGTGACCCTGGCCGCGTACCTCGGCAACGCTGACCCCAAGGCGGACGTCAACACCCTCGGCGCGGTGCAGCCGTGCCACCAGCTCACCGATCTGCTCCCCCAGTACCGATGCCAGCGGCGTCGGCTGGGGCTCCACCAGCACCACGTCGACCCCAAGACTGCGCAGGCTGGCCGCCACCTCGCAGCCGATGAACCCCGCGCCGATGACCACGGCGTGCTTCGCGTCGGATGCATGGGTGCGCAACGCAATGCTCTCGTCGAACGACCGCAGCACCCGCACGCCCTCGATGGTGGGAAATGACGGGATCCGCCGCGGCACCAGGCCGGTGGCGACCACGAGCTCGTCGTAACCGAGCACGGATCCGTCGGCCAGCGTCACCGTCTGAGCGGCCGTGTCCAGACCGGTCGCGGCCGAACCCAGCCGCAGGATGATGTCCTTCTCGTCGTACCACTCGCGCGGCTTGAGGGCGACGTCGTCCACCTCTTTGCGCAGCACCTCTTTGGACAGCGGCGGCCGATCGTAGGGCAGATGCACCTCGTCGCTGATGATCGTGATGCGCCCGGCGTATTCCGACCGGCGTAACTGCTCGGCGGTCCGGGCGGCCGCGAGGCCACCGCCGACGATCACAATCCCGTTGTCGCTGCGGTGTACACCTTTGCTACTGCTCACGTGGAGTTCATACACGATCGCCGGTCAGTACTTCAAGGCGCCCTTGTCTACCGGAATCTGTGTGCCCGACAGCGTGCCCGAGCCATCGCCAGCCAACCAGACGACGACGTCGGAGACTTCATCGGCCGACATGAACCCCTTGTACTGCATCGGCATTGGCGGAAAGCTGTGCACATAGCGGGGATGCTTGGCAAAGAGCTCCATCATCGCCTCGGGCTCGACCATCGGGGTGTCTATGGAGTAGGGGTGGATCGAGTTGACCCGGATGCCGTATTCGCCGAGCTCGATGGCCAGCGTGTTGGTCAGAGCGGTAAGTCCGTGCTTGGACGCCGCGTAATGGCCATTGCCCGGCGTGGCCTTCACACCGGCCGACGAGCTGACGATAACTATGGAGCCGCCATTGCCGGCCTCGATCATCGCGGGAATCGCCGCGCGCAGCGTGCGCCAGGTGCCGGTCAGGTTGATCCCGATCACGGTGTCCCACTGTTCGTCGGTGAGTTCCCAGAGGCGGCCCCAGCCCAGCACCCCGGCGTTGGCCACCAGGATGTCGAGCCGGCCGAATTGCTCGAAGCCGTCGGCCACCAGTTGCTTGAGCAACGCGTCGTCGCGGATGTCGCCCTCACGCGCCAGTATCTTGCGCCCCTCGGCTTCCACGAGGCGGACGGTCTCGCTGAGATCCTCCGGTGTGGCGGGCGTGTATGTGAGCGTGTCCGATGCGGGCGCGCAGATGTCCAGCGCGATGATGTCGGCGCCTTCGCGGGCCAGCCGCACGGCGTGCGCTCGGCCCTGGGCGCGGGCGGCACCGGTGATGAATGCCACCCGCCCTTGCAGTGATCCAGCCACGCATACCCCTTCCGCCGCCTGTCAGGCTAGCAGCGAAACTGAAACGTGTTCTAACTCGCCTCGGGGTCGGTCGGTGTCAGATCTCGGAGATAATCTGGGCCCGCTTGCTGTTGTATTCCTGGTCGGACAGCACGCCACTGGCACGCAGCGACTCCAGCTCCTGCAACCGCTCCGTGGGCGAGTGCTGTGGCGCCGCGGTCGCTGGTGCCTGCTGCTGGGCCGCCCGGCGTACCACGGCCTGGATCTGCTGACGCAGTGCCGGGTTCGAGCGGATGTCCACCATCCGGTTGAGCGGAACGTTGTTGGCCTTGAGGATCTGCAGGATTTCCATCAGCGGGCCGGCCTGCCCACTCAAGTCGTAGGTCTGGTTGTCTTCGGCCAGGGTGAACTGCGCGGGCACCAGCCCGTTGACCAAAGCGCTACGCTCCCAGTCGATTAAGTATTGCTGGGTGGTCGGGTTGACCAGTACCACCAGCTTGCGTGCGGTCAGGTTACCCAGCCGGGTGACGCTGGCGATGACTCGATCTTCACTGTCGAACGGCACAAATCCGGATCCCGAGATGTGCAGCTGCACTTTCACCAGTGGCTGCTCGTTGATCCGCGTTCCCGTCTCGGTGAGCCCGGTGATCTGGGCCAGCGCCAAGACCCCATGCTGTTCCAGCGCGGCCTTCTTGGCCGCCGAGTTCGCGCCAAAGTTCGCCAACCAAATCGCGACCACGACGTCGATCACAGTGATGAGCAACCCGACCCACAACATCCACGACAGCAGATCGCCGAGTCCAAGAGCGAAGTAGACGACCAAGAAGATCGGCCCGACCAAACCGCCGCACAGCAGAACAATCAGCTGTGCCTTCAAGTAGCGCGCTAACACGTAAGCCTCCTTACTGGCCCGAAAGTGATGTCAGAGTAGCGCCTAACTGCCGCTACCGATCACAAATATCGGGCAGAGGTACACCTTGGAGGCCAACCCGGCTTCGCCGCAGAACGCAAAGCCCGGATTGCCGCGATGGGCGATCCGGGCTTCGCGTTGAACGAAACTACTTGATGATCTTGACGACCCGGCCGGCGCCGACGGTGCGGCCACCCTCGCGGATAGCGAACCGCAGACCCTCGTCCATGGCCACGGGCTGGATCAGCTTCACCGAAATGTTGGTGTTGTCACCGGGCATCACCATCTCCGTGCCCTCCGGCAGCGTCACCACACCGGTCACGTCGGTGGTGCGGAAGTAGAACTGCGGACGGTA
>NZ_JAFBAR010000124.1 GCF_019247635.1 Mycobacterium sp.
ATCGGGGGGCTCAGCGATCTCGGCGAAGATCCGATACATCAGCCCCCGGTTCGTGCGCTCCTGGGTTTCCAGCCGTTCGGCCACCTCCACCCGAAAGTCATTGCCCGCCAGATCCGAGGGGGTATCCCGCAACACCTGATGGGCGGCATCGATCGCCTGCAGTGCGGCGCTGATGCGTTCGCGTGCCTCTGGCGGACTGACCCAATTACCCACCCCCCAAAGATATCGAACACACGTGCGAACAACACCCGACAACGGCCGATCTGTGGATAAACCGCAAACTGTGGATAAAGCGGCCCCACCGTCCCGTCGACGTTCACGTTTGTCAGTGCCTCCCCCGATGCTCAGGCCATGGCGAACATCGCGACTTCTATACGCGGCGCACCCAAGGACCAGACAATCGGAAGTACCGGACGGGAAATCGATTTCAAAGTCGTGAGTAGCTGGGCAGCGCGGTTGGCACCGCGGCGGTGGCGATGGCGCGAAAATGCACGCACGCGCACTCCGGACGACGGGGGGCCCCTTCAGCATCGCGATCGACGAGGCCGGCGCCCAGAATCCCCTGAACCCGTCCCTCACCGTCAGGAGGGAGGCACCGACCTCTATCACCCGGGGCGGTCAGCCGCCCTTGAGGCGGATCTTCCATCGCACGAAGCTCAGGTAGAAGACGCTGATTACGGCCAGCATGGCGATGTCGAACCACCACGCCCCCGCCGTGTGATGCCAGTGCGAGTCCTTCGGTGTGAGTGGCCCGGGCACCAGTTTGGTCAGGTCGACGGTCGAGGCCGACGCTGCGAAACCCCATCTGGCGGGCGTGGCCCACGACATCTGGTCCAGCCCGATCCGGGCGGTCACCGGGATCATGCCGCCGGAGAAGACCAGCTGCGACATCACCGCGACGACCAGCAGGGGCATGATCTGTTCGTTGGACTTGGCCACGGCCGAGAGCGCCAAACCGAGCATCGCAGAGGCGACGCACGTCGCCGCGACGTCGACAAAGAGCTCGAGACCCGGGATGCCCAAGGCCACGGCTCCCTGGGTGGGGCCGCCCTTGCCGTTGAGCACAATGATGGTCACGATCGCCGATTGGACGATCGCGAACACGGTATAGACGCAGACCTTGGCCAACAGATACGCACTGGTGGACAGGCCGACCGCCTGTTCTCGGCGGAAGATGGGTCGCTCACCGATGAGGTCGCGGATCGTCAGGGCGGTCCCCATGAACACCGCGCCGACGTTGAGCAACACCAGAATCTGCCCGGGTTCGTTGGGGGCGTTGCCCATCGGATTAGGTGTACCGAAGCCGACGTCGCCGGGCACCGACATCGACAGCGAACCCATGATGAACGGCAACAGGGCCAGGAAGACGAAATAGCCGCGGTCGGAGATGATCAGCCGCAGCTGCCGCCTGGCGATCGTAGAGAACTGTCTGACCAGGCTCGTGTGCGACGGATCGCCCAGTTCGGCCGGTTGCTCCGTCGGTGGCGCCGGGGGTGGCGGACCGGTCCGTGCGAGGTACCTCGCCTGCGCGCCGTCCGGGTCGTCGGCCACCGTGCTGAAGATGTCGGCCCAGTTCGTCGTCCCCATGGCCGGACCGATCTGGCTGGGCGGCCCGCAGAACGCCGTCTTGCCGCCGGGTGCGAGCAACAGCACCTGGTCACAGACGTCCAGGTAGGTAAGGGAGTGGGTCACCACCAGCACCACACGACCGGCGTCGGCCAATTGCCGCAGCATGGTCATGACCTGCCGGTCCAGCGCCGGGTCCAGGCCGGACGTCGGCTCGTCGAGGATCAGCAGCGACGGCCCGGTCAGCAGCTCCAGCGCCACCGACGCGCGCTTGCGCTGACCACCCGACAGCTTGTCGACGCGGGTCTCGAGGTGCTTGGTCATCTCGAGTTCCTCGAGGACCCGCGCGACCACCTGTTCGCGGTCCTCCTTCGTGGTGTCCGGCGGCAGGCGCAACTCAGCGGCAAACATCAGCGCCTGCTTCACCGTGAGCTGACCGTGCACGACGTCGTCCTGCGGCACCATGCCGATCCTGCTTCGCAGCGAGGCGTATTCGGCGTGCACGTTGTGCCCCTCGAACGTCACCGTGCCGCTGGTCGGGTGCGTGTAGCCCGCGACCAGCCTCGCGAAGGTCGACTTGCCGGCACCGGACGGGCCGATGACGGCGGTGAGCATGCCGGGACGGGCGGACACCGAGATGTTGTCCAGCAGCGTCTTGTTGCCCTCGATCGTCCATGTCACTCCGCGCACGTCCAAGCCGCCGGTGCGGGTCTCCAGCAAGCTCTCTTCGCGACGCGCGAGCGTGCCGTTGGCGAAGACGAGGTCGATGTTGCCGATGGTGACGACGTCACCGTCGTGCAGCACCGCCGTTTCGACTCGGGTGCCGTTGACGAAGGTGCCGTTGATGCTGCGGTTGTCGTGGATCTCGGTGCCCGTGGCGGTCGGGACCAGGGTGGCGTGGTGGCGGGAGGCCAGTACTTCAGGAATGACGATGTCGTTGTCGTTGGCCCGGCCAATCTTGATGGCGCCCGGCGACGACTCCGCGACCCCCTTGCCCGGCCGCAGGATCTTGAGCATCGAGGTCGCGATGTTCCCCGTCTCGCCGGCCATGCGGCCGGTCGCCTCGACATGCGGCGGGATGGGGTGGGCGCCTGTGGGGGGCCGGTAAATCTGGGGCGCCTGCTGAGGTCCGCTGGTGTGCGGTCCCGTGGGGTGCGAGGCGGTGACCGGGCGCACCGGCGGGTTGCTGGCCGGTGGTCGCTGTTGGGGGCCCGACGGATAGTGCGGGGGCGAGGACGGTGGACGCGGTGTGCTCCCCGGTGGCGGTTGCGGTTGCGGCGGCCGCGACGGCGGGGCCGAAGGAGGCGGGCCCTGGGGCGGCAGAAGTCCCGTCGGCGCGTTGGACAGCTGTATCGACGTCGTCTGCGGCGGGCGTCCTGCCAAACCCTGGTGGCGCCCGACCTCGAAGGTCACAGCCGGCCCATCGGGATTGCCGAGATTGATCCGCTGGCCGTCGTGGATGTCGACGACCGGCACGCGTCGGTTGTTGAGGAAGATCCCGTTGAGGCTGCCGTTGTCGACCGCAATCCATCGGCCCTGGTCGAAGCGCACCAGCAGGTGGGCCCGGGAGATCAGGGGCTGCGCCACTCGGACGTCTGCACGCAGGTCGCGCCCGATGACAACATCGTTGCCAGCGGCGAACGTACGTTCAGACCCCTCGTACCGCACGGTCAGCACCGGCGGGGCTGGTGTGCTCATCGGCACCAACTGTATCGGCACGGGGGCCAACTGCAGGGCAAGGGCGCAAAAAGGATTACCGGCGGGTGCCGAGGGTGGGTCGGTGGGGCGTTACGGCCAACCGCGGCTGCGCCGAATGTCCTGCCAGCAATCGCGCCGGGTCTGCCCGGTCTGCTGCATACATACTCTGATCGGCGATTCCTGCTCGGTGGGCACCGGCGTTTCGTCGGGTTCCGGCGTGGCCGTGACGGTCGGACTGGCGACGGTGCCCTCGGTCAGCGACCAGATGGTCGTGTTGGTTCCCTCCAGCGTCGAGCAGTAGGCGGTGGCCCCGGTCTTGGTGCTGCCGGTGCTGCCGAGCTGTGCACAGACGGCACCAATGACCACGGGGGCCGGCGCGGGCGGCTCGGATGCGGTTGTCGACGCGCCCCCTGGGGTGGTCTGGGGCGTGGGCGAGGGCGCAGCTGTCACCGAGGCGGTGGCGGGGGCCGTGCTGGTGGTGGCCTTGCCGGCTCCGGTCGGCGGTGCGGCGTGCTCGTCGTCAGCGCGCTGGAACTCGAGCACGCCGAAGGCAATTGCGACGAGAAGCAGCAATGCCAGCACCGCCGGGACGACGATCGCGGCTCGCAGCACCGAAGGCCGGGCCGGCGCGGTTGCGATGGGCTGGGACAGAACCGTCGCCTCCAGTTCCGGGGCGTTGACACCGTCGAGGTGCGCGCCGAGTGCCCGGGCGAAGTCGATGCACTTCTCGTAGCGGTCCTTGGGCTCCTTGGCCAGCGCCTTGGCCATGACGGGATCAATCGCGGCCAGTTCGGGAACGCGATCGCCGATTGCCGGTGGAGACGCGTTGAGGTGCTGGCTGATCACCACGGCGGCGTTGGAGTTTTGAAACGGTGGGCCGCCCGTCAGCAGGTGGTACGCGGTCGCGGCCAGTGCATACTGGTCTGCCCGTCCATCGAGCTCGTGGCCCATCAACTGTTCGGGGGCAGCATAGGCGACGGTGCCCACCGTCATGTTGGTCGCTGTCAATCCGCTGGGGTCATCGACCAAGCCGGCGATCCCGAAGTCGGCCAACATGATTCGACGATCGCCCGACTCGGCGGCAGCCGGCCGGGCGAGCAGGATGTTGGCGGGCTTGACGTCACGGTGTAACAGCTTGTGTTGATGGGCGTAATCAAGGGCTTCGGCGACCGCGGTGATGAGCTTGGCGACCTCGGCGGCCGGCATGCCGCCCGGATATTGCTCGTGCAGCAAGCGCCCGGCGTCGGTCCCGTCGACATAGTCCATGTCGATCCACAGTTGGCCGTCGAATTCGCCGCGGTCGTGCACGGCGACGATATGCGGGTGCCAAAGGGACGCGGCGACGTCGGCTTCGCGGTTGAAGCGTTCCCGATATTCGCCGGTCGCCGACACCTCGGCCCGCAGCACCTTGAGCGCGTCCTGCCGGGGCAGTCGTGGGTGCCGGGCCAGGTAGACCTCCCCCATGCCGCCCGATCCCAGTCTCCGAACAATGGTGTAGCCGGCAAACGTCGAACCATCGGCGAGCGGCATGGCGGCATCGTAGCCCGCGATGGCGCCGAAGTTGCGAGTCAGGTCTTCCGCACCGACAGCATCGACACCGCCGAACGCACCGAACGGCGAAATACGGGCGTGCGCGCCCCGCGGCCCTCGCCCCGCGCGCCGCGGCCCGGCGCGGTGGCCCCACCGCGCGAATGCCTCGGCTCACCCGCGCTACGCGTTGGTGATAAACGCGAAGTGGCGCAACAACATCCGGAACGTCACAGGCATCTCCATGTTGGCGAAGCGGCCCCGATGCAGCGGTGCACATCCCCGCCGAAAGGCACCCACAGCGCGGAGCCGGCGGCGCCGTAGCGGCGAGCCAGGGGGCCAATCGCGCGGTACATCGAAGCACCGTCCATCGTGCGGCGACCGACCGAGCGCGTCTTGCGTTTCCGTGCGCCGACCTATAACTTGTTGGTCAACAAGTTAGTTAGGTAGACGGCGATGTTGCGTGCGCGGATGACAGGGACCCACGTCGCGGCAACGGCCGCCTTCCTGGCCAGCAACCAGGCCGTCGGCCAGGTTGTGGTGCAGACCGGGCAGGCGTGAGCGACGATCCCCGCCCGCGGCGCACCCAAGAGGAGCGTCGCGCCGACGCCGAGCACCGACTGCTGGACGCCGCAGCCGAGCTGATCACCGAAATCGGTCCCGCCCGTATCACTTTGGCCAACATCGGCGAGCGTGCCGGCTACAGCCGCGGCCTGGCGACCCATCACTTCGGGTCCAAGGGGGCGATGATGCAGCGCCTCGTCGACGCGGTCACCGCGCAGTTCCGTGCAGCGGTCTTCGCGAACAGTCAATCGGATTCGGTCCTGGACGAGGCGTTGGGTCTGATCGATACCTATTTCGCGGCGCTGGCACATCCGGCGCCGATCAACCGAGCCCGGCTCATGTTGTGGGCCGACGCCGTGGTCGCCGGCTCACCCGAAGTCGCACCGACGATGCTCGCCGCGGATCGCGAATTCCGGGACGAATTGACCAAACTCATCCAAAGAGGCATCGCTTCAAGACAGTTCGCTGATTCCGTTAACCCCGACGGGCTGGCTACCGCAGTCGTCGGGATGCTGCGCGGCATCGCCCTCCAGCACCTGCTCGATCCGCAAGTGGATCTCGGCGCCGCGCGCGCCGAGGCCGAGCGGCTTCTGATCAACCGAGTTAACCCACCACAACAG
Source organism: Mycobacterium sp. (assembly GCF_019247635.1). GTDB lineage: Bacteria > Actinomycetota > Actinomycetes > Mycobacteriales > Mycobacteriaceae > Mycobacterium. The sequence continues at coordinate 5,976 of NZ_JAFBAR010000124.1, forward strand.
AAAGAAGCCAACCTGTGAGCCGTATCTTCGGCGATATCGCTCAGCTCGGTTACGTCGTGCGCGATATTCAAGCCTCCCTGCAACACTGGGTGCGCCACGGCGTCGGCCCGTGGTTCTACGTTGAACGCGTCCCGCTTGACTACTTCCGCTACCAGGGTGCCGACAGTGATGCGCAGATCAGTGTCGCCCTGGCCAATTCCGGTGCCACCCAGCTCGAACTCATCCAGCAACGCAATGAGGCCCCGTCGATGTATAAGGACTTCCTCGACGCCGGCCACCATGGTGCGCAGCACATCGCCTACTGGACAGGCGATTACGACGCACTCTACGACAAAGCGATCGGCGAGGGTTATACCGTCGGCCAGGAAGGAAGCATCACCGGCGGACGCTTCGCCTACCTGCAGACGGAATGGGAACCCGGCACCACGATCGAAATCTCCGATGTGTCCGGACCCAAGGGCCAGCTGTTCGCCCACATACGCGCGGTCGCCGCCAATTGGGATGGCTCCGAACCGATTCGGGTGCTCGCATGAATGCCTCTCCGTTCAGCTATCCCGATCCTGAAGGGCTGCCAGCGGATCTGCGGGAGCGGGCGACCCGCCCAGGGGCGTTCAATATCGTTCGGATGATGATGCACACCCCCGGTTTGGCACCCGGCTTCCTCGCGATGGCCGGTGACATGCTGCAACACAATTCGCTGCCGCACGATTGGCGCGAGCTGGCCATTCTGAGGGTGGGGCACACCTACCGCGCCGGCTACGAAGTGCACCACCACAACAGGATCGGGCGCGCCGTCGGGCTCAGCGAGGCCGAACTGGAGGCCGTCACCGGAGACCCCGTCGAAGGCCTTACCCCGCAACAGGTCACGATCGTGCACCTCACCGATCTACTGCTGGCCCAGCACACCCTCACCGACACCCAGCGCGACGAGGCGCTCCAAGTGTTGACTGTCAACCAATTGGCCGACCTCGTGCTGACCGTTGGCTTCTACCAAATGGTCTCCAACTTCCTCAACACATTCGGCGTCACCCCGGACGGTGAGGAGGCCGCACAGTGAAGGTTCACCACCTCAACTGCGGCACCATGAACATGCCCACGGCTCCGGTGTGCCACGTGCTGCTGGTCGAGACCGATGACGGCCTGGTGCTGGTGGATTCCGGCTTCGAGACGGCGGATTGCTCGGCCCCCGCGCGTCGCATCGGCCTGGCACGTCATGCGTCCCGGCCGGTGTTCCAGCACAGCGAGACCGCCGTTCACCAGATTGAGCGCCTCGGCTTCGAGCGGACTGACGTGCGCCACATCGTCATCACTCATTTCGATTTCGACCATGTGGGCGGCATCTCCGACTTTCCCCATGCCCGTGTCCATCTCACCGCAGCCGAGGCGTTCGGGGCCATCCACTCACCGTCGAGGCAGGAGAAAATCCGGTACCGCTCTCAGCAGTGGGCTCACCGGCCAACGCTGGTCGAGCACAGCCCCGACGGGGAACCCTGGCGCGGCTTCGCGGCGGCCAAGGAACTCGCCGATATCGCGCCCGGGATCGTATTCATCGCCCTGCCCGGCCACACCCGCGGGCACGCCTGCATCGCCGTGGACGCCGGGGATCGCTGGATTCTGCATGCCGGCGACGCCTTCTATCACCACGGCGCCCTAGACGCCGTCTCCCCCATCCCCCGGGCCCTGACACTGATGGAGAACCTCGTCGCCTTCGACCGAAAGCAGGTGCGCGCCAATCACGCTCGCCTTGCCGAACTGTACGCCCGCAACGAACCAGACTTACTGATCGTCTGCGCACACGACCCCGAGTTGTACCGTCGGGCCGACGCTGACACGACACCACATCGCAACCGGAGGCACCGTTGACCGAACCCCTCCTTTCCGACCGGGTGGCCGTGGTAACCGGCGGCGCTGGCGGCATCGGCGCGGCGACCGCGCTACTGTTCGCCCAACATGGCGCCATCGTGGTCGTCGCCGACATCGACCGCGACCGCGCGCATCGGACCGCCGACGGAATCGGTGGCGCGGCGCTGGCCGTCACCGTCGACGTCCGCGACGCCGGCCAGGTCAGCGCCTTGGCACGCACCGTGTTGGACCGCTTCGGCCGGGTGGACGTGCTGGTCAACAACGTTGGCCACTGGGTGCGCCATCCGGGTCCTTTCGCCGGCACCGACCCGCAACTGTGGGACGAGCTGTATCGGGTGAACCTGCATCACGTCCTTCTCGTCACCCGTGCGTTCCTGCCGGCGATGATCGACCGGAAGTCCGGTGCCATTGTCAACGTCTCCTCGGTGGAAGGATTGCGCGGCTACCCCGAAGACCCGGTCTATGCGGCCTTCAAGGCGGCGGTCATCCACTTCACCCGCAGCCTGGCGGTCCAGGTAGGCCGAGACGGAGTGCGGGTGAACGCGATTGGCCCCGATGTCACCGAATCCCTCCAGGTGCCCTACTCGCGGTGGCTGTCCCCCGACGAGCAGACGCAGTGGCCGCAATGGGTTCCGGTCGGGCGAATGGGTTTACCCGAGGACCAGGCCCGCGTGATCCTCTTCCTGGCCTCGGACCTGTGGGCGTTCATCACCGGCCACACGATCCCGACCGACGGCGGCACCGGCGCGGCCGGCGGATGGTTTCGCTCCGCACGCCGCGCCGACCGTGACTGGACGAATCGACCCATCGCGCCCTGATCAAGCGGATCTGACACCGCGTCGATCCGACCGCATCATCGTCGGATCCGAGGGCAAAAGCGTTGCAGGAGCTACGATCTCGAGTAAGTCGACGAAAGCTAACGACGCCGTCAGATGGATCCGTCGAAGAAACGCCGGCGCTGGTTTGTCCTGTTCAGTCCTTCCGCGACTCGACCGTCAGCCGACCGTGACCGGGATGCCATTGAGGACGCCATTGCCGGATGGCTCGTCGATAAACGTCGGCGGCGACAGCACGTTCGTGTTGGCCCCAGGCGAATTGTTGGCCACCGACATCCGGGTGCCCCGGCGGCCATGCCCCCAGCCGTGTGGCATCGACACCACGCCGGGTTTGATCGCGTCCGTGATCTCGACGGGCACTTGGATCGCGCCGGCCTCCGATTTCACCGTTACGACGTCGTTGTCGGCAATGCCGCAGCGGTCCGCATCCTGCGGGTGGATCAGCAGCGTGCACCGGTCCTTTCCCTTCATCAATCCGGGAACGTTATGCAGCCAGGAATTGTTGGAGCGCAAGTGCCTACGGCTCACCAGCACCAACTGCTCGGCGGGCCGTTCAATGCGCGCGGCCAGGCGCGGCAGGTCATCGAGCAGGTATTGCGGAGCCAACCTGATCTTCTTGTCGGGGGTACCGAGGACGTCGGGCAGCTGCGGGACCATGGGCCCGAAGTCGATTCCGTTCGGGTTGGCTTTGAGTGAGTCCAGTGTCAGCCCACCGGGATTCTTGCCGTACTGGTCGCCGAAGGGCCCGGTTCGCAACGTGAGGTCCAGTATGCGCTCCGGGCCGCCTTGCAACCCGGCATCGTAGTAGAGCTTGCGTATCTCGCCGCCGTCCACTCCCCTGGTGAAGGCCAGGTAATCAAAGAAGCCGTCGTCGATCGCGGCGACGTCCACATCCTCGGCCGGTGTGCCGGTGCACAATCCGGTCAACCGGATCAGGATCTCCCATTCGTGCGGACGATCACCCGGATCAAACACGGGCGCCGAGTAATTCGCGAAGCTGCGGATCGCGAATTGCAGCACCAGGTCGTCGTGGTGCGCCTGCTCCAGATGGGACAGCCCGGGCAGGATCACGTCGGCGTGCCGCGTCGTCTCGTTGAGCCAAAGATCAACGGAGATCATCGCTTCCAGCATCGGCAGGGCCTCGTCCAGCTTGTCACCGCCGGGGGTGGACAGCACCGGGTTGCCCGCGACGGTGATCAGCGCCTTGAGCTGGCCGTCGCCTGGTGTCGCGATCTCTTCGGCCATGCACGACACCGGAACCTGGCCAAGAACCTCCTTGGCGCCGCGGACCCGGGTACGCCAGCGACCGAATTCTGGGATGCCGCCCTCCAGGCCGGGCAGCGGTTGCGTGGTGATCGACCAAGCCGCCGGACGCGGGAACATCGCGCCGCCGGGGGTGTCGAAATGACCCGTTAAGATGTTGATCACGTCGACCAGCCAGCTGGCCAGGCTCCCAAACTCCTGGTTGCACAAGCCGATTCGGCCATATACCACCGACTTCTCGGTACCGGCGAGTTCACGGGCGAGCCGGCGGATGCGGTCCTTGTCGATCCCGGTGACGGCACTCACCCGCTCCGGTGGCCAGTCCGCGACGACACGCCGAATCGTGTCGACACCGTCGACGTGCGGCCCAGATTTGACCAGGTCCTCCTTAACGAGCGTATGCGCGACGGCCAGCAGCAACGCCGCGTCGGTGCCGGGGACGATCGGCAGCCACTCGTCGGCGCTTGCGGCGGTGAGGGTGCGCACCGGGTCGATGACAATCACCTTGCCGCGCTTGCGAATTCCCTTGATGAGTCCCATGACGTTGGGGGCGGCCAGCAGCGAGCCCTGCGAGGCGGCCGGGTTGGCGCCCATGATGACGAGCAGGTCGGTGCGTTCGATGTCGGGGACCGGGAAGCTCCACCAGCCGCCGTACATCAGGTGCGACGACAGGTTTTTCGGCCATTGATCGACGGTGCCGGGTGAATAGGTGACCGGCATCCCCGACATGCCAAGCAGCACGCCGGTGTAGCGGGCCAACGAAAACGAGTGCGCCAGCGGATTGCCCGTGTAGGCGGTGACCGCACCGATCCCGTATTTGTCGATCACCGGTTTCAACAACTCGGTGCAGCGGCGAAACGCCGCGTCCCAGCTGACCTCGTGCCAGCGTCCGCCGATCTTGATCAGCGGACGGCGGATGCGGTCCGGGTCTTCGTGCACCGCGCCCAGCGACACGCCCTTGGGGCAGATGTGTCCGCGACTCCATACGTCGTCGCGGTTGCCACGGATGCGCGCGACTCTGCCGTTCTGAACGTGAATCTCCAAGCCACACATGGCTTCACATAATGGACACGTATGCAGATGGCTGCCGTCCTGCCCAGTCGTCATCCGCTCACTCTATTCCGCTACGTACGGTAGCGGAAGGCCGTCACGTGGCCGAGGGCCGATGCGCCGGCCTTACCGATGCGGGTGAGGCATCCCGGCGGCGCACTATAGGGCGTCCGCACCACGTTCGCCGGTACGTACCCGGATCACGGAGGTCACCGGCGTGACCCACACCTTGCCGTCGCCGATCTTGCCGGTGCGTGCGGCGCCAATGATGGCCGCGATCACGGCGTCCACCTGCTCGTCGTCGAGCACGACATCGATGCGGATCTTGGGGATGAAGTCCACCTGGTATTCGGCGCCCCGGTAGACCTCGGTGTGCCCCCTTTGCCGGCCGTAGCCTTTGACCTCGGAGAAGCTCAAGCCATGCACACCAGCCTGGTCCACGGCGGCATGCACCTCTGCGACCGTATGGGGCTGGACGATGGCCGTGATGAGCTTCATGGCGGCGCCTCAGCTTTCCGCGAGCTCGGTCGGCCTCTTGGTGCCCGGGGGTTCGCTCTCGAAAGTCCGGTCGACGCGCGCGCCCACGATCGAATCGTCGGGGTAGGCCTCTTCGTCGTGCACGGCAAGGTCACCGCCTTCTAGGACGTCGTCGGGAGCGCGCAGCTTCATGAACAAACCGAGGAACTTCAGAATGGCGAAGGTGACGAGCGCGTCCCAGACGATGACGGTCAGCGCGGCACCCAGCTGGATCAAGATCTGGAAGGGGTGGTGGCCCCACAACCATCCCGCGCTCGTCACATCGGAGACGTCCGCGCCGTTGCCGAGGTACTCCACGACGTGGGGGTCGGCGAGCACCCCGACGAGCAGACCGCCGACGAGGCCGGCCACCCCGTGGGTGTGGACAACGCCGAGGGTGTCGTCGACCTTCCGGAACGGCTTGGTGCGGCCCAACCAGTTCCACGACATCCACACCAGCGAGGACCCGACCACACCGATGATCAGGGCACCGAAGCTGTTGACGAACCCGGCCGCGGGGGTAATGCCGACCAGCCCGGCGATCATGCCGTTGACCGCGCCCAGGAATGTGGGCTTGCGCTGGCGGCTGGCGAAGAGGTCCCAGATCACCCACGTCAACAGTGCCGCCGCGGTGGCCAGATTGGTGTTGAGCACCGCCAGGGACGCGTTGGCGCCGGAAAAGTAGGGGTCACCGCCGTTGAAGCCGTTCCAGCCCAACCACAAAATGCCCGCGCCAACGGCGGCCATCGGAAGGTTGTTCGGCACCGAGCGGTCGCGGTCGCGGGCCAGGCGCGGCCCGATCACCGCCGCGGCCACAAAGCCGGTGGTGCCCGCCGCCAGATGGATCACGTAGCCGCCGGAGTAGTCCAGCGCTCCCGTGGTCCACGCGCTGGTGATGCTCGGGTGCGCCTGGCCCCACCAGCCCCCGCCCCACAGCAGGAAAGCATTCACGCAGTAGGCAAACGTTGACCACAGCGGCACGAAAATCAGCCACACCTTGAAGTTCATCCGCCCCACCACGCTGCCCAAGAACAGCAGCGGAGTAATGGCCGCGAACACGAACTGGAAGTAGGCGAGCGTGGACTCGGAGAACTTGAATTTCGGCATGGCGCCGTCCAGCAGGGGGATCACCGCCTGATGGGTGTTGTCGGTGCCCAGGATTGACCGCGGCTTGCCTATCGCCGACTGCAGAATTCCCGGGCCCAGCTTGAGCGGGTCCCCAAAGCCCATCTTGAAGCCCCACAACACCCACACGACCAGCACCAGGGAAAAGCCAGTGAAGGCCATCAACATCGTGTTGACGGCCCACTTCTTCTGGACAATGCCCGCATACAGAACGGCAATGCCCGGAAGGCTCATCAGGCCAACCAGAGTCGCGGCTACCAACTGCCAAGCGTTGTCGCCGGGGCTGAGCCAATCGGGGTAGGGATTCATGCGGTAACCCTTCGTCGTCGTCACACCGGCCACGTAAGTCGCCACATTGTGTCGCGGGAAAGTTTCTGCCGAATTATTGATTGTTACGTCTGGATTTCTGATGGATCGAGATCGGTTCGCGGTTCATGGCACATGCTGGCGACGAGCCGGCCGCTTCCCTCAGCAATCGCGAGGCCACACAGTCAAAGCCCACCCAGTCAAGCCGGCCGCCGCCGTCTAGTTATCCACGCAGTTCTAGGGCAGAATCCCCGCAACGCGGCATTGCTCCTGGACCGCTACGGCGTGCGCGTCGTGCTGGGCGTAAGCGGCACGACACCAGACCCGCGCTGCCGGGCCACACGCGTGTTCGACGGCACCCCCCATCGAACTGGGCATCGTGACGTTCACGCAGCCGTCGCCGGACCGATCGTAGGACGACGAGTGGCTGGTCATCATCCAAACCGTGCCGCCCGCCGCGAAGGCACCGACGACGACGCCGATCGCGATCAGCATCGCGCGGCGTTCACGAGGTGTGAGCGGGTCGGTAGGTGGGGTCTTGCCTGTGCTGACCGTCGGCGGCTCCTCTGTCCGGCGAGTTCGATCGGCCCACATTATGCGCATTTTCGGGCTTTGCACACTCTGCTGTTGTGACCGGGCGAAACTACCTGTGACAGCAGGCAATCCACGGGGTTATCCGCGTTGATAACCCCGTCGCACCGTGCGGTCGAGAATGCCCAGCGTCGCCCGCAACGCCCCCTGCGAGATGACCGGGAAGATTCCCGCCTCGCGCCATTGCGGGTCGATGTTCGACCAGTCGTAGAACGAGGTGACGACGGTGGACCCGTCGTCGGTTGGCGTGAGCCGGTAGCCGTAGACGTGGCCGATCGGGGGCCGGATCTGCCCGAGGACCGTCCATGAAATCAGCCGATCGGGTTGGTACTCCTCGATCGTGACGGTGACGTCGTACTTGCCAAGTTGCGGAAAGTCGTTGAGCGACTCGCGGTCCATGTGGACGACGAAGCTGTCGCCGGCGGCGCTCACCCGGTCACCTTCGGCGTCCTGCAGCATCCCGGATGAGTCGATCGCGACGTGACCCTGCGGATCGCACAACAGCGCGAAGATCTCGGACGCCGGTGCGGCGATAGTGCGCTCGATTTCGATGCGTTCGGTCATGAGTCCTCGCGCCGCCTTAACTAATCGCCGGTGAGACGGGCCTTACTCTACGACGCCCCGTCGCCGCGAGGAGCGGCTCGGCAAATTCTAGAACGTGTTACCGTTTGCCCATCCCGCGCATCGGGAGGCCAAACCACATGACTCGCAAGCGCATCGTCGTCGCGGGACTGGGCGACGTAGGCATCCTGACCGCGATCCGGCTCTCCCGTCACTTCGACGTCGTCGGCATTTCGGTCAAACCCGGCTTGGTCAGCGGGCAGGAGCTCGGCACGCGGCTATCCCGCCCGGGCGATTGGGCCCGCGACTTCTGGATACCGTTCGATCGGTTCCGCCGTCTGGACCAGGTGCGGATCGTGCACGCCACCCTCACGGGAGTTGACCTGGTGGCTCGAAAGGTCTTCTGCCGAGACTACGTTGGCGCACCAATCGAAGAAAAGTACGACGCGCTGGTCATCTCGACTGGGGTCGCCAACGGCTTCTGGCGCCGGCCGACGCTGCAGTCGGCAGCTGATGTTGGCGACGAGCTGCACGCGGCGCACGACCGGCTGGCTACCGCCGGCTCGGTGATCGTCGTCGGCGGCGGTGCGGCCGCGGTCAGCAGCGCCTTCAACATGGCCACCACATGGCCAGACAAACGCATCGACCTCTATTTCCCCGGCGAACGCGCGTTGGCTGAATACCACACCCGGACCTGGGACCGCATTCAGCAGCGACTGACCCAACTCGGCGTGGGGCTGCACCCGCGACACCGCGCCGTGGTCGCCGACGGCTTCGCCGGCGACGAGATAACCAGCGAAGCGGTCAGCTGGAGCACCGGGCAACCGCCGGCCTCTGCCGACGCGGTGCTCTGGGCGATCGGCCGGGCCCAACCCAATACCGAGTGGCTGCCGCCGGGACTGCTTGACCAGCACGGGTTCGTTCGGACCACCCCGCAGCTGCAGGTACCCGGTCACCCGGGCGTGTTCGCCGTCGGCGACGTCGCTGCCACCGACCCGATGCGCAGCTCCGCCCGTAATCGTGGAGATGCGTTGGTGGCCAACAATATTCGGGCCGAGTTCGCCGGTCGACGCTTGCGGCCCTTGCGGACTCCGCGACGACGCTGGGGCTCGTTGGTGGGTATCCAGCCCGATGGGCTGGAGGTGTTCCTACCCACCGGTCACGCGTTTCGCTTCCCGGCGTGGTCTGTCGAACGGGTGGTAATGCCTGGATTCGTCCGTTGGGGCATGTATCACGGTGTGCGAGAAAACAATCCGCTCGGCTAGGAGCGCAACGTGAACATGTGGGAGCTGATCGCCCGAGAGCAGATCCGAGACACCCTGGCGCGATACAACTGGTCGGGGGACGCCGGCCGGATCGACGACCTTGCGGCGACGTTCTGTGCCGACGGCGTCCTGGAGATACGCGGCCTGGAACCATTGCGCGGACGGTCCCAAATTGCGGCGTTCCTCGCCGGCCTAACGGGAAAAGTCGCCGTCAATGCCGACGTCAAGCCGGTCGTCCGACACAACCTGACCAACGTGCTGTTTACCTCTTTGACGCCCGATCAGGCAAACGTCTCGTCGTACTTCACGGTGTTCACCCACGTCGGGCTTGACCACTTCGGCCGGTACCGCGACACCTTGGTGCCAGACGGTGACACCTGGTTACTCAGCCACCGCACCGTGTCGACCGACTGGGCCGCCGCCGATTCGGCCATGGCGAGGTAAGCCGACCGACTGACCGTCAATCAAGTTGTTGGCGTAGGGATTGCAGGGTGGTTGACAGGATGCGCGACACCTGCATCTGGGAAACCCCGAGGCGTTGCGCAATCTGGCTTTGGGTCATCGATTCGAAGAACCGCATGAACAGCACCTGCCGTTCGCGTGCCGGCAGCGCAGCGACCAAGTCGCGCACCGCTTCCCGGTTGGTGATGTGGTCGATCTGTGGGTCGATGTCGCCGACAGTATCGGCGATCATCCGGTCTCTGCCCGAACCGCTGTCGCCGACGGGTGCGTCCAGGGAGTCGAGCCGATAATTCTCGCCCGCGACGAGGCATTCGACGATTTCTTCGTGGGGCACTCCCAAAAACTGCGCCAGCTCGCCCGCCGTGGGCGCTCGCCCCAGCTGCTGAGTCAAATCCATGGTGGTTCTCGAGATCTGGACGTGCAGTTCGCGCAGCCGTCGCGGCACGCGCATGGCCCAGCTGTGGTCTCGGAAATAACGCCGAACCTCGCCCATCATCGTCGGAATCGCAAAGCCGACGAAACTGGGCCCCTTCGCGCAGTCGAAGCGGTTAATTGCGTTCATCAGCCCAAGCCGCGCGACCTGCACCAGGTCGTCCAGATTTTCGCCGCGACGTCCGAAGTGTTTGGCAACGTGGTCCGCCAACGGTAGACACCGCTCGACGATGCGTTCCCGTTGGCGTGCGTACTCGTGTGATTCGGCCGGCATTTGGCGCAACACGAACAGCATGTCGACGACATCGCCATAGGAATCATCGGAACGCACGCGATGCGACCGAGTAGGCGGCGGCGCAGCGATCACATCGGTCATAGGCTCAACTGCCTCTCCGGCCCCGCGGTCTCGCGTAAGCGGTTATGTGCGAACACTCCCCGAGCGACCTCACAGGCGTTGTGCGGCGAGGCCTCGCTGGTGCGCGCACAGTCCTTTCGAGCGGACTGTTAAATCAGCCGCACGCGGTAACCATGCGTTGGGCGAATACGACGCGGCGCAACTCACAGCATGTGAAGCTGATCGGCCGCTTTGAGCTAAACGGCGAGATGTCCAGAGCGGACTCCGCCACCAACAGTACCCCTCGTCCGCGACATCCGGTACGGCGTCTTTTCGCATGCGATGCGGAGGCCGCCCTCTGACAGCTACCCGCGGCCGCTGGCGATCAACCGCCGAGCGATTTGCGCGAGGGGGACGTTCGTGTCCTGCGAGAGGCGTTTCAGCAGGTCGAACGCGGCCACCGCGTCGACGTTGAAGCGTTCCATGATGACGCCTTTGGCCTGGCCGATCACATCGCGGCTGGCCAGCGCGCTGCGGAACTGATCGCCAAGCCGCACGCTGTCCCAGGCGAGGGCCGCATGGGTGGCCAACACGTAGCCGATCTCCTCCGCGGCGCCGTCGAAAGCATGCTTGCAGCGGGAGTAGACGTTGAGCGCCCCCAAAGTGGTGTCGGAGGTGAACAACCGAAATGAGAGCACCGCACGGATGGGAGTCTCACGCAGCGCATCGCGGCAATAGTTCGGCCAGCGAGGATCGGTTTCCATGTCATCGAGAAGCACCGCGTCGTTCAACCACGTCGCACTCAGGCACGGACCTTCCATGTGCCGTTGCTGAATATCATCGAGGATCTGTGGAATTTCGTGTGTGCTCGTGAGTGTTTCGACGCGGTGACCGTGGTGGGTCAATGTGATGCCGGCGTACTCGGCGCCAGGAATCTCCTGGACGGCGTGCTTGACGACTTCCGAGACCACCGCGGCCTCGTCTCGGGGGCTGCCGTGAAGTTCCCTGGCCAGCGCCGCGATCCGCTCGTGCACATCCGCGCCGACATCCATCGCGTCTCCGCCTGTTTCTCAAACGAAAGTGGCCTGTTCGAGGGTACGCCTGCGGGGATACCGAGGCCACGGCTACAGCAGCGACGCCTGTGCGCGACAGTGCACCAGACGCGGATGCAGTTGGATGCGGGGTCGAGGACGTGTACCGCAACGTGTAGCTGGCGGTCCCACGTGCCGGGCAGCGGCACTGGCTGACTCGTTTTCAGGGATCGTTTCGCCGACCCGGCGCCGGGTACCACGGGTGCAGAGCATTCTTCAGTCAGCAGGAATGCCGTCGGTGACTTGTGCCCTGCACGTGCGTCAGACCGGCTTCTTCTGTACTCGCCTTGAGAAAGGTTTTCCGTTGTTGCGGGTCGCCTCGGTGCCAGCGTCGCATGTCTACGTTCGCCATCTCTCGGCGCCGAATAGAATGAATAGCGTTGTGCGACTGAAGGATCCGGCTCCCAGCGACGGACGCACCGTTCCGGGGGGTTGGTGGCCGCCACTTATGCTGGAACCGGGTTGGGTTCGCCAGCATCGCGACGCGTTCGAGGTGTTTCACGTGCACTTCGGCTTCGACGCGATTGGTCCCGAGGTGCTGACCCAGGTCGTGCACGAACTCAAAGCGTATGACAAACCATTGCTCTATACGGTGCACGACCTGCGCAACCCCCATCATCCTGAGCCGCAGGCACATGCCGACCAGCAGGATGTGCTGATCAGGGCCGCTGACGAACTGATCACCCTGACACCCGGTGCCGCACAAGCGGTCTCGCAACGTTGGGGACGGAAATGCCGCGTCCTTCCGCACCCACATGTGGTCTGCAGGGATCGGATTGAACGGAAACGCGATCTGGGTGAGCGCTTCATAGTCGGCCTGCACGCCAAGAGTCTGCGCGCGAACATGGACCCCCTGCCGATCCTGGATGCGCTCGTCGGCATCGTGTCCGTCCTGCCCAAGGCCGTGCTGCAGATCGACGTCCACGACGAAATCTTTGACCCTGCCAACCATTGGTTCGCCCCCCGTGCTGGATCGGCACTTTTGAAATACGACCGGTACGACCATGTGCGAGTCGAGGTGCACCGGTACTTTTCTGATACCGAGCTCTGGGAGTACCTCTCATCTTTGAACGTCTCGGTGTTGCCTTATCGGTTCGGGACTCATTCCGGTTGGCTTGAGGCATGCTTTGACCTCGGTACTGCCGTCATCGTGCCCGACTGTGGCTTTTACGATCAGCAACGGCCCTGCGGCGTATTCGATTTCAGCGAAAGCCATTTCGATGAGGAGACGCTGCGACGCGCGGTCGAGGAAGCGTACTCTGCGTGGGCCTGCGCGGAACCTACGCCGCGGGCGACATGGGCAGCGCGGCGCAGTGAACGCCTTGAACTTGCCGCCGCCCACCGGCGCATCTATGAAGACGCGCTCGCATGAAAAGCGCCCTTCGGATCGCGCTGATCGCCTCTAGCCGTTTTCCCATCAGTCAACCGTTCGCCGGCGGCTTGGAAGCGCATGTGTGGCACTTGGCCCGCGGGCTCACGGCTTACGGCCACGAGGTGTCGGTGTTTGCCGCCCCGGGCTCCGATCGAGACCTTGATTGTCACACACTGCCCGTTCGACCCTTGGCAATGTCAGACGCTGCCCGGGGGGACGTGTCCATGCCGCCGGACGCGTTCATGGCCGATCACCACGCGTACCTGGCGTTGATGTTGCAGCTCGCCGGCGCCTCGCGGGACGACTTCCACATCATCCACAACCACAGTCTGCATTATCTGCCGGTCGCCATGGCCCGCATGCTGCCCACCCCCATGCTGACCAGCGTCCACACCCCGCCGACTCCGTGGCTGGAGTCGGCGATCGACGCGTCCGGCGGTGCGGGAACGCAGTTCGCGGCCGTCTCGGCGCACACGGCGGCCGCGTGGGGTAAGGCCCTCGGGCATATCGCTGTGGTGCCCAACGGGATTGCGACCGACCGTTGGCCGCTTGGCCCGGGAGGCGGTCCGTTGGTGTGGTTCGGACGGATTACCCCTGAGAAAGCGCCTCATCTGGCGATCGCAGCCGCCCGGCTTGCTCGCCGCCCGCTCGTCCTTGCCGGTCCGATCGCAGACCAGCGTTACTTCACCGCTGAGGTCGCACCCAACCTCGACGAGGAGATCCGGTACGTCGGCCACCTCAACCACAACGAGCTCGCGCGGCTCGTCGGCGGATCCGCAGCGGCGCTGATTACTCCGGTATGGGATGAACCTTATGGGTTGGTAGTCGCCGAAGCGATGTGTTGCGGCACACCCGTGGTCGCCTTTGCCTGTGGCGGTATACCGGAGCTCCTCGCGCCCCAAGCAGGTCGGCTCGTTCCGGCGAAGGATACCTCCGCGATGGCCGATGCCATCGCGGAGGTGGTGCGCATGCCACGAGACCAGGTCCGCGACCACGCCGTCCGCCACTGCTCACTGGAGGCAATGCTGGCTGCCTACATCAACTTGTACAGACAGATCATCGACAACCGCAGCGAGGTCCGCCATGATCGGTTACTACGTACACCATCACGGTTACGGACATCTGGCGCGGGCGATCAGCATCGGCGCAGAAATGTATCGGCCGATGACGGTGCTGACTTCGTTGGACATCCCACCGCCGCACCCCTTTACGGCGGTCGTGAAACTACCGCGTGACGACCAAGCGGAGCAGGTGAGCGAACCCACGGCACACGGCGCACTGCATTGGGCGCCCTACCATGACAAGGGTTTTCAAGCGCGAATGCACGCAGTAGCCCGCTGGGTTGCCGACGCCCGGCCGGAAGCCTTCGTAACGGATGTGTCGGTGGAGGTCGCCGTATTTGTTCGCCTGTTGGGCGTACCCGTGGTTGTCATGGCCCTCCCAGGCAAACGTATTGATCCCGCGCACTTGCTCGCACATCGACTCGCCGATCACATCATCGCCGCGTGGCCGCAGGAGTTGTGTGTCCCAACGTGGTTGCGCCCCTTTGCAAATAAGACGAGCTATGTCGGCGGGATCAGCCGGTTCGACGGGCGGACCAGTTTGGTGTCGTGCCACGACGCCGCAACAACGGGTGTGCGCGTACTCGTGCTTGGCGGGGCCAGTGACGGATTCGGGCTCGACATGAGCGCATGCGCTCAGCAGTGTCCGGGGACGACGTGGACGATGCTCGGCGGAAGTGGCGGCCGTTGGACAGCCGACCCGTGGCCGCACATCGGCACCGCCGACGTCGTCGTCACCCACGCCGGCCAAAGCAGTATCGCCGACGTCGCGGCGGCGCAGCGCCGGGCAGTCGTAATTCCCCTGCCGCGTCCGTTTGACGAACAACGGGCTACGGCGGCGGTGCTGCGGAAATACCGGATCGCAACCGTGGTGCAGGACTGGCCTGACGTGCGTGCGTGGCCGGGATTGCTTGCGGACGCGCTGGCCCGGGAGCCCACACGGTGGGCGCGGTGGCAGGTTCAGGGAGCTGCCCGACGCGCCGCCAGCGCGATCGAAGCGACCTCGCGGCGCTGCGCAATGGTGGGTGCGCCGTGAAGACGGCAGTGATCACCACCGTCCGCGGCAGAAGTTCACACTTGCGGCGGCAGCTGCAGGGATTGGCACGCAGCAAAGAGCTTCCGGATGTGCACGTTGTAGTCGCGCTCGGCGACCCTGTCGTCGCCGAGACAGTTGCAGCGGAGGACTCGCCGGCCAAGGTCGTCGACGTGGCCACTGCCGCGCCCCTGCCGATTGCGCACGCGCGCAACCGCGGCGCGACCGTTGCCTTGGCCGAATCAGCCGAGCTGTTGGTGTTCCTCGATGTCGACTGCATTCCCGGTGCCGAGCTAATCGGGCGGTACCGGTCCACGGCAGCCCGTCCCGAGCATTGCAACGCGCTGCTGTGCGGGCCGGTGACCTATTTGCCGCCGCCGGGTCCACGCGGCTATGTCATGAGCGAATTGGAGGCGCAGCCCAGTCCACATCCCGCGCGTCCCGCACCGCACGACGACGACGTGCTGGCCACGACTGAGTATGAGTTGTTCTGGTCGCTGTCGTTCGCGGTGACCGCGGAGACCTGGGACGGTATTGGCGGTTTCTGTGAGCGATATCGAGGCTATGGCTGCGAAGACACCGATTTCGCGCAGTGCGCTGCGGCACAGGGGGTGTCAATGCGCTGGGTGGGCGGCGCCCACGCATTCCACCAGTTTCATCGCACTACCGATCCACCGGTGCACCATCTGGACGACATCCTGCGTAACGCGGCGATTTTCCGCCAGCGGTGGGGCTGGTGGCCGATGCAAGGATGGTTGGCAGCGTTCGAGGCGAACGGCTTAATTCGCCGTGATGCTGCGGGGTTTTTCTACCGGATAGCTCGATAGCTGCGAGTCACTCGTGCCCGGCGTCTGCCCGGCGTCCTTGACCGCCGGCGATGCCCGACCGCGGACTCCCGTCTACATGGCCGCCGAACGGGTAACTCGTCATGGGAAGACAGCCGAGACTGCGAAACGAGGCGTGCAATGGCGGCGAATGAGGTCAGCGACTTCTTGCTGGAACGACTACGCGACTGGGGGGTAGAAAAGGTATTCGCCTACCCGGGCGACGGGATCAACGGCCTGCTCGCGGCCTGGGGGCGCGCCGACAACCAACCGACCTTCATCCAGGCACGGCACGAGGAGATGGCCGCTTTCGAAGCGGTGGGTTACGCGAAATTCAGCGGCCGCCTTGGCGTATGCGCGGCGACCTCGGGGCCCGGGGCAATCCACCTGCTCAATGGCCTCTACGACGCAAAACTCGACCACGTGCCTGTGGTGGCGATCGTCGGGCAAACCAACCGCAGCGCGATGGGCGGCGCATACCAGCAAGAAGTCGACCTTTTGAGCCTGTACAAGGACGTGGCCAGCGATTTCATCCAAACGGTCATGGTGCCCGAGCAGCTGCCGAACGTGCTGGATCGCGCCATCCGCACGGCGTTGACCAGGCGCGCGCCGACCGCGCTCATCGTTCCCGCGGACGTTCAGGAACTCAAGTATTCGGCGCCGGCACACGAGTTCAAGATGGTGCCGTCCAGTCTCGGATTTGAGCAACCCGTAGTCGAGCCCGCGCGCGAGGGTCTGCACAAGGCCGCCGACGTGCTCAATGCCGGCGAGCGGGTCGCGATGCTGATCGGTTGCGGTGCGCGCGGTGCGGTCGCCGAGGTCACCCAACTCGCCGATGTGCTGGGTGCCGGCGTCGCCAAGGCGCTCCTGGGCAAAGATGTGCTTTCCGACGAATTGCCTTGGGTCACAGGCGCAATCGGCTTGCTGGGCACTCGGCCGAGCTATGAGCTGATGCGCGATTGTGACACGTTGCTGACCATCGGGTCGAGCTTTCCCTACTCACAATTTCTTCCGACGTACGGCGCGGCGCGCGGCGTACAGATCGACATCGACCCCGCGCTGATCGGGATGCGTTACCCGAACGAGGTGAACCTGGTCGGCGACGCCGCCGCGACGGCACGTGCGTTGTTGCCCTTGCTGCAACGCAAATCCGACCGCTCGTGGCGAGAGACGATCGAGAACAATGTGGCGCGCTGGTGGGAAACCATGGCGAAGGAAGCCAATGTTGCCGCCGATCCGATCAATCCGATGCGGCTTTTCGCCGAGCTGTCGCCAAAGCTGCCCGACGACGCAATCGTCACTGCCGACTCGGGCTCGGCGGCGAATTGGTATGCGCGCCAACTGAAGTTCCGCGGGAACATGCGCGGCTCGCTGTCGGGAACGTTGGCCACCATGGGACCTGGCGTTCCCTACGGCATCGGCGCGAAGTTCGCTCATCCCGGGCGCCCGGTCATCGTCTTCGCCGGTGACGGTGCCATGCAGATGAACGGCATGGCCGAGTTGATCACGATCGCCCGCTACTGGCGACAGTGGGCGGATCCGCGAATGGTGATCGGCGTGCTGCACAACAACGATCTCAACCAGGTGACCTGGGAGCTGCGGGCCATGGGTGGGGCCCCGAAGTTCGCCGAGTCCCAAACCCTGCCGGAGGTCGATTACGCCGGTTTCGCCGCCAGCTTGGGCCTCGGCTCGGCGACACTGACCGAACCCGATCAGATCGCGCCGGCGTGGGATCAGGCGTTGCGGGCCGACCGACCGACCGTGCTGGACGTGCACTGCGACCCGAATGTCCCGCCGGTACCGCCGCACGCCACTTTCGACCAGATGAAAAGCGCCGCTGCCGCCGTCCTTAAGGGTGACGAGGACGCATTCGGGCTCCTCAAGGAGGGCGTCAAGATCAAAGCGCAGGAGTTCATGCCGCACCGGGAAAGCAGCAGGCGATGAGCGAAGCCGGTGGCGCCGCGCGACTGGCGCCGCTAGCACCGCTTTCCGGCATGCACGCCGCCGTGGTGACCGATGCCACATGTTTGAGGAAGGGGTCATCCGGAAACACGCCTACCGGGGTAGTCCTGGACCGTGGATGCGGGTGAGTCCGCGTCGCGATCCAGCCCTGCGGCTGAGTGCACTTGAACGAGCGCGGTCGCCAGGTAAGTGAAAACAGCGACAGGGAGGAAGTAAATGGGCGAGAAGAGTGGACCCAAGGAAGCAGTCGAAGGCGTGGTCGAAGGCGTCAAGGGTAAGGCGAAGGAAGTTATCGGCGCCGTCGCGGGTCGCGACGACGTGAAGCGCGAGGGCGAGGCGCAACAGGACAAGGGCGACGCTCAGCGCGACGCGGCGAAGAAAGAGGCCGAGGCGGAATCCGCCCGCGGCGGGGCTGCGGCGGCCGAAGAGCGTCAGAAGGCGAATCAGTAGCCTGCTAGGCGAATTGGGCCCAGTCCGAGACTCGGACTGGGCCCAATTCACTTGGGCGGGCACTCTTCAGCCTGCAGCGCGATAAAGCCAGCGTCAGCGGGTTTCGAATTGTAGCCGGGTCTGTGCACTGCGCAGGTCATCGACGAACGATTCGTACGTCTCGTCACGGCGGTCGCTACGATCACGCAGAACGGCCGACGGGTGCAGCGTAGCGGTGACGAGTGGTTTCGCGTCCACCTCTGCGGCCAGCGTCGCGGGCAGGCGCAGGAGTTCGCCGCGATGCGCGGTGACACGAAACGCTGTGCCCAACAACGATTGTGCGGCGGTGGCTCCAAGACAGACGATCAATTGCGGTCGCAGCGACTGGATCTCAGCGAACAACCATGGCTGGCATGCGACCACTTCGGTGCGGCCGGGTTTCTGGTGTATGCGCCGCTTGCCCGCTCGGTTGAACTTGAAATGCTTGACCGCATTGGTCTGATACGTGCAAGCGGGATCGATTCCCGCGTCACCAAGCGCCCGCATCAGCAGCCGCCCGGCCGGACCGACGAACGGCAGTCCTTCCAGATCCTCCCGGTCCCCTGGCTGTTCGCCCACGAGCATGATCGGTGCGGCGGAGTCGCCATGGCCGAAGACGGTCTGGGTGGCATTCTCATAAAGTGCGCAACCGCGGCAACCGCTGGCCGCGCGTTTCAGCGAACTTAGCTCGCGGTCGTCGGGCAGATAGCGTGTCGCTCCGCGTGCTGCTGAAAGATCTTTGTCTTCAACGGCTTCGGGCACGACGATTTTGTTTCTTAATCGCGGCGACGAGTTCAGATTTGTTCATGGTAGAACGGCCGTGGATATCGAGTCGCCGGGCGATATCGAGCAGATGTCTCTTGCTGGCGTTGGCGTCGACGCCCTCTTCCGAGGGCAACGGGTTGTCCAGGCCGCCGCGCTCGGCGCGCTTATCGGAGGGCCCCTTTTCCTCCTTCGCCTCCCAGTGGTCGCCGACTTTCTCGAAACTGTGCTTGACGGCGGCGTAGGCCACTCGGTGCGCACGCTCCTCGCTGCCGTATTGATCCGCGGCCGAGTCGTGCGCTTTGGCAAACGTGCGCTGCGCCTTGCCACTGGAGCGCCGCAACGTGCTGGGCAGCTCGCTTTTCTTTGCGTCGCCGCTCTTGGTGGTCTTCGGCATCCGATCCCCTCACATTTCGGTTGGCTCGTGCTGCACCGCGTCATCGAGGCGGCGTGAACTGGTTGCCCGGTTCGATCCGGTTTGATTGGTTCTACGCCGGGCTGAGTGTGCCATTTGCCGGTGCTACCCGGTGCCGTTCAAGCCGAAACGCAAAGTCGGCCTGACCTGCACGGGCGGATTGGTGTCGCAATCTCCGGGGTACCCGGACCGTCATGGATCAGTCGCAGGCGCCACTACTGGATGCGTTGCTCGACTATCACCGCCGTGGGCGTTACGGTTTCACCCCGCCTGGCCATCGCCAGGGTGCCGGCACCGACCCGCGCGTGCTCGCCGTGCTGGGCAAGGACCCGTTTCGCAGCGATGTGCTTGCCACCGGGGGGCTCGACGATCGGTTGACCCGGGGGAAGGTTCTGGCGCGGGCAGAGGAACTGATGGCCGAGGCGGTCGGGGCAAAGACAGCGTTCTTTTCCACCTGCGGCAGTTCGCTGTCGGTGAAGGCCGCGATGATGGCCGTGGCCGGTGGCGCCGATGGTGGGCTGCTCGTTGCCCGCGACAGTCATAAGTCGATCGTTGCCGGGCTGATCTTCTCCGGTGTGCAACCCAGGTGGATAACCCCGCGGTGGGATAGCGAGCACCATTTTTCCCATCCCCCGTCGCCTGAGCAAGTGCGCGCCGCGTGGGAGGACCATCCCGACGCGGCCGGTGCCCTCATTGTCAGCCCCAGCCCGTACGGCACCTGTGCCGACATCGCGGCCATCGCCGATGTCTGCCACGAGCGTTCCAAGCCGCTGATTGTCGACGAGGCATGGGGAGCGCATCTGCCCTTTCACGAAGATTTGCCGACGTGGGCGATGGATGCGGGCGCCGACGTCTGCGTGGTCAGCGTCCACAAGATGGGTGCGGGCTTCGAGCAGGGATCCGTGTTTCACCTGCAGGGTGATCTGGTCGACCCGGAGCGTCTGTCGTCGTGCGCGGATCTGCTGATGACCACGAGCCCCAATGTGATGGTTTACGCCGCCCTTGACGGTTGGCGGCGCCAGATGGTCGAGCACGGGCATGACCTGCTGTCCGCGGAGCTGGACCTCGCGGCTGATCTGCGCGCACGTCTGGTCGAGATCGCTGACGTGGAAGTTCTGCAGGACGAATTGTTAGGGGCCGAAGCTTCCTGCGATCTCGACGTCACGCAAGTGTTGATGGATGTCTCGGCGACCGGGACATCGGGATACCAGGCCTCGGACTGGTTACGCGAAAACTGTCGACTCGACCTCGGCCTCAGTGACCACCGCCGAATCCTGGCGACCATGTCATTCGCCGACGACAAACACACCGCAGACCGACTCGTAACTGCGATGACCGAATGGCGCAGCGCTGCAGAGGATTTCGAGCACCCGCCATCGATACAACTGCCGTCGCCGAGCCAACTGCAGCTGGAGAGCGTTCAACTGCCACGCGACGCGTTCTTCGGACCGACCGAGATGGTGCCCGCGGCAGAAGCCGCCGGCCGTGTGGCGGCAGAGCAAATCACTCCCTACCCCCCGGGCATTCCCGCTGTTGTTCCCGGAGAACGCCTCAACGACGCGGTGATTGACTATCTGCGGTCGGGAGTACAGGCGGGCATGACACTGCCCGATCCCGCCGACAAAACCGCCCAGAATTTCCGGGTGGTCGCCTAACGCCGTAAAGACCCGGCGGCACGATTCCGCTTCGCGGAGTTGCGCAAGCTGCGGTTGCTCGATCTCAGGTCGGTGTTGTCCGCCGACAGCGCGGCGTTGTCGTCCTCGAGGGCAAGGATGCGGGCCACGCCGGCGAGATTGATTCCCGCGTCGATTAAGGCGCTGATGCGCTTCAACCGAGCCAAGTCGTCGGCGCTGTAACGTCTCGTTCCACCCTCGCTTCGCGCCGGTGTGATAAGTCCATATCGCTCATAAAGGCGCAGCGACTGCACCGCGATGCCGGACAGTTCGGCGGCCACGGAGATGTTGTACACGCCGTGGCCGGGTGCGGGCGCACCGGTATCAGCGGGACGATCGGTCATCGAGTAATCTCCCTGCTCGCCTTCGTACAGAAAACCTGTTTATCATACTTGCGCTGCCGTGTCGACAGTGTTATAAGAAGTCTATGTCATCTGACATAGAAAACGAGTACCTGCTACAGCAGATTGGAGTGAGAGGTGACCGCGATGCTGATGCGTACCGATCCGTTCCGTGACCTGGACCGTTTCGCCCAACAGGTGCTGGGCACCGCCGCCCGCCCGGCCGTAATGCCGATGGACGCATGGCGCGAAGGCGAAGAGTTCGTCGTGGAGTTCGACCTTCCGGGCATCGATGCCGACTCGCTGGACATCGACATCGAGCGCAATGTGGTGACAGTGCGCGCCGAGCGACCGGGCGTGGATCCCGATCGCGAAATGCTGGCCACGGAGCGGCCACGAGGGGTGTTCAGTCGCCAGTTGGTGCTCGGTGAAAACCTCGACACCGAACGGATCGAGGCTTCCTATCAGGAAGGCGTGCTGAGACTGCACATCCCGGTGGCCGAAAGGGCCAAGCCGCGCAAGATCTCCGTCGGCCGCGGCCAAGGGCATCAGGCCATCAACGGTGACGCGGCGAAACGCGAAGTTATAGACGCCTGAGAACCCGTTCGCAGCGCGGCGACCGCAAGTCCGCCCGGGTTGACCGACCAATGAAGCCGGCATTTGCGGTCGCCGCCCGGCGGCGGGTGTCGCCAGGAAGTTCCCCGAGCGCCATTGCGGCGCAATACGTTTAGATCGTTCTCGGCGTTCAGCAGTCAGCGCCCCTCCCACCGACGCCGCCGTCGTCTGCCTGTCTGATGTTCGGTCTGCAGCACTGAACTGAACCCCAGGAGAACACGACCATGAAATGGGATCTCGACGGCCAATCTGCCGACGTCGAACAAGCGTTGGCGGGCGGTGCGCCGCAGCGAGTGGGCTGGTTTCGGTTCTATTTTGCCGACCAGCGGTGGGAATGGTCAGAGCAGGTGCAGCGGATGCATGGTTATGAGCCCGGTAGCGTGGTCCCGACCACCGATCTGGTGCTCTCCCACAAACACCCGGATGACCGCGGGCAGGTCGCGGCCACTATCGACGACATCCTGCACACCCATGAGGCATTCAGCACCCGCCACCGGATCATCGACACCAGTGGAGGTGTGCACCACGTCATCGTCGTCGGTGACCAACTTCGCGGCGAGTGCGGCGAGGCGATCGGAACCCATGGCTTCTACGTCGACGTGACACCGGAGCCGGCGCAAGCGCACGAAGACCTCGTCACGACCAGGTTGGCCGAGATCACCGAGCAGCGTGCCGGCATCGAGCAGGCGAAGGGCATGCTGATGCTGATCTATGGGTTGGATGATGCTGCCGCGTTCAACTTGCTCAAGTGGCTGTCCCAGGAAGCAAATGTCAAGCTCCGCGCGTTGGCCGAGCAAATCGCGAAAGAGTTTCGCAACGCCGGTCCCAACTTCACTTCGCGATCCGAGTTCGACCAATTGCTGCTCACGGCTCACCAGCGCATAGGTGGAGGCGCTTTAGCAGCAAAGCAATGACACTGAGCACCGCTCAGCTCGATGACCCTTCGGTGTCATCGAAGAACGACCAGTCCCCGTCGTCATTGACCTCCATACGCCAGCCCAATTCCGAATTGTCGGCGACGGAGTCGACGAACCATGCGTGCGCGTCCGCTGCGGTCTCAATCTCCTTGGTGGCAACGACCTGTCCGCGCGGGTCGATAACTCTGTACTCAGCCATGCGGTAGGGGTTATCCAGGACGCGACGTTTCAATCGCGAGCACTGAGATCTTGGCCAGGTCTAGCGGTGCTTCATTGCATCGGAACCGGTGCGGGCTTCCCCTCGGCGATCAACCGCTCGCCCAATTCGTAGTTGTCGTCGGAGTTGCAGGTGAGGACGCCGACCACTGCACCCCCAGCCTCGTACCAGACCGTGAACCCGTCGGAATGCTCCTGCATCCGGCTGCGTTCGTAACCGTCTCCCCAGGCATGGTATTTCACCGTAACGTCGCCGATGGACGTCCAAAACCCTGGTACACCATCCCATCTCGCAGACTGGGCCGCCGCACATGCCCCCGCGACTGCGCCCTGGTCCGTGGCGTCTTGCCAATGTTCGACGGCCAAGTGGCGTCCAGCGACGTCGTGGCGGGCCAACGCGACGTCGCCCGCGGCATAGATTCCGCGCCGCGAGGTCGCCATATCGGAGCCGACGACGACTCGGGAGTCACTTACCCGAAGTCCGGCCTCGGCGGCAATACGACTTTGTGGCGTGACACCGGTGGCCGCGAGCACCAGATCGCAGTCGATCGTGACACCGTTGTCCAAGCGCACGCCCGCCTCGGTGATGGCCTCGACGGCGACCCCGCCGACATGACGGGCGCCCGCCACGGTCACGAGGTCGCGCAGGCGTTCAGCGGCCTGGCTGCCCAGCCGCGCTTCCTGCGGAAGGGGTTCGGGCGCAACCAGGGTCACCGCCACCCCGCGCAGTGCCAACGACGCCGCGGCCTCGCAACCGATGAAGCCCGAGCCGATCACGACGGCCGAGTCAGCGACCCCGGCGGCTTTGCGCAGCACGTTGGCGTCGGAAAACGAGCGCAACAGAAGGGCCCGTTGCCCGCCGGGTATCGCAGGGGCAACGGGGGCGGCGCCAGTGGCCAAGATCAGGGTGTCGAACCCGTGGCGTTGATCGCCGACGTACACGGCGCGCTCGTCGAGATCCAACCGGTCCACCGCGGCACCCAAATCGAGCTCGATCGCCCTGTCGTCGAACCATTGCGCGGAGTGCAACGCGACGTCGTCCGTCTCGCCGCGCAGGAATTCCTTACTCAATGGCGGACGGGCGTACGGCGGGTCGGTGTCGGCACTGAGGATTCGCACCGATGCGTGGGCGTCGTGTTCGCGAAACGACTCAGCGGCCGCTACCCCGGCCGGGCCGCTGCCCACGATGACGACGGCGGGTTGGTTCATCGACCAGTGATACCCGCGTCGCGCAGACCCAACCTCAGTGCCGGTGATGAGCGCGCGGCTGTGACGTTTCGACCCGCCGCGGACGGGTATCACGCACCATCTAACCAACTGTTCGGGCGGGAGTTTCGATGAAAGCTGTTACATGGCAGGGCAAACGCGACGTGCGCGTGGAGACCGTGCCCGACCCTAAGATCGAAAATCCCACCGATGCCATCGTCGAAGTGACGTCAACGAACATCTGCGGGTCCGACCTGCATCTGTACGAGGTCCTTGGCGCGTTCATGAGGGCGGGCGACATCCTTGGCCACGAGAGTATGGGGATCGTCCGCGAGGTGGGCGGCGAGACGGGTGACCTGCGGCTCGGAGACCGCGTCGTCATACCCTTCCAGATATCCTGCGGCAGCTGTCACATGTGCGACCGGCACCTCTACACGCAATGCGAGACCACCCAGGTGCGTGATCAAGGCATGGGTGCGGCGTTGTTCGGCTATTCGGAGCTGTACGGTGAAGTCCCCGGCGGCCAAGCCGAATTGCTGCGCGTTCCGCAGGCGCAGTTCACTCACATCAAAGTGCCTCAAGGACCGCCAGATTCGCGGTTTGTGTACCTGTCCGACGTCTTGCCGACCGCGTGGCAGGCGGTCGCCTACGCGGATATCCCGGAGGGCGGCTCGGTTACCGTGCTCGGGCTGGGCCCCATCGGAGACATGGCCGCCCGCATCGCCCATCATCTCGGTTTCCGCGTCATCGCCGTCGACCTGGTATCGGAACGGCTTGCCCGGGTGGCTCGGCGCGGCATCCACACCATCGATCTGAGCCGTCTCGATGCTTCCCTCGGTGATGCGATTCGGGACCTGACCGATGGGCGGGGCACGGACTCGGTGATCGACGCGGTCGGCATGGAGGCGCACGGTTCCCCGGTGGCGCGCCTCGCGCAACAGGCGACCACGCTCCTACCGGATGCGCTTGCCAAGCGGATGATGCAGACCGCCGGCGTGGACCGGCTCAGTGCGCTGTACTCGGCCATCGATATCGTGCGGCGCGGCGGGACGATCTCATTGGTCGGCGTGTACGGCGGTATGGCCGACCCCTTGCCGATGCTCACACTCTTCGACAAGCAGATAACGCTGCGAATGGGTCAGGCCAACGTGAAGAAATGGGTCGACGACATCATGCCGTTGCTGACCGACGACGATCCGCTGGGCGTCGACACTTTTGCCAGCCACGTGCTGCCCCTGCACGAGGCTCCTCACGGTTACGACATCTTTCAAAAGAAGCTTGACGGCGCTGTCAAAATCACCCTCCGGCCGTAACAGTCCCGCGGGGGCATGAGACGGTTCAACGGTGCGCAACACTGGTCGCGGCGATCGCCGGTATACGCGCTCCTCCGAAATTCGGTGCGCGTCAGACACAAGTCAGGAGACAGGGTGGCTAATGACGTCCGTTCGTTGAGCACCGCTCCTGCGGCCGCAACCCCGACTGACCACGAGGAGGTCTGGCCCGGAAAGGCCTACCCGCTGGGAGCCAGCTACGACGGCTCGGGAACCAACTTCGCCGTCTTCAGTGAGGCTGCCGAGCGGGTCGAGCTGTGCCTGTTCGACGACGAAGGCAACGAAACCAAGGTGGTCCTGCCCGAAGTCGACGGATTCGTCTGGCACGCCTTTTTGCCCAGTGTCCAACCCGGTCAGCGCTACGGGTTTCGGGTCCACGGTCCCTACGATCCGTCCAACGGGCAGCGATGCAATCCCAACAAGCTGCTGCTGGACCCGTACTCGAAGGCGATCGACGGGGTCTTCCAGTGGGGCCAGTCATTGTTCAGCTACAACTTCGGCGATCCCGACAGCCGCAACGACGAAGACTCCGCGGCCGGCATGCCCAAGTCGGTGGTGATCAACCCCTACTTCGACTGGGGCGTGGATCGCCCACCCGGCCACGAGTACGCCGACAGCATCATCTACGAGGCCCACGTCAAAGGCCTGACCCAGACGCACCCCGACATCCCCGAACGCAGCCGGGGCACCTACTCGGCGATCGCGCACCCGTCGATCATCGATCACCTCACCGGCCTGGGCGTGACCGCGATCGAGTTGATGCCGGTGCACCACTTCGCCAATGACTCCACGCTGATCGAGAAGGGACTCACGAACTACTGGGGCTACAACACAATCGGCTTCTTCGCCCCCGACTCCAAGTACGCCGTGGCCGACACCCCCGGCAGCCAGGTCCAGGAATTCAAGACGATGGTGCGAACGTTGCACGAGGCCAACATCGAGGTGATCCTCGACGTCGTCTACAACCACACCGCCGAGGGCAACCATCTGGGACCCACGCTGTCGATGCGCGGGATCGATAACGCCGCCTACTACCGCCTCGTCGACGACGACCGCAAGTTCTACATGGACTACACCGGGACCGGGAACAGCCTCAACGTCGGCCATCCGCATGCCCTGCAACTGATCATGGACTCGCTGCGGTACTGGGTGACCGAGATGCATGTCGACGGGTTCCGGTTCGACCTGGCGTCCACCCTGGCCCGCGAGTTCTACGATGTCGACCGGCTGTCGGCCTTTTTCGAACTCGTGCAACAGGATCCGATCGTGAGCCAGGTCAAGCTGATCGCCGAACCGTGGGATGTGGGGCCAGGCGGATACCAGGTCGGCAACTTTCCGCCACAATGGACCGAGTGGAACGGCAAGTACCGCGACACTATTCGCGACTTCTGGCGCGGTGAGGACGCCATCCTCAGTGAATTCGCGTCCAGGCTCACCGGGTCGGCCGACCTGTACGAGCAGACCGCACGGCGGCCGGTGGCGTCGATCAATTTCGTCACCGCCCACGATGGGTTCACGCTGCGAGACCTGGTGTCGTACAACGAGAAACACAACCAAGCCAACGGCGAGGACAACAACGACGGTGAATCGCATAACCGGTCCTGGAACTGTGGCGTAGAAGGCCCGACGGACGACCCGGATGTGAATGCGCTGCGCGCCAGGCAACAACGCAACTTTCTGGCGACGACGATCCTGTCCCAAGGCGTTCCGATGATCTGTCACGGTGACGAGCTCGGCCGCACTCAGAATGGCAATAACAACGGCTTCTGTCAGGACTCCGAACTCACTTGGATCCACTGGGACGACGCCGACACCGACCTCATCGAGTTCACCAGTTCGGTTGCCGCTATCCGGGCCGCGCATCCGGTGTTTCGCCGGCGACGCTTCTTCACGGGGGCCCCGGTACGCCGTCGAGGCTCTGCCGGCATCCCGGACATCTCCTGGTTCCGGCCCGACGGCACCGAGATGAGCGACGACGACTGGGACGCGGGTTTTGGCAAATCGGTCGCGGTTTACCTCAATGGCCTGGGCATTCCCGGCACCGACGCGCGCGGACAGCGAATCACTGATGACTCATTTGTGTTGTGCTTCAACGCTCATCACGAACCGATCGACTTCGTCCTGCCCCCTGACGAATTCGGCGAGGGCTGGATATCCGTCCTCGATACCGCCGGTGCCGAGCACCCCGAACCCGTCGGGGCCGGGGCCACGGTCACGATCGATGCGCGTTCGGTCGTGCTCCTGCAGGCCACGGACCAACACCCCTGAGGGCGAGCAGACGCAAACGTCCCCGCAAACACGCATTTTCGGGGACGTTTGCGTCTGCTCGTCGGCGAAGCTGAGCCCTGGCTGCCGCACTGGGGATGGGACTTGCGGTGTGCACGAACTGGTTTCGGCGTCGTCTTACAGGTTTCCTGGCCTTTGTTGACACAGGTGATTGGATTGAGCCATAGCGCGGGCGTCACAGGGGACGAGGTGGGGCAATGAAGCGGCTCAGCGGCATGGACGCCATGCTCTTGTACAGCGAGACGTCCAACCTGCACACACACACGCTCAAGGTCTTGGTCATCGACGCGAGCGAGTACGACGGCGAGTACACGTTCGAGGTGTTCCGCCGCGCGGTCCAACGTCGATTGCATCTACTGGAACCACTGCACTACCGCCTGGTGGATATCCCGTGGCGGCTACACCACCCGATGTGGATGGAGAACTGCGAGGTGGATCTGGACTACCACCTTCGGCGGGTCCACGTGGTCAGTCCGGGCACCCGCCGTGAACTCGATCAGCTGATCGGCGATATTGCCAGCACGCCGCTGGACCGTGGCCGCCCGCTGTGGGAGTTCCACTTCGTCGAGGGGTTGGCCGATGACCGCTTCGCTCTGATCGGCAAGGTGCATCACGCGCTGGCAGATGGAGTGGCTTCCGCCAATCTGCTTGCCCGACTGATGGATTTGGTGGGGCCGGACGATCCTGACGACGGCCGGGCGGGCAAGCCTCCATGTGCGACGCCGACCAAGCCTCAGTTGCTCTGGGCAGCTCAACTCGATCACTTCCAACACATGGCCGCCCTCCCCCAGCTGCTCAGCGACGCCGCACGCGGAATGATCCGATTGCGGCGCCGGTCACGCGAAAGACGCGACCAGCCAGAGATGGCGCAAATCTTCAACACGCCGCCGACCTTCCTGAATCACGTGGTATCTCCGCGCCGGACGTTTGTCACCGCCGCGTTGTCGCTGGCCGAAGTCAAGGAGACTGCCAAGCAGCTGGGGGTGACGTTCAACGATGTCGTGCTCGCGATCGCTACGGGAGGATTGCGGGAGCTACTGTTGCGATATGACGGCAGGGCCGATCGGCCCATCCTGACGAGCGTGCCGATCAGCACCAACAAGTCGGCGCAACGAATTGCGGGCAACGAGATCGGCGGCCTCATGGTCTCGCTGCCCGTGCACGTCGACGACGCCTTGGAGCGGGTACGGTTGATAGCGCTGTCAACCTCAATCGCCAAAGAGGACAACGAGTTACTGGGCCCGGAATTGCAGAGCCGGATGATGGAGTATCTGCCGCCGCCGTTTGCGCCGGCCATGTTCCGACGCCAGGGTAAGCGCACCGCGCACAACAGACTGATGAATGTCGCCGTTTCGAACGTGCCCGGTCCTCGCGAACGCGGTCACATCGGTGGGGCGCCGGTCACCGAGATCTACTCGGTCGGCATCCTTTCCGCCGGCAGTGCATTCAATATGACGGTATGGAGTTACGTCGATCAGGTTGATGTCGCGGTGCTGTCCGACGACAAGACGTTCAACGATCCCCACGAGGCCACGGATGCGATGATTCATGCGTTCGCTGAAATACGGAGTGCTGCCGGCTTTTCCGGTGCATCCACTCGACTCGCGACCGCAATGGCGCCGGCCACCGCCGGCTGAGGGTGTCATCGCTCGACCAGCCGGACCCACCGGCAAGGACCGCGCCTTTATCGGTGTGGGCGAACTCGATCTAGATCGATGCTTAACGGGTTGTCGCTTCCGGCTGCTCCGCGTCGGCAACGGTCAACGGCAGCGCCAGTTCTTCCAGTGGGCGCCGTTCGGCCGCAACGCCCAGCCACAACTCGACCAGTCCCGCGGCCGCCATCACCACGGCACCGATGAGGAACGACCAGACCACCTGACCGCGCTGCCCGGAATTGATCAGCTGTCCGAAGAGCAGCGGCCCGCTGATGCCGCCGATCGCGGTTCCCACGGCGTAGAAAAATGCGATCGCCAGCGCCCGGGTTTCCATCGGAAAAATCTCGCTGACGGTCAGGTACGCCGCGCTGGCACCCGCCGATGCGAAAAAGAACGCGACCGCGAGCACGGCGATGAACGTCCAGGCGCCACCGGTCTGGGTCACGAACAGCACCGCGAGAACAACGGCGACGACGGCAGAACCGAGGTAGGTCATGGTGATCATCGGTTTACGGCCGACGGTGTCGAACAGGTGGCCGAGCAACAGGGGGCCGGCGAAATTGCTCAGCGCCCACAGGATAAAAAATAGCGGCACCCTGCCGGATGGGACTCCGTAAAACCCGCTCAACAGCGTGCCCAGATTGAACGTCACGCCGTTATAGAGAAACGCCTGCCCGGTGAACAGTGCCAGTCCAAGTGCCGCCCGGCGCGGATAGAGCGTAAATGCCACCCTGGCGATTTCCCGGAACGAGATCGTCTGGCGCTGCCGAATTTTCAGCGGCTTGCCGTGTGGCTCGGGTAGCGGTTGCCCGGTTTCCCGTTGTACCGCCTCTTCTATTTCGCCGACGGTCCGCTCGGCTTCCTGATCGCGTCCATGAATGAACAGCCACCGTGGGCTTTCCGGGACGTTGCGCCGTACCAGGAGCACAAATATGCCGAAGATGGCACCGATCCCGAACGCGAGCCGCCATCCGATGTTGGCCGGGAAGTTCGACGTGTCCAGCAGCACCAGCGCACCGGCCGCGCCCGCGGCCGAACCCAGCCAGTACGTCCCGTTGATCACCAGGTCCACCCGGCCGCGGACGCGAGCGGGGATCAATTCGTCGATCGCCGAGTTGATTGCAGCATATTCGCCACCGATGCCAGAACCGGTGAAGAAACGCGCGACGAAGAAATACCAAGGCGCGAAGGCGAAAGCGGTCGCCACGGTGGCGGCCAAATACACCGCCAGGGTGAGGATGAACAGATTGCGGCGCCCAAAGCGGTCGGTCAGGTGGCCGAAGAATAGGGCACCCAAGCAGGCGCCGGCGATGTAAAACGCCGCCGCCACGCCGATCTGTGCGGGCGTCAATTCGATGCCGCTGCCCTTCTCCGTGAGGCGAGACGACACGTTACCGACCATCGTGACCTCGAGCCCGTCGAGAATCCAGACACCGCCCAGGCCGATAACGACGCGCCAATGAAACCGCGACCAGGGCAGCCGGTCCAGCCGCGCCGGGACGTGCGTTGTGATGATTCCGGTTTGTACGCCTTCGCTCATCGTTGCTCCGTTCTGGTCGGAAGAGATCTACCCGCCACCGCGTACCGGCAAGCCTTGCAGCCCTCGTCGGGCCTGCGTGTTCACGTCGAAGTCGACACGCTTTACTATCCCCCCATGCCGATCCTCGGGAATGCCACTGTCGTCGCAGCAGAAGTGAAACGCTCGGCCTCCAACGCGTTGCGCGTACAGCTCACCACCGCCGACGGCACCCAATTGGCACAGGCCCAGCAAAAAGGCGGAGCGGCCGTGTTACTGGGGTTCAAAAACGGCGGCAAAAGCGCATACACCCTGTCGTGCGCCAACGGCGAGCAGCTCGGGCTCGCTGTGGCAGGTACGACGACCGTCAGCAACGGCGGAGCTCCGGTGGGCAGAATCGTGCCGGCCGACGGCGCTGCGCGTCTGGAAAGCGGTACCGGCAGCGTCCTGGCCGTGCTGAGGCCGCACAGCGGAACGAAGGCGGACAGCGCCTGGCACCATCAGATCCTGTCCCCTTCCGGTCACGAACTCGGCGTGCTCACCCTGATGACGACCCATTTCGGCTGGACCGACGTCCAAACCGAGGCCACTCAACTGCTGCTGAACCAAAACGTCGGCAGCCTGAAGACGCCATCGGCCGGTGCGATGCTCAGACTGTCCGCGCCGGCGACCTCGGAATTGGGCGATATGTTGGCCGCGGCCTGCGTCGACTTCGCCGTGCTACCGCGCGGATACGTCGCCTGACCTTCGACGACGTCTCGACAGCGGATAGGTTGCCGCCCAACGCTTGCCCCATCGTCACGAATCCTGCGAGATTCTTGTTCTCGCCCGCCCTCGGTGAGCCCGCGGCAGCCTGTCAGCCCGGTTCGCCTTCGGGTACCAAATCAATGGTGCGCGAGGGTGTTTGGGCTCGCAGGGCCTGCCGCCCGGCGCGTTCGTTGAACCCGAACCGGGCATGCAGCCGGGTCAGCGGGTTGGGCGCCCACCAGTTGACCCGGCCGAGCACATGCATGAACGCCGGCACGAGCAGCATTCGCACCAGTGTGGCGTCGGCCACCACCGCTACCGTCAGGCCGAACCCGAACAACCGCATGAACGACACCTGTGAGGCGGTCAATGCCGCGAAGGAGATCGTCATGATCAGGGCCGCCGCCGTGATCACCCGCCCGGTATGGGCCACACCACGCGCAACGCTCTCGTCGTTGGCCCCCCAGCCGTGGTGCGAGGCCAGCCAGTACTCCCGAATCCGCGACATCAGGAACACCTCGTAGTCCATCGAAAGGCCGAAAGCGATGCAGAACAACAACACCGGCAGCTCCACTCCGACCGTGCCGGTCACCGTGGTACCCAGCCCGCCCAGGTGCCCCTCCTGAAAAACCCACACCAGCGCACCAAACGCCGCGGTCAACGACAGGATGTTCATCAGCACCGCCTTGACGGGCAATACCACGCTCCCCGTCAGCAGGAACACCAGCACCAGGGTGATCACCGCGATGATCGTGAGCACCAGCGGCAGGCGCGAGGCGATCGCGTGCACGCTATCGCGATTACTCTCTGCCTGGCCGGCCAGCTGCACCGGTCTGCCGGCCGGAGTCGGAACGGCGTGCAACCGGTCGAGCTGCACGGCCGAGGCGGCGGTGTACAGCGGCGCCGTGGTAGCCACTGTCAGGAAGCCGCTACCGCCTCTGATCCCACTGGCCGCCGCCGGCGGTCCGGGCTGCATCGCACCCCTGACGAAAGTGCCTCGCGGGGAGGAGACCGACGACACGTCCGGCACCCGTGAGAGGGCGGCGGCGTAGGCATCCAGATCCGGAAGGCTCAAATCGGTCGCGTTCGGGAGAACGACGGTGACCGCGGGGATCCCGTTGCCGGGGAAGTCGTTCCGTAGCTGGTCTCCGACCTGGCGTGCCGACGCCGAGGTGGGCAGTATTCGGTCGTCGGCGAAGCCCCACTGCACATGGCGGAAGGGTGTCCCGAGCACCAGCAGCACTGCTGTGACGACCATGCCGATCGGAATAGCATCGCGCATAACGGCTTTCGTCCATCGGTACCAGAACCATTGCTCGACGGGCACGGGTTGCGGTTCTCGGCGCCGCAGGATGCGTCGGATCACCCCACGCACATCCAACGCATCGAGACGCCCGCCCAACAGTACGATCGCGGCGGGCGTCACAACGATCGCCGCGACCGAGGCGAAGGCGACCACCGTAGCGCCCGCATAGGCGAACGACTTCAAGAAGTATTGTGGGAACACCACCATCGTCGCCATCGACAACGCGACCGTCATCGCCGAGAACAAGACCGTGCGGCCGGCTGTGGCGATGGTGCGGATCACTGCCGCATCACGAGTCTGGCCCTCTGCCAACTCATCTCGGAAACGGCTGAGAATCAGCAACGTGTAGTCGACGGCCAGCGCCATGCCCATGGCAACGGCCAGGTTCAGCGCGAAGGTGGACACGTCGGTGAACAGCGAGATTGCCCGCAGCGACGCCATCGAGCCGAGAATCGCAAAGATGCCGAGGGTCACCGGCATCGCCGCGGCGATCAACCCGCCGAAAACCCAGACGAGCGCGAGAAAACTCAGCGGCAGCGCCAGCGATTCCATGAACAAAAGGTCTTTTGCGGTTTGCGCGTTCACCTGCCAGGCGACGGTGGCGTCTCCGCCGGCGCGCACGGTGACGCCGTCGCGGTCGTGAACGAGCTCGTCGGACAGGTGCTTGGCGTCGTTCGGGGCATTGATCTCGTCACCGGAGATGGCGGCGACGATCAGTCCCGTCCTTCCATCCTTGCTGATCAACGAGTGCGCCGCGGCGGGCGGCGCACTCCATGGCGATAACACCTGCGCGACGTTGCGCGAATGCTGCAGCCGCTGAACGAGATCGGTACCGACTGCGCGGGCCTGGGGTCCTAGTGCACCGCCCGCGGAGTTGACCGTGATCAACAAACCCATATCGCCCTGGTCAAACTTGCGGGAGAGCAGATCCGAGGCCCGCGACGATTCAGCGCTGGGATCGAGCCCTCCACCGGCCGACAACACGTGGATGACCGGGATGCCGAAGATCGCGGCGCCGATCATGACCAGCACCGCCGTGGCGAGCACCCGGCGCGGGGCGGCGATGGCTAGTCGAGCGATTGCGGTCAGCACGACACTCCTTAGCGCGGGGCGAGTTCATGTTCGATCAGTTCGCGGAAGATAGGCATGCGGAGAGGGTCGGTGGGCAACGACGAGAACGCTGCGCTGCCCCCGTGCCCGCAGCAGGTTAGTCATGACGTGCCCGCCGACCCCCGGACGGTTTGCGAGTCAGGAACCCGTGCCCTGCGCCAACCTCTCGCGCAGGCTCTTCGGCCGTATGTCGGGCCAGTTCTGTTCGATGTAGTCCAGGCACGCGGCCCGGGTGGCCTCCCCGTAAACCACTCGCCAACCGGGCGGCACGTCAGCGAATACCGGCCAGAGGCTGTGCTGCTCCTCGTCGTTCACCAACACGAAGAAGCTGCCATTGTCGTCATCGAAGGGATTGGTACTCACTCGTTCTCCTAACCGCTAGTAAATGGGTCAAGACCAGACCGGCGAGCGCGGAACCGTTCACGAGGTAGAACGCTGTCTACAGATCACGGACCAGCGACGTCAACATAGCACCAGCAACCTTCATCAGAGGCAATCCGCACCGCTCTCGATTCCAACATCGGGCCGCGCGTTACTCCCGACACCACGTACGTTGCGGCACACCGCTTGTGACTTGTTCGCACATATCCTGCGGAATCCTCGCGTTTGCTCGCTGCGAATGAGCAGACGGGCGGTCAGTTGACGTCGGAGCGCGGCGACTCTTCCGGAGTCCAGGCCAACGGCTGTCCGGGATGGCCGGGAAACAGATAGTCGATGAAGGCCGCGGCCGTGGGTTGTGGTTCGTGATTGGCCAGTCCCGGGCGCTCGTTGGCTTCGATGAAGGCATAGTCGGTGCCAGTGACGTCGGGCACAACCAGGTCGATGCCGGTGACCGGGATGCCAACCGCCTCAGCCGCAACCACCGCGACCCGACACAGCTCGGGGTTGACCTTGGCCGTGACATCGTGGATGGTGCCGCCCTGATGCAGGTTTGCGGTGCGCCGCACACAGAGCCGATCTCCTTGGGGCAGAACATCATCCAGCATCCAACCGGCTTCGGCGACGGTGGCCTCGGTGATGTCGTCGAGCGGGATTCGGGACTCACCACCGGTGGCCGCGGAGCGCCGTCGACTCTCGGACGCAATCAACTCTCGCACGCTGCGGTCACCCGTGCCGATGATCTCGGGCGGCATCCGCAGCGCGGCGGCAACTACCCGGCCGTCGATCACCACCAGCCGAAGGTCGTCGCCGGGCATCCGCTGCTCAATCAGTACCTCCGGGTGTTGTTGGCGCGCCCGCGCCAGGGCGGCGGCAAGCTCGTCGGGACCGTTGTCGGCGGTAACGCCCACGGTGATGCCTTTACCCTGCTCGCCACGCGTCGGCTTGACGACGACCTCCCCGACCTCGGTCAAGAACTCGAAATCGTCCTCGTCGAAGGTCGCCAGGCGAGCGCGAGGCACGGTGACGCCGGCATCGGATACAAGGCGCCGGGTCAGGCGCTTGTCGTCGCACCGGCACATCGCGATCGCTGAGGTGAACTCGGACAGCGATTCCCTGGTGATCACACTGCGCCCGCCGTAAGTCAGGCGGATCTCGCCCGTCTCGGCATCAAGCACCTCAACCCAGATTCCACGGCGCAGCGCCTCGTCGGCGATGATCCGAGCATAGGGATTGAGATCGTCAACCGTCTCCGAATGCGCGGTGAACAGCGGCTCGTTGATCGCGTTCTTCCGTTTGATCGCCAGCACCGGAACCCGGCGAAAGCCCAGCTTCTCGTAAAGGGCTGTGGCAGCGGCATTGTCATGGGCTACCGACAGATCCATGTAGGCGCGGCCCTTGCGACGGAAATGCTCGGCCAACGCCCGGGTCAGGGCTTCGCCGACCCCGGGCAATGCGGCGCCGGGGTCCACCGCCAGGGTCCACAAGCTGGATCCGAGCTCCGGATCGGAAAACAACACTTCATGGTCGACGCCAGTCACCGTGCCCACGACTGCGCCGTCGTCGTCACGCACCGCGAGGAGGTATTCCACCGCATCCGAATGCAGATGGTTGTCCCAAATCGTGTCGACGGGCGCCGGGACCATTCCACAGCGAACGTAGACGCGATTCATCGCATCGGCGTCGACCGGGTCGTTCAGTGTGCGCACTGTGAAGCCCACGGGTGCGGGGCCCACGTCTTCGGGATGTGAGCCGGATGCAAAACGCAGCCGATACGTGTGGCTGGGGTCGATGAAGAGTTCGGTCGAGGCCCCCGCGACGACGACGTGCGATTCGCGTGCGTAGATGCAGATGTCGCGCCGGCCGGGCGCTTCCCGCCGCATCGCCTCGGCCAGCGTGTTCGAGTCGGCGAAGGTCTGGCCGAAAATGAGTCGGCCCCAACCTAATTCGAGTTCGACGTCCTTCGCCATCGCGGCCACCAGATCCGGCGGCGAGGCGTCGTGCAGCCCTAGGGTAATCGCCTCGGTGTGGTCGTCGGAGGGATCGATAACGCTCATGCGGCGGGCCCTGTCACGCCGTGGCGCTGCAACCAGAGCTCAAGCAGGGCGAGCTGCCAGAGCTCGTTGCCGCGCAGCGGGGTCAGTCTGCGGTTCGGGTCGGCCAACAGGGCCTCGACCGCATCGGCACGAAACAGGCCGCGCTCCTTGGCGATCGGCGCGTAGAGGGCGTCGCTGACCATATCGAGGTAGGGCCCCTCGAGGTGGGTCAGTGCCGGAACCGGGAAGTAGCCCTTGGGTCGATCGATGACCTCCGACGGAATCACCCGACGCGCGGCCTGTTTGAGGACGCCTTTGCCGTCGTGGGCGATCTTCAACTCCGGAGGGCAGGTCGCCGCCAGCTCGACCAGTTCGTGGTCGAGGAAGGGAACGCGTCCCTCCAGCCCCCAGGCCATGGTCATGTTGTCCACCCGCTTCACCGGGTCGTCGACCAACATCACCGTTGTATCGAGCCGCAGCGCGCGGTCGATGCCGGTCTCGGCGTTCGCCTGCGCGAAATGCTCGGTGACGAAGCGTTCGCTCGGATCGCCCTGCGCGACGTTTCCCGGCGCCAGCAGCGCCTCAACGCCGGCGACGTCGCGATCGAAAAATGCGGTCCGGTAGGCCGCGACCGATCCCTCGAGGCTGCTTGCGGCCGGCGAACCCATCGGGGGGTACCAGTGGTAGCCGGCGAACACCTCGTCGGCGCCCTGACCTGACTGCACCACCTTCACGTGCCGCGAAACTTCCTGACTGAGCAAGTAGAAGGCAACGCAGTCGTGGCTGACCATCGGCTCACTCATCGCGCCGATCGCCCCATCGAGCGCGGGCAGCATCCGGTCGGTTCCGATGCGGATCTGGTGATGGTCGGTGCCGAAGCGTTCGGCGATGATGTCCGAGTACTGGAACTCGTCGCCCTGGACGCCGCCGGCGGACTCGAAGCCGATGGAGAACGTCGAAAGCCCGTGCTGACCCGCCTCGGCAAGCAGGCCGACGATCAGGCTGGAGTCCACGCCGCCCGAAAGCAGGCAACCGACGGGCACGTCGGCGACCAGCCGGCGCTCGACCGCGACGCGCAGCGAGGACAGCACGGCGTCCTCCCAGTCGCGCTCGGACCAGTCCGAGCGGTCGTCTTGCCTGGTGAACTCGGCCGTCCAATAGGTGGTGGTCGTGCGCCGGCCGTCGGGCTCGATCGCGATGAGGGAAGCCGGCGGGACCTTACGCACTCCGCGCAAGATCGTCAGCGGGGCGGGCACCACGGAGTGAAACGTCATGTAGTGGTGCAGCGCGACATGGTCTATCCGGGTATCCACGCCACCCCCGGCGAGCAGCGCCGGCAGCGACGAGGCGAACCGGATCCGGTGGCTGTCCTCCGTCAGATACAGCGGTTTGATACCGAGCCGGTCCCGACCCAGCAGAACGCGACCGCTGTCTCGTTCGACGATGGCGAAGGCGAACATGCCTTTGAGACGGCTGACGAAATCGTCGCCCCAGCGGTGGTAGGCCTTGACCAGCACTTCCGTGTCGCTGTGCGAAAAGAACCGGTAGCCGTCGCCTTCGAGGTCGCGGCGCAGTTGCTTGTAGTTATAAATGCAGCCATTCCAGACGATCGCCAGGCCGAGGTCGGAATCGACCATTGGCTGGGCGCCGGCTTCGGTCAGGTCAATGATCTTGAGGCGACGATGCCCTAGGGCGACGCGGCCCTGTGACCAGGCCCCCGCCGCATCCGGCCCCCTGGGTGCCAGCACAGCAGCCATCGCTGTTACCGCCGCTAAATCAGGCACCCGGCCGTCGAGTCGCACCTCACCGGTGGCTCCGCACACCTCCTTGACCATACCGGGGGCGATTCCGACACGCGCGCTGCGGGCGGCACACGGCTAGACCACGGACTACCTCGACTCCTCGTACGGGACTCAGACACCGGTACCGATGGACACCCGGGTGCCGGAACCGGCAGCCAGTAAGCACACCGGCACCCCAAGAATGCTCCAAGGCGTGTGCCGCAATGTCGCTGTCTGGTGGTGAGGAATTCACGACAGTCAGGCTGCCGCGCTTTGATCGACAGGGCGTGGGACGTGTGACACTCAGCCTGTACTCCCGACATGAGCCTGAGGGAACAATGGAGCAGTATGAGGAACATCGCTGGCACCGCAGCCATGATCGCTGGGTTGGCACTAACTTTGGTTCCGCTTGCCGGAGCTGACCCCGCAGCAGGGCACGGCACGTACGTGAGAATCCAGTCACCACCGATGCGTTGCGAAGTGGGCTCGGACGACAGCGGCCCGGTTCCCGGCGTTCCCGGCATGGGCCCCAATGTCGTTTGTCAGACAGCGGGTTTCCCCAACTCCCCGATGGACCCTCCCCCATCACCCGACTGGACGGGAGACCCGCTGGTGTTGCACCAGGACCAGGCCATTGTCACCGCCTCGGGCCAATTCAATTGGCGGACAGCAAATCTCGGCATGGCCCTGCCAGGTCAGCCCGATACCGTTGTGGTGGAGGGCCAGACGTATCAGCTGCAGGGCTGGACGGTAGTGGCGACCGGCAACGGCATCACCTTCACCAACGACGCGACCGGTCACGGCATGGTCATTGACAGCAGCTACAACGTCAACAGTTTCTGACTGGTGCGAACTCCCACCAAAGCTGTTCGCCACGATCTACAGTGCTCTTCATGAGCAGAACCGCGGCGGTCAGGGGCCGGGGCCGCTGGCTGGCCATCGCGGCATCGTTGGCCGTCTCTGCCGCCATGATCTACGCGCAGGGCACGAAGCATCCGTGCTGTGCTGCGCCCCCGGCGGCGGCCCCGGCGGCAACCCCGACAAGCGCGGCAGCTGCCCCCTCCGGGACGCCGAACGTCGCCAATCCCACGGAGGCCCAAGCGTTGGCGGCCAACG
The DNA here is from genome assembly GCF_019247635.1 of Mycobacterium sp. GTDB lineage: Bacteria > Actinomycetota > Actinomycetes > Mycobacteriales > Mycobacteriaceae > Mycobacterium. The sequence goes on from NZ_JAFBAR010000124.1 coordinate 45,798, forward strand.
CGCCCATAGGCGCCCAGGACTTCCGGTTCGCGTTACCCCCCGGCAAAGGGTCGGAGGAGAGGTTGCAGGTCAAAACGATCTGGGCGGAGCGTGCCATCAGCTTGCTGTTTCCCCAGATCACCACCATCTACGGGTACCGGCAGGATCCCCTGCCGTGGCATCCCAACGGGTTGGCGATCGACGTGATGATCCCGGACCATGAGTCCCCCGAGGGTATCGAGCTGGGCAACCAAATCGCCGGGTATGCCTTGGCGAATGCGAAGCGCTGGGGCATAAACCATGTGATTTGGCGGCAAAAGATCTACCCAGGCGTCGGTGCGGGAAGCTGGACGGCGGACATGGGCTCAGAAACCGCCAACCACTACGACCACGTCCACATCGCCACCAACGGCGGGGGATACCCAACCGGAAAAGAAACGTACTACATTGGCTCGATGACTCCTATGCCGCCGGATTGATCAATCCATTCGCCGCACTCTTTTGTTGCTGAAAATGTAATGCCTGCACGGTGTTTGGTCTCCACTGTGGTGACCGCGACGTTGACCTGCACTAGTCGGTCACCTAGTTTGGCAGCACCTCGCCGCGTGTCTCAGGCGCCAACGGAATGATGAAGAGCCCGATCACAAAGGCGACCGCCGTCAACGCGACGGGCAGCCCCAACGTCTTCGTGTGCAGCACCGCCGCGCCGAGCGCGAAGTTGACCCCGGCGCCAACAAAACGGCCGAACGACGTGCAAAACGCGAACGCCGTCGCGCGCACGCGAGTTTCGAACTGTTCGGGCAGCCACAGGCTGAACAGCGCAAAGTTGCCGCCGAAGAAACCGAGCACAAATAACCACGCAATGAATGGCCCGAGCCCATTCGGAAGATAGAACGCCCAGCCGAAGCTGCCGGCGATCGAGACCGCCATCCCCGCAAAATAGATCGCAAGCGTCTTCCTGCGGCCCACACGTTCGGCGATCAGCGGCAGCGTCAGACAGCCCAGTATGGTGCCGATCGACAACAGGCCGGTGGCCCACGATGCGGTTCTGGTCGCGTCGCTCTTACCCAGACCCGCTTTCTGGGCCAGTTGAATCACCGCCGACGGTTCGTACACCGCGCCTGCCCATAGCCCCACGATGGCAATCGTCACCAGGCCACAGGCCACCCAGGTGCGCCGCCGGTAGCGTGGCCCGAGAATTTCACGCAACGGTTTCGCGTGGGCCTTGGCATCCGCCTCGGTCTTCCTCCACTTCTCGGTTTCCTGCACGCGCGTCAAGATCAGAATCGCGACGACGACGGGCACCGCGCCCGTCAGGAACATCGCGCGCCAGCCGAAATGCACGCCGATGGTGTAATTCAATGCCGCTGCCAAGAAGAAACCCGCGTAGTAACCGGTCTGCAAATAGCCTGCACCCATCTTCCGCCGGTCCTCCGGCCATGCCTCGGCCACGTACGTCCCCGCCAGCGCCCACTCCCCACCGATTCCGACACCGGCGATAAACCGGAAAGTGGCGAGCTCCCAAACGTTTTGGGCCGCGGCGGAAAGCCCGGTGAAGATTGCGAATGTGAAGATCGTGGCGGCCAGCACCTTGGTCCGCCCGAAGCGGTCGGCGATCGGCCCCCAGATGAACGACAGGCCCCAACCCACCAAGAACAGGGCGAACAGGATGGATCCGGCCAGCCCGAGGTTGCCCGGTGTCGCGGCATAACCCGACCGGGGCAGTAGCTCGGTCAGCGCCGGGGTGAGCACCAGGGCGTAGATGAAGGAGTCCATCCCGTCGAGCGTCCAGCCGGTCCATGCGCCCCAGAAACCCGCTATCTGCGAACGGTTCAGTGGCGTGCGACGCCGCGTTGGTTTCGACCGCACAGTCATCGGCTCATCTTGCGCCTTGGTGGTTGTCGCCCGGCCCGCGAGGTGGTGCGGACAGCGCGGGAGCGCTCGACAACGCCGCGTGCAAGGATGAGCACCGTGCCCGGAGTTGGTCGGATGCGGAAACGGTCGAATCGCGCTGCTGCTTCCGAGCGGATGAAGCTCGAAATGGCGATGAGTGCGCCTGTCCGCGTTGGGTTGCGGACCAAGCTGGCCAGATTCGGGGGTTCGCCAGGCTATCGGCCGCGAGCCGGCTTGCAGACCCGCGCAGGAGCACGCGCCGTGAACGGCGGACGCCTGCGCCGTCGCGCCTCCACCCGCCTACCCTTCGCGTTCGCGCTGTCGGCGCGCAGTGCCGCGGGGCCGGCGATAGTGCGGTCAGGAATGGCACACCATCGGCACATTGTGTCCAGTCGCAATAACCAAGAGCGCCTACCATTTCACTGGTGACGCAGCGTCCTGAGGGTGCCGACAACAACGGGCAACTGTCGGCATGGGCACCGTTGGGCAATCGTGTGTATCGCGACCTATTCATCGCGCAGCTCACGTCCAACATCGGGACGTGGATGCAAAGTGTGGCGGCCCAATGGTTCTTGGTGGAACAGCACAGCAGTGATGTCATCGTGGCGCTGGTCCAGACCGCCAGTCTCGGGCCGACGCTGCTGTTGGGGTTGTTCGCCGGCGTACTTGCCGATCTGTTCGACCGGCGACGGTTGCTGATATTGCTGCAGTCCTATGCAGTGCTGGTGACGCTGGCTCTGGCAGTGCTGACATACATCGGCCGACTTACCCCGGTATCCCTGTTGATCTTTACCGTGGCCATCGGCTGCGCTGGTGCGCTGACGGGGCCAGCGTGGCAGGCGATTCAGCCCGAGATCGTGCCGCGGGAGCAGATACCGGCCGCCTCGATGTTGGGCAGCGTATCGGGCAATGCCGCACGGGCGATCGGACCGGCAATCGGTGGCGTGGTCGTGGCGTTGGCCGGCGTGGCGGCGGTCTTCACGATCAACGCAGTGTCGTTCGCGGCAATAATCGTTGCGCTGCGGTCGTGGAAGCGACCCAAGCAAAAGGCACCACTCGAGCGAGAACACTTCGGCCACGCCATCCTGACCGGCCTGTCATACGTTCGTAACGGCCCGGATTTCCGCAGAATCCTTTTGCGCGCAGCCCTTTTCCTGTTTCCCGCCTCGGCCGTGTTGGCTCTTTTGCCGGTGGCTGCCGCCCACAGATGGCATTTGGGAGCGGATGGCTACGGTGTGGCGCTGGCGGCCATCGGTTTTGGCGCCGTGCTCGCGGTTGTGTTTGCCGGACCGTTACACCGCAGATTGTCGGACAACCTGCTGCTGGCGGGCTCTGCCGCCGTGTACGGCCTTGCGCCGCTGGCGGTTGCCTGGCTGCCGTTTGCTATGGCGACCCCTATTTTGTTGTTGTCGGGGATGGCGTGGCTCGTCACGTTGACAACGCTGAACGCCGCAGCGCAACTGTCCCTTCCGCGCTGGGTTCGGGCGCGCGCGTTGTCGGTGTATCTGTTGGTCGCCACGGGATCTCAGGCGATCGGCGCCTACGTCTGGGGTGCCGTCGCCACGCGGGCGGGTCTTCACACCGCGCTGCTGTGGTCCGCTGTGGTACTGGGTGTTGTTGCCCTCAGCGTCGCCGTACTTCCGTTGCGGCCTTGCACCGGCAAGCTGAGTCTCGACGTGTCCACTGCCTGGCCGACACCGACGGTGGTATTTGAACCATGCCCGGAGGACGGACCCGTCCTGGTCACGGTCCGCTACCGGGTGCCGCCCGAGAGCCTCGCAGAATTCAAGGGGGCAATGGCCGCAGTCAGGCAATCACGACTGCGAACTGGTGGCCACAGTTGGCGGCTGTATCACAGTGTCGGACAACCCGACACGTTCCTCGAGAGGTTCACTGTGGGCTCATGGACCGAATTCGAGCGCCAGCGCACCGAGCGCTGGCTGGAACACGACACCGATGGTGTCGCCAAGGCGATCAGCTATACCGTCGACCGCAACCGCCAACACGAGTACTTCCTTGCGTTGCGCATACCCCGATGAGTTTTGCGGCACCGTCCGTTTTGGGTAGACACGCCGCATGTCCGCGTCATTCATGTCCGACGCCGAGATCGCCAAGATGACCCCGGTCGAGCGGCGCGCGTTGATCGTTCGGTTGGAAAAGCCCTTGGACGAACTTGTGCCGCCCATCGTGCAGGCGCGCCACCGGCGGTTGCGTCTGGGCCTGATGATCGGCGGCGCGACCGCGCTTCTCCCCTGGCTGGTGTTTATGGCAATCACACTGCCGTCCACCTACGTTGCCCATAACTGGCCGGCCACCTGGGTAGGTTTCGACGCGATACTGATCGGCTTCATGGTGGCTACTGTGGTGCTCGGCCTACTGCGTCGCCAGCTGCTACTGCGCACAGCCTTCACGACGGGGGTGCTGCTGATCTGTGACGCGTGGTTCGACGTCATGACCGCCGGACCGGACACCTTGTGGTTATCGGTAGCCACGGCCGCGCTTGCCGAGCTGCCGCTGGCGGCCCTGATGATCAGCGGAGCGGTGCGGATCGTGCGGTTGACGGTGACGCGGCTATGGCTTCTTGAACCCGGGATGTCCCTGTGGCGGTTACCGCTGATGCCGTGAGTCCGCCCGCAGGCTGATCGTCCGGTAACAAGTGGCAGCCGTAGCGTCGGCCCCACCAGCTCGCGACCTGGATCAACGGCGCCGTCCTTCCGGTAGCCGGGGCCCGAACTAACCGCCGCCAATTACCCGCGTGCTGGGCGGCACCTGGCCTCGGCCCGAGCGGGGCGGCAGTTGATCAACGCGCCGGCCCACCCGCCGCCACCGCCGACAGCAACCTTATTTGCTTGACGTCTTACCCGGCCAAGAGCAAAATCTGACCCCATGAGGCAAACGTTCTACGGTTGCTACGTCGCGACCGTGCTCGTCGGCGCGATGGTTCTCGGTGTCGCCGGTTGCAGCAGCAAAATGGTGATCAAGCCTGAGGTAGCCGCGAAATCTGTCGTAAACCTGGAGTCGCAAAAGACCGGCTTCACGCCGACTGACGTGCGCTGTCCCTCGGGCGTCGAGGCCAAAGTGGGCGCAACATTCGACTGCCACTTCACCGGCCCAGATGGGCCCTACACCGCACACATGAGAGTCACGAAGGTCGACGGCCAAGATCTCACGTTCGACATCAAGACCCAGCGCAGCTAGCGAGTAAGTTCGATTACCGCGACGTCGCCTTCTAGTTCCTGCTGAATCCGGGCGAGCAGACCAGCGGCACTGGTATCTAATCCGACGACTTGCCGGACTTGCCGGACTTGCTGGAGCTGTCGGAGTCGTCGGACTTGTCGGAATCCTCGGAGTCATCGGAGTCCTTGGACTTGTCGGAATCCTCGGAGTCATTTGAGTCCTTGGACTTGTCGGAATCCTCGGAGTCATCGGAGTCCTCAGACTTGCCGGAATCCTTCTCGTCGGAGTCCTCAGACTTAGCGGAATCCTTAGACTTATCGGAATCCTCAGAGTCATCGGAGTCCTCAGACTTGCCGGAATCCTCAGAGTCATCGGAATCCTTGGACTTGCCGGAATCCTCAGAGTCATCGGAATCCTTGGACTTGCCGGAGTCCTCGGCCTCGTCGACCTTGTCTGCGTACTTCGTCAAGAGCCCAGCTAGTTCACGGGCCTCGTCCGGTGTTAGCACATCGTCGAAGACCTGTTTGTTGCTCGCGGAGATGCGCTCGAGGTGAACCGCATCGTCCTCAACACCGACGTCCCACCGACCGCCCTCGTGATCCGCCATCCAATGCCGCCTTCCGACTAGTTACCTGATTGCCAACCTGGCGCCCCGCCGCTGTGTGTTTGTTTACCCATTTCTGCTGGACACAACGGTCGTGATTTGTTGAATGTTCGGGACAACCACGCGGGCGCACACCACGGGCTCCGCATATCGCAGATTAACGTGCTACCGATAGTGAATTGCCATGGTGCCGCGGTCGCTGTCACAGCGATACACCGCGCGGTGCTCTGGTTTCAGGAAGCGATTGCCGAGCCGGCTGCGCGTGGGTAGTCGTCGTAAAACCCCGCGCCGGATTTGACACCTAACCTTCCCCGCTGCACGTAGCTGCGCAACAGCCGGCGAGGGCCCTCGGGGTACTCCGGATGCTCAGCGCAGTAGTGCTCTTCGATATCCAACACGACGTCTAGGCCGACCTGGTCCATCATCCGGAACGGGCCGACCGCCGAGCCGGTGTTGATCACAAACATCCGGTCGACCTCCTTCGCCGTGCTGACACCTTCGGCAACCACCTCCAGGGCCTCCCGTTTTACCGCTGCCCATATCCGGTTGAAGATGAAACCCGTACTCTCCCTGCGTGCCTCGAACGGGTAGAACCCGAACCGCGGCAGCGTCGCCAGCACGAAATCAATGACGCGGCGGTCGGTCTCGCCGCATGACATGACGTCCACAGCATTCTGTTTCGGCGGCATGTAGAAGTGCATGTTCAGCACGCGTTCGGGATGCTCGACCTGGTCCAAGAACATGCGGCTGGCGTAGGACGATGAATTGCTGGCAAGGATGGCGTCGGGGGCCGAGAGCTGGTCAAGCTGTCCGAATACCTGTTGCTTCAGCTCAAGCCTCTCGGGAACCGCCTCGATCACCAGCCACGCGTTGCGCACCGCCACGCCGAGGTCGGCTTCCGGGGTCACGTGACTATGCACACGACCATAGATCCGGTGTTCCTGAGCGTTGAGGCCGTCAGTTACATAGTCGACGGCCGCCCCGCGCTGCTCCTCGCTGAGGTCATAGATCCGCACATCGGCGCCATGCGCGGCGAACATCAGCGCGATGCGGCGCCCGAGTGTGCCGGCGCCGATCACGGCCACCGGTCGAGTTAGGAAGTCGGTTGGCACGTTGAAAGTCATGGCGTGCATCCTCCGGGTAGCTGGGCGTAGGCGATGCCCGTCAGGTTGCCTTGCACAGCCCGGATAGGGCGATTACCGGATCCGTCCAGTGCTGCTGCCCACACGTTGCCTCCCAAGTCGGTGACGAACATGCGGTTATGGGCTGGATCGAGCGCAATACCTATGCCTTCCATCAAGTGGGTCAACACGATTTCGGGTTGGCTGAAGCCGATGGTGTCCAGCCGAGCCCGGTTGACGGTGTTGCCGTGTGGCGGGTCACCACGATCGGTCCAGTACAGCGTCCGTGAAGTGCCGTCGATTTCGAGGTCGATCGGTTCGGGCAGGTCCTTGAAGATCACCTCGATGTCGCTGCGGTTGGATGCCGTTTGGCTTGTGGGAAGGTCGATTCCGGCACGCAGGATCCTGCCTAAGCCGGCATCGCTGGGACCCTTCTGCGTCCAATAAAGATGCCCGCCGACGTGGTCGACAGCGACCCCGACGCACCAGTTCGTCTCGTCGCGGCGGTCCTCGTCGCCGTGCCCGGTCTGCACCAGAGTCTCGACGTTGGAACCGTCGAGGTCGCAACGCATCACCCGCATCCCCTCCCGGTCCGACCAGTACAGCTTGCGGCTGACAGCATCGAAATGTAGTTGCTTGGGTGTGTACGTGCCGCCGCTGGCAACGATGGTGGTGCGGTTGGCGCCGTCGAGGTCCACACGTTCTATGGAGCCGTCATTGGCCGGCGGAGTTCCCATGTTGGTCCAGTAGATGTGGCCCGCCTCGACATCGACCGCGACACCATCGGGGACGGGGCATCCGGTGACCAGAAATGTCTTGTCGGAGCCGTCGGGGTTGATGGAGAACAGCCGCCCGCCACCGCTGGCCTCGAGGACGAACAATTTATTGGTCAGAGTCATGATTTAATCCTTTCGATTTGAAATCTGTGGCGAGTCAACATATTTGGCATGCCGCGTAGCGAATTACGTTATGGCTAACGGCTGAAGCGTGCTGCCGATGTTCGGCGCAACTCAGGGACGCGATACCAGTACGTAACCGGCAATACCGAAGGTGATGGGCGTCATTGCCATCAATCCGTACAGCACGCTCAGCATCGTTGTCTCCTTAGCTCACAAAACCGCTCACAAAATCGCTCACGCCAGAGACGCCCCGTGCTCGGCGCGCACCGCCAAAAGCCCGAACAGCATTTCGTCGCGTTCGGCGCCGAGCTCCTCGATCGATCGGCCGTCCGCCTCTTCGAGGACGCCTTTGATGACCTGTTGCTGGAGCTCCGGAGTTAACTCCGGGTGGCCCAGCCCCGGCCATCCCGCGACCATGCGGGGCATCAGGTGGTCCATGAAGTGCTGGATGCCGCCCGAGCCGCCGCCGAGGTGCCACAGCAGGTTTGGTCCCATGACCCCCCAGCGCAAGCCGGGCCCCCACGACACCGCGTCGTCGGCGTCGGCGACGTCAAGAACTCCTTGCCCGATCAGGTAGACCACTTCCCGGTACAGCGCCGACTGCAGGCGGTTGGCGACGTGGCCGGGTAGTTCCTTCTTCAAATGGATGGGCTTCTTGCCGATCGAGGCGTAGAACACCATCGCGTCCTGGATGGTTTCGGGCGCGGTCTTGGTCCCGCCGACCACTTCCACCAGCGGGATCACGTGGGGAGGGTTGAAGGGGTGGCCGATCACGGTCCGCTCCGGACGTCGGCACTCGGCCTGCATCACGCTCATCGTGATGCCCGATGAGCTCGAAGCAATGATCGACTCGGGTGGCGTCGCGTCGTCGATGTCAGCGAACAGCTTGACCTTCAGTTCCGGGCGCTCGGGCGCGTTTTCCTGGACGAAGTCCGCGTCAGCGAGGGCCGAATGCATGTCGGAGGTGAACGTCAGGCGGTCGGGCGAGGCGCCGGGCGCGAGCCCCAGCGTCTTGACCCCCTCCCAGGCGGCCGCCACATAGGATCGCAGTGCCGCCTCGGCTCCCGGTGCGGGATCGGTCGCCGTCACATCGAATCCGTGGGCGAGATAGTGCGTGGCCCAGCTCGCACCGATCGTGCCGGTACCGACAATTGCTATGCGCTGCACAGGCTTTAGTGCATTCATGATGGTTACTCCCTTACTTGGTTGTCAGCGCCCGCGCCAGACGGGTGCACGTTTTTCGGCGAAGGCCAGGGCTCCCTCGTGCGCGTCCTCGGACTTCAGCAGACTGGACGCGTCCTCGGCCTGACGGGCGAACGCCTGGGAATCGTTGAGGCCCTGCGTGTCTCGCAGGACTTGCTTGACCCTCGCCAAGGCAAGCGGGGCGTTGCCCGCAATGCGCTGAGCAAGCTCATGTGCTTTTTGCAGCGCGGCTCCAGGAGCGGTCAGCTCACTGACAAGCCCGTACTGCTTGGCATCTGTGGACGAGAGCGGCTCGCCCGTGAGCAGCACCTTGAGGGCGACGTGGTAGGGGATGCGCCGCGGCAGGCGGATGACACCGCCCTCCCCCGCGATGAGTCCCCGTTTCACCTCGGGCAGCCCGAATTTGGCGTTTTCGGCGGCAACGATCAGGTCGCAGCCCAGCGCCATCTCGAACCCACCACCGAGCGCCCAGCCTTCCACGGCCGCGATCAGCGGCTTGCGCACCACAGCTTGGGTGACTCCGCCGAATCCGCGACCCGGAAGGATCGGGGTCTGCCCGTTGGCGAACGCCTTCAGGTCCATGCCCGCGCTGAATGTCCCGCCGGCGCCGGTGAGGACACCCACCGACAGCGACGGATCGGAATCCAGCAGATCCAGGGCGGACGCTACTGCGACGGCGACCTCGCGGTTGACCGCGTTCTTCTGCGCCGGCCGGTTGATGGTGATCGTTAAGACGCCGTCATGACGCTCGACGAGTACAAGCTCGGTTGCTGCTTCCACTGTGGTCATTGCACTATTCCTGTTCTGCCCCAACGGGAATCGCTCCCGTGGCTTGTAGTTGGCTGATGTCATCCGCGCTAAAGCCCAGTTGCGCGAGGATTTCATCGTTGTGTTCTCCGTGCTCGGGTGCGCGCCGCGCCGGGACCCGTGCCAGCCCCCGAAGGGTGAGCGGGTTATTGACCGTGTAGTCCAGATCAGCGGCACCCTCGATCGGCACGACGATGTCGTTGGCGCGCAGTTGCGGATCCTCGGCCGCCTCCTCAGGCGTCTGGATGACACCGAATGGAATGCGAGCCTCGTCGAGGACCTCCTTCCAGTGCGCCAACGGTTGCGCCCTGAATTCGGCGTCAAGCAGTTCGGCCAACTCCGCGGCATGCTGACCGATGGTCTTCGCATCGCTGAAGCGCGGATCGGACAGTAGGTCCGACCGACCGATGGCGTTGGCCAATACCGGCCATGCCGATCGCTTGGCGGCCAGCATGATCCAGCGCCCATCGCCACATGCGTACGGATTCGTCAGCGCGTTGACGGGCGTGTTGCGGTCATGCAGCTCGTACGGCTTGCCGCCGGCCAACGCCGCCGAGACCAGCGTTCCCGTTGCCCACACCCCGGTGGCCAACAGCGACGTGCCGACGTTGGCACCCCGCCCCGTGCGTTCGCGGTGATACAGCGCGGTGGTGATCGCTGCGTAGATCGCGACGGCCGTGGTGTAATCGCCGCTGCCCCACGGCGGCGCCGTAGGCGGAGCCCCGGCGTCGCGGGTGGCGGCAAGCAGTCCGCTGCGCGACCAGAAGGCGGTCAGGTCGAACCCGGGCAGCTTTGCATCGGGGCCGGTGTCACCGAAACCGGTGATGTCGGCGTAGATAATCCGAGGATTCCATCCCGACACTTCTTCATAGCCCAGGTGCAAGCCCTCGCGGGTGCCGTGTGGGAAATTGGTGATCAGCACGTCGGCCCATTCGACGAGACGCTTGAGGATCTGTGTCCCGCCCTCGGATTTCAGGTTGATCGACATTCCGCGCTTGTTGCGATTGGCCAAGTGCCAGCTGTAATTCCCCAGCGCCGCCGGGCTCGGCGGTACCGAGCTCAGCAATCGCTGCGGGTCACCCATCCCCGGCGCCTCGACCTTGATGACGTCGGCCCCGAAGTCCGACAGCATCGTCGCGGCCGCGGGTGCGGCGATAAAGCTCGCCAGTTCAACAACTTTGAGGCCGGAAAACACGGATTGCGTTGCTTGTGTGGTCATTATTGTCGTCTCCCTTTAAACGAACGCGCTCAGGCCGGTGACGGACTTGCCCACGATCAGAGTCTGCATCTCGCGGGTGCCCTCATAGGAGTACAGAGCCTCCGAGTCGGCAACAAACCGGCCGATGTTGTAGTCGAGCACAATGCCGTTGCCGCCGAACAACTCCCGGGCCCAATGCACCGTCTCGCGCATCCGCACGGTGCAGTAGGCCTTCGCCAACGCGGACTGCTCGTCGCGGTACACGCCCTCGTGCTGCAACTGGGCCAGACGCGCCATCATCCCGGCACACGCCGTGGCGTTGCCGAGCATCTTGACCAGCAGGTCCTGAACCATCTGGAACTTGCCGATCGGGCGACCGAACTGGGTGCGTTCCTTGGCGTACTGCAGCGCGAGCTCGTATGCGGCGAATTGGACGCCCACCGCCTGCCACGCCACACCGCTACGCGTCCGGCGCAGGATTTCGGCGGTGTCCCTAAAGGAGTTCGCGTTCTGCAACCGGTTGGCCTCAGGAACCCGGCACTCGTCGAGCACGATGTCGGCGTTCTGCACGATCCGCAGCGCGAACTTGTTCTCGATCTTCGTCGCGGTGAAACCAGGAGTTCCCTTTTCCACCACGAAGCCCAGCACGCGATTCGTCTCGACGTCGCGGGCCCACACCACCACGACGTCGGCGAACGTGGCGTTGCCGATCCAGCGTTTGGCACCGTTGAGCACCCATTCGTCACCCTCGCGGCGGGCCGTGGTCTCCATGCCGCCTGCCACGTCGGAGCCGCCGTGCGGCTCGGTCAGCGCGAACGCGCCGATTTTCTCGAAACGGCTCATCGCAGGCAGCCAGCGGCGCTTCTGGTCCTCGGACCCACAAGAGAGGATGGAGCCCATCGCCAGCCCCGAGTGCACTCCGAAGAACACCGAGAGCGACGGATCGGCGTGCGCCATCTCCATCGCGGTGATACCGGTCATCAGGTTGCTCGGCGCGGACTCCGGCGAATCGGGATCGGCCCAATCCAGCAGGCCCAGCTTCGCGAACCCCTTGACAAGCTCATGCGGGAACTCGGCCCGCGCCCAGTAGTCGTCGATGATCGGTGCGGCCTCCGTGCGGAAGAATTCGCGGATACGGGCGACCTTCTTGCGCTCCGAATCTGACAGCAGCTCCTCGTAGGCGTAGAAATCGGCCGGCAGCAGCCCCCGTTCCAAATAGGGCTGGGGCGTTGTCGGCAACGTAACCGTGATGGTCATTGCATCCTCTGTTCGTTGGTTCGGCAAAGGCTCTTGTCTTCGCATTGCACTAACCATCGGCGCCGCGCGGATCGGTCGGGGATACCGCCTTTATCCCCGGTACTGGCAGGGACAGGTTTAAGCTCGACTGATGGCTGTCGAGGCCAATGCACTGGGCGACTACCTGCGTGCGCGGCGCCAGCAGGTGCGGCCCGAGGACGTCGGGCTGATTCCCGGTGCGCGCCGACGGGTCGCGGGTTTGCGCCGCGAGGAGCTGGCAATGTTGGCGGGCATCAGCGCCGAGTACTACCTGCGCCTGGAGGTGGGCCGTGACAAGCATCCGTCGGCTCAGGTTGTCGACGCGCTCGCCCGGGTCCTGCGGCTGGACGCCAAAGCCACGGGACATCTGCGCAACCTGGCCAACCCGACCAGACCGGATACCACCGATCTGGAAGTAGCACGGGCATACGCGTTAGCGGAACTAATCGATCAGTTCTTGGTGCCGGCCTTCGTGGCCAACAGGTACCTAGACGTTTTGGCGGCAAATCCGTTAGCCCGCGCCCTGTCGCCCGAATTCACACCGGGACAAAACTTCCTCCACTGGCGCTTTGTAGACCCCGCCGCCCGCGACCTCTACGTTGATTGGGACGAGGCGACCGCTAGCGCGGTGGGTGGTTTGCGGGAATTCGCCGGTCCCTGTAAGAAAGACGCTCGCATGCGCGCGTTGACGGATGAACTGTGCGCGATAAGCGCGCGTTTCCGCGAACTGTGGTCCGCCGGCACGGGCGTGGGTTACTTCTTGGGACTCCGCCACATTCGTCACCCGCTAGTCGGCGACCTTCATCTTCACACCCACCGGCTCAACGCTCCGTACGCCGGTGGGGACCACGTGGTGATGTTCCGCGCCGACCCCGGCAGCGAATCCGCCCGAGCGCTCGAGGAGCTACGATCTCTGACGGCCGCGTCCACCACCGGCGCCGGCGGGGAATAAGTCGTGGCGGCAAAGGCCAGCGCGCTGGGCGAGTACCTGCGCGCGCGGCGACAGCAGGTGCGTCCCGAGGATGTCGGGCTGGTTCCCGGCGCGCGACGACGCGTCCAGGGTTTGCGTCGCGAGGAACTGGCGCTCCTGGCGGGCATCAGCGTCGAGTACTACCTACGACTTGAAGTGGGTCGCGATAAGAACCCGTCAGCTCAGGTCGTCGAGGCGCTTGCGCGGGCGCTACGGCTGGACTACAAGTCCACGAGATATCTGCACCAACTGGCCAACCCGGTCATCAGCCGCTGGGATCGCTCTATTCTGGACGCAGTAGTCGAGGGGCTAGACGACCTGATCGATCAGTTGCCGTTCCCGGCAATCGTGGCCAGTCGATATCAAGATGTCCTAGCCGCAAATCCGATGGCCCAGGCGCTGTCACCGGGATTCGCGCTGGGACAAAACTTCCTGCGCTGGCGCCTCTTAGACCCCGCCGCCCGGGAGCTGTACGTTGATTGGGAAGAGGCCACCGATGCCGCGGTGAGCGGACTGCGCGAGCTTGCCGGCACACTTCCGGATGATCCTCGCATGCACACGTTGATTGCTGAATTATCCTCCGCGAGCCCACTTTTCCGCCAACTGTGGGCGCGAGCCAATGTGGGTTATCGGTTGGGAACCATGCACTTGCGTCATCCCCTGGTCGGCGACCTCTATCTATGCCGGAACCAGCTCAACGTTCCGCATCTGCCGCAGGCCGTTGGACAGCATCTGCTCGTCTATCGCGCCGAACCCGGTAGCGATTCGGCCAGAGCACTAGAGGAACTCCGGTCGCTATCCTCCCCCGCTCGCTAGAGCGGCAGGCCGAGTCCGTGGCGCCCTTGGGTCCTTTTCCGTACAGCGCTCACCGACGAGGGCGCCCGCTGGATTCGAACCGGGATCGGGTGGCCGCGACGTAGTCCTCCACGGTGATGGGCTTGACTCCGCCGATCACCTCGACGAGGTTGTTGACCCCGGCGAAGACGCCGTCGCGGTAGTCCTGTGCCACGTTGCTGATGTGCTGCACAAAATGCGCCGAGGCGCCGGCCGCGGTCAGACCGTCCGCGAAGGTGGGAATGTCGATTGGCTCGTAGCGCACCGGGATGCCCAGGGTGCGTTGAACTTTCGCGGCGATTTCATGCCAGTTGAGTTCTTCGGCGCCGAACAGTGGGTAGACCTGGCGGTCGTGCGGGTCGGGGTTTTGCAGGATGGCGGCGATGACATGGGCTTGATCGGCGGCGTCAATGGGGGCGTGGCGGGCCTCGGCGAAGGGCAGACGATAGACGCCTTCGTCGTTGTCGCGGATCCAGAACATGTTCATAAAGAACGTAAAGAAGGTGGGCCGCAGATGGGTGGTGATCAGCGCGCTGCGGTCCAGCAGCCGTTCGGCGAGCCAATGGTGGCGCGCGGCATTGCTCTTGGCTTCCCGACGCGCCGAGATCTGTGACATATTTACCACCGCACGCACGCCGGCCTCGCTGGCCGCCTGCACGAAGTTCGCGGTGGCCTCCACCAAGCCCGGGGCGACAGGGTAGTTGAAGTAGGCCGCATGCACCCCGGCAGCCGCGGCGCTGACCGAGGGAAAGTCCAGCAGATCGCCCTGCACGACTTCGGCGCCCAGTTCGCGCAACCGGTCCGCGCGCTCATCGACGCTGTGTACCAAGGCGCGGACGCGAAGACCGCGTTCACGCAACAACCTCACGGTGTGCGCGCCGGTGTTGCCGGTGGCGCCGGTAATCAGGAACAACTCGTTCGTGTCAATCATGTTGGTCACCTTTCTCGCCGATGGACCGCCGCTATGAGCTGTCCGCTGCGTTCGCGTCGCTGCGGGCCTCGATCGTCTTGACGCTGTTGACAAATGCCTTTCGCAAGGATCCCTTGGCGACGGTTGCGAGCAAGCCCGAGAGAACAAGGCCTCTGAAGTTCTTGCCCTCGCGTACGATGACGACATCTACGTCGGTCGTTCCATCGGTCCGCCGCGTAAGGGTGTACCTGTAGCCCGACGCGCCGCCGAACACGTTGGAGTCAATTGTCTTGGCCGCGACGCGGTTAGGATCGGACCAGTCATACAGCAGGCGTTCCCAGACGCCACCCGAGCCCTCGGTGACATCGGCATCATGGACGCCGAGGTGATGCACCCTAAGGTATGAGTAGGCGCTTTTGGCAAAGACTTTCTGTCGGCCCGGCCCAAAGTCGGTGAGCCCGGCGACGAACTGCTCAGGGGTCGAGATGGTCGTGTGGTGAAAATGAAACGAGGTCATGAGACATTCCTTTCTACAGTCGTTTTCGTGCGTGGATGCGCTTGCATAGGCCGGACCCGCCAGCCGGACACACGGCATGCCCGACGGCGGAGCCGCTTGACGGGCCGACGATCCTCGGATGTATGAGCAGGCTCACGAGCTGTCCCTTCGCGCTCGATTGCTGATCGATGCGCCGCTAAGGACGCACCGTAGCCGTTAGGAATTCCCGCTTGCCAATTGGCAACCTAACCCCGCTGATCCTGGTAGTGGCAGGACAAGGTTCAGCCGCCACGCGTCGTGCCCATTGTCGTCTGAGCGCATTCGCAGCTCCGAACAGCCCCTGCTACCTGATCGTGGAGTGTCGCAGAGACTTATTTGGCTAATCTGCTCCCTCTGCACCACTTGCGCTGATCCTGTCCCTGCCAGTACCCGGGATCAATGCGGCATCCCCAGCCCTGCCGCAGTGCCCTGATGGTAAATGCATCGCCCCGCCGAGAGTTCGGCACACCACAGATGAGGGAGGACGCCGTGACCACCACCGTGACGTTGCCCGCGCCGCCCGCGCCGTATCTGGAGGCGGGACAGCGGAATCGAGTTGTGGGCGTAGGTTCGGCTTTCGGTCGGTTGGCCGCGACGAAGGCGCTCAAGCATGCGGAGTCGGATATTTCTGACGCCGTTGTGTTTGTAATGCGCATTGCTGCGCGAGGCACAGCGCATGTTCACAACTATGCTTCGCTGTGGCTGCAGGTCATCCCAACGACCGCGGCCGTCTTCACCACCGTCGGCGCGCTCATCGCCCTTTACGTTGCGCTCACCGGTACAGGGAGAGGCACTCCGCACCAAGCACTTTCAGGCGGTACCGGTACGCCGCGTGCGCGACAAACTCCGAAAGGTTGGCACTGATAATGCTATTCACAGCACTGCGTGACATGCAATGGCGCAGATGGCGTTTCGTCATCGCGATCGTCGTCACGGGTCTCGTATTCGCGATGACACTCGTCCTCACCGGGCTCGCCCACGGGTTCCGGGTAGAGGATGAGCGCACAGTCGATTCCCTCGGCGTCAACGAGTTCCTGATCAAATCCGGTGCAACCGGCCCATTCCTGGGCTCCGCGCCCTTCCCAGCGTCAGAGCTGCAGGCAATCGCCGGCGCCCCGGGCGTAGTGGCCGCCGCTCCCCTCTTGTACAAAGGGGCGACGTTCAAAAGCGGCGACGCGACCCGCGACGCCGCCGTGTTCGGTGCACCCGCCGACGGTCCGGGCATGCCAGCCATGTCGTCCGGCCGGGCGCCGTCGCACCCCGACGAGATTGCGGTGTCGAGCACGATCGACCGCGAAATCGGCGACGAGCTCGAGGTAGGTTCGCGCAGAATGACGATCGTCGGCATCGTCAACAATTCCACCTCACTCGCAAAGACGCCGAACCTCTTTGTGACGACCGAGGGTATCCAGCAACTTGCCTACGAAGGGCAGGCGCTAGTCGGATCGATCGGGATCCGCGGCACGCTCACACAGGTCCCCGACGGCTACCGGGTCGTCAATCGCACGGTGGCGGTCGATGACCTCATGCGGCCCACCAAAATTGCGGTCGAGGCGATCAGGATCGTCGCCATTCTGCTGTGGATCGTTGCGGCGCTGATCGTCGGAGCCGTCGTCTACCTGTCGGCGCTCGAGCGCATGCGTGACTTCGCGGTGTTCAAAGCGATTGGCGTCTCGACGCGATCGGTCCTGGCCGGCCTGGTGCTGCAGGCGATCTTCGTCGCCGTCCTTGCCGCGGCGTTCGGCGCGGGACTTTCACACCTGCTGGCGCCCCTGTTCCCGATGAACGTCATCGAGCCCGCTTCGGCCTATCCGCTTCTTGCGGTAATCGCAGTCCTGGTCGGACTGCTGGCCAGCGCCACGGCAGTCCAACGGGCTGCCACCGTCGATCCCGCACACGCATTTGGAGGTCCCTAACCATGTCCGGTCTGCACACTCAAAACCTCGTCGTCGAATACCCCAGCGGCGGCAACACCATCCGCCCAATCGACGGCCTCAACCTCGACCTCGACCCCGGCTCGTTGAACATCCTGCTTGGCCCAAGTGGTTGCGGGAAAACGACATTGCTGTCGTGCCTCGGCGGACTACTGACGCCAACGTCCGGCCGGATCACAGTCGATGACGTGGACGTGACCGCGCTTAATCGCCGCGCGATGTCGCAATACCGGCGCCACCACGTAGGCATTGTGTTCCAGGCGTTCAACCTGGTGCCAAGCCTGACGGCGCTCGAGAACGTACTCGTGCCGCTACGCGCAGCAGGAGTCTCCCGCAGCGCCGCGCGTGCGCGCGCCGAAGAGCTGCTGACCCGTGTTGGCTTACAGCACAGGATGTCCCACCGTCCCGGTGATCTCAGCGGCGGCCAACAACAACGGGTAGCCGTGGCGCGCGCGATCGCCCTGGATCCGCCGCTGATTCTGGCTGACGAACCGACCGCCCACCTCGACTACCTCCAGGTCGAGGAGATGCTACGGCTGATTCGCAGCCTTGCGAGCGGCGATCGCATCGTCGTCGTGGCCACACATGATCCCCGGTTGCTACCGCTCGCCGATCGGGTGATTGAGATGGTGCCAACTACGACCTTGGTCAACCGCGCGCACGAGACGATTCATCTCAAGGCCGGAACGGTTCTGTTCAACCAAGGCGCGCTGGCCGACCTGATCTACATCGTCTCCGACGGAGAGCTCGAGCTGATCCGGCAACTACCGGGCGGTGGCGAGCAAGTGCTGCGAGTTGCCAAGCCCGGTGACCACTTCGGCGAAGTAGGCCCGCTGTTCGGCCTGCCGCGCTCCGCGTCGGTGCGCGCCCGCACCGACGCAGCGGTGGTCGGCTACAGCGTGCCGGCGTTCCGGCAACGTCTCGGCGCCGCGGCTACGAAGGGCCCCGTCGACGGACGCGCGCCGGCCATGGATTAAGTCGCTTGAGCTATTTGGCCCTCGGTCGAATGAGCGCAGCGCGATGGAACGACAGGAACACCGGAAAGGACATCAAAATGATCATTGACAGCGCCAGCTTTGACCTCACGGCAAGCTACAAGCACTTGATGGCGGCGGATTCGGCGCCGATCTCTGCGACGCGACAGTTCGTCGCCTACGGCCTGTCGCATTGGATAGTGCTCCTGGTGTTCGCGATCGGTTCCGCTGCGTTGGTTTGGATCGGCCGCCGCCAAACCGATTCGCAGGCCCGGGTGCTTGGTCGCGTCCTGGGCGCTCTGACCGTGACGATATTCGGCGTCGCTCTGGTCTACAAATTGATCCAGCCAAGCATCGACCACTCCGTGCCACTCCAACTGTGCGATCTAGCCGAACTCACTGCGGCCTACGCTTTGTGGTCACACCGGAAGTGGGCCTTCGCCCTCACCTATTACTGGGGTCTGCCCCTGAGCTCGCAGGCGCTGATCACACCGGATCTCAACGGGCCAGACTTTCCCAGCCATGGCTTTCTTACGTTCTTTGCGCTTCACCTGCTCGTTGTGTGGGCGGCCATCTATTTGACGTGGGGCTACGGGATGCGTCCGGGTTGGCGCAACTACCGCTTCGCGGTGATCACTACCCTGGCGTGGGGGGCGTTCACCTTCGGCTTCAACACAATCGCGGGAACCGACTACGGCTTCCTCAACAGGAAACCCCTCAACGCCTCAGTGCTGGACGTTTTAGGACCGTGGCCGTACTACGTACTTGCAGAGATCGTTATCGTTGGTGCGGTTTGGGCGCTCATGACCTGGCCATGGGAGCTGAAACGACGGACAGCACGAAGTGTCCAAGGCAGGCCTCAGTTGAGCGACCTCAGCGTGTCGAGCGCTCTGGAGGAGTCACTGCCGGGGTCGGCACGATAGGTCGGCATGTGCTGACCGCCCGAATGCGGGATGTTGAACCGGTTTGGTGCAGATACAGGTCCCCCACGACCGGGTGGCGCATGTGGAAGACACCCACCCGAAACTCGACATCCGCGTGCGCCCGCAGTTCTCTGAATCGCACACTGGCGGAGGATAATTCGCCGATCAAGGATCGCATCCAGCCACACCGTGGCCGAGTGGATCTCGGCGCGTCGTGGGTGCGGCGATCACGCTCGTGCCCGCGGACCCACCCTGGTCAAACGATCAAGACACCGCGTGGGCGTATAGAGGTGTTACCAAAGTGGTTCGGCGGTTATCTCTAACCATGCTTTGAATTCCCGTTGCTCACGACGTCTTTGCGCCCGTTTGGTGCGGAGTCTTTCGATTACCTTTGCAAGTCCGCCATTGGCGGCGCTTCGTACCGTTCCGTCGGGATCGGCAGTGCTGCAGTCTGTTTCGGTGGCCGGACGGGGCCGGCTGCCGTTCATCGCACCGCCCGGTACACGTCGGCGCTGTTCTCGAACGCCTGGGATCGGCCCGGTCCGAAATCGGTTAGCCCGGCGATGAATTGATCCGGGGTCGAGGTGCTCACCTCGTGAAAGTGGATCGCGGACATGAGCTATTCCTCTCTTGCCCAAGGTTTCTGCGCTGCCGGTCGATTGCTGAGCTCGCCATCTCCGACGCCTACGCCACCATGAGCGCACCCCACACGGTCGAAATTCCGCCGGACAGATCCTCAGCCGATCCCGGTTAATACGTGGTAGTGACGGGGACACCCGGGTGATGCTGTGACGTCCTTCAAAGGCGCACACTCACGGCCTATGATCCAATGATGTCCGGCAAAGCCAGTCCTGGCGTGACCGACCTGCTCGATGCCGTGCTCGACGCGCACGGCGGACTTGACCGCTGGCGCCAATTCAGCTCGATGACGGCGACCATCGTCAGTGGCGGCAAGCTCTGGGAAATGAAGGGCCAACCACAGGATCCTCTACCGCGCAGAATGATCGTTGCGCTGCAGCGCGAATGGGCTTCTGTGCAACCGTTCGGCGCGGCGGACCAGAAAACCGACTTCACGCCGGACCGCGTCGCCATCGAAAAGCTTGACGGCCGTGTGGTCTCCGAACGAAGCGATCCGCGAGAATCGTTCGCCGGCCACGGCTTGACAACGCCGTGGGATCCGTTGCAACGCGCCTACTTCAACGGCTACGCGTTGTGGACATATCTGACCACTCCGTTTCTGATGACACTGCCCGGGTTCGACGTCGCCGAAATCGATCCGATCGAGGATGACGGCCAGCGCTGGTTTGGCCTACAGGCCCGCTGCCCGAACCACTTCGCCAGCCACAGCGCCATGCAAGAGTTCTATTTCGGCAGTGACTTTCTGCTGCGCCGCCACGACTATCGGGTCGATGTCGCGGGCGGTTTCGCTGCGATTCAATACGTCTACGACATCGTGGATGCCCAAGGGATCAAGCTTCCGACCAAGCGCCGCGCATACCGCTGCGACGCCGGCGGCCGCTTGCTGGCCGACGAACTCATGGTGTCCATCGATGTGAGCGAGATCCACCTGGTCTAAGGGGTTCGTTTGGTCCCCGGGGAGCTGTTGATCCCGTGCACCATTTCAATCGCCCGGCCCAAGGTGGTCAATCGGTCATCAAGCGTGTCACCGGCAGGGTAGAGCCGCACCGTATCGACGCCGGCATCACACCACAGCCGCAATCGTTGCCCCACCATGGGTTCCGTGCCGATCAGCGTCGTGGCCAACACCATCTCGTCGGTCACCAACTCGACCGCCCTGTCGCGATCACCGGCCTGCCACCGCTCGCGGATCTCACCGGCCACCTGGGCCCAGCCCTGCCGGCTGTAAGCCCGGTTATAGAAGTTGGTGGACTTCGATCCCATACCGCCGAGGCTAAAGGCGAGCTCCTTTTTGCGTGCGGACACCATCCCGTGCAACGACTCCTCGTCGTCGGCGAAGGCCACTTCCGCGCCCTGACAGATGTCCAGGTCGCGGCGGAAACGTCCGCTGCGGGCCAAACCGTCATCGAGATACCTGAAGTAGGCGCCCGCCCCTTCCGGCACGAAGCTGGTACCGAGCCACCCGTCGGCGACCTCACCGGTGAGCCGTAGCATCGCCGGCGACAAAGTCGCGAGATAGATTGGGATGGCATGCTCAGCGCGCATCGACAGCCGCATCGGCACAGCGTCACCGCCCGGTAGTGGAATGTTGAATTCCAAACCGGCATAAGAGATCTTGCCGCCCTCGAATACGTGGCGCACGATCTGAACGGTTTCACGCAGCCGGATCAGCGGCCTGTCGAACGGCACCCCGTGCAGCCCTTCGATGACCTGCGGGCCAGAGGCGCCCAGGCCGAGCAGAAACCGGCCGCCCGACAGGTTCGACAGCGTGATCGCGGCCTGCGCGATCGCGACCGGGGTCCGTGTCCCGAGTTGGATGATCCCCGAGCCGAGCAGCATCCGCTCGGTGCAGGCGGCGTAGTAGCCCAGCGCCGACGGCGCGTCAGACCCCCATGCTTCGGCTACCCAGCAGATGTCCAACCCCAGCCTCTCGGCTTCGACAACGAAATCCCTTTGTTGCGACCAGTCTTGGAAACCCGATGCCTCGATCGTGGTGGCCGCGCGCATCAGCCTTCCGCCAACTGCTTTATGTGCTCGAGGGTTACGGTCATATTTTTTTCGAACTCACGCGTCCGCACGAACACGATCTTCTGCTCCTTGTCGGGCATGCGATCGATCGCAAACGACAGCCCCGAGCGGGCGGGGCCCATCTGCATCCACTGTGTCAGCAGGGTGCCATCGTCTTTCGGGTGCAAGGTGAAACGCCATATCGCGGTGGGGTTATCGCGATCCTCGACCGCCCATGCCAGTGCACGCTCCGCGTCGCACTCGATGACCTCCGAAGTAGTCGCCCACTCTCCCAGTGCTTCATGCTTGCTGCGTCCGACGAACCTGGCACCGACCGACGGCCCGGTTGCCCCGTCCAGCCATTCGACCGACTGCAGTTCTTCGCTCATCGTCGGCATCAATTCGATGTTCGACACCAGCTGCCACACCTGCGACGGCGACGCGTCGATCCACGTCTGGACTTCCACGTTGGGTGTATCCGCATAGCGCGCACCCGTCCATTCCATGGCCCTCGGACCTCCTCATCCGGCGTTAATGGACCCTCATCGTCTGCCACCGCGCTGCATGATCAGGCCTCGTCCGATAACCGGCTCGGTGTCATGGGCGTCGATGTCCCGGCCACATTGCGAACACACGACGCGGACTGGGACGCGATGACCGCACGGGTTGTGCAACAGATCCACCGGCGGAGCGGGAAGACCGGTCCACTGGTTGCCCCATTGCATCAATGCCACATATACCGGGAACAGGGCTCGGCCCTTGGCGGTGAGCCGGTATTCGTTCAGGGCGCGTGCGGTGTGCTCGGTGTAGGGTCGACGCTCCAGAATGCCGTGCTCGACCAGCCAGTTCAGGCGCTCGGTGAGCACGTTGCGGGCCAGTCCGATGCCGCGCTGGAAGTCCTCGAAGCGCCGGGCCCCGTTGAACGCCTGCCGCAGAATCACCCACACCCAGCGCTCCCCAAGGATGCCAGCCGAGCGGGTGATGGCGCAGTTCTCCTCCAAGAGATCGACGTGCTTCACTCGTCTGACAATAACGCTTTCGAGCAGCTGGACTGTCGCCCACTCGTGAGCACCGAGGACGAGCGACGACGATCGCGCGGACCAATGGTTGTTTCGTTCGCACCGTCGCTCGGCTGGCGAATCCGCAGCAACCGGCGCAGTATCGCGCTATGAGACGAGAAGTGGGCGCGGAGATCGAGGTCGAAATCACCGCGTCTACGCGGCTGGAGTTCCAGATAGCAGTTGCGCCGCATCCGCGCACCGAGGTCTTCGAGTCACTGCACTTCGTCTTGAACGGTCAACCAATCACGCCACTTGAAATCAGTGGAGTGCACGGCAACCGCATCCATCAGTTCGACGCGCCGACGGGGACACTAAAAGTCCATTACTCGGCGACAGTCGTGGGCCAGACTGATCCGGCTCCGGTAACCGATTACGACCAGTCGATGTATCTGCGGCCCAGCCGCTACGCCGAGGCCGATAAGTTCTATGGTTTCGCCACAACCGAATTCGGCAACGACCGCAGTCCCGCAGCGCTGCTGGAGCACGTGACCTCGTGGGTGGGTAGCAGGCTGAACTATGTGCCCGGCTCCAGTGATCCGATTGATGGGGCGGTGGACACGTTGCTCGCCGGTGAAGGTGTGTGCCGCGACTACGCGCATCTGGTGGTCGCACTGCTACGTGCGGTGCATGTCCCAGCCCGCTTGGTGTCGGTGTACGCCCCAGGCGCGTATCCGATGGATTTTCACGCGGTCGCCGAGGCTTTCGTCGAGGGACAGTGGCGGGTGGTCGATGCGACGCTGCTAGCGCCGCGGCAAACTTTGGTGCGGATAGCCACCGGTCGCGACGCTGCCGACACAGCGTTCCTCGACAATCACAAAGGCGCGATCACGCTGAATCAGCTGTTGGTGACCGCCGTCGTCGATGGCGACCTGCCTCGGGATTCGATCGACCAACTGGTTTCCATCCGCTGACCATGGCGCGCCCCGACGATTGCTGACAACTTCCCAGCTGGGTAATCCGCTTGACTCGGTCGGGGTCTTTGGCCCATCAAAACCGCTGCCAGCGTGGCGATTCGGCTTCGCGGCGCCGTTGGCGGCCCGCTGCTATCGCCGTCTTGAGCCCGCGGCGCCGCCCTGTCACTGGGTCGGTTCTGGCGAAACCGGGCTCCAGTTCAGCGAACATCCGCTCGCTACGGGTTTCCGGGGCATCGTCGGCAGTGTCGCGCAAGTACCTGTTCGGCAGCGATAGTTTGGCGATGGTGCGCCACGTCTCGCCGTACTGCCTCAGGAAAGATCCTGTGGTGTAAGGCAAGTCGTACTTTTCGCACACCGCGCGCACCCGCACCGAAATTTCGTGCAGCCGGTTGCTCGGCAGATCGGGGTACAGGTGGTGTTCGATCTGATGGCAGAGGTTGCCGCTCAGGAACCGCAGCACGGGCCCGGCCTCGAAGTTGGCACTTCCCAGCATCTGGCGCAGGTACCACTCGCCCTTAGTTTCACCTTCCATATCGGTGTTGGTGAATTTCTCTGCGCCATCGGGGAAATGCCCGCAGACGATCACCGCGTGGGCCCAGATGCTGCGGATCACGTTAGCCAACGCGTTGGCCTTCAGCGTGGATTTGTAGGTCGCCGCCGGCGACAGTGAGGTGAGCGCCGGGAACGCGACGTAATCCTTGACCACCTGTCTGCCGACCTTGGTAGAGAACTCGCGCGTCTGCTGAAGGGTGGTGTCGCGCTCCGGGCCGGCCGTCAAGAGTTTTTCGAGGTCGACGGTCTGCAAGCCGATTGCCCACTCGAACCCGAGCGCGAGGATGGCGTTGTACAGCAGGTTGCCGATGTTGTAGCGCTCCCAGGTCTGGTCACGAGTGACTCGCAGGATGAAGTAGCCCACATCGTCGTCCATGCCGAGGATGTTGGTGTACTTGTGGTGCCGAAAGTTGTGGGCGGAACGCCAGTGTTTTGACGCCGCGTTCATGTCCCACTCCCATGTGGTCGAGTGGATTTCGGGGTCGTTCATCCAGTTCCACTGGCCGTGCATGACGTTGTGGCCGATCTCCATGTTCTCGACGATCTTGGCCAGACCCAGGGTCAGTGTTCCCGCCCACCACGCCGAGCGCTTCGAGCTACCGGCCAGCACGAGCCGGCCCGCTACTTCGAGAACACGCTGCGCGGCGATGGTGCGGCGGATGTAGCGGGCGTCGCGCTGGCCAAGCGAATCCTCGATATCCAGTCGGATCGCGTCCAGCTCGACGGCCAGATTCTCAATGTCGGCCTCAGTCAAGTGGGCAAAGGCCGGAACGTCAGTGATCGCCATGGTTTTCCTCCCCTTCGGACTTCGATGGCGGGATCTCAGCGTTCACATGCATCGGCGAGTGCCTGATCGATGGCGAGTCCGCTCCCTGGACCGTCAACGCCGCTAACGGTTCTGTTGGTTCCTTCTGGACGAAGGACTTACGTGATTCTTATGTCTGCAGGTTGACCCAGTTTTCCTGCGTGTCAGTACTGTTCGTTGATCCTGTGGCCAAGCTCCGCAAGATGAGTGAGCGGCAACCACGCCCCCGAGGCCGAACTCCTCCTCATCGTCGATACAGGTTCATTAACCGGCGAAGACTTCGATAGGCCCCGCCTGATATTCCCTTCTTGCCACACCGGTCACGTTCAACATCGCCTGGCCCGGTATGCCTGGGGAATCACCCCGCCATACCCAACCCAGACGACCGCAAGCGTACATGGCTATTACGATGAATTCGCGCCAGACATCGTCTCGTCACTGAAAGTGTGCGCCGAGATACATCAAAATGCGTTTCCTCGCCCTGCGCCCAGGCGCCAAACAGCCCGGCTGGACGCTCCAGCTGCGCCGTTTTCCCGACGAAGGTCGACCGCAAAGATGAGAACGCATAGTGGCGACAACTGAGCTGGACGACCGCTCCGTGCCGATGGCCGAAATTTCAAACGCGTTCCGTCCGAATACGTTTAGGTCTTGGTCAACGTGAAGGTTCGCGTGAATGACGGCGCGTCTGAGCCTTTGTGCGCGGCACAGCGCAGCGGGATAACGGCAACTGTGCCACTCATGGTTGTGAGATTCACGGTATAAGACTGTGCCTGTGTCAATGATGTCCCGTCCGGACACAGACTTGAAGGGTTCGTCGTGAAGCTCCCTTGACCGTTGTACACCTGCGTGTCGATGATGCCCCCGGCGATGTCAGGATCCTGTTTCTTAGATCCCCCTCCACCGTGGATGTTGGCGCAGCCGGCGCCGCACGAAGTGATCGTCCATAACCCAATTTGACCCTGGGGGGTCTCCACGTCATAGGTGCCGTTCGGCGGGTCCGCCGAAGCAGTCCCCGCAGCCAGGAGCAGCAGCGGCGTTAAAGCCGCGAGTCCGATCGCGGTGCGAACGCTCATGCGGGTGGATGATTCGCGGCGCGGGTAAGTGTTCATGACGTTGGCACTTCTCTGTTTGAGGCCCAAGGCGTGTCGCCGCCCGGGCCATGCCACACTCTGGCTCCGGTGGTAACTGGTTCCTATTGTGACGGGCTGGGGTCCCGCTGTGAAGACGCTACGCTTGCTGACAGCAAATGATGACGGAATGTGCAAGTCATCGAGTGCGCACATTGTTCTCAGGACACATTCACGACGGAAATGGTCCATCACTGCGCCAGATTTCGGCTGCGTTGCTCAACGAATAACTCTTGGTCAGGTGATGCATTCGGTACTTGCCAATGCGCCGGCTAGTTGCTCGTGTGCGACCTCGGCGTCGTAGCGGGGCTGCACGTTGACGAAGACATCGCGCTCGTCCCCAGCTGGTCCAACTCGCTTACTAGCCGTGTACGTACATTCACCGTACGATGAAGTGATCGGCAGCTGCGAGCAGAGGATGACTGAACGTAAGAAAGAGGTGTCGCTGTGGCAGTCAAAACGAAGCGGATCGAGGTTCGCGCGGAGCAAGCGACCTTGGACCGCATCCAGCGCGCCGCCACCCTTGTCCATGAGCAGACGTCGGAGTTCGTCCGGAAAGCGGCGATGCAACGGGCCGAAGACATCCTGCGTCGCGAGTTGGTAACGGTGATGGAGCCCGAACAGTTCGACAAACTGATGTCCTCACTCGATGCTGCTGACGCCGCGCCGCGGCTGGCGGCAGCCGCACGGAAACCAGCGGTGTTCACCCGGCGTTGAGCAATGTTCGAGTCCGAGCGACTCACTGACGCCCACACGCTGGAAGGATTCGACTGCGGTAAGGAGTCGCTGAATACCTGGCTCGTCGCCCATGCCCGTCGCGCGAACAGCAGCGGGATCGCGCACGTCTACGTATGGACCCCGCTCGGCGAACAGAAAGTCAGCGCCTATTTCGCCATCTGCCCCACCGAGGTAGTACGCAACGACGACGGCCTCTCGGGATCCATGGCCGGCGGCTACTCCCGCATACCCGGATACTTGATCGCCCGCCTGGCGATTGACACGTCGTTGCGAGGCCAGGGATTTGGCGAGCAGCTACTCCTCGACGCACTAGGCAAAGCCGTCGCCGCATCCGAAATCGGCGGCGGCCGGCTCATCGTCGTCGATGCCATCGACGACCAAGCACAATCCTTCTACGAGCACTACCACTTCGTTCCCGTCCGAAACCGCAAGCGTCGCCTGGTCATGAAAGTATCCACAGCGGCGAAAGCGCTCGGGGAGCGTTGGCGGGAGTAAACCCTTCCGACGAAAAGCTAGGCTGCACAGAAGCAGATGCGCCAGTGGTCGTTGACGCGGACACTGTATTGGCCGGCGCGGCTGCGGGCCAGCTTCTCCAGCCGGTTGTCTGGTGGCACCCGGAGGTCGTTGATGCTCTCGGCGGCATTGATGAGAACGCGCTTGTTGTATGCGAGTCTGCTGAGTTCCGGGCTGAGTTTCTTGATATAGCGGCGATGCCGGATCGCTTGAGGGCTCTCCGGTGGGGACTCGAACCCCTGACAACCACAGTGCCAGTGTGAAACCGGTTGTGCTGCCTTGTGGTTCAGCATCCAGTGCATGACGGTTCGTGCACGTCAGCGGGCCGTTTTCGTACTCGTACGTTTCAGTGTGTGTTTGCGGGTGATCCGAAGTCGCAGGACGCAGTTAGCACACGCCGAACGGAGGTTCGTGGGCTGAGGTTAGCCGGACTGGCCAGACTGGCCTGTGGTGCCGTTGCCGGCGGGGCCGGTGCCGCCGTTACCGCCGGGGCCGCCGGCACCGCCGCTGCCGATCAGCCCGGGGCCGCCGCCGTCTGCGCCGTCTCCGCCGTCTCCGCCGTGACCGGTCGGGGAGTTGCCGCCGGCCCCGCCGGTACCTCCGTCACCGCCGTTGCCGAGTCCGATCGCCTGGCCGCCGGCGCCGGCCGCCCCGCCGGCCCCGCCGGTATCCCCGGTACCGGGTTGACTGCCGGTCACGGCGCCGGAGTCGCCGCCGGCACCGCCAGCGCCGCCATGACCGCCGCTGATGCCGATCATGTTGATCCCGCCGCCACCGCCGGAGCCTCCGGCCCCGCCGACATCGCCCGTGGAGATGGTGCTGTTGGTGACGGCCCCGCCGGCCCCACCGACCCCACCGGCACCGCCGATCCCGCCGTTGCCGAGCACGAGTACGGCGCCGCCGGCTCCGCCGATCCCGCCGGCCCCGCCGACATCGCCGAAGCCGACGTTGCTGTCGGTGACGGCCCCACCGACCCCACCGGTGCCGCCGTTACCGCCGGCACCGCCGTTACCGACATCCGAGGCGAGGCCGGCGGCGCCGCCGGTGCCCCCGGCCCCGCCGATGTCGCCGGTGGTGACGGTGCTGGATCCGCTCACGGCCCCCCCTGCCCCGCCGACACCACCGGCCCCGCCGTTGCCGCCGTTACCGATTAACACGGCTAGGTCGCCGGTGCCGCCGGTCCCACCTGCCCCACCGACATCGCCGGTGGTCACGATGCTGGATCCGCTCACAGCCCCACCAGCTCCGCCGGCCCCACCGGCCCCACCAGCGCCGCCGTTACCGACATACCCGCTAAGGTTGCCGGTGCCGCCTGCCCCGCCGGCCCCGCCATCGTCGCCGATGGTGACGGTGCTGGATCCGCTCACGGCCCCACCAGCTCCGCCGGCCCCGCCGGCCCCACCGGCGCCGCCGTTACCAATCTGCCCCGCATAGGCGCCGTTGCCGCCGGCACCACCGGCGCCGCCGTCGTCGCCGACGGTGACGGTGCTATCGATGACGGCCCCGCCAGCGCCGCCGGCCCCGCCAGCGCCGCCGTCAGCGCCATTACCAGCAACGATGCTCCCGCCAGCGCCGCCAGCCCCGCCGTTGTCGCCGGAGTGAACGGTGCTGCCCGTGACGGTCCCGCCGGTCCCGCCGGCCCCGCCATTACCCCCGTGACTAACCACGGTGCCGTAGGTACCGCCGGAGCCGGTGCCTCCGGCCCCGCCGGCCCCGCCGTCGTCGCCGGTGGTGACGGTGCTGGACGCGCTCACGGCCCCGCCTGCCCCACCGTTACCGCCGGCGCCACCGTTACCGCCGTTACCGACTAACCCGGCATTGTCGCCG
>NZ_JAFBAR010000021.1 GCF_019247635.1 Mycobacterium sp.
AGGATCCCGTTGCGCGGCAATTACAAGGTCGGTGTGCTCGGCAAGGGCGGCGTGGGCAAAACGTCCGTCGCTGCCAGCGTCGGTTCGATCCTGGCGGAACTGCGCCAACAGGACCGGGTGGTGGCGATCGACGCCGACACCGCCTTCGGCCGACTCAGCAGCAGAATCGACCCCCGCGCGACCGGCTCGTTCTGGGAATTGACGGCCGACAAGAACCTGCAGACCTTCGCCGATATGACAGAGCGCGTCGGGCGTAACGCCGTCGGCCTGCACGTGTTGGGTGGCGAACCGGCGTCGGGTCCACGCAAGGTGCTCGATCCCGCGATCTACCGGGAGGCGGCGCGCCGGCTGGACCGCCATTTCTCGATCTCAGTAATCGATTGCGGCTCGACGATGGACGCCGGGGTCACCCAAGAAGTTCTGCGCGATCTGGACGCGCTGATCGTGGTGTCCTCCCCGTGGGCCGACGGAGCCTCGGCCGCCGCCAAAACCATGGAATGGCTGTCGGATCGGGGCCTGACCACCTTGTTGGAACACAGCATCGTGGTGCTCAACGACTCGGACGGGCACGCGGACAAACGCACCCGGTCGCTGCTGGCCCGCGAGTTCGTCGACCACGGACAGCAGGTGGTCGAGGTGCCGTTCGACCCGCATCTGCGGCCCGGCGGTGTCATCGACGTGCGTGCCGAGATGGCGCCGGCGACGCGGCGCAAATTCGTGCAGATCGCGGCGACGGTCACGGGATATTTCGCGGCCCGGCCCGAGCGACGGGGCGCCGCCGCTGACCGGTGACGGTCACCCGGTTCGCTCGACGCGTGCCGAGGGATCGGCGATCGCCTCGATCTTGCAGATCAGGCCGTCGCGGATGAGCAGCACGATGACGGCGAAAAGCCGCCGCTCGGCTGCTACCGGCCCGAACGCCAGCACCACCGGCTGCCCGGCCGGTCCGCTGACCAGTGTCGCCCCCGGCCCCACGTAGCGCAGCAGGTTGCTGGCCACCGCGTGCGGGCCATGGTTGATCTGCGGAGGCGGCGCGGGTTCGGCCAGGACGGTCCCCACTCCCCAAACCTTGGGATCCAGCACCGCGGTCAGGCCGGCGATGTCGCCGTTGGCGCAGGCCGTGATGAACTTCTCGGTGACCCGCTGGTGTTCGACGGGGGCGACGTCGCTCAACGTCGTCTGGGCAGTCGGTTGCGCAGCCGCGAACCTGGCCCGCGCCCGCCGCGCCAGCTGGCGGCAGGTGCCGACGGGGCGTCCCACGGTTTCGGCGATCGTGTCGAACGGCACCCCGAAGACGTCGTGCAGCACGAACGCCACCCGCTCCCCCGGACTGAGCCGGCGTAGGACCTCCAGGAGCGCGCTGCGGATCTCGTCGTCGAGGGTGACCCGGTCGGCCGGATCCAACTCGCGCGATTCGTCGGACCGTTCGACCCCTTCGGTGTCGCCCGGACGTTCGTAACGGGCCCGCGCTGAACGCAGCTGGTCCAGGCAGAGCCGACTGGCCACCACCGTCAGCCAACCCCGGATGTCGTCGATCTCGCCGGGATCGGTGCGCGACAACCGCAGAAACGCTTCTTGCGCGACGTCTTCGGCGTCACCGACGTCGCCGAGGATTTGGTAGCCGAGGTTGACCAGGTACGGGCGGTGCCGGCGCCACGCCTCGGCGATGTGGTCGTTTGGTGACTGCGGTTGGTTCATAAGTCGTCGACGATCTGGTGCCCGGAAAAGTTACTGCTGTCCGGTAGTAACTTTCCCACCCTCCGGCCCGTCCTTGGTTGAGGAGCTGGAAAGGAGCCACACCATGACCATCGTGGTAACCGGAGCGACCGGCAATGTCGGCCGTCCCCTTGTCACCGAACTGGCGGCCGCGGGCGCTCGAGTGCGCGCGGTCACCCGCGAGCCGGACACCGCCGGATTTCCCCCGGGCGTGGAGGTGGTCGGCTCGGCCGCCGACGCGCTGCCCGGAGCATCGGCGGTGTTTCTCAATTCACGTGCCCTGGGCACCGAACTCGCCTCGGTGATCGCCCAAGCGTCCTATGCCGGAGTGACCAAACTCGTTGCGCTGTCGGCGATCAACGCCGACGACGACTTCTCCCGGCAACCATCCCGGTTCCGCGGGGACCGCAACAAGGAAGTCGAACAACTGGCCATCGACTCTGGCCTGGCGTGGGTGAGTCTGCGGCCCACGGTCTTTGCGACGAACTTCGCCGGCATGTGGTCGGCGCAGCTCCGCGCCGGCGACGTGGTGGCCGGGCCGTACGCGCAGGCCTGCACCGCACCGATAGTCGACAGCGACATTTCGGCGGTCGCGGCGCGCGCGCTACTCACCGATGACTTTGTCGGCCAACAGATCCCGCTGACCGGCCCCCAATCGTTCACCAACTCCGAGCTGGTGGAGGAGATCGGTGCGGTGCTGGACCGACCGCTGCGGTATTTGGAGGCGCCGCCGGACGTGGTGCGGCAGCGGTTTATCGACCTGGGCTTCGGCGCGCAGTTCGGCGACGCGTACATGGCCATGCTCGCAGCGACACTCGGCAAACCCGCGCTGGTCACCCATGACGTGGAAAAGGTCCTCGGCCGCCCGGCGCAGACCTTCGCGCAGTGGGTCGTTGAACATCGTCACCTGTTCGCGAGAGGAGCCTGAGATGGCCGAGCCACGTCCGCCGCGATACCTCAAGCCGATGAACAAATTGATGATCGCGGTGCAGAAGCTGGGCATACCCACCGGCCCCGCCATGGTGTTGACGGTGCCGGGTCGGAAGTCGGGTCAACCGCGCAGCACCCCGATGACGCCGTTCGAGTTCGACGGCGGCCTCTATGTGATGGCCGGCTATCCGGGTGCGGACTGGGCGGCCAACGCCCGGGCCGCGGGCACCGGGACGCTGTCCCGGGGGCGCCGGTCGCGGCGGGTCAACATCGTCGAGCTGAGCGCCGAGGAAGCGCGCCCGCTGCTGCGGGTGTTTCCGTCCGAAGTGCCCGTCGGGGTGGGGTTCGCCAAGCGTTCCGGGATGGTCCGCGAGGGAACCCCCGAGGAGTTCGAGGCGCTGGCGGGCCGGGTCGCGGTGTTCCGGTTCGATCCGATCGCATAGCGCGGAGCGCTCTTCAGTCAGATACGTTGACCGAGACTGCGTCCAGGGTGCCCGACCCGCCCTTGGACGCGCCCTCAGCGCAGGCTCGACGCCACCGACGCAGACTCGGCGCCCGGTCAAAGTTCGATCGGCACATGCTTTTCCGCGCACGCGTCGGCGACCGCGGCGATCACGTCCTGCGAACGCAGCGACTGCAGGTCCTCAATCGTCACCGAGCCCCTACCGCTGCGGTGCTGAGCGGCGACCCGTGAGTCGCGCAGCCGCTCGGCCCGTTCGACGACATTGCGCGCGAAGCGGCCGTTATGCATCACGTCGATGCCATGCCTGCCGTCCGGCGCGTGGTAGGCCCGCAACGTCGCGCACGCGTGGTTCAGCGCCTCGGCGGCACCTGGCTCGAGCACGGTAGCGCGAGGATTGCCGTAGCGCACAGCGATTTCCACCAGCTGGTCGGGAGTGTAGGACTCGAACCGCAGTTTGCGGTTGAACCGGCCCGCCAGACCCGGATTGACGGTGAGAAACTCGTCGACCTCCTTCTCGTATCCCGCGCCGATGAAACAGAAGTCGAATCGGTGCACCTCGAGGGCCACCAACAGCTGGTTGACCGCCTCCATCCCGATCATGTCCGGGCGGCCGTCCTGGTGGCGTTCCACCAGCGAGTAGAACTCGTCCATGAACAGGATGCGGCCCAGCGAGCGGTTGATCAGCTCGTTGGTCCTGGGGCCCGAAGCCCCGATGTGCTCGCCACAGAAGTCGGCTCGCTTCACCTCGATAATCTCGGGATGGCGCACGATGCCCAGGCCGGCATAGATCTTGCCGAGCGCTTCGGCCGTGGTGGTCTTGCCGGTGCCCGGCGGCCCGACCAACAACATGTGGTTGGTCTGGTTGGCCACCGGCAATCCGGCCGCCAGCCGCAACGCCCGCACTTCGATCTGGTCTTCCAGTTCGGCGACCGCCCTTTTGACTTCGGCCAAACCAACTTGGTTGTCCAAGAGCGCCCGCCCCTCTTGCAGGAGTTGGCTACGGCGCTGTTCGTGCTCCTCCTCGGTCCGCTGTTGCGCAGACCTTTGGGTATTCACGTCCCACTTGTCGGTGCGAGTCCCGATGACTTCCTCGTCGGTGACGACCAGGTGGAGTGTGGGGTCGGCCAATGCCTTTTTGGCGGACTCAATTAGCGCGCCGTTGATGGTGGCCTTCGACAACCAAATCTGCGCGGTGTGTTCCTCGCCGAGTTGGCGGTGCGCCATCCCTCGCACGTACGCCAGGTCGGCGGCGATCAGCGGGAAGTCATTGGGATCGATTGCGGTGACGGCGGTTTCGAGACGCTGACGGTGCCTCTCCGTCGGCGCCCCATGCCCCGCCCGGACCTCGACGCGATCTGCCCAATCGAGCGCAACCCGAGCCTGCCCGAGGTGCGCCGCGGCGTGGGCGGCCAGCGCGCTGGTGGCCGCGGTGACCGCCGACATGATGATGGCCTGCGGCGGCAGGACGGTGGCCGCCACCGAGATCACATCCGGCCAGCGCTGGGCGGCGAACATCAAATAGGCTTCGATGTGCTGCTGCCACTGGTGGTTCTCCCAGGAATCCAGCAGCGCCGAATCCGCCAGTAACGCTTCGGCTTTCGCGTACTGTCGGTCATCGATGAGTGCGCTGGCCAGTGCCAGCCCAGCATGGGACGCCTCGGTCACCGAAATCGACAAGTACGGTCCGGCTTTGATCGGCGCCGAGAGGCGCACGCCGAGCCGGTTGGTCTCGCGGTGTAGCCGGGAACCATACGCGTAGAGTTGCTGGACCGTCGGCAAGCCCTCGTCGCCGGTGGCGATCCGGCCCAGCCACGCATCCGCCATCGACGGATCGATCTCGGTCGCTTCCCGGAAGCGTGCCCTGGCGGTGCTGGTGTCGCTGTCCAGCGACGCCATCGCCTGGTCGAATCGCTTGCGCGCGGCGGCCGTCGCAGTGCTGTTGGTCACGGTGTGTCAACCGATTCGAGGACAGCGGTGCGCAACGTTGTCGGCTCCGCCGATACGTAGCGGTTCTCTGCGCGGAACAATTCGACCTCAACCGTGTGGACCTGGCCCGCGGCGAAGACGTCCACCGTGGCAGGGCCGGTCTGGGTGATCAAAACGTCGGCGCTTCCTCGGTACTCGGTTCCGGGATCCCCCACGGAGATCAGCGTGTTCGGGCGCGGCGCCGGAGTGAGCGTGCCGTCGACCACACTGACGGTGGTACCCGAGATGGGCTTGGTGTGGTTGATGACCGTGATGTCCGGCATCCGAACACTGTTCCAGCGCTGCAGGTTTCGCGTGTGCACGGTGATCCGTTCGCCGGTGGCGGCCAACCGGATGACCAACCGCTTGGCCAAGGAGTCTTCGGCCGCGATGTGTACGCGACTGAATTCGCCGGCGTCGTCCAACGGCAACATCATCCGGTTTCCGGCACCGACCTTGCCGAGCAGGACGCCCGAGGGCCCGATCGGAATCGGCAGCGGGCCACGCAGCGCCCCGCGTCGAATGCCACGCAACAGGGGCATGGGACCACAGAAGCTGGCCGCAACAGCGTGCGCCTGCTCACCCGGCAACGTCCGCAACATCGTGTTGGGCGGAGCCGTAGGTGGCTGTGCGGTGCGCATTGTCACTGTGGCGGACGCAGTGACCCGTCCCGTCTCGGAGCTGAAAAGCGTTACGTTGTGGATGATCCCATCCGCGCGCCCCGTCCAAGCCTGCGCCAACTTCTCCGCGGTGACGTCGGCGGGTCGATACCAATAGGTAGTCAGCCAACCGCTCCCACTTCGGACGGAGTGCCAGCGCCGGTTCGGTGGCTCGAGTGCATACTGCCCGATCCGTCGCTCCATTTCGACGACGTCGGTGGCGGTGGCAACCCGTGCGCGAATTCCCTGCTGGCGCATGGCCGCACTGATTCGTTGTGCGGCCGCCAACGTCGCGCTACCGACGGAGGTTCGCCACCGCAGTGCCTCGGCGTTGTCGAGGGCCGCGGCCCGCACGATGAGCCACGTTTGCCGCTGCCCGGCGTACGGCGGCGTGCCGATCAACGTGTCATACACCCGCGGGTAGTCGCCGGTGCTGCGCCGCCGCGACCCCACGCTGACCACGCTGAGCGAAGCTATTCGCAGGCCAAGGCTCTGATGCAGTAGCGGGATCAGCTCGGTGATGTCGAGGGCGTTCTCGGTGTACGTGGACATCGATCCGGTGAACAGCGTCGGCACGTGCGCCTTGCCGAGTATCTGCACCGCGGCGACCGCGACGCCGTCCTGGTATCGGACTCCGCCGCCGGCGCGGTCGTTGGCCACCGTGATCGGCTCCGCCAGGACGATGGGCCGACGACGCCGACACCACAGGATCAGCCACGACCACAGCGGCCGGCCCCGCCAGGTCACCACGCCGGCAGCAATGCCGATCCCCAAACCGGCTGCGGCACCGACGTATCCGTCCATGGCCCAGCCGAACAGAGCGCACCCGAACACGGCGACAATGATCGCCAGCGAGGTCGTCGCTTTCATCGCGCCCGCCGCGCCCGGGCGATCAGTCCGGCCAGCGCAACGGCTGCCGCTACCGCGCCGGTAAATTGCAGGGCCACTGTGCGTGCCCGGTGGTCCGGGGCCGGCGGCGGCGCGGCGGGTGTGATTACGCGGCTCTGCGCCCCTGGTGGAAGTCGGTCTCCCGCAGGCACATCGAAGGTCAGCGCGGCGACTGGGTCCACCACGCCGTAGCCGACCTGGTTGTCGACTCCGCGCGGCGGATTGTGGGCCGTCTGCAAGATCCGGTTGATGATCTGGTGAGCCGACAGGCCGGGATACTTGGCCCGCACCAGGGCGGCCACCCCGCTGACATAGGCCGCCGAAAAGCTGGTGCCCCAGATCGGCATGTTCTTTTCGCCCGGGTGGATCGGCGGGTAGGCATTGGCCGGTCCCCCCGTCTGCGGGGACAACCCCATGATGCCGACGCCGGGCGCTGCTGCGGCCACCCACGGCCCGGCCAGGCTTTTGCTGATCGGAGCCCCGGTGTTGTCCACCGCGCCCACCGATAACACGTAGTCAGAGAACCATGACGGCGACGACACAGTCTTGACCTGGTGCCAATCTCGCGGATCGGACGCGTTCAACGGGTCGAACGAGGGGTTTTGCGCGCAGCCGTCTTCGCTGTCGTTTCCTGCGGCCGCGACGATCACTGCGTCCTTGACGGTGGCGGCGTACCAGACGGCGGCGCCGATGGCGGTTTGATCCAGCGGATCGGCGGCTGACACGCACGCCGTCACGCTGACGTTGATCACCTTGGCGCCCATGTTGGCCGCGTGGACGATGGCGTTGGCGAGCGTCGCAACGGTGCCCGCTTTTTTGCGGCCCTCTGTGTCGCCGGGCGCCGGGTTCACCGGTTCGTACGCTCGCGACGACTGCCGGATCGAAATGATCACCGCGTGCGGGGCGACACCGACGATCCCGTCCGGCGCGCCCGGCGCGGGTGGGGGCACCTCGGGATCGTCGGCCTGCTCGACCGTGGGGTCGCCCGGTCCGTTTGAGGGAACATCGGACGGCGGAGGTGGCGGCGGAGCGGGCACAGTTTGGGTAACCGTGACCGGCGTGGGAGGCGGCGGAGGCGCGGGTGGGGGCGGAGACCCGCCGGGCGGCGGAGGTCCCGAGTCGGTCGCCGGCGGACCCGCCGGCGCCGGGAAGGCCGGCGCGCTCGGCATCGCGGCCGGCATCGGAGTGCCCTGCGGAGCGGCGCCGATGACCGACGCCACGACAGTTCCATGCGCGTCGCAGTCCGTCAGCCCGTCGGCTCCCATTATGTAGTCGCCGCCGGCGACCACGCGCAGCCGCGGACTCGGGTTGATGCCGGTGTCGATGACTGCCACTGGTACCCCGTTGCCGGTGGAGTACTGCCAGGCTTTGCTGATGTTGAGCATCGTGAACCCCGGAGCGGTGGCGGCCACGCTGGGATCGGCGACGGTGATCGTTCGGGCGCACGCGAAGCTCTGCCGCATCGGCTGATCCGGAGCGGGTTTACCGTCCGCCGGCACCCGGCCGGGGTCGACGCTGGGTGCTGGAATCGCCTGTGCCGCAGGAAGACTCGCCCACGCCGAACCGAGTAGGGCTGCCAACGCTAGCGTCGCCGCGCGCTGCATTCGGATCATCGCATGCGTACCCAGGTGAACAAGCCGCCGATCCAGGCGGCGAGCGGCAGCGCGGCGATGATTGCCGCAATCTCCACCCACTCGGCGATCATCCGTACCAGCGGAGTGAAGCGGGTAATCGGCACCAGCAACGCTGCTGCCAGTCCGGCTGCTCCGAACCCGGCCAACACCATGGCGCTCCACAACACGGCGTGCCCCGATGTAACGGGTTGGTGCAGAACGTATTTGGCGACGCCTACGCATACTGCCGCGGCCGCGGCGCACACCAACGCAACCGCCTGGTGCTTGTCGGCGAACACACGCCCGCGACTGATGAAGATCA
Source organism: Mycobacterium sp. (assembly GCF_019247635.1). Lineage (GTDB taxonomy): Bacteria > Actinomycetota > Actinomycetes > Mycobacteriales > Mycobacteriaceae > Mycobacterium. The sequence continues at coordinate 8,557 of NZ_JAFBAR010000021.1, forward strand.
CCACGAATAACGTGCACAGCAGCGCCGCCGCCGCACCGCGGTCGTGACCCGGCATCAGGGTGGCCCAGACCGCGGCGGGTAACGCCAGCCCGGCACCCACGCAGATTCCCGTCAGGACGCTGTTGGCACGGATCGCTGCGGCAGCGATCTGCGCACCACGTGGCGTCGTATCCGGGTTGGCTTCCTCCTCGGGGCCCTCGGTCACCGGAGAGACTGCGTCGACCGGCAAACCGGCACTGCGACGGAACAGATCGCGGCCCGTGATCGACCCGAAATACGGTGGACGGATCCGCGCCACCCACAACGCAACCGTCGGAGCCATGGTCAGCACCAACAACAACACGGCCAAAGTGCACATCCCGAGCCACTGCGGACGGATCGGCCACCACATCCGGGCCGCGGCGACCGTCCCACCGAGGCCGCACAGCGTCACAATCGTCGCCGCGACGTTCAGATGGCGACGTGTCATTCCGGCAACCCCGCACGTGAGCACCGATGCTGCCAGAGCTGCGATAAATAGATGCGCCGAGCCAAGCCGCCCGGGCGCGGCGCCGGCGAGGCTCACCGCGAGCAGTGGCACCGCCAGCCAACCCAGACCGTCGATCATGTCGCGGCGATACGGCCACCATCGCCAGACCGTCACGGCTCCACCGGCGGCCAACACACCGGCGACCCCGGTCACGCTCGAGGACATCAGCGAGTCGGTCGAAGTGCGTTGACGTAGCGCCAATCCCAGGATTGTCACGGCCGACATCGCCAAGATGAACAGCGCGGTGTGCGACGCGGTTTGAACGGTGACCGATTCGAACAGCTTCTTGCCGATCCGAGCGAGCCCCGTGGACAGCGACTCGTATTGCGGTTCGAACGATTCGCCCGCAACAGCGGGAACCAGCGCCAGCGTGGCGCCGTCCTCCACCCCGAGTTCGTCTAGGGTCTTGGTGATGTCCAGCCGCACACCGTTTGCCTTGTGCAGCTCGTATCCGACACCGGGTTCCAGCCCGGCTAAGCCGCGGCGCTTCAGTTCATCGTTGAGCAGCTCGACGACATTGTCGAGGAAGACCTCGATCGGGACCGACGCCGGATACACCTGCGACAGCAGGTGTTCACCACAGACGACGGCAACCGCACACCGCGCCGGAAACGAAACTTTGGCCATTAACGCGGCCTGTCGGCATCCGGAATGTACTTGTCCGCCAACGCCGCAGTGATCTCGAATAGCCGCAGTCGGGTCTTCTTAGCCAACTCATGCTGGACGTCGATTATCCCACCCTTCGCGAGAAACGGGTCGTACGGCATGAATTCGACTGATGCTCCTGCCTGCCCGAAGCGCTCCGTGAGATACGTTCGCGCTTGCGGATCGAATTTATTGCGGCTGTCGTTCAGAATCACCATGCTGCGGGACACCAATTCGTGAAAACCCATCGCCCGCAACAGGTCAATCGAGCGGGTGACCGGCAGCGAAGTATCCGCCGTCAAGCCGGACACGAACACCAGCGCGTCACACGCGTCGAGCACCGCCTTCATAACCGGGTGCTCCAGGTCGTCGGAAGTGTCCACCACGATGACGGTGTGCGTGCGGCGCAACCGCGACAGCACTCCGCTGAACATCGAGGGCACCAGTGGCCGCGGCTGGTCCGATGCCCGATTACCGGCGAGCACATCCAAGCCAATGCTGTTCTGTCCCAGATGTTCTCGAATATCGGCATAACCTTGGACGTCGGTGTCGTTGAGGACAGCCGCATAGTCACCCGGTGGCGACTCGTCGATCCGGCCGGCGAGCGTTCCAAAACCGGGAGCCGCGTCAACGGCCACCACGTTCTCGGGTCTGCACTCCCGGAAGACCGCGCCGATGCACGCAGTCATCGTGGTCTTCCCCACGCCACCCTTCCCCGAGACCACCCCGATGACGTACTGCTTACGTATGTGACGCCGTATCCGCTCCTGCAATTCGCGGTAATGCCGTTCAGCGGGCGACTCGCCCAGATTTATGGTTTGGAAAGAGGCTCGGTAGAGGAACTTGCGCCATCCCCCGCCGGGCGGGATTTTACGCGGAGCGACCATATCGGAAATGCGTAAGGTCCCCGAAACGGAATCCTGGTGCTGGTAACGGGCGGCCAGCGCGTCTCGCCCCGCCGCTCCGCCTTGCTCCGCCGGAGTCGGCGGAGCGTTCCACGGATTCGTCACGATCCCCTCACTAACATTTGCGTGATACCTCTCGACTACACGACTCTTCGGTACGAATACCATTCCTGATCGGCGGGCAGACGCCGAACCATGCGGTGAATGGCAGAAGCGATATTGCCCTGCGAGCCGGGGGCAACGATCAGCCATTTCTTGCCGCCCGAGTGGACGTTCTCGGCGACTAACCGTCCTTCGGTGGTATCGATGATGGCCACCGCGGTGTCCTCGATATGTGTGCGTCGGGACCGACCCGTCTGCACTCCGCACTGGATCGCAACAATCGAAGCTTGGGCTGATCGGCTTGGATCGGCAGCCAGCAATAGCGCGCGCAGCTGGTCGGCCTCCAGCCCCTGGTCGCCCAGGAACTTGGCCAAGGCGCCCTGGCTGCTCGAGGCCGCCCGCATGGCGTCGGCGTCCAAGGTGACCGGCCGCACCGACGACGGAGCATTCGCGCCACACAGTCGGTCAATCTGTGCGGTCAGCACCGCACTTGCCGAACCTTCGGCAGTGGCGGTTCCCGCGCCGCTTATCCGGACGAGATCCTCGGAACGCTCCATCACTACCCACCACTGCGCGAATCGAGCGAGCAGCACGCGGGCCGGGTCCTCGTCGGGCGTGCGTATGTGCGCCAGCAGCGCGATGTCGCGGCGGGAAAGCACGGTGAGCCACTCGACCACGGTGCTGTCCACCGCGTCTGATTCGCCCAAGACGCCGGCGGCCCGAAGGTCGGCGGTGATCGGATGTTGCAGCGCCAACCGCTTGGGCTCGACGCTAGGCAGGTGAGGCCGCAGCCCCAATTCGGGGGCCACGACCTCGATGCCGGTGAGCACTTGCAGCACCCACAGGCCATCGACGGTGGTGGTTAACACGTTGTCCTCAACACCGGCGTTGGGGGGCGCACCCGCGACGCACGCCCGCCAGGCCGTTCACAGCAATTAGGCGAATAGGGTCCCTATCTGGGCGTCGCACGCCTGCGCCATCTCATCGACGTTGTGCACGGTGTGGCCGTGCCGGCTGACGGTCTGGATCAGGTCTTCGAGCCCATGCAGCATCTGCTGCTGCGCATCGAAGAATGCCGTTGCTCCATGGCCCTGGAAAAAGTCGGCGAGCGCCTGGGTGAGATGGAGGACATCCGAATGGATCTCCATCAGCTGGGCGGCCTGCGAACCTACTTCGCCGGCGAAGCCGATGACGGCGCCGTGGTTGTACACGATCTGGTCTGACATGGCAGTTATTCCTTACTGAGATAAGCGTGTGGGCTGGGTTCGATGGTCGCTGGGTTCAGACGGACGCGGTCCCGCCAAACAGGCCGGTGAAACTGTGGGACGAGTCGGCTTCGTGGTTCTCCATCAGCACTGCCGCCTGACCGAGTCCGTGCGCCAGCCGCTGACCGCCTGACATGATCTGCTGGAGATCGTGGTGGATCTGGCCCGCGGTATTGAGGGAGGTTGAACCTGCATCGCCAGCCCACCCAGTGGCGCTGATGATGTCCTCGTGACCACTCAGGTACTGGTTGGCGATTGCAGCGGCCTCCTGTAGTCGCGTCTCAATCTGCTGCTGCGTGCTTCTGAGCAGTTCCGGAGTGACGACGGTCGCGTTTGCCATATGACTTCTCCCTCGTTAATTACACTTCCCGCGCCGGGATCCGAACAAAGCTAAAACAGCCGTCACCGACTGTCACTTCAGTCCCCCACAAGGCCCGCAAAAGGGCCGAACACGCTGAGTGCACACCAGAATTATTCATGTGTCAAACGGGCGATCAGCGCTGCGATGGCCTGTGCTGTTCATCGCTGCGGTTGACAAAGCCGCCCAGTGGTGTGCAAGTGGCGCGAGTGGTAGCTGAGCCTCTGCTGCCGTCACAGGACGCTGGCGCCGTCGGCCAAGCCGTCGCCGTTGCTGTCGGTCAGCCTGACGTTCCACCGGCCGTCGCCGTCGGTGTCGACATACCCGGTCACGCCGGTTTCGTCGGTGCACAGGACCCGGTCGGCCGTCCCGTCTCCATCCGTATCCATCAATCGGTCGTCGGTCCGGCCGTGCCCGTCGAAGTCGACCAGCGGCCCGCCGGTGTGCTCAACGCCGTCGAGGCCGAACCACCGCAGGTGGCCGCCCTTATCCACCGCGACCGACCACGTCCCGGACCCGTCGTCGGTGAAATAGCTCTCCGGAGTGCCGTCGTTGTCGAGGTCCAGCACGGCCTGATCGGCCAGCCCGTCGCCGTCGAGATCGGCGAGCGCGTCGTCGCGCATCCCGTCGCCGTCGATGTCCAGGCCGACCGCATCGAGCCGGCCGTCGCCGTCGAGATCGAGGTCAAAAGGGCGGTTGAAGATGGTCGCGGTGCCGCCGTCGCCGATGCAGTACTCCATACATCTTCCGACGCCGTGCCGCCGCTACTCGTTCCGCTGCTCTGCCCACCACGCGAGCAACTCCGCGGTCGCCTCGTCGGTACTCAGCGGGCCGCGGTCCAGCCGCAGTTCCTTGAGAAATCGCCACGCTGCGCCGACCTGCGGGCCGGCCGGAATCCCCAGCAGCTCCATGATCTGGTTGCCGTCCAGGTCGGGGCGCACCCGTTCCAGATCCTCCTGAGCGGCCAGCTCGGCGATCCGCTGCTCCAGCCGGTCGTAGCTGGCCTGCAGTCGGGCCGCGCGGCGCTGGTTGCGGGTCGTGCAATCCGCGCGCACCAGCTTGTGTAGCCGCGGCAGCAGCGGCCCGGCATCGGTGACATATCGGCGCACCGCCGAATCGGTCCACTTGCCGTCGCCGTAGCCGTGGAACCGCAGGTGCAGGAAGACCAGCTGCGAAACGTCGTCGACCATCTGCTTGGAATACTTCAGCGCCCGCATCCGCTTGCGGACCATCTTGGCCCCGACCACCTCGTGATGGTGGAAGCTCACCCCGCCATTGGGCTCGTGCCGCCGGGTGGCGGGCTTGCCGATATCGTGCAGCAGCGCCGCCCAGCGCAACACCAAATCGGGGCCGTCATCCTCCAACGCGATGGCCTGGCGCAACACCGTCAGCGAATGCTGGTAGACGTCCTTGTGCTGGTGGTGCTCGTCGATGGCCATCTGCATCCCGCCGACCTCGGGCAAGACCACCTCCCCCATTCCGGTCTGGACCAGCAGGTCGATCCCGGCGACCGGGTCGGCGCCCAGCAGCAGCTTGTCCAGCTCGGCGGCCACCCGTTCGGCGCTGATCCGGGCCAGTTGGGGCGCCATGTCCTCGATCGCCTCGCGCACCCGCGGCGCCACGGTGAAGCCCAGCTGGGAGACGAACCGCGCGGCGCGCAGCATCCGCAGCGGATCGTCACCGAAGGACACCTGCGGCGCCGACGGGGTGTCCAGCACGCGGGCGTGCAGCGCCGCGAAACCGCCCAGCGGATCGAGGAACTCGCCAGGCCCGGCGGCCGTGACGCGAACGGCCATGGCATTGACGGTGAAGTCGCGGCGCACCAGATCGCCGTCCAGCCGATCGCCGAACCGTACCTCCGGATTGCGCGAAACCTGGTCGTAGCTGTCGGCGCGGAACGTGGTGATCTCGAGGCGGTAGTCGCCCGTGCCGACCCCGACGGTGCCGAACTGGATTCCGGTGTCCCACAGGTTGTCGGCCCAGCCCCGCACGATGTCCTGCACCAGCTCGGGGCGGGCGTCGGTGGTCAGGTCAAAGTCGGGACTCAGCCGGCCCAACAGCGCATCGCGCACCGAACCGCCCACCAAATACAGCTCGTACCCGGCGGCATCGAACAACGCGCCCAACTCGCTGAGCACCGGCGCGTGCCGATTCAACGCGACCGCGGCGGTCAGCAGTTCGGCATCGTGGCGGGGGTCGGGCACGTTCGGTAAGCCTAATGGCGTGGCGCGCTCGGCGACGCGCGTGTCGAGTCCGCGTCCGGGCACCCGGACAAAAGCCACACCCCCGCCCGCCCGGGACCCACGCGGCAGCTGGGATGTTCCGCGGAAGGACGCCCACTCACTCCCGATGCTGCTCGGGCCCGCGACAGACCCCATAAACGGCGACAAGCCCAAGAACGGCGAGTACATCCAGCGGGCCAGCCCGTGCCAGCTACTATCGCTTGGGTGTCCGACGGCGAACGAGCCAAACCGCGTCGGCGCCGCGGGCGGCGTCGCGGCCGCGGCGCGTCCGCGTCAGGCGAGAACCGCGCGGAGAGCCCGCCCGCCGGCACCGGATCCCCGGCCAAACCGGCCACACCGGCCACACCGGCCAAACCGCATCGGACCCGTCCGTCGCGCCGCGCGCCGGAACGCCTGCGCACGGTGCACGAAACCTCGGCTGGCGGCCTGGTTATCGACGGTATCGACGGGCCCCGTGAATCGCAGGTCGCGGCGCTGATCGGCCGGATCGATCGCCGGGGACGGATGCTGTGGTCGCTACCGAAGGGCCACATCGAGCAGGGTGAGACCGCCGAGCAGACGGCCATTCGCGAGGTCGCCGAGGAGACCGGCATTCGCGGCAGCGTCCTGGCCGCCCTCGGACGCATCGACTACTGGTTCGTCACCGACGGCCGCCGCGTGCACAAGACGGTGCACCATTACTTAATGCGATTCTGCGGCGGCGAACTGTGCGACGAGGACCTCGAAGTTGCCGAGGTGGCCTGGGTTCCCATCGGGGAACTGCCGTCGCGGCTGGCCTATGCGGACGAACGCCGGTTGGCCGAGGTTGCCGACGAACTGATCGACAAGCTCCAAAGCGACGGGCCCGCGGCGCTTCCGCCGCTGCCACCCAGCTCGCCCCGCCGCCGGCCACAGACGCATTCGCACGTCCGCCACGCCGGCGATTTCCCTGCGGGCCGGAAGAACGGTGACGGGCCGGCACCGTGATCGCGCCACGACTCAGGTGGGCCGGCTTCTTGCTGCGCCTCGCCGCAGTGGTCGGCATCGTGGCTGGTTTCGCGGGCGTGCTCGGCACACTCGGCGCTCTGCCGCACGCGGCCGCGGGCGAGCCCGCCGCGACGCCGTTTGTCCGCGTCCGCATCGACCAGGTGACGCCGAACGTCGTCACCACCGGCAGTCCGCCCGTCGTCACCGTGACCGGAATGGTGACCAATATCGGTGACCGTCCGGTCCGCGATGTCATGGTCCGGTTAGAGCACGCGGCTGCGGTCAGCTCCTCGGCGGGCCTGCGCACCTCGCTCGACGGCGGCACCGACCAGTACCAACCCGCCGCGGATTTCCTGACGGTGGCCCCCGAATTGCAACGCGGGCAAGAGGCGGGGTTCACCCTCTCGGCGCCGTTGCGGTCCCCGTCCAAGCCGTCGTTGGACGTCGAGGAGCCCGGGATCTATCCCGTGCTGGTCAATGTCAACGGAACGCCTGACTACGGCGCGCCCGCCCGGCTCGACAACGCGCGATTCCTGCTGCCCGTCGTCGGGGTGCCGCCCGACCACGCCGCCGACCTGAATGCCGACATCGCGCCCGACACCTCCAAGCCCGTATGGGTCACCATGCTATGGCCCCTGGCCGACCGACCCCGGCTGGCGCCCGGGGCGCCGGGCGGCACCATCCCGGTCCGGCTGACCGACGACGACCTGGCCACCTCACTGGCAACCGGTGGCCGGCTGGACATCCTGTTGTCCGCGGCCGAGGTCGCCACCGGACATGACGCCGATCCGGACGGCGTCGTCGGCCGGGCGCTGTGCCTGGCCATCGACCCCGATCTACTCGTCACCGTCAACGCGATGACCGCCGGCTACGTGGTGTCCGACGCACCCGACGGGCCCGCTCAACTACCCGGCACCCCAACCCACCCGGGCAGCGGCCAGGCCGCCGCGACCATGTGGCTGAGCCGGTTGCGCGCTCTGGCGCGCGGGACCTGTGTTGCCGCGCTGCCCTACGCGCAGGCCGATCTGGACGCGTTGAGCCGTGTCAACGACGCCGGGCTCAGCGCGATCGCGACCAACACCGCCGCCGACGTCGTCGACCGCATCCTGGACATCACGTCCATTCGGGGGGCCACCCTGTTGTCCGACGGCCCGTTGACCAACGGCGCGGTCGACTTGCTCGGCGCTACCGGCAGCACCGTCGCGATCGCGGCCGCCAAGTATTCGGCCCCGACCCAGGACGCGACGGACTCCCCGCAGCCAGGGACCTTCGCCGACACGCAGCCGCAACGGTTGTCCCCGCAGGTGGTGTCCGCGCCGTTCGACCCGGCCGTCGGCGCCGCGCTGGCGGCGGCGGGGACCACCCCCATCATCCCCACCTATCTGGACCCATCGCTGGCGATTCGACTGGCGCATGACTCCGACACCGCGCGGCGCCAGGACGCATTGGGCTCCATGCTCTGGCATGGCTTGGCGCGGGACGCCACGCCGCGCACCCAGCTCCTGGTCCCCCCCGCCACCTGGACACTGCAGAGCGACGACGCGCAGGCTCTGCTGACCGGGCTGGCGACCACCATTCACTCCGGCCTGGCGGTGCCAAGACCGCTGCCCGCGGTGATCGCCGACGCCGGCAGCATCGGGTCCCCCATCGGGCCGGAGGTGCCGCAGGACACCTCTACCTCCCGGCGCGGCCGGTTCAACGACGACGTGACCACCGGCGTCGCCGGCCAAGTCGGTCGACTGTGGAAGCTCACCTCCGCGCTGACCGCCGACGACCGCACCGGGTTGACCGGTGTGCAGTACACCGCGCCGCTGCGCGAGGACATGCTGCGCGCCCTGAGCCAATCCGAGCCACCCGACACCCGCAACGGCCTGGCTCAACAGCGGCTGGCGGTCGTCGGTAACACGATCAAAGACCTGTTCGGCGCGGTGACGATCGTCAACCCGGGCGGGTCCTACACGTTGGCCACCGAACACAGCCCGCTCCCGCTGGCGCTGCACAACGCGCTGCCCGTTCCGATCCGGGTCAAGCTGCAGGTCGACACGCCGCCGGGGATGGCGGTCACCGACATCGGCGTGGTCGAGCTGCCGCCGGGCTACCTGCCACTGCGGGTGCCGATCGAAGTGAAGTTCACCCAGCGGGTCGCCATCGACGTGGCGCTACGAACACCCGATGGGGTCCCGTTGGGCGAACCGGTCCGGTTGTCGGTGCACTCGAACGCCTACGGCAAGGTGCTGTTCGCCATCACGCTGACCGCGGCGGCCGTCCTCGTGCTGCTGGCCGGCCGGCGCCTGTGGCACCGCTTCCGCGGCCAGCCCGATCCCGCCGATCTGGACCGTCCCGATCCGCCACACCCGCCCGACGACGACGGCACCCACCTGCGGCAGGCGATCGAGGATCGGGTCGACGAAGAGCACCGGGTATGAGACCCGCCTCCCGGCGGGAACGGCCACCACCGCCGCCGCCGCGAGGCCGCCCGCCAACGCTGAACCCGCCGCCGCCGCGAGCGCCGGCCCCATCCCCGCGCGCCGAACTGTCCGACGCCGCGATGGTGTCGCGCTCGTGGGGGATGGCGCTGGCCACTCTGATCAGCCGGATCACCGGCTTCGCGAGGATCGTGCTGATGGCCGCGATCCTGGGGGCGGCGTTGGCGAGCGCCTTCTCGGTGGCCAATCAACTGCCCAACCAGATCGCCGCCCTGGTGTTGGAGGCCACCTTCACCGCAATCTTCGTGCCGGTGCTGGCCCGCGCCGAACAAGGCGACCCCGACGGCGGTGCGGCGTTTGTGCGCCGCCTGGTCACGTTGACCACCACTCTGCTGCTGGTGGCCACCGCGCTGTCGGTGCTGGCCGCACCGCTGTTGGTGCGGCTGATGCTGGGGCGCAACCCGCAGGTCAACGAGCCGCTGACCACCGCGTTCGCCTACCTGCTGCTGCCGCAGGTGTTGTTCTACGGCCTGTCATCGGTGTTTATGGCAATCCTGAACACCCGCAACATATTTGGGCCCCCGGCCTGGGCGCCCGTCCTCAATAACGTCGTCGCGATCGCCACGCTGGTGGTGTATTTGGTTGTGCCCGGCCAACTTTCGGTTGATCCGGTCCAGATGGGCAACGCCAAGCTGCTGGTGCTGGCGGTGGGCACCACGCTGGGGGTGTTCGCGCAGACCGCCGTGCTGCTGATCGCGATCCAGCGCGAGCGCATCAGCCTGCGTCCGCTGTGGGGAATCGACGAACGGCTCAAGCGATTCGGTGCGATGGCCGCCGCGATGGTGCTCTACGTGCTGATCAGTCAACTCGGATTCGTGGTCGGCAACCAGGTCGCCAGCACGGCGGCGGCATCCGGCCCGGCGATCTACAACTACACCTGGCTGGTGCTCATGCTTCCGTACGGCATGATCGGGGTCACCGTGCTGACCGTGGTGATGCCGCGGCTGAGCCGTAACGCCGCCGCCGACGACACCCGCGCCGTGCTCGCCGACCTGTCGTTGGCCACCCGACTGACGATGATCACGCTGATCCCGATCGTGGCGGTGATGACTGTCGCCGGACCGGCGATCGGCACCGCGTTGTTCGCCTACGGTCATTTCGGCCAAGTCGACGCCGGATACCTGGGCGCGGCCATCGCGCTGTCGGCGTTCACGCTGATCCCGTACGGAATGGTGCTGTTGCAGTTGCGTGTGTTCTACGCCCGCGAACAGCCCTGGACGCCCATCGTGATCGTCCTGGTCATCACGGCGGTCAAGATCGTCGGGTCACTGCTGGCACCGCATGTCACCCACGACCCCCAGCTGGTCGCCGCCTACCTCGGCCTGGCCAACGGCGTGGGATTTTTGGCCGGCGCGATCATCGGTTACTTCCTGCTGCGCCACGCGTTGCTGCCCAAGGGGGGCCGGCTGATCGGCTCCACCGAGGTGCGCACCGTGCTGGTGGCCCTGACCGCGTCGCTGCTGGCCGGACTGATCGCGCACAGCGCCGATCGGCTGCTGCGGCTGGGTGAGCTGACGGCCCACGGCGGTGGTGGGGGTTCGCTGCTGCGGCTGCTCGCGCTGACCACGATCATGCTGCCGATCATGGCCGCGGTCATGCTGCGCGCGCGGGTCCCCGAGGCGCAAGCGGCGCTGGCCGCTGTCAAGGCCCGCATCGGCCGCCGGGGCCAAAGACCGCGAACCCATACGGCAGCGGTGCGGCCCCACGAGGCGGTGGTGCCGGATAGATCGTCCCGGCCCGCGGTCACGTACCCTGAGCAGAGGAATTCGTCCCCGCCGGGGGTACATGCGGTCCAGGAGCCGATCCGGCGCAAGCCTCCGGAGCGGGTAGCCAGAGGAATAGCGAAAGGACCGGAGGTGACCGACCGCCCCTTCGACAGCCCCTCAGCAAGCGCCTCATCCCGGTCGGGGACCGACCTGCCGCGATCGGTCGCCGACGACTTCCAGCCCGACATCCCGCCCGAGCCGGGTCCCGTCTCCTCCGCGCGCCCGTCCGACCAGCTCAACGGCGATCTCACGGCCGATCCACGCGGTCCGATTCCGTTCGACGCGCCCCGCGAGCGCGGTCCGGAACCGCCTCAGGACGACATGCACCTGGTTCCCGGCGCCCGCATCGCCGGCGGCCGCTACCGCCTGCTGGTCTTCCACGGCGGCGCACCCCCCCTGCAGTTCTGGCAGGCGCTGGACACGGCGCTGGACCGGCAGGTGGCACTGACCTTCGTCGACCCCGACGGAGCTCTGCCCGACGACGTTCTGCAGGAGATTTTGGCCCGAACCTTGCGGTTGAGCCGGATCGAAAAGCCGGGTGTCGCACGTGTGCTCGACGTCGTCCGAACCGCGAGGGGTGGGCTGGTCGTCGCGGAGTGGATACGCGGTGGTTCGTTGCAGGAGGTTGCCGATACGTCGCCGTCGCCGGTCGGCGCGATCCGGGCGATGCAGTCGCTGGCCGCCGCCGCAGACGCCGCGCACCGCACCGGGGTCGCGCTGTCCATCGACCACCCCGCGCGCGTGCGGGTCAGCATCGACGGCGACGTGGTGCTGGCGTACCCGGCGACCATGCCCGACGCCAACCCGCAGGACGACATTCGCGGTATCGGCGCGGTGCTGTACGCCTTGCTGGTCAACCGCTGGCCGCTGCCCGAGTCCGGGGTGCGCAGTGGCCTGGCGCCGGCCCAACGGGATGCTTCGGGACTGCCGGTGGAGCCCACCGCCGTCGACGCCGACATTCCCTTCCAGATTTCCGCCGTTGCGGTGCGCTCTGTTCAAGAGGACGGTGGAATACGAAGCGCGTCAACGCTTTTGAACCTGCTACAGCAGGCCACCGCGGTGGCCGACCGCACCGAGGTACTCGGCCCGATCGACGACGATCCATCGCCGCCGTCGGCTCCCCCTCGCGCGCCCGCCGCCGGCGCGCCCAGAACCTTCGGCCACCGCCGGCGCAACCTGCTGATCGGCCTCAGCGCGGGCGCGGTCGTGCTCCTGGTCGCGTTCCTGGTGCTGGCGTCGGTGCTGGACAAGTTCCTCGACGTACGCGGGGGTCTGAACAGAGACGAACTGGGCCTCAACGGCCCCAGTTCATCGACCGCATCCTCAGCCGCCAGCACGGCGCCCGCCGGCAGCTTCGTCAAACCCACCAAGGCCTCCGTCTTCTCCCCCGACGGCGACGCCGACAACCCGGGCCAGGCCGGCTTGGCGATCGACGGCAACCTGTCGACGTCGTGGCAAACCGACATCTACACCGACAACGTGCCGTTCCCCGGCTTCAAGAGCGGTGTCGGGTTGATGTTGCAGCTGCCGAAGCCCACCGTGGTCGGCGCGGTGAACATCGACGTCACCAGCACCGGAACCAAGGTCGAGATTCGCTCGGCGGCTACGTCCAACCCGTCGAAGCTGGACGACACCACGGTCCTGGCGCCGGCCTTCGCGCTCAAGCCCGGCCACAACACCATCCCGGTCAAGACGACGTCGTCGACGTCGAATCTGCTGGTATGGATCTCCACGCTGGGCACCCTGGACGGCAAGAGCCGCGCCGAGATCTCCGAGATCACGGTTCAAGCCGCGTCCTGACGAAGGCTCACAGCCGACGGGTCGGGTGAAGTGCTGCGCGACAACGGATTAGTTACTGTCCGGCGGTGGGTTCGGGGAGTCAGAGCCAGCGGGAACGCAGCGACGCCGAACTGCTGGGCGCCCACGTCGCCGGCGATCGGCACGCTTTCGCCGAGCTGTTCCGGCGCCATCACCGGACCCTGTACCGGCTCGCGCGACTCACCAGCCGCAGCCCCGAGGACGCCGAAGACGCGCTGCAGGACGCCATGTTGTCGGCGCATCGGGGCGCCGCTTCATTTCGCTTCGACGCAGCTGTGCACAGTTGGTTGCACCGCATCGTCGTCAACGCCTGCCTGGACCGGCTGCGGCGCGCCAAAGCCCGCCCGACGGTGCCATTGGAACTGGTGGGCGACGTCCACTGGGTGGCCGACCGGACCAGCGAGGTCGAGGCCGGCCTTGCGGTGCAGCGGGCGCTGATGCGGCTTCCGGTCGAGCAACGGACGGCGGTGGTGGCCGTCGATATGCAGGGCTATTCGATCGCCGACACCGCGCGGTTGCTGGGGGTGGCCGAGGGCACGGTGAAAAGCCGCTGCGCCCGCGGCCGGGCGCGCCTCGCCGTGCTGCTGGGCCACCTGAACACCACCGCGGATCAGCGCTAGCGAGCGCACCCGGTGATGGCCGTCAGCCCCTGCATAACGGACACTGGGGCGGATGGGTGCAGCCGAGAACGAAGCCGGCGCGGATCAGCCGCTGACGGTTGACGTACTCGCCGACCTGCAGGCCGGTCTCCTCGACGACGAAGCCGCCGCCCGGGTCCGCAAAAGAGTGCGCGACGACCCAGCGGCCCAGGAAGTCCTGCGCGCGCTGAACCGGGTGCGCGGCGACGTCGCCGCGCTCGGAGCCGACCCGTCGTCGGCGCCGGCTCCTCCCCCGGCGCTGACCAGCAGGATCTCCAAGGCACTGACCACCGAACGGTTTCCCGCCGCTCATGCTGCGCGGCCGCCCGTCCGGCGCGCACGCATGATCGCCGGCGTCGCCGGCCTGTGCGCGGTGGTCGCCGCGATCGGGGTCGGCACCGCAGCACTGATCAACGCGCCGTCGCCGGTGCCCAGCACCCAGGTCACCGCCGAGCACATCACGGTGTCGCCGCCCATGACGATTCCGCTTTCGCAGCCGCAGATCCTCGATCTGCTCAACCGCGCCCCCGACTACGGCCCCCTGGGCGACCCGCCCCGGCGTGCGTCGTGCATCAGCGGCCTCGGCTATCCGGCGTCCACCAAAGTGCTGGGCGCCCGACCGATCGACATCGACGCCCGCCCGGCCGAGCTGCTGGTTCTGCCCGGCGACACCGCCGACAACCTCGCCGTCTTCGCGGTGGCACTGAACTGCAGCGCGGTCGATACCGGGTTGATGGCCAGCACCCAGGTACCCCGTGCCTAGCGGAGTCGGGGTGTGGCGCGCCGCGCTTGGGGAACATCAATGCCTACGCTGGCGTTCAGGGGCCTAGATATGCCTTATATTTTGGACGCTTTGCATACCTCTTGAAAGGCGCGCATGACCGCTCAAGACACCGTTCACGACGTCATCGTGATTGGCTCCGGACCGGCGGGGTACACCGCGGCTCTCTACACCGCCCGTGCGCAACTGGCGCCGCTGGTCTTCGAGGGCACCGCGTTCGGCGGTGCACTGATGACCACCACCGAGGTGGAGAACTACCCCGGTTTCCGTGGCGGCATCACCGGCCCGGAGCTGATGGACGAGATGCGCGAGCAGGCGCTGCGCTTCGGGGCGGACCTGCGGATGGAAGACGTCGAATCGGTATCCCTCGACGGTCCCCTCAAGACGGTGGTCACCGGCGACGGCGACACGCATCGGGCCCGCGCCGTCATCCTCGCGATGGGCGCCGCCGCCCGCTACCTACAGGTTCCCGGCGAACAGGAGTTGCTCGGCCGCGGCGTGAGCTCGTGCGCCACCTGTGACGGCTTCTTCTTCAAGGATCAGGACATCGCCGTCATCGGCGGTGGGGACTCCGCCATGGAGGAGGCCACCTTTCTGACCCGCTTTGCGCGCAGCGTGACGCTGGTACACCGGCGCGACGAGTTCCGGGCCTCCAAGATCATGCTCAATCGGGCCCGCAACAACGACAAGATCAAGTTCGTCACCAACCACAGCGTCATCGCCGTCGAGGGCGACCAGACGGTGACGGGGCTGCGGGTGCGCGACGCGGTCAGCGGCCAGGAGAAAACGCTCCCGGTGACCGGTGTCTTCGTCGCGATCGGGCACGAGCCGCGCTCGGCCCTGCTCCGCGATGCCGTCGATACCGATCCGGAGGGTTACGTGCTCACGCGGGGACGCACCACCGCCACCTCGCTCGACGGTGTGTTCGCCGCCGGTGACCTGGTGGACCGCACCTACCGGCAGGCGGTAACGGCCGCCGGAAGTGGCTGCGCCGCCGCCATCGATGCCGAGCGTTGGCTCGCCGAGCGCGAAGCGGCCGGAGACAGTAATGACACGTTGATTGGAGCACAACGATGACGAATGCCGAGAAGTCCGGCGCCACTGTGGAGGTGTCCGACGCCTCCTTCTCAACGGACGTGTTGTCCAGCAATAAGCCTGTGCTGGTTGACTTTTGGGCAACGTGGTGCGGTCCATGCAAGATGGTCGCACCGGTGCTTGAAGAGCTCGCCGCCGAGCGGTCGGCCAACCTGACCGTCGCCAAGCTGGACGTGGACGCCAACCCGGAAACGGCCCGCGAGTTCCAGGTCGTCTCAATCCCGACGCTGATCCTGTTCAAGGACGGCCAGCCGGTGAAACGGATAGTCGGCGCCAAGGGCAAGGCGGCGTTGCTGCGCGAGCTTTCCGACGCCGTCCCCGAACTCAATTAGCCCCGGCGGATCCGCCACGCCCCGCCTGTGATTGGCCTGGGGTTTTCGGGATATTGGCAAGGATCTGCGACAATACGCGTTAGCTAGATGTGCACTTGTCAGCGAAGTCAGTATCCCCGGAGGGCCCTTGGCATGCCGAGTCCGCGCCGCGAAGACGCTGACACGCTGCGCTGCGGCGACCGCAGTGCCGCCGTCACCGAGATCCGGATAGCGCTGGCTGCGCTGGGAATGCTCGACAATCCCGATGAAGACCTGAGCACGGGCCGGCATGTAGCGCCGGAGGTATTCGACTCCGAACTCGACCAGGCGGTGCGCGCCTTCCAGCAGCATCGTGGGCTGCTGGTGGACGGCGTTGTGGGCGAGGCCACCTACCGCGCGCTCAAGGAGGCCTCCTACCGGCTCGGCGCGCGCACGCTGTATCACCAATTCGGTGCACCGCTCTACGGCGACGACGTCGCCACCCTGCAGTCCCGGCTGCAAGACCTGGGTTTCTATACCGGCCTGGTGGACGGGCATTTCGGATTGCAGACCCATAATGCGCTGATGTCGTACCAGCGCGAGTACGGGCTGGCCGCCGACGGTATCTGCGGCCCAGAAACGTTGCGCTCCTTGTACTTTCTGAGTTCACGGGTCAGCGGCGGCTCTCCGCATGCCCTGCGTGAAGAGGAGCTGGTGCGCAGTTCCGGTCCCAAATTGTCCGGCAAGCGGATCATTATCGACCCGGGCCGCGGCGGCGCCGACCACGGCTTGATCACCCAAGGCCCCGCCGGTCCGATCAGCGAAGCAGATGTGTTGTGGGACTTGGCAAGTCGGCTCGAAGGTCGAATGACCGCCATTGGCATGGAGACATTCCTGTCCCGGCCCACCAACCGCAGCCCGTCGGACGCCGAACGCGCCGCCACCGCCAATGCCGTTGGCGCAGACCTGATGATCAGCCTGCGCTGCGAAACCCAGGCCAGCCCCGCGGCCAACGGGGTGGCCTCCTTCCACTTCGGCAACTCACACGGTTCGGTCTCGACCATCGGTCGTAACCTCGCCGATTTCATTCAGCGAGAAGTGGTCGCCCGCACGGGTTTACGGGATTGCCGTACCCACGGCCGGACGTGGGATCTGCTGCGGCTGACCCGGATGCCGACGGTCCAGGTCGACATCGGCTACATCACCAACCCGCACGACCGCGCCATGATGGTGTCGACACAAACCCGCGACGCCGTTGCCGAGGGCATCCTCGCCGCGGTCAAGCGGCTCTATTTGCTGGGCAAGAACGATCGACCGACCGGCACATTCACGTTCGCGGAGCTGCTCGCCCACGAACTCTCGGTGGAACGCGCCAGCCGCACAGCCGGCTCTTAACCCTCCTGGTTTGGTAACGCGTTGCTGTTCTCCGCGCCGGCCGCGGCGATCGGTCCGGTGCCAGCGCCGACGGGTTCCTGCAACTGGGCGTTGGCCAGCAGGCGTTCCAGGGCTGCCTCGACTTCGGCCTTCCAGCCCAGGCCCTTGTCCAGCTCTAGCCGGAGGCGGGGAAAGTAGGGATGCGGCGCGACCACCACGAAACCCACGTCCTTGAGGAAGTCCGCATCGATGATGCAATGCACCACCGAGCAGTCGCCGAGCGCCTCCAGAACCGGACGAGTGCCGGCGTCCACCGCCTGGGGATCTTGTAGCTCGGCGGCCGCCTCGGTGCGACCGAATGCTTCCAGCGCGCGCACGCCACGTCGGACCAACTCGTCGATGACCCTCGCAATAAGAGCCTGCGGTAGGTCGTCGGCGTCGGGCCCGGGTTCGATGCCCATCGAGGTCAACAAAACCGCGTCAGCGGATACCGGAGCGGTGGGGAAGCGCTGGGCCCGCGGCACGGCCCGCGGCGGCGCGTAGAGAACATATCCCAGACAGGCCGGCTCCACGTGACCCAGGTCCTCCTGATGGCCGGGCTCCGGCGCGGGGGCGGTGGCGACCTGGCCGCAGGAACCCCACTCCAGCATGACCATCGACAGCCAGGCTTCCTTCTCGAATTCGGGGTCGGCGAGATGGTCTTGGTCGCCGAGGGTCGCGGGATCGACTTCCCAAAAGACACAGCGGCGCGCGTGCTTGGGAAGCTGCTCGAAGGCTTCGAGCCGCAGCGGTGTGATTCGAGCCGACACTAGTCTCCTGGCCTCCGTGCGTACCCAAGCCATGGCCCCGCTCTTCCGCGGACCCTTGAGACCGCCCGCATCGTCACGAGGTGATGCCAAATCGCCCGGCAGTCCCCCGACCGATGCGCACAGCAACCCCTCCAGGATAGGAGAATCGGCCGCCATCGGGCCAGTCCTGGCAACGGCGCCCGACACACTGCCCCGGAACGGTTCCCGGCCCGGCGCCAACCGCGTCGGTGTCGAAACGCTTTGAGGGACTTGGGTTCTGGTGTCATTCTTGTCATCCTTCACACTGCGGAACGGCCGCAGTGTCACAGTGACGTAATTACACCGTGTCCCTGGTCCGGGCTTATCAGGCCTTGCCCGGCGGCATCATCGCGATAATTCGCTGTAGGTCATCCACCGAGGCGAACTCGACTACGATCTTGCCTTTGCGTTTGCCGAGGCTGACCGTGACCCGGGTGTCGAAGGCGTTGGACAGCCGCTCAGCAACGTCTTGCAGGCCCGGCATCTGGATCGGCTTACGGCGTGGGGCCGTCGGCTTGGCCGCATCGCCACGGTCGGCCAAGTTCCTGGCCTCATGGTTGGCAACCGTGACCGCCTCCTCGGTGGCTCGCACCGACAGGCCCTCCGCGACGATCCGGCTTGCGAGCTCTTCCTGCGCCTCGTGGCCAGCCTCCAGGGATAGCAGTGCCCGAGCGTGGCCGGCGGACAGCACACCGGCCGCGACGCGGCGCTGAACCGGGATAGGTAGCTTGAGCAACCGGATCATGTTGGTGATCAGCGGACGCGAACGCCCGATCCGTGCGGCGAGCTCATCGTGGGTGACGTCGAACTCGTCCAGCAACTGTTGGTAGGCCGCGGCCTCTTCCAACGGATTGAGTTGCACCCGGTGGATGTTCTCCAGCAGGGCGTCGCGCAGGAGATTGTCGTCGCCCGTCTCACGGACGATGGCCGGAATGGTGGTCAGGCCGGCCGCCTGGGCCGCTCGCCAGCGCCGTTCCCCCATTACGATCTGATAGCGCGCGCCGCTTTGGGACCCGCTGACCTCGCGCACCACGATCGGTTGCAAGAGGCCGAATTCGCGGATCGAGTGCACCAGCTCCGACAGCGCCTCGTCGTCGAACACCTGCCGCGGCTGACGCGGGTTGGCCTCGATGTCCGCCGGTGCGATTTCCCGGTACACCGCCCCCATCGGCGGGGTCTGCAGACTGGGGCCTCCGATCACGACGTCCGCCGCCGCGGAACCCATCCGTGGGCCGAACGGCGATTGCGCGGAGTCAGCGTCGGCGGGTCCGGTCGGGATCAGCGAAGCCAACCCCCGGCCGAGGCCGCCCTTCCTGCGTGACGGCTGCGTCATGGTCGTCCCTTCGCGGATGGTGATTGATCGCGCTCGGCGAGCTCTCGGCTTGCGTCCAGGTAACTCATCGCTCCCCGCGAACCCGGATCGTAGTCAATGATGGTCATGCTGTAACCCGGCGCTTCGGACACTTTCACGCTGCGCGGAATCACCGTGCGCAGCACCTTGCTGCCAAAGTAGCGGCGCACCTCCTCCGCCACTTGATCGGCGAGCTTGGTCCGGCCGTCATACATGGTGAGGATCACCGTGGTGACGTCCAGTCGGGGATTCAAGTGAGCCTTCACCATCTCGATATTGCGCATGAGTTGTGACACGCCCTCAAGGGCGTAGTACTCGCACTGGATCGGGATCATCACCTCCGGCGCGGCTACGAGCGCGTTGATGGTGAGCAACCCCAGCGACGGCGGGCAGTCGATGAAGACATAGTCGAAGTCGAAGTCGTCGAGTTCGGCGAGGGCGGTCCGCAGCCGGTTCTCCCGGGCGACCATGCTGACCAACTCGATCTCGGCGCCGGCCAAGTCGATGGTTGCCGGCACGCAGAACAACCGGTCGCTATGGGGGCTGTGGCGCAGGGCCGCCTGCAGCGTAACCTCGCCGAGCAAAATCTCGTAGGAGGACGGCGTTCCGGATGGGCGGTCGGTGATGCCGAGCGCGGTGCTGGCGTTGCCTTGGGGATCGAGATCAATGACGAGCGTTTTGAGTCCCTGCACGGCGAGCGCTGCGGCGAGGTTGACCGCCGTAGTCGTCTTGCCCACACCACCCTTCTGGTTCGCGATGGTGAACAAGCGCCGGTGTGGGGGGCGGTGCAACGGTTCGTGGGTGGTGTGCAGCACCCGCATCGCGCGCTCCGCGGCGGCGCCGATGGGGGTGTCGAAGTCGTCCGTTGTTTCACGTGAAACATCGGTCGATTGGCCGGGCGCCGGTACGGTGACCGACGGCTCTTGAATCATGCCCGACGGGGCCGCGGCTGGGTCTGGACCGCAGTCCGCGCTCATGACGTTCCCCCCTTGCCTGGCCGGCCCGCTGTGGGCCGCGTCGACTTGGCGCGTCGCGCCAGGACCACGGTTGCGGGCGGACGCAGATAGTTCACGCCACATGTGATCACCCTGACATCCACAGCGCCCGACGCGGCCATCACACGCCGGTGCTCCTGGACTTCCTCGGGAGCGCGCTCGCCTTTGATCGCCAACATTCGGCCGCCGGGCCGCAGCAGCGCCATACTCCATGTCGTCACCTTGTCCAGGGGTGCGACCGCCCGCGATACAGCTGCGTCGCTTTCGCCGATCTGCTCCTGTGTCCCGGGCTCCTCGGCGCGCCCCCGCACTACCCGCGCCGCCAAACCCAGATCCGTCACCGCCTGGCCCAGAAATTCGCTGCGGCGCAGCAAGGGCTCGAGCAGAACGATCCGCAGATCCGGTCGCGCGATGGCCAACGGAATGCCGGGCAACCCCGCGCCGCTTCCGATGTCCACCACCCGCTCGCCCGGATCCAGTAGTTCACCGATCACCGCCGAGTTGAGTAGATGTCGTTCCCAGATCCGGTCCACTTCACGCGGCCCGAGCAGGCCGCGTTCGACACCGACTGTGGCCAGGAGTCCGGCGTAGTAGAGGGCCAATTCAAGACGTGCTCCGAACACCGCTTTGGCGGCCTCGGATAGGGCGTCCGACGGCGCTGCAGACTCGCAGGGGCCGACATGTTTCACGTGAAACATTCCTCTGGTCTTCTCGGGTTCGGTACCTGGCGCCGCTGCGAACTACACGGCTGTAACTCGAATGGTCAGTCGCGCAACACGACGACGTGGCGTGACGGTTCGACGCCCTCGCTCTCGCTATGCACGCCGGGCACCGCCGCAACGGCGTCGTGCACGATCTTTCGCTCGAAGGGTGTCATCGCCGCGAGCTCCTCACGGTCGCCATTCTCTAGGACTCGGTGCGCTACCTTGTCGCCCAGCGCGGCCAACTCCTCCCGGCGTCGGCGTCGCCAACTCGCGATGTCGAGCATCAGCCGGCTGCGCACACCCGTCTTCTGGTGGACGGCCAATCGGGTGAGTTCTTGCAGAGCGTCGAGCACTTCCCCACCGCGACCGACCAACTTGGTCAGGTCGTCACTCCCGTCGATACTCACCACCGCGCGGTCACCCTCGACATCCAGATCGATGTCGCCGTCGAAGTCCAGTAGATCCAACAGCTCTTCCAAATAGTCGCCGGCGATCTCCCCTTCGGCGACCAACCGGTCCTCGAAGTCGTCGGATCCGTTACCCGTCGCCTCTACTGAAATGTCCTCGGTCGACTGTTCGGCGTCGAGTTCCGTGTCGAAGTCGCGCTCGGTTGTCTCCGCGTCCGTCATGGCTATCTCTCTTCCCTCGTCTCTTCTTGGTCTAAGGACGCCCGTGGCCATTGGTCTGGGGCCGCCCGTGGCCCGGCGGCCGTCAGCGTTTGCGTTTCCTCGGTCGAGCACCCGGCCGTGGCGTGCGATTCCCGGGACCGTTGTTGCGGGTTGCCGGATTCGTCCGGTCCTTCGCCGCCGCCGGTTTTGTCTCGCGAACCGGGCCGTCGGCATCCGTCTCGGCGTCGGCGGGCTCTCCGTCGCCTTCGCCTTCCACCGGAGCGCCGTTGTCGCTCGCCGGCGTCGCCTTGGTCTGGCGCTTGGGTTTGGCTCCCGGCGCCGGGGCGTGGGCCGCTCGCCGTTGGATGGCCTCCTGCTTTTTGGCCTCGTCCTCTTTCTCGATCATCCCGAACACGTAGTGCTGCTGGCCGAAGGTCCAGATGTTGTTCGAGAACCAGTACAGGATGATCGCCAGCGGAAGAAACGGACCACCGACAACCACGCCGAGCGGGAACACGTACAACGCGAGTTTGTTCATCATCGCGGTCTGCGGATTTGCGGCCGCCTCCGGACTCTGCCGCGCAACGGAGGCACGGCTGTTGAAGTAGGTCGCGATGCCGGCCAGGACCATCACCGGCACGCAGACCGCAATCACCGCCGGGCGGCTGAAATCGGTGAACGCCTCCAACCCCCCACGCTGGGTCATCGACGCCCCGATCGGCGCACCGAACAGGTTGGCGTCCAGGAAGTGCTGCACCTCGCCCGGGCTGAACACATAGTTCCCAACCATGCGGTTCTGCTCCACCGACAGGTGTGGCTGGCCAATCCCGCCCTGGGTTCTGTTGAACGAGCGCAACACGTGATAGAGCCCGAGGAACACCGGGATCTGCGCGAGCATCGGCAAGCAACCCAGGATCGGATTGAAGCCGTGCTCACGTTGTAGCTTCTGCATCTCCAGCGCCATGCGCTGACGGTCCTTGCCGTACTTTTTCTGCAGCGCCTTAATCTGCGGCTGCAACTCCTGCATCTGACGCGTGGTGCGGATCTGCCGGACAAACGGCTTGTACAGCAGGGCGCGCAGGGTGAACACGAGAAACATCACCGACAGCGCCCACGCGAAGAAGTTCGATGGCCCAAGCGCAAACGCAAACAGCTTGTACCAAAGCCACATGATCCACGACACGGGGTAGTAGAAGATGTCGAGGCTGAAGAAATCGAAGTTAAACAAGCAACTCACTCTCCCCTTGCGCCGCGGCGCTCCTGGCATCGCCGGCCCGGCACACGCGGCCGTCCGGCGAGCGGTCGGGTATCGGATCCCATCCTCCCCGATGCCACGGTCCGCACTTGGCGAGCCGGACCACGGCCAACCCACTCCCCCGCACCAAGCCATATTCGGTCAGTGCTTCGACGGCGTACTGGCTGCAGGTCGGAACGAAGCGGCAGCTGGCCGGTCGCAACGGCGAAACCATGTGCCGGTACAGCTGGATCAGGTACACCAGGCCGCGGACCACCGGCCCGCCCGCGCGGCGACCAAGCGCCCTGGACCCCCGTGCGAACGACCTCACCGCTGCCTGCCCGCCAGCTCGAAGGCGCGGCGTAACCCGGTTCGCAGCTGCTGATCCAACCATGCCGACGACACGTTGCGGCTGCTCGGCAACGCACGGATCACGACTTGATCGGCGGGATCCAGGTCGGTCAGCATCGTTCGCGCGACATGGCGGAGCCGACGGGCGATCCGATGGCGTTGCACCGCAGAGCCGACCCGCTTGGCGATGATCAGCCCCACGCGGGGCCCGTTAATGTCCTCGGCGCACCCCCGCCGGACATGCACAACGACATCGGGCTGTACGGTGCGCATCCCGTATCGCACGGTCGCGTCGAACTCGGCGGACCGCCTCATGCGGTTGCGTGCGGGTAGCACCGCTAGAAGACCTGTGCTTGCGATCAGGCAGTTATTGCGCGGCGGCCCTTACGGCGCCGGTTGGACACGATGGACCGCCCAGCCCGGGTGCGCATCCGCAAACGGAAGCCATGCACGCGGGCTCGGCGCCGGTTGTTCGGCTGGAAGGTCCGCTTGCCCTTGGCCACGGCATTCTCCTCGTCATCTCAAAATCAAGTCCGAGCCGCCCCGCCATCCAACCTGGCAACCGAGTCACTCGGATGTCAGCCAAAGGACGGTACCGCTACTGCCCGGCGCGGTCTCCAAGCGGATAACCTGGTTCGCAGCCGTATCGCCAACTTTCGGGCGACTGTTTGAGGGTACTGACGCGCGTTCGCCGGGTCAAACCTGGCCTGCCCCAACGACACAGTCGTGACGCGATCTCCACATCCGCCGTCCCCAAACACCGTCCGTGGCTATCCGACACAAATCTAAAAACCACCCATCCGAATGCCCCTGAAACTGTTGGCAGCCGAACAGAAAACTGTTAGCTTCGGGCAGTGCCGTTCGGATTGGGGACGGCGGCAGACAATGAAGCGAGGATGGCTGATCGACTAGCTGTCTAGACGACCCCTGGCGGATCGTCTTCAGCGCGGAGATCGCGAGCCACGGCCGGCCGGTTGTGGCACGCTTAATAAACTGTCTTTCCACAGTTGTGGATAACCATGTGGACAGTTGATTGTCGCCACAGGTGATAGTTATACCTCGATGTCGGGACCAGGGAGATGCGTCGTTGACCGATGATCCCGGTTCAGGTTTCACCACGGTATGGAACGCCGTCGTCTCCGAACTCAATGGCGAACCCGGCGCCGACGGTATGGCTCTGAGCCGGACCAGCCTCGCGACTCCCCTGACTCCTCAGCAACGGGCTTGGCTCAACCTGGTCCAGCCCCTGACGATCGTCGAGGGCTTTGCTCTGCTGTCGGTACCGAGCAGCTTTGTCCAAAACGAGATCGAACGGCATCTGCGCGAGCCCATTACCGACGCGCTGAGCCGCCGCCTCGGCCAGCAGATCCAACTCGGGGTGCGTATCGCCCCACCCGCCGGCGACCAAGACGGTGATACCGCCGGGCCAGACGCCGAAGAGCTCGGCCTGGAAACGGATGAGGAAGACGAAGACGGTGAGGCCCTCGCCAACCAAAATTGGCCGACCTACTTCACCGAACGTCCGCACAAGAGCGAATCGGGCGGCGCGGCCGGAACCAGCCTCAACCGGCGCTACACGTTCGACACCTTCGTCATCGGCGCCTCCAACCGGTTTGCCCACGCCGCCGCCCTGGCGATCGCCGAAGCCCCGGCCCGTGCCTATAACCCGCTTTTCATCTGGGGTGAGTCGGGCCTGGGCAAAACACACCTGCTGCACGCCGCCGGCAACTACACACAGCGACTGTTCCCGGGGATGCGGGTCAAGTACGTCTCTACCGAGGAATTCACCAACGATTTCATCAACTCGCTGCGCGACGACCGCAGGGTCGCGTTCAAGCGCAGCTACCGCGACGTCGACGTGCTGCTGGTCGACGACATCCAGTTCATCGAAGGCAAGGAAGGCATCCAGGAGGAGTTCTTCCACACCTTCAACACGCTGCATAACGCCAATAAGCAGATCGTCATCTCGTCTGACCGGCCGCCGAAACAGCTCGCCACCCTTGAAGATCGGCTGCGCACACGGTTCGAGTGGGGACTGATCACCGACGTCCAGCCTCCAGAGCTGGAGACCCGCATCGCCATCCTGCGGAAGAAAGCACAGATGGAACGGCTCGCGGTACCCGACGACGTCCTCGAGCTCATCGCCAGCAGCATCGAACGCAACATTCGCGAACTCGAGGGTGCCCTGATCCGGGTCACCGCGTTCGCGTCGTTGAACAAGACACCGATCGACAAGGCCCTAGCCGAAATCGTTCTGCGGGACCTCATCGCCGACGCCAGCAATATGCAAATCAGCGCGGCGACCATCATGGCTGCCACCGCCGAATACTTCGACACCACTGTCGAAGAGCTGCGTGGCCCAGGCAAGACACGGGCACTTGCTCAGTCACGCCAGATTGCGATGTACCTTTGCCGCGAACTCACCGATCTGTCACTACCCAAAATCGGCCAGGCGTTCGGCCGCGACCACACGACTGTGATGTACGCCGAACGCAAGATCCGCTCCGAGATGGCCGAACGCCGCGAGATCTTCGACAACGTCAAGGAACTCACCACCCGGATCCGGCAGCGCTCCAAACGCTGACAACCGAAAACTTTTCAAAAAACTTCTCACCCGCGCGTCACAGTGGTCACACGTCGGCGATGTGTGCGCCGTTGTGCACAATGCCTGCACAAACCCCGGCGCTATGCGGAATTACGTGCACACCCACGCGTCATCCCCACCCGGCCCAACACAGAGCACACAGCCGTCCACGCCGTCATCCACAGCCCACCCGGCCCGCCATCAGCACCACAGCCCGGTTGTCCACAGAATGCACACCCCTTAATACTGTTACTGAGATCTCTTCGTTATTTCTTCTTTGAAGTACAGGTCTGGGGACGTCGTGCCGCATGGGGGGTCCGCAGCCCCGCCCGCGCCGTTCTGTCACAGTGCGCGATTACCTTTCAAGTTGACGTCAGAAGCTTTACGGTTGTTCTTCGACTGCCGTTGCGGGGCGGCCGACTGAACTTGAACTCCTGGTTAGGTGAAGGGACGCAATGGACGCGGCGACGACACGAGCTGGCCTCACCGACTTGAAGTTCCGTCTAGTGCGAGAGTCCTTCGCCGACGCGGTGTCGTGGGTGGCCAAGAATCTGCCCACCCGGCCCGCAGTGCCGGTGCTGTCGGGTGTCCTGTTGACCGGCTCGGATGACGGCCTGACCATCTCCGGATTCGACTACGAGGTTTCCGCCGAGGCTCAGGTCGCTGCCGAAATAGCTTGTCCTGGAAGCGTTTTGGTGTCTGGCAGGTTGTTGTCTGACATTACCCGCGCGTTGCCGGATAAACCCGTGGATCTTGCTGTGGATGGCAATCGAGTGGCGTTGACCTGCGGGAGTGCCAGATTTTCGTTGCCGACCCTTGCCGTTGAGGATTACCCGACGTTGCCGACGCTGCCCGAAGAGACCGGGTCATTACCCGCGGATTTGTTCGCCGAGGCGATCGGCCAGGTTGCCATCGCCGCCGGCCGCGACGACACCCTGCCGATGCTGACCGGTATCCGGGTGGAGATCGCTGGTGAGACGGTGGTTTTGGCGGCCACCGACAGGTTTCGGTTGGCGGTTCGCGAGTTGACCTGGTCCGCCGCGTCACCCGACATTGAGGCGTCCGTACTGGTCCCGGCCAAGACGTTGGCCGAAGCGGCAAAGGCCGGTGCCGATGGTTCTGAGGTTCGGTTGTCCCTGGGGGCGGGCACAGGAGTCGGCAAGGACGGACTGCTGGGCATCAGGGGTAACGGGAAGTGCAGCACCACCCGGCTCTTGGACGCGGAATTCCCGAAGTTCCGTCAACTGCTACCGGCCGAACACACGGCGGTGGCCACGATCAACGTCGCCGAGTTGACCGAAGCGATCAAGTTGGTCGCGCTGGTAGCCGACCGGGGTGCGCAGGTGCGCATGGAATTCGGCGATAACATGTTGCGGCTTTCCGCCGGCGCCGACGACGTGGGCCGGGCCGAAGAGGACCTCCCGGTCGACTATGCCGGCGAGCCGCTGACCATTGCGTTCAACCCGACGTATCTGACCGACGGGCTGAGTTCGGTGCACTCGGAGCGAGTGTCGTTCGGTTTCACTACTCCGGGCAAGCCCGCGTTGCTGCGCCCGGCGTCCGACGATGACAGCCACACCACGGGTGGCGGGCCGTTCCCGTCGCTGGCCACCGACTACGTGTATTTGCTGATGCCAGTTCGGCTTCCTGGGTAGGTGCCGGAATAGGTGCACGTCCGGCATTTGGCACTGCGTGACTTTCGGTCCTGGGAGCACGCCGACCTCGAACTGCATCCAGGCCGGACGGTGTTTATCGCACCGAACGGTTTTGGGAAGACGAACCTTGTTGAGGCCCTGTGGTATTCGGCTACCTTGGGCTCGCACCGGGTGGGCACCGACGCAACATTGATCCGCTCCGGCGCCGAACGGGCGGTGGTCTCGACAATCGTCGTGAACGACAGCAGGGAATGCGCGATCGACCTGGAGATCGCCGCAGGCCGAGCCAACAAGGCCCGCCTGAACCGCTCCCCCGTCCGAAGCACGCGTGAGGTGGTCGGGGTGCTGCGCGCGGTGTTATTCGCTCCGGAAGATCTGGCATTGGTTCGTGGGGATCCGGCGGACCGCCGCCGCTACCT
The DNA here is from genome assembly GCF_019247635.1 of Mycobacterium sp. Taxonomy (GTDB): domain Bacteria; phylum Actinomycetota; class Actinomycetes; order Mycobacteriales; family Mycobacteriaceae; genus Mycobacterium. The sequence continues at coordinate 36,546 of NZ_JAFBAR010000021.1, forward strand.
GGACGACCTGGCCACTGTGCGGCGGCCGAGGGTAGCCGGAGTGCGCGCCGACTACGACAGGGTGCTGCGCCAGCGCACGGCGCTATTGAAGTCCTTGGCCGGTGCACGATACCGCGGCGATCGCGCCGCGTTGGACACACTCGACGTGTGGGACAGCCGGTTGGCCCAACACGGTGCCGAATTGATTTCTGCCCGAATCGATTTGGTCAATCAACTGAGTCCCGAGGTGGAGAAGGCCTACCAGCTCCTGGCGCCGGGATCACGGGCGGCCTCGATCCGGTACCGCGCCAGCATGGACGGGCTGAATACCGCCGACGCCGACTTCGACTTCCTGGAAACCAGTCTGTTGGCCGCGTTGGCGGCCCGCAGGGACGCCGAGCTGGAACGGGGTGTCTGCCTGGTCGGCCCGCACCGCGACGACCTTGAGTTGCGACTGGGTGACCAGGTCGCGAAAGGCTTTGCCAGTCATGGGGAATCGTGGTCGCTCGCGATAGCACTGCGGTTGGCGGCTTACGAATTGTTGCGCGCGGACGGCGACGAACCGGTGCTGTTGCTCGACGACGTGTTCGCCGAACTCGATGCCGCGCGCCGGCGCGCGTTGGCGGCAGTGGCGCAGTCGGCCGAGCAGGTATTGGTGACGGCGGCAGTACTGGAAGACATCCCGTCTGACTGGGACGCTAGGCGGGTGGGGATAGCGATGCGTGACGGTGATTCCGGACGGGTGTCGGTGTTGCAACCATGACAGAGGCCAACGACCAGCCCGAACTGACGGGCATCGACTTGGTGCGGCGCACTCTCGAAGAAGCCCGTGCTGCTGCCCGCGCGCAAGGAAAAGACGCCGGACGTGGTCGGGCGGCATCCTCGGTGCCGCGCCGCGTCGCCGGCCGACGTCGCAGCTGGTCGGGCCCCGGTCCTGACCCGCGCGATCCGCAACCGCTGGGCAGGGCGGTCCGCGATCTGGCGAAAAGACGCGGGTGGTCCGCGCAGGTTGCGGAGGGCACCGTGCTCGGCCAGTGGTCGACGGTGGTCGGCCAGCAGATCGCCGAGCATGCCACGCCCACGGCGCTGAGCGGGGGTGTGCTGAGTGTGACGGCGGAGTCCACGGCGTGGGCCACACAACTGCGGGTGATGCAGGCACAACTGTTGGCCAAGATCGCGGCCGCCGTCGGCAACGGTGTCGTGACATCGTTGAAAATCACGGGGCCGGTAGCGCCGTCCTGGCGAAAGGGGCCGCGGCACATCGCGGGCAGGGGGCCGCGCGACACCTACGGGTAGGGAACTCAGCAGCCCCCGACAGCGTCGTACCCTCGTCGAACCGCGTCATGTGACGGCCGCCTCAGAGCCGCCAGGAAAGGACATTGGCGCGTGGCAAACGTCATGACGCAACCGGAAGGAAGATATCGTGCGCACGGCGCGATCAGATAGGCGGAAACGCGCCTAGAAAATCGGTGCGGACACCCCTTCGCGGTAGAGTGGAGCGGTGCGACCGTCGCGGTGATCGAACCGCTCGCACCCAACCCCAAGGAGAGCACTCGGATCGTGGCTGCCGCGAAGAATAAGTCCAAAGACGGGTACGGCGCCGACGCCATCACAGTTCTCAAAGGTTTGGAGGCAGTCCGGAAGCGCCCGGGCATGTACATCGGGTCCACCGGCGAGCGTGGTCTGCACCACCTCATCTGGGAGGTTGTGGACAATTCCGTCGATGAGGCGATGGCCGGCTACGCGAGCCAGGTCGACGTGCGGCTACTCGACGACCGCAGTGTCGAGGTCGCCGACAACGGACGCGGCATTCCCGTCGCGCAACACGCCACCGGCGCCCCCACCGTCGACGTCGTCATGACCCAACTGCACGCCGGCGGCAAATTTGGTGGCGAGAACAGCGGCTACACCGTCAGCGGAGGTCTGCACGGTGTTGGTGTGTCGGTGGTGAACGCGTTGTCCACCCGGCTCGAGGTCGACATCAAACGCGACGGACACGAGTGGTCGCAGTTCTACGACCACGCCGTGCCGGGCACCCTCAAGCAGGGTGCGGCCACCAAGAAGACGGGAACCACCATCCGGTTCTGGGCCGATCCCGACATCTTTGAGACCACCGAGTACGACTTCGAGACCGTGGCGCGCCGGCTGCAGGAGATGGCATTTCTGAACAAAGGTCTGACGATCAACCTCACCGATGAACGAGTGACGCAGGACGAGGTCGTCGACGAGGTGGTCAGCGACACCGCTGAGGCGCCCAAGTCCGCCGAGGAGAAGGCTGCGGAATCGGTTGGGCCGCAAAAGGTCAAGCACCGCACCTTCCACTATCCGGGCGGTTTGGTCGACTTCGTCAAGCACATCAACCGCACCAAGAGTCCGATCCAGCAGAGCGTCATCGACTTCGACGGCAAGGGCACCGGCCACGAAGTCGAAATCGCGATGCAGTGGAACGGCGGATATTCGGAGTCGGTGCACACCTTTGCCAACACCATCAACACCCATGAGGGCGGTACCCACGAAGAAGGCTTCCGCAGCGCGCTGACGTCCGTGGTGAACAAGTACGCCAAAGACAAGAAGCTGCTGAAGGACAAAGACCCCAACCTGACCGGCGACGACATCCGGGAAGGCTTGGCCGCGGTCATCTCGGTCAAGGTGAGCGAACCGCAGTTCGAGGGTCAGACCAAGACGAAGCTGGGCAACACCGAGGTCAAGTCCTTCGTGCAGAAGGTCTGTAACGAACAGCTCACCCATTGGTTCGAGGCCAACCCCTCGGAAGCCAAAACTGTTGTGAACAAGGCGGTGTCGTCCGCGCAGGCGCGGATCGCGGCGCGCAAGGCACGAGAGTTGGTGCGGCGCAAGAGCGCAACCGATCTCGGCGGGCTCCCGGGTAAGCTGGCCGACTGCCGATCCACCGATCCCCGGAAGTCGGAACTGTATGTGGTGGAAGGTGACTCCGCCGGCGGCTCGGCCAAGAGCGGCCGCGATTCGATGTTTCAGGCCATCTTGCCGTTGCGCGGCAAGATCATCAACGTGGAGAAGGCCCGAATCGACCGGGTGCTGAAAAACACCGAAGTCCAGGCGATCATCACCGCACTCGGAACCGGGATCCACGACGAATTCGACATCACCAAGCTGCGCTATCACAAGATCGTGCTGATGGCCGACGCCGATGTGGACGGACAGCACATCTCGACGCTGCTGTTGACGCTGCTGTTCCGGTTCATGCGGCCGCTGATCGAGAACGGCCACGTGTTCTTGGCTCAGCCACCGCTGTACAAGTTGAAGTGGCAGCGCAGCGAACCGGAGTTCGCCTACTCCGATCGTGAACGCGACGGCCTGCTCGAGGCTGGGCAAAAGACCGGCAAGAAGATCAACAAGGAAGACGGCATCCAGCGCTACAAGGGTCTGGGTGAGATGGACGCCAAAGAATTGTGGGAAACCACGATGGACCCATCGGTCCGGGTGCTGCGCCAAGTCACATTGGACGACGCGGCGGCCGCCGACGAATTGTTCTCCATCCTGATGGGCGAGGACGTCGACGCCCGCCGCAGCTTTATCACTCGTAACGCCAAGGACGTTCGCTTCTTGGACGTCTGACGACGTCCGACGACCCGAGGAATACATGACTGACACCACGCTGCCGCCGGGCGACGAGGCCGGCGACCGGATCGAACCCGTCGACATCCAGCAGGAGATGCAGCGTAGCTACATCGACTACGCGATGAGCGTCATCGTCGGCCGCGCGCTGCCCGAGGTACGCGACGGTCTCAAGCCGGTGCACCGCCGGGTGCTGTACGCGATGTACGACTCCGGATTCCGGCCGGACCGCAGCCACGCCAAGTCGGCGCGGTCGGTCGCCGAGACGATGGGTAACTACCACCCGCACGGCGACGCGTCGATCTACGACACCCTGGTGCGGATGGCGCAGCCGTGGTCGCTGCGGTACCCGCTTGTCGACGGGCAGGGCAACTTCGGCTCGCCGGGCAACGACCCGCCCGCGGCGATGAGGTACTGCGTCACCGGGGATGCATTGCTGCGCTTGCCCTTTGGGCAGTCGGTGCGGATAGGCGACGTGGTAACCGGTGCCCGGCCGAACTCGGACAACGAGATCGACCTGAAGGTTCTTGACCGGCACGGCAACCCAGTTGTAGCGGACCGGCTGTTCCATTCGGGCGAGCATCAGACATTCAAGGTGCGCACCGCCGAAGGCTACGAAGTGACCGGCACGGCGAACCACCCATTGCTATGCCTCGTCGATGTCGGCGGCGTGCCGACACTGCTGTGGAAGCTGATCGAAGAGATCCGGCCCAACGACTGTGTGGCGCTGCAACGGACCCCGCCAGTGGAATTTGGTCCTGGGGACTGGCACCGCGTGATGGAAGCCCTGGATGAACTGAAGAAGACACGGCTTGCCGATCTGTGCGGGCAGCATGCGACAGAAAAGGCTGTGCCCGCATGGCTGTGGCACGCACCCGCCACGGTCAAACGCGCTTTCCTGCAAGCGTTGTTCGAATGCGACGCCTCCTGCTCGCAATTGCCGCGCAACACGATTGAGATCTCGTACTCCACCCGGAGCCGACAGTTGGCTGTCGACGTGCAACAGATGCTGCTCGAATTCGGTGTGTTGTCCCGGCGCCACCGGCATGCCACGGGTGAGCACAAAGTTGTCATCACCGACCGCGCCCAGGCCGAAACGTTCGGGGCGCGAGTCGGTTTCGGCGGGGCTAAACAGGCAAAGCTCGCGACGATTCTAGCCGCGATGCCCACGTGCGCCGGCGTGGACGGGGACCACGTGCCCGGTCTGGCCCGTTTCATCCGCGCGCAATCGGGTGGCTCGTGGGCCGACCGAGAGTGGCTCAACCGTCACAACGTCGATCACATCCAACGTTGGCGCACCGGTGGTGCGGAGATCCTGTCGCACATCGCGGACCCAGACGTCCGCGAGATCGCCACGGAGCTCACCGACGGCCGGTTCTATTACGCCCGCGTCGCGTCGGTGACCGAGGCCGGCGTGCAACCGGTTTACAGCTTGCGGGTCGACACGGAAGATCACGCCTTTCTCACCAATGGTTTCGTCAGCCATAACACCGAAGCGCGCCTGACCCCGCTGGCGATGGAAATGCTGCGCGAAATCGACGAGGAGACAGTCGATTTCATCCCGAATTACGACGGCCGGGTGCAAGAGCCGACGGTGCTGCCCAGCCGGTTCCCCAACCTGCTGGCCAACGGATCCGGGGGCATCGCCGTCGGGATGGCGACCAACATTCCGCCGCACAACCTGCGCGAACTCGCCGACGCGGTGTATTGGTGCCTGGACAACCACGAGGCCGACGAAGAGGCGACGCTCACCGCGGTCTGCGAGCGGGTCAAGGGCCCGGACTTCCCCACCTACGGCCTGATCGTCGGTTCGCAGGGCATCCACGACGCGTACACGACCGGCCGGGGCTCGATCCGGATGCGCGGAGTCGTTGAGGTAGAAGAAGATTCGCGCGGCCGCACTTCGATCGTCATCACCGAGCTGCCGTATCAGGTCAACCACGACAACTTCATCACCTCGATCGCCGAGCAGGTCCGCGACGGCCGGCTGGCCGGCATCTCCAACATCGAGGACCAGAGCAGCGACCGGGTGGGCCTGCGCATCGTCGTGGAGATCAAGCGCGACGCCGTGGCGAAGGTGGTGCTGAACAACCTCTACAAGCACACCCAGCTGCAGACCAGCTTCGGCGCGAACATGCTGTCCATCGTCGACGGCGTGCCGCGCACGCTGCGGCTCGACCAGATGATCCGCCACTACGTCGAGCACCAACTCGACGTGATCGTACGGCGCACCACCTACCGGCTGCGCAAGGCCAACGAACGGGCCCACATCCTGCGCGGTCTCGTCAAAGCCCTTGACGCACTGGACGAAGTCATCGCGCTTATCCGCGCGTCGGAGACCGTCGACATCGCCCGCGCCGGGCTGATCGAACTGCTCGACATCGACGACATCCAGGCGCAGGCCATCCTGGACATGCAGCTGCGGCGCCTGGCGGCGCTGGAGCGGCAGCGCATCATCGACGACCTGGCCAAGATCGAGGCCGAGATCGCCGACCTCGAAGACATCCTCGCCAAGCCCGAGCGGCAGCGCGCCATCGTCCGCGACGAGCTGGCCGAGATCGTCGAAAAGCACGGCGACGACCGCCGCACCCGAATCATCGCCGCCGACGGTGACGTCGCCGACGAGGACCTGATCGCACGCGAGGACGTCGTCGTCACCATCACCGAAACCGGCTACGCCAAGCGCACCAAGACCGACCTCTACCGCAGCCAGAAACGGGGCGGGAAGGGCGTGCAGGGCGCCGGGCTGAAGCAGGACGATATCGTGCGGCACTTCTTTGTCTGCTCTACGCACGACTGGATCCTGTTCTTCACCACCCAGGGTCGGGTCTACCGGGCCAAGGCCTACGAGCTGCCGGAGGCCTTGCGCACCGCCCGCGGTCAGCATGTCGCGAATCTGCTGGCCTTCCAGCCCGAGGAGCGCATCGCTCAGGTCATCCAGATCAAGAGCTACGAGGACGCGCCTTACCTGGTGCTGGCCACGCAAAACGGATTGGTCAAGAAGTCAAAGTTGACCGACTTCGACTCCAACCGTTCCGGTGGGATCGTGGCGATCAACCTGCGCGACAGCGACGAGCTGGTCGGTGCGGTGCTGTGCTCGGCGGAGGAAGACCTGCTGCTGGTCTCGGCCAACGGCCAGTCCATCAGGTTCTCGGCGACGGACGAGGCGCTACGGCCCATGGGGCGGGCCACCTCCGGGGTGCAGGGCATGCGGTTCAACGCCGACGATCGGCTGCTGTCGCTGAATGTGATCCGCGAGGACACTTATCTGCTGGTGGCCACGTCCGGCGGTTACGCGAAACGAACCGCTATCGAGGAGTATCCGGTGCAGGGCCGCGGCGGCAAGGGTGTGCTGACCGTCATGTACGACCGGCGCCGGGGCAGGCTGGTCGGGGCGCTCATTGTCGACGAGGACAGCGAACTCTACGCGATCACCTCAGGCGGTGGCGTGATCCGCACGACCGCGCGTCAGGTCCGCAAGGCGGGACGACAGACGAAGGGCGTGCGCTTGATGAACCTGGGTGAGGGCGACACACTGCTAGCGATCGCACGCAACGCCGAGGAAAACGCCGACGACAGCATCGGTGAAGTCGAGGGTAGCTAGCCTATAGCGACGCGGCCAGGCCCCGAGTAGGACCCGGGGAATAGACTCAGGCCGATCGGACAGTGTTAGGAGTCGGCGTGACCTCACGGAACGAGCCGGGCTCCCCGGACGCGAGCGACAGCTCGAACGGGGACAGTTCGGGCGAGCGTGCCGGTGCCCATCGGGCGGCGCCGCCCGGACAGGCCGGCCGCGGGCCGGATGGCACAGAGGCACCCCCGTGGCAGCGCGGTGTCCCCCGCGCGCCGCACGCAGCGCATCGCCAGCCGCCCGAGGCACCGGCCGAACCCCGGACGTCGAGCCCGCCGAGCGGGATTGACGCCCGGCTGAGCCGCTTCATTTCGGGGACCTCGGCTCCGACGGCCGGCACGAGCGCCGCAGGGGCGTCCAATCCACCGACGCAGGAATTGGAAGCGGTGCCCGCGCGCGGCGAAGGGCCGCCCGCCGAGGCGTACGCCAGCGAATTGCCCGATCTGTCCGGACCGGTTCCGCGCACTCCGCCCCGCAAGCCCGCCCCCGCGCCGGACACCGGAACGGCATCGGCCCCGGGCAAGGCTCGGTCGACGGCGGCCGCGGCTCGCGAATCCCGCGAGACCAGGGTCCAGGTGTCCAGACGCGGCCGCGGACCCGTCCGGGCCAGCATGCAGATCCGCCGCATCGACCCGTGGAGCACGCTGAAGGTTTCGCTATTGCTCTCGGTGGCGGTGTTCTTCGTCTGGATGATCGCCGTGGCGTTCCTCTACCTGGTGCTCGGCGGCATGGGCGTGTGGGCCAAGCTCAACAGCAACGTCGGTGACCTCTTGAACAACACCAGCGGCAGCAGCGGGGAACTCATTTCCAGCGGGACGATCTTCGGCGGCGCGGTCCTGATCGGTTTGGTCAACATCGTGCTGATGACCGCGATGGCCACCATCGCCGCGTTCGTCTACAACCTGACCACGGATCTGATCGGCGGTATCGAAGTAACCCTGGCCGACCGCGACTAGCGTTTTGGGGAAGCGGCGAAGATTGCGGTAATCTCGTCGCTCGGCTGTGCGCAAGTACGGGCCTATAGCTCAGGCGGTTAGAGCGCTTCGCTGATAACGAAGAGGTCGGAGGTTCGAGTCCTCCTAGGCCCACAACCATGTGTTCGTCAAGACGTTGCGTGAGGCTTGCGCTGCCGCTGGTCGCGATCGTTGCGGTGGTCGCTGTGGCGCGGTCCCGACGCAGTGTCGAGGTCTGGCACGTGGCCGCGGACAGTCACCCGCCCGGTGACCAAGAGGGGCCTTAGCTCAGTTGGTAGAGCACCGCCTTTGCAAGGCGGGTGTCAGGGGTTCGATTCCCCTAGGCTCCACTTTTCTCCAGTTTTCCACTTTTTCTTGAGAACCCGTTCGCGGCGGCTTGGAATGCCGCATCGAGACGATCCGCGCAGCGGTGTGCTGGCGTGATTCGCTGTACCGGCTGCGCCACCGTGGGAGCATTTGCTGATGGCAAGCCCAGACCACGCGGCTGAGTCGCGCCGTTACGTGGCAACCACCGCACGGATGGCGACGTGGCTCTACATCTGCATTTGGGGTTGGCTGGCGGCGCTCGTGGCCGTGTTCGCGGTGATGGTCCTGTTTCCTTCTGCGTACAGCACCGGCTGGGTGGTCCTTGGCCTCGTAACTGTTGGGCTAATTCTTTTTGGTGTGGTGGGCGTTCGGCGGTGGGGTTGGATCATAAAGATTCCGATTTGCGTCACGAGTGATGGCCTGACGGCCGAAGACAGTCCCGGTGACGTTTTTTCATTCAAGGACGCAAAGCTGGGCCTCTTTGCTCTCGGGCAGTCCGTCACGATGTCGGGTACGGCGCTTCACCTGCAATCGGGCCCCCACCGCTTTGTTCTCGGCGGACGAGATCATCGCCTCGGCAGCACAACACCACTCCAAGCGCCGCCGGTCGCCCGCGTCGACGGGTGGTTGCAGGCCGCAGAGTTCGATGAGGTGCTGAGCATGGTCAGCAGCTGCTCGGGGTTGGATATCCGCGGGCCCGCACCGGGTGAGCCGCTTCGCTGTCTGCTGTATCCGCCTCCCAAACCGATGGGGCCGTTCGCGCCGTTAGCATCCCAACGAAGACACCGACCTCCGCAACCACGCCTGGTCGTCGAAGGCGGTGCTGACGCGATCCGGGTGATCGACCCGAACACCAACGCGGTCATTGCCTCGGCTTCGCGCGCGCAGGTGACCGCGACGCCCGCAAATTACCGGCACGTCGATCCGGAGCAGTCGTACAACGTGCCTGTCCTGGTCGTGCGCGTTCCTGGTTTGCAGCCGTTGACGATTCGATGTCATCGCCAGTGGCGCGGCAGCGCGCCCAAGGAGGAGAAGGAACCCGAATTCAGGGTCTCGGACGCGGATTCGCGGGCGCTCGTAG
>NZ_JAFBAR010000026.1 GCF_019247635.1 Mycobacterium sp.
CCGCAACCGCTCCGGAGTGGTCAAGACGTCAAACGACAACCCGCACACAGCAGAGACCGCGGCATCAAGCGCATCGAACGCCTCCACGATCGAGTCCCTGTCCGAATGCATGTTCGAATCCTACGACTCACCACCGACAGCTTGTCATCCTCGCGACTACTCGGGCGTAGCCGCGCGCTCCTGGCCGTCATCCTCCGCACGGCGGGCATGCCCGCGCCACTTTTGGAACCCGCGCCGCGCCGCGAACACACCGACGATGGCGCTCAGGCACCACACAGCTATCGCCGCGTACGCCAGTGGCGCCGACCGATTTCCGATCGAGGCGCCCAGCGCGGTGTAGGCGAACGCGCGTGGCGCCGAGCCGATAAACGAACCGACTGCCAGCTGCCACAACGGAACTCCGAATGCTCCGAACGCATAGGAGGCCAGCGCATCGGATATGCCCGGAACGAAACGCTGGCCGACGACCGCCCATAGTCCGCGTCGTTCGATCAACGCGTCGATGCGGTCGGCGCGTTCCGTGCCCAGCAGAGCCCGCGCGCTGTCCCTGCCGCCACGACGCCCGATCCGACTCGCGACGATCGCGGTGCCGACCGCCGCACCCAGCGTCACGAAGACGCCCAGCACGGGACCGAACAACAGCCCGCTGCCAGCCGCCAGGATCGAGCCCGGGACGAACAACGCGCCCAGGACGGCCGACGCCACCACGTAGGTCAGCGGCGCCAGCGGCCCCGTCGCCGCCGCCGCGCGGCGAACCGCGTCGAAATCGATAACTCGCGCAATGGCCACCAAATAGAACATTGCAAGTAAAAATCCGACGAAGATGACGAGGCGCACGATGTGGCGCCGTCGGGATGACGGTGTGGAACCGCTGCTGTCGGCCATGTCGACCGTGATTCTTCCGCACCGCGGCCGCAATATGTCAGACTTCCCGTGCCAGCACGCCGACAGTGTGTTGGTTCAACTCGCGTCGCGAGCTGCCAACCGCAGCCGCAGCCCCGTCGCGCGCACCGCCCGTCGCTCGACGGCACCGCGAACCGAAGCCTCCGAACCCACCACCCGCACTTTGTGCTTGGCCCGGGTTACCGCGGTGTAGAACAACTCTCGCGTCAGCAACCGTGAATCCTCCGGCGGCAGAAGGACCGTCACTTCGTCGGCTTGGCTGCCCTGGCTTTTGTGGATCGTCATGGCGTGCGCCGTCTCGACGGCAGACATCCGGCTGGTTGCGAAATCCAACGGTTCCTCGGCACCGGCGATGACAGCTCGCAGCGCGCCACCAGCCAGGACGGTCACACCGGTGTCGCCGTTGTAAACGCCCAGCCCATAGTCATTGGCCGTCACCAGCACCGGGCGCCCTGCATACCAGGACGACCAGATCGGTTCGCCCGTTGCTTCTGTCAACCATCGCTCGACCTGGCGATTCCAGTGCTGCACTCCGTACCTCCCGCGCCGGTGCGCACACAGCAGCCTGTGCTCGTCGAGCGTCGCCAACGCCGCCGCAGCATCACCGAGGACGGCGCTCTGCCGCAGCCGAAGTGCATGGGACACAAGCACATCGCGCAGTCGTGCCGGCGAGTCGTCGGTGTCGATCCAGTCCAGGTGATCGTCGGCGGATCGCAGCGCGTCGATGACCCCATCGGCGTCGCCGCCCCGGATCGCCGACGCCAACTCGCCGATCGACTCGCCGAACCGATACGACGTCGACAGGGCGGCCACCCGCGCGTCGTCGCGCTCCCCGAGCCCGTCGACCAAGTCGGCCAACACCGCGCCGGCCTCCACCGACGCCAACTGGTCTGGATCGCCGACGAGCAGCAGGCGCGTCTGCGGGCGTACCGCCTCCAGCAGCCGCGCCATCATCGTCAGAGACACCATCGATGTCTCATCGACAACGATCACGTCGTGCGGGAGTCGGTTGCCGCGGTGATGACGAAACCGCGAGGAGGTATCTGGCCGGCTCCCCAGCAGGCGATGCAACGTGGTCGCCCGCAGCCCCGAAAGACGCTGCTGATCAAGAGGATTCAGCCGGTCGATCTCCAATTGCACGGCCTCCTGCAGCCGGGCCGCGGCCTTGCCGGTCGGCGCGGCCAGTGCGATGCGCAGGTGCGTCTTACCATTCAGCTGCGCCTCCTCGGCGAACAGCGCCAACAGCCGGGCCACCGTCGTCGTCTTGCCGGTCCCCGGTCCGCCGGTCAGGACCGTCAAGCCCTGTGTCAGAGCGATGTCCGCCACCACACGTTGTTCTTCATAGCCGGGCGGAAACAAGCGGCCGATGTCATGCGGTTTGCGGGCCGGTGCGCGGCTGGAAAGCAGGGCCGACAGATCGTCCGCAACCTGCTGCTCCTCGCGCCAATACCTGTCCAGATACAGCAGCTTGTCATTAAAGATCCGCAGCACCGGAGGTGAGCCGGCCAGCGGGCTGGCCCGCACCGCGGTCAACCAGTCATCCGGCGACGGCCACGGCAGGTCAGGAAGGCCGACCTGCGCCGCGACCAACCCCAGGTCCACGCATACCGAACCGCCCCGCAGCGCGCGCACCACCAGCGCGACCGCCAGCAGCACCGCCGGGTCGGATTCACCCGACATCTCCGTAAGCCGCCGCGCCACATGAACATCCGCCGCATCGAGCACACCGGCCTCGTTGCATGTCCGCAACACGTCGGTGGCACTGACGGCCAACCGCCAGTCGCCGGGTTCACGAACCTCGATGCTCACGCGGCCGCGACCCCCGCATCGAGAAGGTCCGACAACTCAGCCACGAGCGCCACCGGTGGTGCCCAACCGAACACCCCGGCCGGGTGCCCGTCGACCACCGGAGTGCTGGCCCCACACATCCCGCGCACAAATAGGTACAGGACACCACCCAAATGGCGCGCCGGATCGTAACCCGGCTGCCGCCAGCGCAGAAAACGGTGCAACACAACGCTGTACAGCAACGCTTGCAGCGGATAGTCCGAGTGCAGCATCGCGTCGACCAGTCGCGGCCGGCTGTAATCGGCGGCGGCCAAGGGCCGGTCCGGATCGCCCAGCCAGTTGGTCTTGTAATCGACGATCACATATCGTGGCCCGTCCGGGATCCGCAACACCGCGTCGATCGAGCCGTTGAGGTACCCGCGCAGCAACTGGTGACCCAGAGCGCCGTCGCTCAACCTGTCGGCATACGAGGCCAGTGGGTCCTCGATCGCAAGGTGCGTTCGTAGCAACGATCCGACGTCGGCCAGCCGGGTAGTAGGAGCCAAACCACGAACATCGCCACCAGCCAACGGAAACTCGAAGTCCAACTCCCGCAACCGATCCCGAAGGCCTATCCGCCGCAGCGTCAAACCGTCGGCCAGTGGTCCCAGCGGGGTGTCGTGCATCGGGACCAGGGCCGCCGCGAGGTCAGCCGAGGGAACGTCGATCGGCCACCAGACCGAGTGCTTCCGGATCTGGACCTCGATTTCACCGGCCAGATCGGACGCGAATGGGTCGGTCGTCTCCAGCACGGCATGCACCAGCGTGCCGAACTTTGCCCCCGTCGGTAGCTCGGCCATCGGCGACGGCATGTCCGACCCGGTTGCGGGCTGGGCCAACGGAATGTCGGCGACCTCGTCGTCCAGTTCGGTGTCGTCGGGCTCGCTGCTGACGTTGGCCGGTCCCGCCTCGGAGAGGGCCCTGATCAGTCCCGAATAGGAGGTGCGTCGCCAGGTGGCGTCGATGCCGCGATGAAAGTGCCGGTTGTCGAGGTCAGGCGGTGTCCCTGGGCCCGGGACGCGTCGAGTCGGCGCGATCACCGACTCCTCCAGAACCGGTCCGCCGGCGGCCTCCCATTCACGAAACCGCGACCAAGCTTCGTCATCGGTGATCTTGGCGGGCGTACACCGGTCGGGTACCACAGATTCGCCCGGTCGCCGACCCCGCAACAGCCGCGACAGACCGCCATTGGGCTCGTCGAAAGCCGGCGACCACCAGGCCACCACCTGCGACTGGGCCCGGGTCATCGCAACGTAGGTCAATCGGCCGTCGTCGCTCGCGGCCTCCGTGGCGCCCAGCTTTTCGACGGTCGTGAAATCGGGGCTGTCCTTGCCGCCGATGTGCAGGCAACGCACGC
>NZ_JAFBAR010000106.1 GCF_019247635.1 Mycobacterium sp.
GCGGCGGGCGTTCAAGCGGATCGGGCGGTCCCAGCTGCAGACGCTGCTGGGGGAGTCGGATGCCGAAGACGCGAAATCGGACGGCGATTCGTCGGATGGTAAGGGCGAAGCGTCGGAGTAAGTCCGCACAAGCAGCTCAGCTACGTCAGCACCAAGCTCGCGGTCACTTCGCGCGTCCGGCTCGTCAAGCAAGCGGCGCGCCGCGACTGAGGCCCACCGAGCACCGGTCCGCTCGTCCTAGTGGGGTATTTTGGCGGTGCGGGTCAGTTTGGTGGCCGAGGCGTCGTGGGCGATGCCGAAGTCGATGAGGTAGGCGAAGTCCTCGCCGGTGAGCAATGTGTTGGACGGTTTGACGTCGCGGTGCACCAGGCCCGCGGCATGGGCGGTGTCCAGGGCTGCACCCAGTTGGTCGACGATGCCGACAGCGCGTGCTGCGGGCAACGGTCCCTGGCGCTCAAGCAGGGTGCTCAGGTCCACGCCGTCGATGACCGGCATGACCAGGTAGAGCTGGCCGTTGATGTCACCGGTGTCGTAGATGGGGATGATGTGGGGTTCGGCCAGGCGGGCGGCGGCGTGGGCTTCGCGTCGGAAGCGTTCCTGGTAGCCGGGTTCGGTTGCCAGGTCGGGGGGACAGGATTTTGACGGCGACGTCGCGTCCGATGACGCTGTCGTGAGCCCGGTACACGGTGCCCATTCCGCCCTGGCCGATGACCTCTAGCAGCCGGTATCGGCCGAACACCACCTCATCCACCGCCGGCCTCCCTCACCAACGCGCGATCCGGCCGGCAAATTATCGCAGACAGCAATCTGTCCCGCCATGAAACGGCAACTGCCAGCTCCCTGACGATCGACAGATCACGCGCCGTGCTGGCGAGCGTTCGATCGTGGGCACAGTTGAGCCACGATCGTTTCCGTTACACGTCCAAGCGCGCGGCTTGCCCACATTCGAGGTGACACAACAAGTACCCTCGATTACGTGCAGCGGCGAATCATGGGCATCGAGACCGAGTTCGGTGTCACCTGCACCTTCCATGGTCACCGAAGGCTCAGTCCGGACGAGGTGGCCCGCTACCTGTTCCGCCGGGTGGTGTCCTGGGGGCGCAGCTCTAACGTGTTCTTGCGCAATGGCGCGCGCCTGTACCTCGATGTGGGTAGCCACCCGGAGTACGCCACCGCCGAATGCGACAGCCTGGTACAGCTGGTCACCCATGACCGGGCCGGCGAGTGGGTTCTCGAAGACCTGCTCGTAGACGCCGAGCAGCGCCTCGCCGACGAGGGCATCGGCGGCGATATCTATCTGTTCAAAAACAACACCGACTCGGCGGGCAACTCATATGGCTGTCACGAGAACTATCTGATTGTGCGGGCCGGTGAATTCTCCCGGATTTCCGATGTGCTGCTGCCGTTCTTGGTCACCCGCCAGCTGATCTGCGGGGCCGGCAAGGTACTGCAGACGCCCAAGGCCGCCACGTTCTGCTTGTCGCAGCGTGCCGAGCACATCTGGGAGGGCGTCTCCTCGGCCACCACCCGCAGCCGCCCGATCATCAATACCCGCGACGAGCCGCACGCCGACGCCGAGAAGTACCGTCGCCTGCACGTCATCGTCGGCGACTCCAACATGTGCGAGACGACCACCATGCTCAAGGTCGGCACCGCGGCACTGGTGCTGGAGATGATCGAGGCCGGCGTGGCCTTTCGCGACTTCTCCCTGGACAACCCCATCCGCGCTATCCGTGAGGTCAGCCACGACGTCACCGGCCGTCGTCCGGTGCGGCTGGCCGGAGGGCGTCAGGCCAGCGCGCTGGACATCCAGCGGGAGTACTACAGCCGCGCCGTCGAACACCTGCAGACCCGCGAGCCCAACGCGCAGATCGAGCAGGTCGTCGACCTGTGGGGCCGGCAGCTCGACGCCGTGGAAAGCCAGGACTTCGCGAAGGTGGACACCGAGATCGACTGGGTGATCAAGCGCAAGCTATTCCAGCGCTACCAGGACCGCTACGACATGGAGCTGTCCGACCCTAAGATCGCGCAGCTGGACCTGGCTTACCACGACATCAAGCGCGGGCGGGGTGTCTTCGATCTGCTGCAGCGCAAGGGGCTGGCGGCGCGGGTCACCACCGACGAAGAGATCGCCGAGGCCGTCGACCACCCGCCGCAGACCACCCGCGCCCGGCTGCGCGGCGAGTTCATCAGCGCCGCCCAAGCCGCCGGGCGTGACTTCACAGTCGACTGGGTACACCTCAAACTCAATGACCAGGCGCAGCGGACCGTGCTGTGCAAAGACCCGTTCCGCGCGGTCGACGAGCGGGTCAAACGGCTGATCGCGAGCATGTAACTCGGAGCTTATGGCGACCTCGAAAGTCGAACGACTGGTAAATCTCGTCATCGCACTGCTGTCCACCCGCGGATACATCACGGCGGAAAAGATCAGGACCAGCGTGGCGGGCTATGTGGAAAGTCCCAGCGCGGAGGCGTTCTCCCGGATGTTCGAACGCGACAAGAACGAGCTGCGCGACCTCGGCATTCCGTTGGAGGTCGGCAAGGTGTCGGCGCTGGACCCCACCGAGGGCTACCGAATCAACCGGGAGGCGTACTCGCTGCCGCCCGTCGAGCTCACCGCGGACGAGGCGGCGGCGGTGGCGGTCGCCACCCAACTGTGGGAGTCGCCGGAGTTGATCACCGCGACCCAGGGTGCCCTGCTCAAGCTGCGGGCCGCCGGTGTGGACGTCGATCCCGAGGCGCCGGTGGCCATCGCCTCCCCGGCCGGCCTGCCGGGACTGCGCGGTTCCGAAGACGTCCTGGGAATTCTGTTGTCCGCCATCGACTCTCGGCAGGCCGTGCAGTTTCCGCACCGGTCGTCGCGCACCGAGCCGTACACCACCCGCACCGTCGAGCCGTGGGGGGTGGTGACCGAGAAGGGGCGCTGGTATCTGGTAGGCCACGACCGCGACCGCGACGACACCCGCACTTTCCGGCTTTCCCGGATCGGTGCCGACGTCAGGCCGATCGGCCCGGCCGGCGCGGTCACGGTGCCCGAATACGTCGACCTGCGCAAGATCGTGGCCCAGACGGTCGGGGAGACACCCACCGGCACCCACGCCACGGTCTGGGTCGCCGACGGACGTGCCACCGCGCTGCGCCGCGCGGGGAAGACCGTCGGTCCACGGAAATTGGGCGATCGCGACGGCGACGTGATTGAACTAGAGGTGGGATCGTCCGATCAGCTGGCGCGTGACGTCACCGGCTACGGGGCCGATGCCATCGTGTTGGCGCCGCAGGCGCTGCGCGTCGATGTGCTCGCCCGGTTGCACGCTCAAGCGGGCATGGCGTGACTCAGCTGTCCACGCGGCTGGTGCGGCTGCTCAACATGGTGCCCTACTTCCAGGCCAACCCGCGGATCACGCGCGCCGAGGCGGCCGCTGACCTCGGCGTGTCCGCCAAACAGCTGGAGGCCGACCTGAACCAGCTGTGGATGTGCGGCCTGCCCGGCTATTACCCCGGTGACCTCATCGACTTCGAGTTCTCCGGCGACACCATCGAGGTGACGTTCTCGGCGGGCATCGACCGCCCGCTCAAGCTGACCTCGCCGGAGGCCACCGGCCTGCTGGTGGCGTTGCGGGCACTCGGCGACATTCCGGGCGTCGTCGACCCGCTGGCCGCACGCAGCGCCATCGCCAAAATCGCAGCCGCGGCCGGTGCCGTCGGACACGACAACTCTGTGACTGCGATCGCCGAGCCCGCACCCATCGAGAGCCGCGCGGCAGCCGCGGTGCGCACCGCGGTGCAGGACAACCGCGCGCTGAGCATCGACTACTACGCCGCCTCGCACGACACGCTGACCACCCGGGTCGTCGACCCCATCCGAGTGCTGTTGATCGGCGGTCACAGCTATCTGGAGGCGTGGTCACGCGAGGCCGAAGGGGTCCGGCTGTTCCGCTTCGACCGGATCGTGGACGCCAGCGTGCTACCCGAACGCGCTGCCCCGCCCGAGCCGGTGCTGCAGGCCCCCCCGGACACGTCACTGTTCGACGGCGACCCGTCGCTACCGTCGGCCACCCTGCGGGTGGCGCCGTCGGCGTCGTGGATGTTCGAGTACTACCCGATGCGGGAGTTGCGCCAGCTGCCCGACGGCTCCTGTGAGGCGGTCATGACGTATGCCTCCGCCGAATGGATGACACGGTTGGTGCTGGGTTTCGGGTCGGCGGTGCAGGTGCTCGAACCGGAGTCGCTCGCGCGCCGGGTGCGGGATGCGGCATTGAAGGGCTTGGCGGCGTACGAGTCCGCCGAACAAGCCGCGAGCAGGCATTAGTCACCGAAGCGTGACCATGGCGCGGCGCAGGCACCCCGACGCCGGCGCTGTGCTGCGGTAGCATCGGGTCAACGTCTGGAGGTAATCAAAGTGGGCAGTCTTCAACCGTGGCACTGGGCGATCCTCGCCGTCGTCGTGATCGTGCTGTTCGGCGCAAAGCGGCTTCCCGACGCGGCGCGCTCGCTGGGCAAGTCGATGCGCATCTTCAAGTCTGAGATCCGTGAGATGCAGACGGATAACAAGTCCGACGCCGTCCAGACCCCGGCCCCGGCCGCCACTCCGGTGGAGTCCAAGCGGGTCGACCCTGCACCGGCCAGCGAGCAGGGTCACACCGAGGCACGGCCGGCCTAGCCCGGCGCTACCGTCGGGTTCCCGGGCCTCATTGACCGAGCGTCGTGAACGGTTCTAAGGCTTCAGGGCGCGCAGCCGGTCTGTTCAAAAAACTCAACCCCCGCCAGCGGCGCAGCCGAGCCAATCCCGACGCGACGATGTCGCTTGTCGACCACCTGACCGAGCTGCGCACTCGACTGCTCATCGCCCTCGCCGCGATCGTGATCACCACGAGCTTCGGCTTCTACTGGTACTCGCATTCGATCTTCGGGTTGGAGAGCCTCGGCGAATGGCTGCGGCATCCCTACTGTTCCCTGCCGCAGTCCGCGCGTGCGGAGATCAGCGCCAACGGGCAGTGCAGGTTGCTGGCCACCGCGCCGTTTGACCAGTTCATGCTGCGCCTGAAGGTGGGGTTGACGGCCGGGATCGTGCTGGCCTGCCCGGTGTGGTTCTACGAGCTATGGGCGTTCATCACGCCCGGGCTGTATAAGAAAGAGCGCCGCTTCGCGGTGGCGTTTGTGATCCCAGCGGCGCTGTTGTTCGTCGGCGGCTCCGTGCTGGCGTACTTCGTCTTGTCCAAGGCGCTCGGCTTCCTGTTGACCGTCGGCAGCGACGTGCAGGTGACGGCGCTGTCGGGCGACCGGTACTTCGGCTTCCTGATCAATCTGCTGGTGGTTTTCGGGGTCAGCTTCGAGTTTCCGTTGCTGATCGTCATGCTGAACATGGTCGGCCTGCTGACCTATCAGCGGCTGAAGGCGTGGCGGCGAGGCTTGATCTTCGGGATGTTCGTCTTCGCGGCCGTGTTCACGCCGGGATCGGACCCATTTTCGATGACCGCGCTCGGGATGGCGCTGACAGTGCTGCTCGAGTTCGCCATCCAGATTGCGCGGTTCCACGACAAGCGAAAAGCCAAGCGCGAAGCCACCCGAGAAGCCACAGCGATTCCCGACGACGAAGCCGCGGTCATCGAGCCGCCCTCGCCGATACCTTTCCCGACACCCGAGCCGTCGGTCACCGCCGGGTCCCATGACGACGTCACCTAGCCGCCGCTGCCGCCGCCGGCCCCCCCGCGACGGTGCGCGTTTGTACGCGACACGCCGGGCTTGGGCGTACATCTGCGCACCCTCGCGCAACAAAGCGGCCGCGGCGTGACCGAGCTGGCCCGCTTCACCGCCGAACTGCCCTTCAAGCTCGACGATTTTCAGCAGCGGGCCTGCGTGGCGCTGGAACGTGGTCACGGCGTGCTGGTGTGCGCCCCCACTGGCGCCGGCAAGACCGTCGTCGGCGAATTCGCCGTGCACCTGGCGCTAGCCGCCGGCGGCAAGTGCTTCTACACCACACCGCTGAAGGCACTGAGCAACCAGAAGCACACCGACCTCGCGACGCGATATGGCAAAGGCAAGATCGGGCTGCTGACCGGTGACCTTTCCGTCAACGCCGACGCATCCGTGGTGGTGATGACCACCGAGGTGCTGCGGAACATGCTCTACGCTGATTCGCCTGCGCTGCAAGGACTTTCCTATGTAGTGATGGACGAGGTGCATTTCCTGGCCGACCGGATGCGGGGTCCGGTGTGGGAGGAAGTCATCCTGCATCTGCCCGACGAGGTGCGGGTGGTGAGCCTGTCGGCGACGGTGAGCAACGCCGAGGAGTTCGGTGGCTGGATCCAGACCGTGCGCGGCGACACGACGGTGGTGGTCGACGAGCACCGGCCGGTGCCGTTGTGGCAACACGTCCTGGTCGGTAAGCGGCTTTTCGACCTGTTCGACTACGGCTTTGACCGCGGCAAGGCCGCCGAGCAGCCGCGCGTCGATCCGGAACTGTTGCGCCACATCGCCCATCGCCGCGAGGCGGACCGGATGTCGGACTGGCGTGGGCCCCGTCGGCAGACGGGAAGGGGAGGTGCCGGCCGGGGACGGCCCGACCGTCCGCGCTTCTACCGCCCACCCGCGCGTCCGGACGTGATCGCGACGCTGGACTCCGCGGGGCTGTTGCCCGCGATCACCTTCGTCTTTTCCCGAGCCGGCTGTGACGCGGCCGTTCAACAGTGCCTGCGCTCACCACTGCGGCTGACCAGCGACGAGGAGCGTGCGCAGATCGCGGAGGTGATCGACCACCGCTGCGGCGACCTCAACGACGCCGACCTGGCGGTGCTGGGCTATTACGAGTGGCGCGAGGGTCTGCTGCGCGGGCTGGCGGCTCACCACGCCGGCATGTTGCCGGTCTTCCGGCACACCGTCGAGGAGCTCTTCGCCGAGGGGCTGGTCAAGGCGGTCTTCGCCACCGAGACCTTGGCGCTTGGCATCAACATGCCGGCCCGCACGGTGGTGCTGGAGCGGCTGGTGAAGTTCAACGGCGAGCAGCACGTGCCGCTGACGCCAGGGGAGTACACCCAGCTGACCGGCCGCGCCGGTCGGCGCGGTATCGACGTCGAGGGTCATGCCGTGGTGCTGTGGAACCCCGCCGACACCAACAGCGAGCCGTCCGAGGTGGCCGGTCTGGCCTCCACCCGCACCTTTCCGCTGCGCAGCTCGTTTGCGCCGTCGTACAACATGACGATCAACCTGGTGCACCAGATGGGCCCCGAACAAGCGCACCGGCTGCTGGAGCAGTCGTTCGCCCAATACCAGGCGGACCGATCCGTGGTCGGCCTGGTCCGCGGCATCGAGCGCGGCAGACAGCTGCTCGACGAAATTGCGGCCGAAATCGGTGGGCCGGACGCGCCGATCCTCGAATACGCCCGGATGCGCGCGCGGATTTCGGAAATGGAAAAAGCCCAGTCACGGGCGTCCCGGTTGCAACGACGGCAGGCAGCCACCGACGCGCTGGCCGCGCTGCGCCGCGGCGACATCATCACCATCACCCATGGCCGTCGCGGCGGGCTGGCAGTCGTGCTGGAATCCGCCCGCGACAGCGACGATCCGCGGCCCCTGGTGCTGACCGAAAACCGTTGGGCGGGAAGGATTTCGTCGTCCGACTATTCGGGTACCTCGCAGCCCGTCGGGTCGATGACGCTGCCTAAGCGGGTCGAGCATCGCCAGCCTCGGGTTCGACGCGATCTGGCCTCGGCGCTGCGCTCGGCGGCCGCAGGGTTGGTGGTTCCGGCGGCCCGACGGGACAAGGACGGCGCGTTCCACGATCCGGAGCTGGCGTCGTTGCGGGCCGAATTGCGGCGTCATCCCTGCCACCACACTCCCGACCTCGAGCCGCAGATCCGTCAGGCCGAACGCTACCTGCGCATCGAACGGGACAACGCGCAGCTGGAGCGCAAGGTCGCGAACGCCACCAACTCGTTGGCCAAGACATTCGACCGCATCGTCGGGCTGCTCACCGAGCGTGAGTTCATGCGGGGACCGGCCACCGATCCCGACGTCACAGACGACGGCCGGTTGCTGGCCCGCATCTACAGCGAGAGTGACTTGCTGGTCGCCGAATGCCTACGCACCGGCGCCTGGGCGAATCTGAAGCCGGCCGAGTTGGCGGCGGTGGTCTCGGCGGTGCTCTATGAGTCGCGGGGCGGCGACGGGCCGGGCGCCCCATACGGCGCCCAAGTGCCGACGCCGGCACTGCGGCAGGCGCTCAACCAGACCCTGCGTCTGTCGAGCGAGTTGCGCGCCGACGAGCACACGCACCGGATCACGCCGAGTCGTGAACCCGACGACGGGTTCGTCAGCGTGATTTACCGCTGGGCGCGAACCGGTGACCTGTCGGCGGCTTTAGCGGTTGCCGACGAGGTGGGCAGCGGTTCGCCGCTGTCGGCCGGGGATTTCGTGCGTTGGTGCCGACAGGTGCTCGATCTGCTGGACCAGGTTCGCAACGCCGCCCCGCAGCCCGATCTGCGGGCGACGGCGAAACGCGCTATTAATGACGTTCGGCGCGGCGTCGTCGCAGTTGACGCCGGGTAGGCTTGGCGAAGCTACGGTAAGACCGGCAAGCGTCAGCACGCCCAGGACGACGAAGAGGGGACTGAGGAGCAACGATGAGCGGACCGCAGGGGCCAGACCCGCACCAGCCGTGGCAGGGCGCCGACCATTCCTCAGACCCGACCATTGCCGGATCCCCATGGCAGCAGCAGGCACCGCCGAACCAGGACCCGGCATGGCATGCCCCGGCGTACACGCCCGCCGAGTATCCGCAGTACCAGCAGCCGGCGCCGCAATACCCGTCGGCACCCGGCTACGGGCAATCCGATTTCAACTCGCAGGCCACCCAAATCGGGGCGACCCCGCAGTACGGCCAGCCCAGTCAGTACGGTCAGCCCGGCCAATATGGTCAGCCGGGCCAATACGGTCAGCCCGGCCAGTACGGACAACCGGGTCAACCGGGTCAACCGGGTCAATATGGTCAGCCGGGCCAATACGGTCAGCCCGCCCAGTACGGACAGCCCGGCCAGTACTCGCCCTATGGCCAGCCCGCCAAAAGGGGATCAAAGGGGCTGATCTTCGGTATCCTCGGCGCGCTCGCGGTGATCGTCATCGGGCTCGTGCTCGTGCTCGGCTTCTGGGAGCCAGGGTTCTTCGTCACCACCAAGCTCGACGTCAACAAGGCGCAAGCCGGCGTGCAGCAGATCCTCACTGACGAGACCAATGGCTACGGCGCCAAGAATGTCAAAGACGTCAAATGCAACAACGGCGCGGACCCGATCGTCAAAAAGGGTGGCACCTTCGACTGCACCGTCAACATCGACGGCGCGGCCAAGAAGGTGACAGTGACCTTCCAGGACGGCAAGGGCACCTACGAGGTCGGCCGGCCGCAGTAGCGGGTCACAGCCCGTCCAGCGCCTTCTGCAGGCGCGCGATCGAAGAGCCCACGCCGTATCGGGTCGCCAGCTCGGCGGTGCGCGCCGGATCGGCGGCGGCCAGGGGCAGCGCGTCGGTGTGCGTCGAAAGCGCGACCGGCGCGTCGATAGCCACCCGCACCACCGGGCCCGCAGCGTCGATGTAATCCGTCGCCGCCAGCAGTTTGGTGCGCAAACCCTTGGCCATCGTCGCCTTGGGGTCATGGACGGCGGCGATGATCTCTTCCAGCGAGCCGTACCGCGCCAGCAAGGTCGCGGCCGTTTTCTCACCAATGCCCGGCACGCCCGGCAAGCCGTCGGAGGGGTCGCCGCGTAGCAGCGCCAGCTCGGCGTAGGCCGGACCGGCCCTGTTCGCCGGCACGCCATAGTTTTCGGCCACCTCGGCCGGCCCGAACAGTGTGGCCTTGGACAACCCGCGGCCAAGGTAGAGCACCCGAACCTGAACCGGTTCGTCGGCGACCACCTGCAGCAGGTCGCGGTCACCGCTGACCACCACGACCGGGTCGCTGCGCTCCGCGGCCGCCAGCGTGCCCAGCACGTCGTCGGCCTCGAAACTCGGCGCCCCCGCCGTCGCGATCCCGAAGGCGTCCAGTAGCTCCATGATCATGTCGACTTGCGGCGTCAGGTCGTCGGGTACTTCCTCGATGTCGGGCTCGCCCTCGGGCTCCGTTTCGGCTACCCGGTGTGCCTTGTACGACGGGATGAGGTCCACCCGGAACTGCGGGCGCCAATCGAGGTCCAGGCATACCGCCAGTCGGCTGGGTCGCTGTTGAGTGATCACCACGGCCATCGAGTCGATGAATCCCCGCACGGCGTTGACCGGACGGCCATCTGGAGCGGTGATCGAGGACGGCACCCCGAAGTACGACCGAAACCACATGCTGGCGCCATCGAGAAGTACCAGCGGCGATCGCAAGCGCGGCGGAGCCGGGCGCCGCGGGTCGCCACTCATCGAACCACCAGCGGCGATGGTGGTGCGGGCATGCCGGTTATCCTGCCACCCATGGAATCTCGCCGATCCGAGGCCTTCGCAGCCGAAGTTTATGCTCGACGGCTGGCCGCGGCGGCCGCCGCGACCGGCAAAGCCGGCCTGGCCGGCCTGGTGATCACCCCGGGCTACGACCTGCGCTACCTGATTGGGTCGCGTGCCGAGACGTTCGAGCGGCTCACGGCGCTGGTGCTGCCGGCGTCCGGGTCACCGACCGTCGTGTTGCCGCGGCTGGAGCGTGCATCGCTGAAGGGGTCAGCCGTCGCCGAACTTGGCCTGGCAGTGTGGGATTGGGTCGACGGCGAAGACCCGTACCAGTTGGTG
>NZ_JAFBAR010000002.1 GCF_019247635.1 Mycobacterium sp.
CACGGCAGCCTGCTCAGGGCTGCGCTCGCCGGCCGCGGCGTCGCCGGTGCAGGCCGCCAGGGTCGCGGCCAGCCGGTCGTGGTCTTCGACCTTGCCGACGTCGGGAACCGGTTGGACACCGATCGGGGTGACCCCGGCCTCAAAGGCACGCATCACGAGCCAGTTGCGCAGTTCCCGGGTCGACCGGCAATCGTAACGGTTGTAGTCCTCGATCTCCTTCAGGACGTTGGCAGCGTCGTCGAGGCGTCCGGCGTCGCGCAGTTCGCAGTACCGCGCGTAGGAGGTGATGGAGTCTGCGGCGGTGGTCACATCGCCGGAGCGCAGTTCGGCGCCCATGTAGAGTGGCTCGAGCGCCTTCAGGCTGAAGGACTCGGCACCCACGCGAATGCTCTTGCGCACCAACGGATACAGGTCCACCAGCACGCCGTTGCGGAGCAGGTCGTCGACGTCGTCCTCGCCGACTCCGTAGCGTCCGGCAAGCCGCAACAGCGCGGTCTTCTCGTAGGGCGCGTAATGGTAGATGTGCATGTTGGGGTAGCGCTTGCGGCGCTTGGCGACCATGGCCAGGAAGTCGGCGAGTGCCCTGCGTTCGTCGACCTGGTCGTGGGCCCACAGGGGCCGGAAGGCCCCGGAGGTCTCCAGCACGCCGAACAGGTACTCGAGACCCCAGTCGCGGCCGTTGGGAGTCCACAGCGGATCGCCCTCGAAGTCGAAGAACAGGTCGCCGGGGTCCGGTTCCGGCAACAGCGCCAGGGGCTGCGGGTCGGCGATTTGGTACTGCGGGGTTCCACTATCACGTTGGCGGACTTGTAGTTTGGCCTGTGCGGTCAGCTTGGCCAGGGTGCTGGGCGTGAGGCCGGGCACCCGCCCGGTGTGGCCGGCCAGCCCGGTCAGGGTGGTAATGCCCGCACTAATCAGCTTGTCCCGCTGGGTAATTCGAATAGCGGCGACCAGCAACAGGTCGTCGGCGGCGCGCACCTGCTCGGTGCACAGCGGACATCGCAGGCACGCGCCCACGTCCTGGTCCTCCCACCGCACCGCGTGGCCAACGGCGTAGTGGTCGTAGAGCAGCCGTTGCAAGCGCGCGCGGTGGGTTCGATAGACGGGGATCAGGTCTCCGACACGGTATTTGGCGACGGTCCCGTCGCCGAGTTGGAGCTCGGCTTCCGGCGCCACCGCGACCCCGCAGCCGGCCAGCGTGTCGGCGTAGGCCGCCAGCTGCAGCAGCGCGGTGACCTTGGCGGAACGGGCCAGCTTCGTGTCGGTGACGCGGTAGTGGTCGTCCTCGCGGACCAGGAAGTCGGCGAAGCCGAGGAAGCGGCCGTCGAACATCGCGGCCTGGTAGACGACGGGGACAAGGTTGGCGATCGCGCGATGCGTGGCCTCCGCGGCGGCCGTCAGGCCCGCGAGCGTGTAGGCCGGGCGGCCGATGACGGCTATACCGTCGCCGAACTCATCGCGGTATCGCTCGAGGCGGCGTCGTTCGTGCTCATTGCCCAGCGCGGCGGTGCGCGCGAGTAGATCGTCCTCCACAGCGACGGCGGGACCGCGACCCAGCTTGGCGTCGAAGTCCCGCAGCAGGGCGTACTCGCAGCGGGCGGCCGCCGCGAGGTCCGACGCGCTGTAGACGACGTTATCGCCGATGACGAACACCGCACCCACGGTAGGTGAGGGGTCCGACATCCTTCCGCCGAGCGTGCATAAAATGCCGCTCCGTGCGGCGTGTCACCGTGCAGACGCGCACGCTCGCCGGGCTGCCCAGGCGCCGTGCTCGTCCGTGCGCTCGGCTTAGGCGTTCGGCGTGTTCGCGATGATCTCCACCCCGGCGCCGTTCCAGCGGAACCGCACCGGAGCGAGCACGCCGTTGATCCCGCTGGAATACGTCAGCGCCACGGTGTCGCCGGTGGACTGCGAAGGGTCAATCCCGTTGAACCCGTATGTATCCGGCACACCCTGCTTGATGAACTGACCGAGGTGGAACAACACCGCGCGGGTCGTCGGATTGTCCGCGTTGGTGTTGGCCTTGATGATCACCGCGGACAGCTGGGCGCATTGGTTGTAGTTGCCGGCCAGCGGCTCGGGGTTCCACGCTTGTTGGCTACGGGGGTCGCGCGGCAGCTCCGAGACCACCTGCGGGATGGTCGGGGCCCCCAAATTAACCGCACACGGGTCCGGCGGCGTGGTGCTGCTGGGTGGGGCGGCCTCAGTCGAGGGACCGGGAGTCGCGGGGGCGGTGATCGACGCGCTGGACGTCGTGGCCTGCGGCGTCTTGGCGACCGTCGAGTCCCCGGAGCCGCAACCGGTCAACGCCGCCGCGAGCAGGACAACGACGGCGCCCACGCGATCACGGCCTGATAACGACCACACATCGCGCACCGTACCGGCATCGGGCCCGCAGCTGCGGTAGGCGTGGCCGGTGAATCCGCCCGAAGTCGACGATCCGGGCGTGGAATTCCCCGCGCCGAGCGTGCGCGGTTGTGCGGTCCACGCGGCGTGTCGCTGGAGCAACACGCACGCTCACGGGGACCGCGACGCCCCTAACCCGGCTCTCACTGCCTAAATACGCGGTAGCTTCGGCGTGGTGATCGTTGGGGCCTTCCTCGCCGAAGCGGCTTCGGTGGTGGACAACAAGCTCAATGTGTCGGGCGGCGTGCTGTCCGGATACATGGTCGGGCCCGAGCGGGTTGCCCAGTTCGTCCTCGTGGTGCTGACCCAGTCCGTCGTCGACAACCCGGACCGCGAGATCGAGGTCGAGGTCAGGCCCCCGACGGACGATCCACCGTTGTTCATGACCTACGCGTTGCCGGCCGCGGCCGCCAGCGGCGAAATCGGCTTCGCCTTCTTCAACGTCGAGGTGGACCTGCCCACCGACGGGCGCTGGGTGTTCCTCATCACCAGCGGCGCCGGGGTGGTCTCACTCCCGCTGGAGGTGACCGGCGTCGCGTGAGGTCTCCCCCCCGCGAGCGTGCGCAAAATGCCGGCGTCAACGGCGTGTCGCCGTACCGACACGCACGCTCGCCGGTCGTAGTCAGCGCGTAGGCCACATAAACTCCTGGGCAATGGCCCTTCCCGAGACCTTCGCCGACCTGCAGATTCACCCTTCTGTGCTGCGGGCGGTCGGCGACGTCGGCTATGAGTCGCCGACGGCCATCCAGGAGGCGACGATCCCGCCGCTGATGGCGGGTTCCGACGTCGTGGGACTGGCGCAGACCGGCACCGGCAAGACGGCAGCGTTCGCGATCCCGATCCTGTCCAAGATCGACGTCACCAGCAAAGTGACCCAGGCCCTCGTCCTGGCGCCCACCCGCGAGTTGGCGCTGCAGGTGGCCGAGGCATTCAGCCGCTACGGCGCGCACCTGCCGCGGCTCAACGTGTTGCCGATCTACGGCGGATCCTCGTATGCCGTGCAGCTGGCCGGCCTCAAGCGTGGCGCCCAGGTCGTCGTGGGAACGCCCGGACGGGTCATCGACCACCTGGAACGCGGGACGTTGGACCTGTCGCGGGTGGACTACCTGGTGCTCGACGAGGCCGACGAGATGCTCAACATGGGCTTCGCCGAGGACGTCGAACGCATCCTGGCCGACACGCCCGAATATAAACAGGTTGCGCTCTTTTCGGCGACGATGCCCCCGGCGATCCGCAAGCTCACCACCAAGTACCTACACGACCCGTTCGAAGTCACGACGAAAGCGAAAACCGCTACCGCAGAGAATATTTCGCAGCGCTACATTCAGGTGGCCGGTCCCCGCAAGATGGATGCGCTGACTCGGGTCCTCGAGGTCGAGCCGTTCGAGGCGATGATCGTTTTCGTGCGCACCAAGCAGGCGACCGAGGAGGTTGCCGAAAAACTACGCGCCCGAGGGTTTTCCGCGGCCGCCATCAACGGTGACATTCCCCAGGGCCAACGCGAGCGCACCATCACCGCCCTCCGGGAGGGCAACCTCGACATTCTTGTCGCCACCGATGTGGCTGCCAGAGGACTTGACGTGGAACGCATCTCGCATGTGCTCAACTACGACATACCACACGACACCGAGTCCTACGTGCACCGGATCGGCCGTACCGGGCGCGCCGGGCGGAACGGCAACGCGCTGCTCTTTGTCTCCCCGCGGGAGCGCCACCTGCTCAAGGCGATCGAAAAGGCCACGCGCCAAACGCTGACCGAAGCCGAGTTGCCCACCGTGGAAGACGTCAACGCCCAGCGGGTCGCGAAGTTCGCCGACTCCATCACCGACGCACTCGGCGGCCCGGGCATCGAGTTGTTCCGCAGGCTAGTCGAGGATTACGAACGCGAGCACGACGTTCCCATGCCGGACATCGCCGCCGCGCTGGCGCTGCAGTCCCGCGACGGTGCGGCGTTCTTTATGGTGCCCGAACCGCCGCCTTCCGAGCGTCCTAAAAGCCGGCCGGAGCGACGCACTGAAAAGCCAAGGCGTGACCGATCTTTCACCACCTACCGGATCTCGGTGGGCAAGCGGCACAAGATCGGCCCGGGTGCGATCGTCGGCGCCATCGCCAACGAGGGGGGACTGCACCGCAGCGATTTCGGCCACATCGCCATCGGACCGGACTTCTCGTTGGTAGAACTGCCGCCCAAGCTCCCCAAAGCGACCCTGAAAAAGCTTGAGCAAACCCGCATCTCGGGCGTGCTGATCAACCTGAGACCCGACCGATCGGACCGGTCGGATCGCCCAGACCGCCCGGACCGCTCAGACCGGCCGGACCGTTCGGACCGCAAACCACGGCGGAAACACGCCGGATGACCCTATCCGAGGAACAAGACGCCCAGGGCGGACTCGAACAGACCTCGGGGCCAGATCGCGTCGCGTCGCTGACCGGTGTCCGCGCGGTGGCCGCGCTCCTCGTCGTCGGCACCCACGCGGCGTACACCACGGGCAAGTACACCCACGGCTATTGGGGGCTGGTCGGCGCCCGGATGGAGATCGGCGTTCCGATCTTTTTCGTGTTGTCCGGGTTCCTTCTGTTTCGGCCGTGGGTGCAGGCCGCCAAATCCGGTGGCCCAGCGCCGTCGCTGAGTCGCTATGCGCGGCATCGGGTTCGGCGCATCATGCCCGCCTACATCGTCACCGTGCTGTTCGCCTACGTGCTCTACCACTTCCGTGAGGTCGGGCCCAACCCCGGGCACAGCTGGCTCGGCCTGATCCGCAACCTCACGCTGACACAGATCTACACCGACGGCTACCTCGGCAAGTATCTGCATCAGGGTCTCACCCAGATGTGGAGCCTGGCGGTGGAGGCGTCCTTCTATGTGCTGCTGCCGCCGCTGGCATACCTGCTGCTCACCCGGATCCCTCGGCGACGATGGCAGCCCAGGCTGGTCCTGACAGCCGTGTCGGGCATGTTGTTGATCAGCCCGGGATGGCTGGTTCTGGTGCACATCGATCACTTCTTTCCCGACGGCGCCCGGCTTTGGCTGCCTACGTATCTGGCGTGGTTCCTCGGCGGCATGATGTTGACCGTGCTGCAGGCCATGGGCGTGCGCTGCTACGCCTTCGTCGCCATCCCGCTCGCGGTCGTCAGCTACTTCATCGTCTCCACCCCGATCGCGGGCGCGCCCACGACGTCGCCGGCGTCGCTGAGCGAGGCGTTGTACAAGACGTGCTTCTATGCCGTCATCGCCGCCCTGGCGGTGGCGCCGCTGGCCCTGGGCGACCAGGGCTGGTATTCGCGCGTGCTGGCGAGCCGGCCGATGGTGTGGCTGGGCGAGATCTCCTATGAGATCTTTCTGATCCATTTGGTGACCATGGAGTTCGCCATGGTCTACATCGTGCGGGCGCACGTCTACACCGGCTCGATGTTCAACCTCTTCATCGCCACGGTGGTCGTGACGATCCCGCTGGCCTGGCTGCTGCACCGGTTCACCCGGGTCAAGGATGGCTGAATGGCGTCCGTCGGGGAACGCACGACCTCTTCGCATCCACGCCTGACCCTGGTCGCCGTGTGCCTCGCGGTTTTCATGTTGCTGCTCGACATGACCATCGTTTCGGCCGCACTCGCCAACATTCAGGCAACCCTCAACACCCAACTCAGCGGCCTGCAGTGGGTGGTCGACGCCTACGCGCTGCCGATGGCGGGACTGCTGCTCACCGCGGCCACGCTGGGTGATCGACTCGGGCGGCGCCGTCTGTATCTGGCGGGAATGACGGTGTTCACACTGGCTTCCGCCGGCTGCGCACTGGCCGGCGGCATCGCGCTGCTGAACCTGTGCCGGGCGCTTCAGGGTGCGGGCGGGGCGGTCCTGCTGGGTGTTTCGCTGCCGATGGTGGCCGCGGCCTTTCCCGGGCAGCGGGGCAGGGGGATCGCGATCGCGATCTACGGCGCCGTGATGGGCGCGGGCTCCGCCGTCGGGCCGCTGCTGGGCGGCGCGCTGGTCGGCGCGTTCGGCTGGGAGTCGATCTTCGTGATCAACGTGCCGATCGGGTTGGCGGCCCTGGCGATCGCGGTGTGGTTCGTCCCGGAAACCTCTGCCGCACACGACCGTCGGCCCGACTGGGTCGGTACGGCGATGTTGTCGGCGGCACTGTTTGCCGGCGTCTACGCGATGATCGAAGGCGACCGCCGCGGCTGGAGCGGCGGGCTGATTCCGGTGCTGGGCGCGTTCGGCATGCTGGGCCTGCTGGTGTTCGGTTGGTGGGAATCGCACGTGCGTGCCCCGATGCTCGACCTGCGCATGGTGCGCCGGCCGGGGTTCGCGGGGGTCTCGCTGGCGGCGTTCGCCGCGACCGCGACGCTGATCGCCTCGACCAACTATCTGGCGCTGTATTTCATGAACACCCTGGGGTACAGCCCCTTTCAGACGGGCCTGCGGGCACTCCCGCTGACCGTCGCCTGCGTGCTGGGCGCCCCCCTGGCCATGGCGGCCACGCGGTATTTCCCTGCGTGGACGTCGATCCCGGGTGGTGTGGTCCTGATCGCGGTGGGTCTGTGGCTGATGACCGGGGTCACCGAGAACACCGTGTGGACCCATTTCGTCGCGGGCTCGGTTGTGGCGGGCCTCGGTCTGGGTGGTTTGTTCGCGTTGACATCCGACATCGCACTGCATTTCGTGCCGGTGGGCGACGCCGGAATGGCGACCGGCGCGGTCAGCACCGTTCGTCAGATCGGCATCCTGGCGGGCGTCGCCGGGCTGGGGGCTCTGTTCAGCCGGCACGCGGCCGACCGCGCCGCGCAGGGGCTTGCCCAACTCCACAGCCCAGGCCCCACAAGGCAACTCGTCGACAGGTTGTCCGCAGGGGCAGGCCTACGGGCGCTCGACCTGCTACCCCAAGACATGCAACCTGCCCTCCCGGCAATCGCGCGGGTGGCCCGCCAGTCCAGCGCCGACGGAATGCAGGCCGTGCTGGGGGCCGCCGCGACCGCGGCCACCGCCGCGGCGATCGGGTCGGCGATACTGATCGCGGTCGGGGCGCGCCACCACGAGAAATCCGAAATACCGTTTGCTGAAGGCAGATCCGTGTAATGTCGAATTATTATGTTAGGCGACGCGGTCCTTATCCCGGCGGCCGATACCGGCCGGTATAGCGTAGTCATTTCCACCGACCCCCGGGACATCGAAGCCGCTCAGCGCTTGCGTTATCTGACGTTTGCCGAGGAAATGGGGGCGGCCCTGCCGCGGGCAGTCCCCGGCCCGCTGAGCGGGGAAATGATCGATGTCGATCAATTCGATCCGTTCAGCGATCACCTGCTGGCCCGAGACGAGACGAGCGGACAGATCGTCGGCTGCTACCGGCTGCTGCCACCCGATGGCGCCCGGGCCGCCGGCGGGCTGTTCGCCGACACCACCTTCGACATCGGTGGCCTGAATGAATTGCGCCCCAAGCTGGTCGAACTCGGTCGGGCCAGCGTGCACGTCGATCATCGAAACGGCGCGGTAATGGGCTTGTTGTGGGCAGGCATCTTTCGCTATCAGGAAATCACCGGCCATGAATGGGGAATCGGCTCGCTGTCGGTCCGGATGGAGGACGGTGGACCGCGCGGCTCGTTGGTTCGCGGTGTGCGGGACGTTGCTTTCGGCGAGCACCGGGCGCCCCCGCGTTACCGGGTCTACCCTCGAAACCCGGTTCGGGTCAACGGATTGAGCCTCGCCGAGTTACCCGACCCGGGACATGTGCGCATCCCGCCCATGGTGCAGGGATCCCTGCGGATCGGCGGGGTGATCTGTGGAGAACCTTCCTACGACCCGGATTTCGACATGGCCGACTTCGTCGTGTTGATCAACCGGGCCATGGTGCGTGAACGTTATCTGGAACGGCTGACGCGTTCTCATGTCCATTCCTGAAACCACCGAATTACTCGGAATCGGCTTCGGGCCGTCGAATCTCGCGCTCGCGATCGCACTTGCTGAGCAGGACCTGGGCGCGCTGTTCGTGGAGGCGCAGCCCAAATTCAGTTGGCATCGGGGAATGTTGCTGCCGCACGCGCGCATGCAGATACCGTTTCTCAAAGATCTGGTGAGTCTGCGGAACGT
Source organism: Mycobacterium sp. (assembly GCF_019247635.1). Taxonomy (GTDB): domain Bacteria; phylum Actinomycetota; class Actinomycetes; order Mycobacteriales; family Mycobacteriaceae; genus Mycobacterium. The sequence goes on from NZ_JAFBAR010000002.1 coordinate 8,489, forward strand.
TAAAAGCGACTTCACGTTCGTGAACTATCTGAGCGAGCGTGGCCGGCTCGTCGAGTTCATCGGCCGGCACACGCTGTTTCCCAGCAGGCTGGAATACCACGACTACCTTGAGTGGGCCGCCGCCCGGTTCGCCGCCCACGTCCGCTACGGACACCGTGTCGTCGAAATCACCTCGGGGGAATCGGGTTTCGTGGTGCGCACCGGGGCTGGGCGGGCGATAGCCGCCACGACGTTGGTGCTGGGCACCGGACTGCGGCCCGCGCTGCCCGAGGGCATCCAGGAGAGTGCCCGGCAGTGGCACAGCAGTCGGTTGCTGGGCAACATGGCCGAGCGTGCGTCAACCGTCCCACGGCGATTCGCCGTAGTCGGCGCGGGCCAGAGCGCGGCCGAGGTGGCCGCCCACCTGCACGACACCTACCCTCGGGTCGAGGTGCATGCCGTATACGCCCGCTACGGGTATAGCGCGGTGGACGACAGTGCCTATGCCAATCGCATTTTCGACCCGTCGGCCGTGGACGATTTCTACGACGCTGACGACCTGACCCGTCGACGCCTGTTCGAATACCATCGCTCGACCAACTATTCGGCCGTCGATCCGCAGTTGATCGACGAGCTTTACTCGCGCGAGTACGCCGAACGGGTGTCCGGCAGGCGGCGCCTGTTCATGCACAATATGTCTGAAGTCCTTGGCGCGCAAGAACATCCGCACGGGGTGCGGCTAACGTTAGCCAACCTTGCCGACCACTCCGAGATGACGTTGGACTGTGATGTCGTGGTGTATGCGACGGGCTATGCGCCGCTCGACTTCCGACGCTTCCTGGGTGAGCTGTCCAGCCGTTACGAATTCGATTCGGAGGGGCGGCCCGCCGTCACTCGGGACTACCGATTGGTGCCCAAAGCGGGCGCGCCGGGCGACATCTACCTCAACGGCTCCGTCGAACACACGCATGGTCTGGCGTCGTCGTTGCTGTCCAACGTTGGAGTGCGCGCCGGGGAAATCGCCGCCACCTTCGCCGCGCGTCAGCTGCGCGGCCCGCGCGCGGCCACGGCTTAGTCACCGTAGGTGGCCTGACGGGCGGTCACGACCGGCGCCACGAACTCCTCGAGCATCGCGCGCTCGTCGGCTTCGTCGCCGCCGGGGAACATCAGCAGGGAGATGATCACCCGCACCGCCCAGCGCGCGCGGCGTTCGACGGTGACGGGGTCGTCGGGACCCAGGGAGTTGAGGAAGGCGGCCGCCAGGGCCGCGATCAGGTCGGACCGCCCGGCCAACTCGCCACCGATCGGCGGGCGTGTGGTGGCAAACCACGACGCCAGCGCCGGGTTGGCGCGCACTATTCGCAACGTCACGGCCATGCTCGCGATCAGCCGCTCCCGCGGGTCCTCAACACCGTCGATCTGCCGCATGATCTCGCGTCCCAACCGACGCATCTCGCGGTGGATGTACGCGGTGCGCAGCGCCTCCCGATTGTCGAAGTAGCGGTACAGGGTAGCGCGGGAACACCCTGCGGCCCTGGCGATTTCGTTCATGCCGATCGAGTCCGGATCGCGCTGCGTGTAAAGCTCCTCGGCGGCGTCGAGGATCCGGTCGGCCGCGACCTCGGTGCGCTTCTCGCCCAGCCAGTCGGCCGGCATCTACGACGCCACCCGGAACGGCACCGACAGCGGACGCCGCACATAACTGCCGCCCGCCCACACGATGCCTGACTCGTCCACCTCGAAGTTGGGGCAGCGGGCCAGCAGTTCGGTCAGCGCGACCCGGGACTGCATGCGGGCCGCGGCCGCGCCCAGGCAGTGGTGCGCACCGTGGCTGAAGGTCAGGATGTTGCGCGGGCAGCGCCGCACGTCGAGTTCGCCGGCGTCCGGCCCGTACTGCCGTTCGTCGCGGTTGGCGGAGCCGTAGAGCAGCAACACCCGGCGGCCGGCCGGGATGGTGGTGTCACCGATCGTCGTGTCGCGGGTGACCGTGCGCGCCAGCCCCTGCACCGGGGACGTCAGCCGCAGCAGTTCCTCGACGGCGTCGGGGATCAGGTCCGGGTTGTCGACGAGCAACAGCCGCTGGTCGGGTCGCTGGTGCAGCAACGGCATGGACCCGCCCAGCATGCCGGTGACGGTGTCGTTGCCACCGGTGACCATCGTGAACGTGAAACCCAGGATCGACAGGATGCCGGCGATGTCGCCGTCCGCGCCGATCCCCGCCGCCACCAGATGTGAGATGGTGTCGTCCTCGGGTTGCGTGCGGCGCCGCTCGATCAGCGCGGTGAAGTAGGCCATCAGCGATCCCACCGCGTCGCCGGCGGTCTCCAGCTGGGCGGCCACGCCCCCCTCGGCGGTGTTCGCCGCGACGATAGCCTGCGTCCAGCCGTCGAACTGCGCCCAATCCTCTTCGGGCACACCGAGATAGTGCGCAACCACCATCGATGGCAGCGGCTTGAACAGGTCGGCGGCAATGTCGCCGCCGCCGTTGGCGCGCAGGCTTTCGACGCGCTCGACGACGAACTGACGCACCTTGGGCTCCACCGCCTCGACCTGTCGCGGGGTGAACCCCCGCGACACCAACTTGCGAAACTCGGTGTGCACCGGCGGGTCCTGCATCACCATTGGCGGATTATCTTGCAGCCCAATCAATTCGAGGTCGCGGTAGTTTACCGTCAATCCCTGCGCGGAGGAGAAGGTCTCGTGGTCGCGGGCCGCCGCCCAGACGTCGGCGTGCCGGGACAGCACGTAATAGTCGTCCTCCCGGTATTTCGGAGGGACGACGTGATGCACCGGGTCGTGGTCGCGCAGCGCGCGGTACATCGGCCAGGGATCGGACCAGGTCTCGGCGGTGGCGAGCTGGAACGGGACCGGGTGAGACACAACCGCTGTCATGTCTCATTGGTACGACAACCGCTGCAGAATGTCAACCGCCGAGTGTGCATCCCACGACGCGACACGCCGCAATCACGTCGTCAGATTCACGCTCGGCGAACTAGATGGCCGCACCCGGGTTCAGGATCCCGTCGGGGTCCAGCGCCTGCTTGATGCGCCGATTCACCTCCATCACGTCGGGCCCGAGATAGCCCGCCAGCCATGGCCGCTTCAGGCGGCCGACGCCGTGCTCACCAGTGATCGTGCCGCCCAGGCCGACGGCCAGGTCCATGATCTCGCCGAACGCCAGGTTGGCGCGCTCGGTCATCGCCGCATCCAACGGGTCGTACACGATCAGCGGGTGGGTGTTGCCGTCGCCGGCGTGGGCGATCACCGAGATCATCAGGTCGCGTTCGGCGGCGATTCGCGCGATGCCGGTGACCAGCTCGCCGAGCGCCGGCAGCGGCACCCCGACGTCCTCGAGCAGCAGTGACCCCTTGGCCTCGACCGCCGGGATGCAGAACCTGCGCGCGGCAACGAACGCCTCACCCTCGTCGGGATCGTCGGTCGAGAACACTTCCGTCGCACCGTTTTCCGCGAACACCGCGGCAATCACCTCGGCGTCCTCGCCGCTGGCGCGCCCCCGTTCGTCGGAGCCGGCGACCAGCATGGCGGCCGCCGAGCGGTCCAGGTCCATGCGCAACGTGTCCTCCACGGCGTTGATCGCCACCGAATCCATGAATTCCAACATGGCCGGGCGCAGCCGCGCGGTAACCCCCAGCACCGCCCGAACCGCCGCCTCCACCGACGCGAACGTGGCCACCACCACGCTGGAGGCGTTCGGTGCGGGCAGCAGCCGCAGAGTGACCTCGGTGATGATGCCCAGCGTGCCCTCGCTGCCGACGAACAGTTTGGTCAGCGAAAGCCCGGCGACGTCCTTCAGGCGCGGGCCGCCCAATCGCACCGCGGTGCCGTCGGCTAGCACCACCTCCATGCCCAGCACATAGTCGGTGGTGACGCCGTATTTCACGCAGCACAACCCGCCGGCGTTGGTGGCGATGTTGCCGCCGATGCTGCAGATCTCGAACGACGACGGGTCGGGCGGATACCACAGCCCGTATTCGGCGACGGCCTTCTTGACCTCGGCGTTGAACAGGCCGGGCTGGCATACCGCGGTGCGGGTGACCGGGTCGACGGCGATGTCGCGCATCTTTTCCGTCGACAGCACGATCCCGCCGTCCAGCGCGGTCGCCCCGCCCGACAGCCCGCTGCCCGCACCCCGGGTCACCACCGGCGCCTGGTTCGCGGTGGCCCAGCGCAGCACGGCCTGCACCTCCGCGGTGCACCGCGGTCGGACCACCGCCAGCGGCTTGCCGGCCGACGGGTCGAACGCGCGGTCCTGCCGGTAGCCCTCGGTGACGGCGGGGTCGGTGACCACCGTCCCGTCGGGCAGCTCGGCGATCAGGCTGTCCAGTGCGTTCACTCACCCGATGCTAGACCGGATTCCAAGAGCCCCGGCTGGGCCACGTTGTCCAGTTCGCGCAGCGACGGCAGCCGCACGCACACCAGTCCCGTCGCCAGAATCGGCAGGGCCAACGCCAGAAACGCGACCCGCAAACCCGCGGTGTCGGTCAGCGGACCGGCCAGCAACAGGCCCAGCGGTCCGGCCGCGAAGGCCAGCGACGTCATCACCCCGGTGACCCGGCCACGCAGGTAGTGCGGCGCGCGGGTCTGGACCACGTAGGCGTAGATCGGCTGGATCGGCCCGTAGACCAGGCCGATCAGACCGCAGAGCACCAGGATGACCGGCAACGGCGGCAGGAACGCGATGACCGTCGTCGCCGCCCCGAACGTGAGGACGGCCACCAGCATGATCGTTCGCCTGCGCCCGTACTTCGACAGCGCCGCGTAGCCCAGCGCGCCCACCAGACCGCCAAGGGACAGCGCCATCAGCGCCCAGCCCAGCTGCTGGGGTTGATGGTGATCGGTGAAGTACTTCGGGAACAGCACGCTCTCCATCGGCAGATAGAGCGCGGTGACGACCAGGTCGATGAGCGCCAGCGTGCGCAGCACCCGCAGGCTCCAGACAAAACGCAGTCCCTCGTTTATCCCGGATGTCAGGCCCTGCGGGCGGGTCGCGTGTGCCGGCTGGCCGGCACCCTCGAGGCGCAAAACGGCCATCGACAGCAGCGATAAGCCGAACGCCCCCGCGGTGATCCACATGGTGGTGATGCCGCCGACCTCGGCGATCATCAGGCCGCCGATCCCCGGGCCGACGGTGAAGGCCAGGCTCAGGATCGCCTCGTAGCTGCTGTTGGTCCGGTCCAGCGACCAGCCGGCCCGCGCGGCGGCCTCGGGCAGCATCGATTGGCGTGCCGTCATTCCGGCGGGGTCGAAGGTGGATGCGCAGGCGCCCAGCGCCGCCAACACCGCAAAGTTGACCGCGTCTGATCCGAATGCCAACGCCACCAACGGAACTCCGGCCACCGCCGCCCCTGACAACGCGTCGGCGACGACGGACACCCGACGTCGGCCGAAGTAGTCCACCGCTGTGCCCGCGACCAGGGTGGAGAACAGCAACGGCAGCGTGATCGCACCGGCCACGATCGACGCCTGCCCTGCGCTCCCCGAGCGCTGCAACACCAGCCAGGGGAACGCGACAATCGAGATGCCGTCGCCCGCCGACGCCACCAACGTCGCGAACAGGATCAGAAAAGCCGGACCGCGGCTGCTGTTTCTCATCGGATCTCGCGGCTGAATCTATCGCCCAAGACAGCTGGGAACCACCGAATTAACGGCAGGATGTTGGTGTGCAGCCGCATCCACGTACCGGCCAGCAGTTCGGTTCTCCCGTCCCACCCGGCATCGGTTGGCCGGGTGACGCGGCGACGCCGCGGACCCCCGTGGCAGCTGACGCCGCCCAAGTCGTCACGCTGGCGGAGCAGAGCGGCTCGATACCCGAGCTCGACGCGGCCAGCAGCGTGTGCCGGGCCTGCCCCCGGCTGGTCACCTGGCGGGAGGAGGTCGCGGTCGCCAAACGACGGGCCTTCGCCGACCAGCCGTACTGGGGCCGGCCGGTGCCGGGCTGGGGGTCGGAGCGCCCGCGGTTGTTGATCGTCGGGTTGGCGCCCGCGGCGCACGGCGCCAACCGCACCGGTCGGATGTTCACCGGCGACCGCTCGGGGGATCAGCTCTACGCCGCGCTGCACCGCGCCGGCCTGGTGAACCAGCCGACCAGCGTGGACGCCGCGGACGGGCTGCGCGCCAACCAGATTCGCATCGTGGCGCCGGTGCGGTGCGCGCCACCGGCCAACGCGCCCACGCCCGCCGAACGGGTGACCTGCTCGGCTTGGCTGGCCGCCGAATGGCGATTGGTGTCCGAGCGCGTGCGGGTGATCGTCGCGTTGGGCGGGTTCGCCTGGCAGGTCGCGTTGGGGTTGCCCACCGAGCACCAGGGATCCAAGCGGCTGAAGAAACCGCGGTTCGGGCATGGGGCCGTCGTTGACCTGCCGGGCGACGTGCGTTTGCTCGGGTGCTACCACCCGAGTCAGCAGAACATGTTCACCGGTAGGTTGACTCCGGCGATGCTCGACGACATCTTCAGCGAGGCGAGGAAGCAGGCAGGGATTCGGTGACGGCGAAAAGTGTTCTGGTATCCGGCGCCAGCGTCGCCGGTATAACCACCGCGTATTGGCTTGCGCAGCATGGTTATTCGGTCACTGTGGTGGAGCGCAATCCCGGATTGCGGATGGGGGGTCAGGCGATCGACGTCCGCGGTCCGGCGCTGTCGGTGCTGGAACGCATGCGGCTGCGCGCCGCGGCCAATCATCGCAGGACGCGGATGTGGGGCGCATCAGTCGTCGACCGTGACGGCAACGAACTGTCGCAGGACACCGAGTCGACGCCGACAGGCGGGCCCATCGCCAGCCCCGACATCGAGCTGCTCCGCGACGACCTTGTCGAATTGCTCTATGAGGAAACGCAACTCGACGTCGAGTACCTGTTCGACGACAGCATTGCGGCGTTGGACGACGACGGCACCGCGGTACGGGTGACCTTCGAGCGCGCCGACGCGCGCAGCGTCGACCTGGTGATCGGTGCCGACGGATTGCATTCCAACGTCCGCAGGCTGGTTTTCGGTGCGGAGGACCAATTCATCGAAAGGCTGGGCACGCACGCGGCGATTTTCACCGTGCCCAACTTCCTGGACCTGGACTACTGGCAGACGTGGCACTACGGCGACTCCACCATGGCCGGGGTGTACAGCGCGCGGGACAACACCGAGGCCCGCGCCATGTTGGGCTTCATGGATTCCGAACTTCGGTTGGATTACCGCGACACCGAGGCCCAGTTCGCCGAGCTGGAACGGCGGATGGCCGACGACGGCTGGGTCCGCCCGCAGCTGCTGGAGTACATGCGCCAAGCGCCGGACTTCTACTTCGACGAGATGTCACAAATCAAGATGGATCGCTGGTCGCGGGGCAGGGTCGCGCTGGTCGGCGACGCCGGGTATTGCTGCTCGCCGTTGTCGGGCCAGGGGACCAGCGTCGCGCTGCTGGGCGCCTACATCCTGGCCGGCGAACTCAAGGCCGCCTCCCAAAGCGGCGAGCTCGACTACGAGCGCGGTTTTGCCAACTACCGGAACGAGTTTCAGGACTATGTACAGCGCAATCAGTGGCTGGTCGTCGACAACATCCCCGGGGGAGCGCCGATCCCGCAGGAGGTGTTCGACCGCATCGTGCGTTCGATCGAGCTGAAGGACTACTGACGACACCTTCTCGGCGATCTCGCGACGGCCGCCGAGCGTGGCGCTGCGGTCACCGTCGAACGTGACCTCAGCGTCACACTTGGGCGCGGGGAATCTTCGCGGCCGCACCGGCGTTGACTGACTTCGTGCGTCTTTCCGTTCTTGATCTGGTCCCGGTGCGCACCGACCAGTCGACCGCCGACGCGCTGGCGGCAACCGTGACGCTGGCGCAGACCGCCGACCGGCTGGGTTTCACTCGCTACTGGGTCGCCGAACACCACAACATGCCGTCCGTGGGCGCCACCAGCCCCCCGGTGCTGATCGCCTACCTGGCCGCGCAGACCGCGCAGCTGCGCCTCGGATCGGGTGGGGTGATGCTGCCCAACCACGCGCCGCTGGCGGTGGCCGAGCAGTTCGCGCTGCTGGAAGCCGCCGCACCGGGTCGCGTCGACCTGGGCATCGGCCGAGCGCCCGGATCGGACCCCGTGACGTCGTACGCCCTGCGGGGCGGCCGCGGCGAGCAGGACATCGCAAACTTCCCCGAGTATCTCGACGACGTGGTGGCACTGATGAGCGCGCGCGGTGTGCGGGTACCGCTGCGCTCCGGTGACTACACCCTTAGGGCCACCCCGGCCGCGGCCAGCGAGCCGCGGGTGTGGCTGTTGGGGTCGTCGATGTACTCGGCACAGCTGGCCGCCGCGAAGGGTTTGCCGTATGTGTTCGCCCACCACTTCTCCGGCAAAGGCACCGAAGAGGCGCTGGAGCTCTACCGCACCCAGTTCCGGCCGAGCGACCTGGCCGCCGAGCCGGTGACGTTCCTGACGGTGAACGCCGTCGTGGCCGAAACACGTGACGAGGCAACAGAATTGATACTGCCCAACCTGCAGATGATGGCCCGGCTGCGGACCGGGCAGCCGCTCGGGCGGCTGCAGCTCGTCGAGGAGGCTCGCGAATCGCGGCTCACCGACCAGCAGCAGCACATCGTGGACGGCGCATTGCGGCGGGCCGTCGTCGGCTCACCGGCCGAAGCCGCCGAACAGCTGACGGCGCTGGCGGACCGGTTCGGCGTCGACGAGGTGATGGTGCACCCGGTCGCCTCCGCTCACCGCGGCACCCGGGCC
>NZ_JAFBAR010000017.1 GCF_019247635.1 Mycobacterium sp.
CCCCTGCGCCCCGGCGTCCACCACACCCGCCCGGCTGAGCACCGCGAGCTGCCGCGGGGTATCCGCGAGCGCCCGGCCGGCCGACTCGGCCACCGCATGCAGTTGTTCGGCGAGTGGGCGGTACCGATCGTCCTCCGCGGCACACGCCGCGGCGTGTAGCACCGTCAGCATCGTGCCGGCCACCGGTTCGCTCACCGCGGCGGTGGCCAATCGATCCGCCACGGCGAGTGCGCCGGCCAGATCGGCCGGCCCCGCGGTGGTATCGCTGTCCAGCGACTCGGCGAAGCCGCGCAGGATCTGGGACAGGATCACCCCGGAGTTGCCGCGGGCACCGTTGAGCGCACCCGCCGACAGCGCCGCCGCCACCTGAACGACGTTGGACGACCCCGCCCCCGAACTGGCCGCCGAGCCCACCTGAGCGAGCGCGGAACGCATGGTGAACAGCATGTTGGCGCCGGTGTCGGAGTCGGCGACCGGGAACACGTTCAGCCGGTTGATCTCGTCGATATGGGTGATCAGGTCGCTGACCGCGGTGTGCGCCCAATCCCGCAGGGCGGCGGCGTCCAGCCGACGATCCGAACTGCCCAACTGACCCCACCTCCTGCATGTCGACCCTGTGCACTGAGCCTGATTGAGCCTAGCCAGCGATCACGACAGCACAGGTCATGGCGCGTCGGCACGTGTTGATCGCGCGTGGCGGCGGTCAGCCTGGTGAACCGGCATCTGCCAGATGAGGCCGCGAATTGCCCCGGGCGGGCAGTCAGGATGAGTCAATGCGCGTTTTGGCGGTTGACCACCACAGTCGCTATCCTGGGACAGCCTGGGGGGACCCGGGCCGACCGGCCAGATTGCCGGACCCAAGCAAAAGAGGAGTTGGCAAAATGGCCGCTGTGTGCGATATCTGCGGGAAAGGACCCGGCTTCGGCAAGTCGGTGTCGCACTCCCACCGCCGCACCAGCCGCCGGTGGAACCCCAACGTCCAGACCGTGCACGCCATCACTCGTCCCGGCGGCAATAAGCAGCGCCTCAACGTCTGCACGTCGTGCATCAAGGCCGGCAAGGTCACCCGGGGCTGACCCGCCGCCGTCGCCCGGCACCACCCCGACGTCGTCGTGATGGACTTGCGGATGCGGCGGATCAACGGCATCGTCGCGCCACGCTGATCGGCTGGCGGTAGACAGGGTGGTCCAGACGCTGCCCATCGGCCTCAACACGTTGGACGCTGTATGGCCACGATAGGAAGCTGACACGGTATCGCCGATGGCAGCGTGGACGGCTCACGTCAATGTCGGCTAGCACGATGTCGTGGACACCGCAACCGGCTGCGCGCCCGTCGCATCGGACTACCCAAACCTCTAAGGTCAAATCAACGGGGATTGACCGACCCTAGCAGGAGGTCAGTGCATGGACGGTGACGTCCGGGGGGGTGCCCTTCGGGCGTTATCGCCTGATCGACTTGTTGGGCCACGGCGGCATGGGCCAGGTGTGGCGGGCTTGGGACCCGGTGATGGGAAGATTCGTCGCCTTGAAGGTGCTGCCCGAGAGTTACACCGACAACGCAAACTCGCAGGAACGTTTTCGGCGCGAAGCCCGTGCGGCAGCTGGACTCGACGAACGCCATGTGATCCCGATCTATGACTCCGGTGAGATCGATGGGCGCCTGTTCGTGACGATGAAGCTGATCAAGGGCGCCGACTTGCAGCAGCTTGTCGAGGACGGCCCGCTCCCTCCGGAGCGGGCGGTGTCGATCATCGAGCAAGTCGCCTGGGCGCTGGACGCCGCCCATCGGGTCAAGTTAGTACATCGGGATGTCAAGCCGTCCAACATCTTTGTCGAACACGACGACTTCACCTATCTCATCGACTTCGGTATTGCCCGGGCCGCCGGGGAGGGCGGGCTGACCAGCACCGGGTCGACGATCGGCACATGGGCCTACATGGCGCCGGAGCGCTTTAGAAACGGCGTTGCCGACGCGAGTTCGGACATCTATGCGCTGGCCTGCGTGCTGTATCAGGCGCTGACCGGTCAGCCGCCGTTTCCCGCCGAGGCGCTGGAGCAGATCGCGGTCGCACACATGCTGCAACCGCCCCCGAAGCCCTCGGAGCTGCAGCCGGCGGTCCCTGAGGCAATGGACGACGTTATTGCGCGCGGGATGGCCAAAGAGCCCGACCAGCGCTACGCCAGCACCGTGGAGCTTGCCCGCGCGGCGCGGGCGGCGCTAGCGCACAAACTCGATCCGCCCCTAACAAGCGAGGAAGCAACTGCTGCAACAGGATCCGCACCCACTGACCCAGCGCCCACGGTGCCTGATCCAGCGCCCACGGTGGCAGACACTAGCACTGAGCCGCAGGTGACTGCGGAATCCACAAACCAGCAAAATATCCCGCCACCCAACACCGAACGGACGCTGCCAGAGCAGCACTCGCCGCCTCCACCGGCGCAACTGCCAACGATGCAAGCACCCACCGATATCGAGGGCCGCTCAATTGCGCCGGCGCCGCCAACGCATGACGGCCCCTCTGCCGATTCTCGGCCACCAGTCAAACGAACCAGCACCCGCACGAAAATCCTCGCCGCACTGGCCGTGGTCGTCGTGGCGGTAATCGCCATCGTGGCCATCCGGACCAACCATCACCAGCAACCGCAATCGCAGCAACATCCATCACAGCAGCCATCCGCGGCCCCATCACAGACAGTCCTGCCATTCACTGACCTCAAGTCGCCTAACGGTGTCGCGGTGGACAACACCGGCGCGGTCTACGTTGTCGACAGCGGCAACAATCGCGTGGTCGAACTGGCCGCAGGGGCCTCCACCCAGACCGTTCTGCCGTTCGCCGGCCTCAACAATCCGTGGGACGTCGCGGCGGACGGCACGAATGCGATCTACGTCACCGACGAGGCCAATGGTCGGGTTCTCGAGCTGGCGTCGGGCACCAGCACCGCAACGGTGCTGCCATTTACTGACGTGTTTGAGCCGAGAGGTGTTGCGATTGATCGCGCCGGCGCAGTATATGTCGCCGCAAGCATCACAGCCGGCAAGTTATATCCGATAGTCAAGCTGGCCGCGGGCGCCACCCGCCAGGCCCTGCTGCCATCCGGCGTGAGCAATCCGTTCGGCGTCGCAGTTGACAGCACCGGCGCGACCTACGTTATTGGGTTCGGCGACGGCGTCAGAACCGACGACGATGATGGGGTGCGCAAGTGGGCGGCAGGCGCCACTGCCCCGACGTGGCTGCCGTTCGCCGGACTCGGCAGGCCCGGCGGTGTCGCCGTCGACGGCACGGGCGCGGTCTACGTCACCGACAGCAGCAACAATCGGGTGCTCAAGCTGGCCGCGGGCTCCGCTACCCCAACGGTGCTGCCGTTCACCGACCTCAGAGGGCCTGGGCGTATCGCAGTCGATGCTGCCGGCGCAGTCTACGTCGTCGACCTCAATAATCGAGTAGTCAAGCTTCAGCAGTAAAGCCGAGCAACGGACAGTGACCTGCCAAACCGCTCCTGAACACGAGCGGCGGTTCGTCGAGACTCTCATCGACGCCAGTGCGCAACCCCAGTCCCAGGCGCGCCCCAAGGATTCATTGAGAATCCGCCAAGGGTCACCGGAGACACTCGCCAAGGCGGCTGATACTTACCTGGATGCACCTGCGGCAACCGCCGCCTCGACGCAATCGACCATCGGAGAAAAAGGAGCCTCAGTCATGCCCGAAAAACCGAATTCAGTTGGCAGCGCGTCGCTGTCGCTGACAGCGACGTTTTCAAATCCGAAATACACGCACTCCGCGATCATGGCATTAGGCATCAAGGGGCGCGAGAAGCTCGGTGTGCCCTATATAGCCGTGGACGGCGTCGAACAGGAGGGCGACTGGGCCGCTCCCACCCGCGTGGACATCACGCCCGGCAACCACCAGATCGAGGTGTACTTCAAACTGAAGGGATTACCCGTGAAACGGGGAAAGGGCAAGGCGGACTTCACCGCATCCGACGGCGAGGTGTCCGTCCACGCCCGTTTCGATCAATACACCACCACCACCGAGATCAACGTGCCCGGGCAGCCCCTGATCCGGAAAAAGCGCATGGTCTTCTAAGCCGGCTGGAAAGCGAGTCCACGACGACCTCGACACCGATCACATGGCTAAGTGCCCGGCGTCGACGGGTATCGCCACGCCGGTCACGTACCGGGATCGCGGGCTGACGAGCCACAGCACCGCCTCGGTGACGTCCTGCGACTCGACCAGCGGCACGTCGGGCAGCAGCATCTGCGACACGGCGGGGTTCGGGTTCTCTTGCATCTGTTTCACCACGAAGTCGTTGAGGATCATCGGCGTCGCGACGCCGCTGGGATGCACCGAATTGACCCGAATCTTGTGCTGCGCGTATGCGTTTGCCGCCGAGCGCATGAGTCCCACCACGCCATGCTTGGAGGCGGCGTAGGCGAACATCGCCGCACTGCCGTCACCACCCCGGCCGGTCAGGCCCTGGGACGAGCTGACCAGAACCACCGAACCACCGCGGCCCTTGCGGACGATCGACGGCACCGCCGCCAGCAGCGTGTGCCATACGCCGCGCAGGTTGGTGTCGACGATCGCGTTGAACACCGGCTCGTTTCGGGTCTCGGTGTCGCCGATCGCCACCACCCCGGCGTTGGCGATGACGATGTCGATCTCGCCGACCTCCCCAATCCCGGCCTGCACTCCCGCCTCCAGTTGGACCAGGTCACGGACGTCAGCCAACACGCGTGCAACCTTGCGGCCGGTGGCCTCGACCCGCCGCGCGGTCTCGTCGAGATCGGACTTGGTGCCCAGCGCGTAGGGAATCGCGTCGATGTCGGCGCAGATGTCCACGGCGATGATGTCGGCGCCCTGTTCGGCGAGCGCGACGGCATGGCTGCGTCCCTGGCCGCGCGCCGCGCCGGTGATGATGGCGACGGTGTTGTCGAGTTCACCCATGACCGGGAACGTCCAAGCTCGTCGCGGTCTCGGCTTCGGCGAATGCCACCAGACGGGCGGCGGCGTCATAATCACCGGCAACCACCGTGCGCCCGATGAACGCCGGGACGCCGCGCAGGCCGAGCCTCCCGCTGACGCCCACATAACTGCCCGGCGGCACCGGCTCGCTGATGCAGTACAACGTGGGCGCCGCGCCCTCGTCGATGTCGTTGGCCAGCCGGTCGGCGACGGCCTTAACGGTCGTGTGCGCCAACGACATCAGCGGGGAGTCGGATAGCTGTGACAGGTTCGATGCCACCCAGCCCGGGTGGGTGAGTTGGCTGACGATCGGCGATCCCGCCGCCCGCAGCCTGCGATCCAGCTCCAGCCCCCACAACATCACGGCAAGCTTCGACTGGCCGTAGGCCCGCAGCCTCGTCCACTTGTGGCGGCGCAAGTGCAGGTCGTCGAGGTGCAGCGGCGCCGACCGGTGCGCCTCGGAGCCGACGATGATGATCTGCGAACGAACCCGGGGCAACAGCAGGTTGGTCAGCGCGAACGGTCCGAGCAGGTTGGTGCCCAGGGTCATCTCGAAGCCATCGACGGTGTCGGTGCGGCGGCCGGTGAGCGTGCCGGCGTTATTGATCAGGATGTCGATGTCACCGTCGACCAGATCGGAAAAGGCGCGCACCGACGACAGGTCGGCGAGGTCGAGCTTGGCCACAGTGGGCGGGCGGCCGCCGCTCGCCGAAATTTCAGCGGCACGTTGTTCGCCGAGTTCGGTGTTGCGCACCGCCATAATCACCTGAGCGCCGGCTTTGGCGAGAGCGCACGCCGTACCCAGCCCGACGCCGTTGGTTGCTCCGGTAACGATGATTCGTTTGCCGGTCAGGTCGCCCAGCCGGCTCGGTGTCCAGGGTTGCGTCACGGCGATTAAGAATAGTGGTCGGTTCTATGTAAATCAGTCCGGTTCTGCCAACATGATCTGCTGTGGCTGCCGGTGAGAGCGCAACAGCGATCAGCAACCTGATTTACACCTACGCTGAACTCCTGGACGGCGGCGACCTGGACGGGGTCGCTCGGCTCTTCGAGCATGGCCGCATCTGTGGGGTAGCGGACGGCCCACCGGACACGGTGTTCGCCGGGGCCGCCCGAGTGCGGCAGATGTACGACATGGCCACCCGCATCTACGAGGACGGCACCCCGAAGACCAAACACAACACGACCAACGTGCAGCTGCACATCGACGAGGCCGAGGGAACCGCGCGCAGCACGTCCTACTACAGCGTCACGCAGGCCACCCCCGATTTACCGCTGCAGGTGATCGTGACCGGGCATTACCAGGACACCTTCCACCGGATCGACGGCGTCTGGTGGTTCGACAGCCGCACCATGTTCGTTGACCAGGTCGGTGACGTCAGCCAGCACCTGAAGTTCTGAGTGGACGCCTTCGACCCGACGGCCGTTATGGCCGAGGCGCAACGCAAGGAGTCACTAGACGACTGGGGTCCCGGTGAGTTCGAACGTCCGCTGCGAGTGTTGCTGGACGACTACCCGGGCGCCGGCCTCAATTCCATCGGCGTGCACATCCTGCGGTCGGGGATCGTACACAGCCTCCGGATGCGCCTGCGCGCACAGGAATGGATCCGCCGTCATCCCGAGATTCTTGACGAGCGGGTCACCGCGCCGATCGTCGTCGTTGGGATGATGCGCAGTGGGACGACGCTGCTACAGCGATTGCTGGCCGCCGACCCGCGGTTCGTCTGCGCCTTCGGCTGGGAGGTGGTGGAGGTCGCGCCCCGGCTCGACCACGAGTTCGCCGGCTCTGATGTCGAAGACCCCCGCATCGCCATAAGCGAAGCGCGGGAGGCGAAATCGCGCGAATTGGCACCGGAACTGTTCGCCATCCATCCGATGTACGCGCGGGAAGCCGAGGAAGAGATCGTTTTCCTGGCCGATGCATTTCTGTCTCACGTGCCCGAATCCGGCGCGCACCTTCCGCATTACCGGTCCTGGATCGACGGGCAGGACTTCACTCCCGCCTACGACTACCTGCACCGCATGCTGCAGTTCCTGCAGTGGCAGAAGCGGCAACGGGTTTGGGGGGGACTGCCGCCCAAGCGCTGGGTGCTCAAATCACCGGCGCACCTTGGCTACCTGGACCTGTTGCGGGCGCAGTTTGGCGACGTGCACATCGTGCACATGCATCGCGATCCGCGCACCACGATCGCTTCGGGCGCCAGCCTCAACGCGACACTGCACGCGATGCACGCCGACACCGTGGACCTTGCCCGCGTGGGTGCGCAGTGGTTGCAGCGGATGGGCTGGACCAACGACCGGGCGCTGGCGGTCCGCGACCGCTGGACCGACGAGGAGGCCCGGGTGACCGACGTCGGGTTCGACGAGGCGGTGGCCGATCCGATCGGGCAGGCGGCGCGCGTATACGACGCCGTGGGCCTGCCGCTGACCGCCCGGGCCGAGGGCACGATGCGACGCTGGCTCGACGAGCGTCCCCGCGAGGCGGCGCGACCGCCCTACGGGCTGGCGACCTACGGGCTGCGTCCCGAGCAGGTCGACGAGCGATTCACGTTGTACAACAAGCGTTTCCGGCAGTACATCGGATAGTGAGGAGCATTTCGATGGTTGACGATCCAGTTTCGCCTGTCTCGACAGCGTCCCAACGCGAGCAGGAACTGGCCGCGCTCGACCTGATCGAGCACCCCACCGTCAAGGCCGCGTATCGAAGCGTGGCCGAGACGTGGCTGAGCCGCGCCAAGGCCTCGCCGGCGATGCGGGAGCGGTTCGACGACGCGTTCGCCGAGGTGATGTTCTCCGCGGCGGTGTGGTCGTCCAACCAAGACAAGCTACGGCCCAAGGTCAGCTGCATCACCCGGCTGGCACACCCCGTGGACGGCCGTCGCATTCCCGGGTCACGTTGGGGCATCGACAATCCCGACAGCGTGTACCGGGTGATCCCGATCTCCGGCGACGAACGCTACGAGATCCACGGCCGGGTCGGTGAGCACCGCATGACCGAGAACTACTTCACGCTGTGGGACGCGCAGATGGGCACCGTCGACGTGCTCAACGGCCGCACCATGCGGGTCGACTCCGACGGCAGCTTCGCCATCACCGTCGATTCCGACCCCGCCAACGGCCGGCCCAACCACGTGCGAACCACCCCGGCGGCACACGAGTTCTACATCCGCGACGTGCTGCTGGACTGGGGCCGCGACGATCCCAATTACTTTGAGGTGCAACGGCTTGGCGGCCCACCTTCGGCACCGGCACGCACGCTCGACCAGCAGGCCGAGGCGACCGCGGCGATGATGGCGTATTTCGCGAACTTCACCGGAAAGCTCAGCCATGGCGTGTACAAGATGCCGGCCAACCACTTCGACCTGGCGTGGTCGGCCGACAAGGACGGTGCGATGCGCAATCAGTTCTATGTCATGGGCCGCTTCGACCTCGCGCCGGACGAGGCCTTCGTGGTCGACCTCAATGATGGTGGTGCCCAATACTTCACGGTGCCGCTGAGCAATATCTGGGGAACCACGCTGGACATCGTCGACCGCACCGGCAGCCTCAACAAGGCGCAGTCGGTAGCCAACGAGGACGGCACCTACACCTACGTGATCTCGCCGGTCGATCCCGGCGTGGTGAACTGGATCGACTCCGACGGGCTGCGGGAGGCCATCCTGACGTTGCGCATGGCCGAGTTCGGCGAGGCGGGCCCCCGCGAGGGCCTCGGCGCCCGCGGGCGCGTGGTCAAGCTGGACCGCCTCGACACCGAGGTGCCACACCTGCAACGGGTGGGCCCGCAGGAGCGGGGGGCCCAACTCGCCGAGCGGCGAAGGGCGTACCTGCGGCGCCTGCCGGAAGGGACGGCCTGAGATGACGCGCTGGCTGATCACCGGATGCTCGACCGGCTTCGGCCGCGAGATCGCCCGCGCCGCACTGGAAGCCGGGCACACCGCGGTGGTGACCGCGCGACGGGCCGACGCGGTGCGCGATCTCGCCGGGGAGTTCGGTGACCGCGCGGTTGCCGTCGCACTCGACGTGACGGACCCCGGCCAGATCGCGGCCGCGGTGTCGGCGGCCGACGCCGCGTTCGGTGGGATCGACGTCCTGGTCAACAACGCCGGTCACGGGTACCTGTCGGCGGTGGAGGAGGGCGAGGACGCCGAGGTGCGAAAGCTGTTCGACGTCAACTACTTCGGTGCCGTCGACATGATCAAGGCCGTGCTGCCGGCGATGCGCGCCCGCGGCTCCGGCCACATCGTGAACATCTCCTCGATGACCGGGCTGGTGGCCAACCCGCCCAACGCCTACTACTCGTCGACCAAGTTCGCTCTGGAGGCGGTGACCGAGGCGCTGGCCACCGAGGTGCGGCCGCTGGGCATCAAGGTGACCGCCATCGAACCCGGCGCCTTCCGCACCGATTGGGCGACCAGGTCGATGAAGGAATCCGGCTCCCCCATCGCCGATTACGCCGACGTGGCGGCGCGCAAGGACCTGATCAAGCAGTTCGCCGATCACCTGCCGGGCGACCCGCGCAAGGTCGCCGCGGCCGTGCTGATGGTGACCGAACTCGACGATCCACCGCTGCGGTTACTGCTGGGCCGCGACGTGCTCAAGGCCATGCGCGACAAGATCGCCGCGATCTCGGCGTCGATCGACGAGTGGGAGTCCGTCACCAAGGACGTGAACTTCCCGAAGTCGTAATAGCGTGACCCACGGTGCACCGCCCGACGTCAGGACCGGACCACAATGACGGTCTTGCCCGGGCGCCGGTCCCGGCGTCGACCGCTTTCGAAGGCCTCCCGGCCCTTGGCGAGCGGAAAAGTCTGCGCGATCTGCACCTGCAGGCGGCCACCGTCGACCAGTGCCGCGAGTTCGGCGAGCTGCTCCCGATTCGGCGTGACGATGAAAAATGTTGCCGTGACGCCGTTTCGTCCGCCAGTTCCTCTGGCGGGGGCGCCGACAGCGTGACCAGGCGCCCGCCGCGGCGCAACACGCCGAAGGATCGCCGCAGCGTCTGCCCGCCCACGGTGTCGACGACGACATCGTAGGGGCCAGAGTCGTCGAACGCCTCGCCGCGCACATCGATCACCCGCCGCGCACCCAGGCCGAGGACCGACTCGCCGGCATCGCTGCGAATGGTCGCGGTGACCCGCGCGCCGAGAATGGCCGTCAGTTGCACGGTCAAGGCTCCCACGCCGCCGGCTCCGCCGTGCACCAGCACGTCCTCCCCGGGCTGCACCGCGGCGTGTTCGCGCAGGGCCTGCAGCGCGGTCAGGCCCGCCAGCGGCAACGCCGCGGCCGCGGTGTGCGACACCGATACCGCTTGGCGGCCAGGTCGGCCGCGGGCACGGTGACGAATTCGGCTGCCGCGCCGTCACGGTCGAATCTGATCAGCCCGTACACCTCGTCGCCGGTCTTGAGATCCGTCACCCCAGAGCCGATCTCAGATACCACCCCGGATACTTCATGCGACGGGATCGCCGGCGTCCGGGTCCAGGTCTCGGCCCAGCTGAGCTCGTCGAACGTGATAGCCGCGGCGTGCACCGCCACCAGGACTTCGGCCGCCGCCGCCACCGGCACCGGCGCAGGTTCGACCGTCAGCACCCTCGGGGCCGCCGCGGGGGTGTGCCCGCAGCGCGGTCATCACGGCAGGCGCCAGTCGATCGGGTCGGCGCCCATCCCGGCAAGCAGTTCGTTGGCGCGGCTGAACGGGCGGGAGCCGAAGAATCCGCGAGAAGCCGACAGCGGCGAGGGATGCGGCGACTCGATCGCGACGCAGTTGTCGCGGTTATCGCCGCCCAGCATCGGTTTCAGGGTCGACGCATCGCGGCCCCACAGGATCACGACCATCGGTTGTGACCGGGCGACGAGAGCGCGGATGGCGCACTCGGTCACCGCTTCCCAGCCCTTGCCGCGATGCGACGCCGGGTTGCCGGGGCGCACGGTGAGCACCCTGTTCAGCAGCAGCACACCGCGCTCCGCCCAGGGTGTCAGATCGCCGCAGGACGGCTGGGGATGGCCCAAATCAGCGACATACTCGTCGAAGATGTTGGCCAGGCTCCGGGGCAGCGGACGTACGTCGGGGGCCACGGAGAAGCTCAGGCCCACCGCGTGCCCGGGGGTGGGATACGGGTCCTGGCCGACGATCAGCACCCGCACGCTGTCAAAAGGGAAAGTGAACGCCCGCAACACGTTCGGGCCCGCGGGCAGGTATCTCCGGCCAGCGGCGATCTCGGCCCGCAGGAACTGCCCCATCCGCGCGACCTGATCGGCCACCGGCTGCAGGGCGGCCGCCCAGCCGGGCTCGACGAGTTCGCTGAGCGGACGCGCGCTCATCCCAAACCCCGGCGAGCGTGCGTGGATGTACGGCGACACGCCGTGCGGAGCGGCATTATGCGCACGCTCGCGCTCCGGTACCTAGCCGAAAGACCGCCAGCCAGCGTGCCCATCCCACTCCTTCCCGTCCACCAGCACTCGGGCCGGCCCGTCGACCACCCGCCCGATGACGCGCCACCCGGCCGGCGGTGCACCTCCGAAACAGGCCACCATTGCGTGGTCCTCACCGCCCCCGAGGACCCACGCCCAGGGGTCGGCGCCCGCGGCGGCGGCGGCCGCGGCAACGGCGTCGCGATCCGGCGCCAATGCCGCCGTGGACAGCTCGATGCCCACCTCGGACGCCTCGGCGACATGCCGCAGGTCGGCGACGAGGCCGTCGGAGACGTCAATCATCGCCTGGGCCCCCGCAATCGCCGCCGCGACACCCTGCCCGTAGGGCGGCCGCGGCACAAGATGCCGTCGCCGCAGCTCCTCGAAGTCGTCAATCCGGTTGTCCCACAATGCATACCCGGCCGCCGAGCGGCCCAGCTCGCCGGCCACCGCAAGCGCGGAACCCGCCTTCGCCCCCGACCGCAGCACCGGGGTGCCGTCGTCCAGGTTGCCCAGGACGGTCACCGAGACCACCCACTGCGGGCAGCTGACCAGGTCGCCGCCGACGATGCCGGCCCCGACCCGCTCCGCCTCGTCCCACATTCCGTCGACGAGCTCATCCAGCTGCGCCACCGGCGTCGCGCCGGGAGCCCCGAAGCCCACCACGAACGCGGTGGCCCGCGCGCCCATCGCCTCGATGTCGGCGGCGTTCTGTGCAATCGCCTTGCGGCCGATGTCGTGCGGTGTCGACCAATCCAGCCGGAAGTGCCGATCCTGGACGAGCATGTCGGTGGATACCACCGTGCGACGGTCACCGGCCGATACCACCGCCGCGTCGTCGCCGGGGCCGAGCAGGACCGTGGCCGGCTGCCAGCGGTCCGCGACCAGCCGGTCGATCACGGCGAATTCACCGAGCTCTGCCAGCGTCGCCGATTCCTCGGGTTTCTGGGGTCCCTGAGATTCGCCGCCCACCGCCACCTCCTCCGCTGCCCCACCTGCGGTAAGTTGGATTTCTGCCCGCGCGAGCGGACCGCGCCAGTGTACGAACAGCGCGACAGGAGGTACCCGGCAAGGTGACAGGCGGCTCCCCTGCCGACGCTCAAACCGCTCGGGACGCCGATCAGGTTGCCGACTCCGGTGGACCGCCGCGCGCAGTTTTGTTCGTCGCGTTAGCGCTGGCTGTCGCGGCGATCGGCAGCATCCTGGTCATCGCGGCTACCCGCACGGCGCCCCAGCAACCGGTCACCCTGCCCGCCGTCCCGGCCCCGCAGGCCGCCGACCCGGCGTGCAAGGCGCTGACGGCGGCGTTGCCGCACCGGCTCGGCGACTACCAGCGGGTGCCCGTCGCGCAGCCCGCCCCGGAGGGGGCGAGCGCCTGGCGGGCCGGGTATGACTCCGAGCCGGTGGTGCTGCGCTGCGGGCTCGAGCGCCCGACCGACTTCGTGGTGGGTGCCCCGATCCAGGTCGTGGACCGGGTGCAGTGGTTCCGGGTGGGCGCGCAACAGCAGGCGACGGACGCAAACAGGTCCACCTGGTACACCGTGGACCGACCGGTGTACGTGGCGCTGACGCTGCCATCGGGATCCGGCCCGACACCCATCCAGGAGCTCTCCGAGCTGATCGACCGCACCATCGCGGGGGTGCCCATCAGCCCGGCGCAGCCGCGCTGATCGGGCCTACCGAAGACCCACGCCGCGCGCCAAGGCCGTATCCACCATGGTCGCCAGCAGCGTCGGATAGTCGACGCCACTGGCCGCCCACATCCGCGGGTACATCGAGATCGTGGTGAACCCGGGCATGGTGTTGAGCTCGTTGATCACCGGCCCGTCGTCGGTGAGGAAGAAGTCCACCCGGGCCAGGCCCTGGCAGTCGATGGCCCGAAACGCGCGGATCGCCAGTTGGCGCACCGCGTCGGCGACCTCGTCGTCGACCTTGGCCGGAACGTCCAATTCGGCGGCGTCGTCGAGGTATTTGGTCGCGAAGTCGTAGAAGGAGTCCTCGCGTCCCCGCACGCCGGCCACCCGGATCTCACCCAGCGTGCTGGCTTCCACTGTGCCGTCGGGCAGTTCTAGCACGCCGCACTCCAGCTCACGCCCGCTGACCGCCGCCTCGATGATCACCTTCGGGTCGTGCCGGCGGGCGGTCGCAATGGCGACCGGCAGCTCGTCCCAGGTCGATACCCGGCTGACGCCGATCGACGATCCGCCGCGCGCGGGTTTGACGAAGACCGGTAGGCCGAGCCGTTCGCGCTCCTCGGGGTGCAATGTCGGGCGTGCGGGGCGCAGCACGGCATGCGCGCCCACCGGAAGCCCGTCGGCCGCCAACAGTTTCTTGGTGAATTCCTTGTCCATGCCGGCCGCGCTGGCCAGCACGCCGGCACCGACATACGGGACACCGGCCAGTTCGAGCAGTCCCTGAATGGTGCCGTCCTCGCCGTACGCGCCGTGCAACACCGGAAACACCACGTCGACCGAGCCCAGAACCCCACCGGCGCCCGGTGGCAGCGACACCAGCTGCCCGCCCCTGCGCGGGTCGGCCGGCAGGGCCAGCTCGGCGCCCGATTCGGAGCTCACCTGCGGCAACTGCCGGTTGGTGATCGCCAGCGCATCCGGGTCGCCGTCGGTGAGCACCCAGGACCCTTCGGGGGTGATGCCGACCGCGATCACGTCGAACCGTTGCGGGTCGAGATTGCGCAAAATGCTGCCCGCCGACACACACGAAATGGCGTGCTCGTTGCTCCGGCCGCCGAAGACGACGGCCACGCGCACCCGGTCGGAGGCGGTCACAACCTAAAGAGGTTACCGGGTACGGCGGGTGCGAGCCGGGTTGGCAGCTCCGACGGGCGATGGCGTTGATTCTGCGCTGACGGCGGCCTGCACTCGAAACTCTTCGCCCTGGACGCAGAATCAACGCGCCGGGTGGCCCCAGGACCGGGCCTATTCGGGCTTGGTGCTTCGCCCCAGCAGCAGGGCCATTGCCTCGTCCACCGAGAGCCCTTTGTGGCAGACGCGGTGGACGGCGTCGGTCAGCGGCATCTCGACGTCGTAGCTGGACGCCAGCGCCAGCACCGACTCGCACGACGTCACACCCTCGACCACATGCCCGTCACCGCCGTGGGACACCGACTCCATGGTCTCCCCCCGGCCCAGGCGTTCGCCGAACGACCGATTCCGCGAACGCGGGGACGTGCAGGTGGCTACCAGGTCTCCGACCCCGGCCAGACCGGCCAGCGTGGCGCCCTTGGCGCCGAGCGCGATGCCCAGCCGCATGATCTCCGCCAGGCCCCGGGTGATGATCGCCGCCGCCGTATTTTCGCCCAGCCCCACACCTGCCGCCATCCCGCAGGCCAGCGCGATGACGTTCTTGCACGCCCCGCCGATCTCGGTGCCGACGACATCGCTGTTGGTATACGGCCGGAAGTAGCCGCTGTTGAGCATGCGCTGCAAGGCCACCGCGCGCCCGGAGTCGTTGCACGCGATCACGGTGGCCGCGGGGTGGCACTGGGCGATCTCGCTGGCCAGGTTGGGTCCCGAAATCACCGCGATTTGCGCCGGGTCCACGCCGGTCACCGAAACGATGACCTGGCTCATCCGCATCAGCGTGCCCAACTCGATGCCCTTGGCCAGAGAGACCAAGGTCGCGCCGTCGGCCAACATCGGCACCCACCGCTCGAGATTGGCTCGCAACGTCTGCGCCGGCACGCCCAGCAGCACCGTCGTCGCGCCGCGCAGCGTCTCCTCCGGATCGGCCGTGGCCCGCACACCCTCCGGCAACAGCGCACCGGGCAGGTAGTCGGGGTTGTACCGGGTCGCATTGATCTGGTCGGCGACCACTGATCGCCGCGCCCACAGCGTCACTCCGGCCTCGGGTCCCCCCGCTTCCCCGAGCACTTTGGCCAGCGCCGTGCCCCAGGCCCCGGCGCCCATCACCGCGACGGTTCCCGCGCTGGCCATCCGTCCTCCTTGGGTCCGGCCGGCTTCCGGTCGGTTGTCACGATCACGCTAGCGTGTCCTCGGCACGCGGGCGGTCCCCCGGGCTCGCGGGCCACGCACGCGCCGGCGCTGGCAGGATGACGTCATGAGCGGCAGACGTGCCGAGGGTGCGGGCGATGTCGGCTTGATCATCGCCGTCAAGCGGCTGGCCGCCGCGAAGACCAGACTGGCTCCGGTGTTCTCGGCACCGACCCGGGAGAATGTCGTGCTGGCAATGTTGGTCGATACGCTGACCGCCGCGACGCGCGTTGCCGCGGTGCGCGCGATCACCGTCATTACGCCCGACGACGCCGCGGCCGCGGCCGCGGCCAAGCTGGGAGCCGATGTACTGACCGACCCCACACCCGAAGGCGATAGCGACCCCCTGAACCAAGCGATCGCCGCCGCGGAACGCACGGTTGCCGAGTCTTCTGCCAATCTCGTTGTGCTGCAAGGCGATTTGCCCGCGCTGCAGACGCAGGAGCTGGCCGAAGCGATCGCGGCCGCCCGTCAGCACCGACGCAGCTTCGTGGCCGACCGGCCCGGCACCGGAACGGCCGCACTGTGCGCGTTCGGAACCGCGCTGGAGCCGCAATTCGGCGTGGATTCGGCCGCGCGGCACCGTCGTTCGGGCGCAATCGAGCTGACCGGCGCGTGGCCCGGTCTGCGCTGCGACGTCGACACACCCGCCGACCTGGCCGCCGCCCGCCGGCTTGGGGTCGGGGCGGCGACCGCCCGCGCCGTCGCGCAGCACTGACAGACGCGACCCGGCTGTCGCGGGGGTGAACAGAACACCAACGAGGGATGGATGCCCCTTGGTCGGTAGCAGCCGCACCCGGTAATGAGCGATGATCGCAGGGTGACCGAAATCGAAGCCCGTCCAGTCGCAGATGTATCGGACGATCAAGATGCGTGGCAACCCGGTGACTCGGCCCCCGGGGCGCCTCCCGCCGCGACTCCGTCCGCGATCGAGGACACGATCGGCGACGAGTTTCCGGCCGACCGCTATCTCAATCGGGAACTGAGCTGGCTGGACTTCAACGCGCGCGTGCTCGCATTGGCTGCCGACACCTCGATGCCGTTGCTGGAGCGGGCCAAGTTCCTGGCCATCTTCGCGTCGAATCTGGACGAGTTCTACATGGTCCGGGTCGCCGGCCTCAAGCGCCGCGACGAGATGGGCTTGTCGGTCCGTTCCGCCGACGGTTTGACGCCGCGTGAACAACTTCGCCGGATCGGCGAGCAGACCCAACAGATCGCGACCCACCACGCGCGGGTGTTTCTCGACGACGTGCTCCCCGCGCTCGGCGAGGAGGGCATCTACATTGTCACCTGGGACGACTTGGATCAGGCTGAGCGAGAACACTTGTCAACCTATTTCAACGAACAAGTCTTTCCCGTCCTCACCCCGCTGGCCGTGGATCCGGCCCACCCCTTCCCGTTTGTCAGCGGGCTGAGCCTGAACCTGGCGGTGACCGTCAAGCAACCCGAGGACGGCGGCCAGCACTTCGCCCGGGTCAAGGTGCCCGACAACGTCGACCGCTTCGTCGAGCTCGAGGCCCACGGTGACGACGACGGCGCCGAGCAGACCGTCCTTCGGTTCCTGCCGATGGAGGAATTGATCGCGGCCTTCCTGCCGGTGCTCTTCCCCGGCATGGACATCGTGGAGCATCACGCGTTTCGTATCACCCGCAACGCCGACTTCGAGGTCGAAGAGGACCGCGACGAGGACCTGTTGCAGGCGCTGGAACGGGAATTGGCGCGCCGACGGTTCGGGTCACCGGTGCGACTCGAGGTCGCCGACGACATGACCGAGGGCATGTTGGAACTGCTGCTGCGCGAACTCGACGTCGACCCCGGCGACATCATCGAGGTGCCGGGACTGCTCGACCTGTCGTCGCTGTGGCAGATCTACGGCCTGGACCGCCCGGCGCTCAAGGACCGGGCATTCGTGCCCGCCACGCACCCGGCCTTCGCCGACCGGGAGACACCGCGCAGCATCTTCGCGACGCTGCGCGAAGGCGATGTCCTGGTGCACCATCCGTACGACTCGTTCTCCACCAGCGTGCAGCGATTCATCGAACTGGCCGCCGCCGACCCCAACGTGTTGGCGATCAAACAGACGCTGTACCGCACCTCCGGTGATTCGCCGATCGTTCGGGCACTGATCGCCGCCGCCGAAGCGGGAAAGCAAGTGGTGGCGATGGTCGAGATCAAGGCGCGCTTCGACGAGCAGGCCAACATCCGTTGGGCGCGAACACTGGAGCAAGCGGGCGTGCACGTGGTGTACGGATTCGTCGGGCTCAAGACGCACTGCAAAACCTGCCTGGTGGTCCGCCGGGAGGGTTCAACGATCCGGCGCTACTGCCACATCGGGACCGGCAATTACAACGGCAAGACCGCCCGGCTCTACGAGGACGTCGGTCTGTTGACGGCCTCCGCCGAGATCGGCGCCGACCTGACCGACCTGTTCAACTCGCTGACCGGTTACTCGCGCAAGGTGTCCTATCGCAATATTTTGGTGGCACCGCACAGCATTCGCACGGGCATCATCGAACGCGTCGAGCGCGAGATCGCCGCCCACCGCGAGCACGGTGGTGGGCTGATCCGGATGAAGATGAACGCGCTGGTCGACGAACAGGTCATCGACGCGCTCTATCGCGCGTCGCAGGCGGGAGTGCGGGTCGATGTCGTGGTGCGCGGAATCTGTGCGCTGCGTCCGGGCGCGGAAGGTCTGTCCGAAAACATTTCGGTGCGCTCCATTCTCGGCCGCTTCCTGGAACATTCGCGCATCCTGCAATTCCGCGCTATCAACGAGTTCTGGATCGGCAGCGCGGACATGATGCATCGCAACCTGGACCGGCGGGTCGAGGTGCTGGCTCAGGTCAAGGACTCGCGGCTCACTGCGCAGTTGGACGAGTTGTTCGAGTCCGCTCTGGACCCATCCACCCGGTGTTGGGAACTCGGGCCCGACGGCCAATGGACAGCACTGCCACGCGAAGGCCAATCCGTACGCGACCATCAGGTGTCACTGATGGAGCGACACAGCAGTCTCTGACGGTCGGTGGTCATTCCAGTCGTTTTGGGGCAACATCGGTGCGCGTGCCCGTTTCCGTGCGCGGCGCGGCTGGTTTGGACTGCCCGACCGCGCCATCCGATGATCGCCGAATCTAACTGCAGGAGTTGAGGTGTCGCCCCAGAACTCCGGCCGCCGCAGATCGGCGGGCCGTACCGTGTGTGCGGCCGGCGCGGTGTTGTGGCGCGTCACCGACCCCGCGGCCGACGCGGCACTCGAGATCGCGGTGATCCATCGTCCCCGCTATGACGACTGGTCGCTGCCCAAGGGCAAGGTCGATCCCGGCGAGACCGTGCCGGTGGCAGCCGTGCGCGAAGTGTTCGAAGAGACCGGCCACCGCGCGATCCTGGGCAGGCGACTCGCCACGGTGAGCTACCCGATCGACTCAGGCACCAAGAAGGTGTATTACTGGGCCGCGCGCAGCACCGGCGGCCAATTCGTCCCGGGTCGGGAGGTCGACGAGCTGCGCTGGTTGCCCGTCGCCGACGCGATGCGCAAACTGGACTACGCGCAGGACCGAAAAGTGTTGCGTCAGTTCCTAAAAAAGCCCGCGGACACGCAGACCGTGTTGGTGGTCCGGCACGGTACGGCAGGTGACAAGGCCCGCTACTCCGGGGACGACACCAAGCGGCCGTTGGACAAGAAAGGCCGGGCGCAGGCCGAGGCGCTAGTTGCCCAACTGCTGGCCTTTGGCGCCACCGACGTGTACGCGGCTGACCGGGTGCGTTGCCGGCAGACGGTGGAACCGCTGGCCGCCGAACTCGGGGTGGTCATTCACAACGAGCCCACACTGACCGAGGAGTCTTACGCCAAGAGCCCGAAGCGCGGACGACACCGGATGCTTGAGATCGCCGCTGCGTCAGGCACACCGGCGATCTGCTCACAAGGCAAGGTAATTCCGGACTTGATCGCGTGGTGGTGCGACCGCGACGGGGTGCGTCCTGACAAGTCCCGCAACCACAAGGGCAGCACCTGGGTGCTGTCGCTGTCCGCGGGACGGCTGGTGGCTGCCGACCACATCGGCGGCGCGCTGGCCGCCAACGTGCGGGCCTGACTGACACGAAAAACCCTTCGGAGGCAACGCTGCCACCCGAAGGGCATTTCGTGTGCGGCCTACCTGCGACCGCGCCTGGTTGCCGCCTTCTTGGCCGGAGCCTTCTTGGCCGGCGCCTTGCTCGCGGCCTTCTTGGCCGGAGCCTTGGTCGCCGCCTTGCGCACCGGAGTCTTGGCTGCGGTCTTCTTCACGGCCTTGGTTGCCTTCTTGACGGCCTTCTTGACCGGAGCCTTGGTCGCGGCTTTCTTGGCCGGAGCCTTCTTGGCCGGGGCCTTGCTCGCGGCCTTCTTGGCCGGAGCCTTGGTGGCCGTCTTCTTGGCCGCGGCCTTTTTGGCGGGAGACCTCTTGGCCGTCGTCTTCTTGGCGGCGCCGGCAACCACACCGCGCTTGACTGCGGGTCCTTCTGACGGGAGCTTTTGTGCCCCAGCCACAACCGCTTTGAATTGCGCACCAGGACGGAACGCTGGGACGGACGTCGGCTTCACTTTCACCGTCTCGCCGGTGCGCGGGTTGCGAGCCACGCGAGCCGCGCGGCGACGCTGTTCGAAAACACCGAACCCGGTAATGGTGACGCTGTCACCCTTGTGCACCGCACGCACAATAGTGTCGACGACATTCTCGACGGCGGCGGTCGCCTGCCGACGGTCCGAGCCCAATTTCTGTGTGAGCACATCTATGAGCTCTGCTTTGTTCATCCAATCCTCCGAAGCTAGTGGTCCTCGTTTAGGAACCGACTAGTGGACACGGTAAACCCTCACCTGGCAAATTGCCAAGAGCCACGCGCAATTTCAAGTCGCCGCGACGGGAATTTTCGGAATCCGGTTGCCGCCCTTGACCGGTGGCGCACCCTCAAATTCCGAAAGGCTTAGACGATCTAGGAAGTGTTCCTGGAGGCGATATTAGGGCCGCGCTAATCCTTCAGCCGGTGGCCAGAGTGCGCGGTTTCCAGTCCGGGTAGGCCGCCTCGAACGCCTCTATCATGTCTAGTTTCCGCAGCGTAAGGGCTATATCGTCGAGCCCTTCCAGTAATCGCCACGCCGTGTACTCGTCAATCTTGAACGGCAGCACCACTGTTCCCGCGGTGATATTTCGATCTTGAAGATTGGCAGTGATTTCCAGGCCCGGGCTCTGCTCGATGAGCTTCCAAAGCAGTTCCACATCGTCTTGAGCAACTTCGGCCGCCAGCAGCCCGGCCTTGCCGGCGTTGCCCCGGAAAATGTCACCGAACCGAGAGGAGATAACCACTCGGAATCCGTAGTCCATGAGTGCCCACACCGCGTGCTCTCGCGATGAACCGGTGCCGAAATCGGGTCCGGCAACCAGTACTGAACCACGGTCAAAGGGGCTGAGGTTTAGCACGAATGACGGATCCGACCGCCAGCTCGCGAACAAGCCGTCCTCGAAACCGGTTCGGGTGACGCGCTTCAGAAAGACCGCGGGGATGATCTGGTCAGTATCGACATTGGACCGCCGAAGCGGCACGCCGATACCGGTGTGGGCGCGAAAGGCTTGCATGTTCCTCCCTTTCAATTCAAATCGGTCGGCGCGGACAGTGTGCCGCGAACGGCAGTGGCGGCGGCAACGGCCGGGGAAACCAAATGTGTGCGGCCGCCTTTGCCCTGCCGCCCTTCGAAGTTGCGATTGGACGTTGCCGCGCACCGTTCCCCCGGCGCGAGCTGATCGGGGTTCATGCCCAGGCACATCGAGCATCCGGCCTGACGCCATTCGGCGCCCGCGGACGCGAACACCTCACCGAGCCCCTCGGCTTCGGCCTGCGCCCGCACCCGCATCGACCCGGGAACGACCAGCATCCGCACACCGTCGGCGACCTTGCGGCCGCGCAACACGTCGGCGACTACGCGTAGATCCTCGATGCGGCCGTTGGTACACGAGCCGACGAACACGGCATCGACCGAGATGTCGCGCATCGCGGTGCCGGGTCGAAGGTCCATGTACGCCAACGCTTTCTCGGCGGCTTGCCGCCCGGCGTCGTCGGTCATCAGCTGCGGGTCCGGCACGGCGGCCGCCAACGGCACCCCCTGGCCGGGGTTGGTGCCCCAGGTGACGAACGGGCTCAACGAGGCCGCGTCGAGATCAACCTCGGTGTCGAAAACCGCGCCCGGGTCGGTGCGCAGCTCTCGCCAATTGGCCACCGCGACATCCCACTGCGCGCCCGCCGGCGCGTGCGGACGACCACGCAAGAATTCGTAAGTGGTGTCATCAGGCGCCACCATGCCCGCTCGGGCACCGGCTTCGATGCTCATGTTGCAGACCGTCATCCGGCCTTCCATCGACAGCGATTCGATGGCGCTGCCGCGATATTCGATTACGTGGCCCTGCCCGCCGCCGGTGCCGATCTTGGCGATCAACGCGAGAATGACGTCCTTGGCGGTCACCCCGGCCGGCAGTTGCCCATCGACGTTGACCGCCATGGTCTTGAACGGCCGCAGCGGCAATGTCTGCGTGGCGAGCACGTGCTCGACTTCCGAGGTCCCGATTCCCATCGCCAGCGCCCCGAATGCGCCGTGGGTCGAGGTGTGACTATCGCCGCAGACGACGGTCATGCCCGGTTGGGTGAGGCCTAATTGCGGCCCCACGACATGCACGATGCCCTGGTCGATATCGCCCATCGGATGAAGGCGGATACCGAATTCCGCGCAGTTGCTCCGCAACGTCTCGACCTGAGTGCGCGACACCGGGTCCGCGATCGGCTTGTCGATGTCGATCGTCGGCACGTTGTGGTCCTCGGTGGCCAGCGTCAACTCCGGCCGGCGCACCCGCCGGCCGGCCAGCCGAAGGCCGTCGAAGGCCTGCGGGCTGGTGACCTCATGCACCAAATGCAAATCGATGTAGATCAGGTCGGGTTCGTTCGCGCCGCCGGCTGCCACAACGTGGTCGTGCCAAACCTTCTCGGGCAGGGTGCGCGGTGCACCGGTTTGCGATTCCATTTCGAAATGCCTCGATTCGTCTTTTGATCAGGGCTGGTGATCTCACAATGCGAGACGCTAGTATCTCCTTGTGAGACAGCATAGCGGCATCGGCGTGCTGGACAAAGCCGTGGGTCTGCTGCACACCATCGCGGAATCCCCCTGCGCGCTGGCCGAACTGTGTGACCGAACCGGCCTGCCCAGGGCCACCGCGTACCGGCTCGCGGCCGCCCTGGAGGTTCACCGGCTGCTTGCGCGCGACGATGAAGGCCGCTGGCTGCTCGGTCCGGCCGTCACCGAACTCGCCGCCCGTGTCGATGATCCGCTGCTACTGGCGTGCGCGGCGGTGCTGCCGGCGCTGCGCGAAACCACCGGCGAAAGCGTGCAGGTGTACCGTCGCGAGGGCACTTCACGGGTCTGTGTGGCGGCGTTGGAACCGCCTGCGGGCCTTCGCGATACGGTTCCTGTCGGCGCGCGGTTGCCCATGACGGCAGGCTCGGGTGCCAAAGTGTTGCTGGCACACAGCGACGCCGCCACCCAGGAGGCCGTGCTGCCGATGGCGAAGTTCACCGACCGGGCGCTGGCCGACGCGCGCCGGCGCGGTTGGGCGCAAAGCGTTGCCGAACGCGAGCCCGGGGTAGCCAGCGTGTCAGCGCCGGTGCGCGACGGTCGTGGCGTTGTGATCGCAGCCATTTCGGTGTCGGGTCCCATCGACCGGTTGGGCAGACAGCCGGGGGCACGCTGGGCCGCCGACCTGCTGGCCGCGGCCGAAGCGCTGAGTCGGCGCTTGTAGTTTCGCTCGACTCCGCGTGACGAGCGCGCGGCCACCGAGTCTGCGTTCAGGGCGGGCCCCGGGCGAATGTTGAGTGCCTGCGTGCAGGTTCGGTGCCACCACTTCAGGCTCGGCGCGAATCGCCTGACAGACTGACGCCCATGGGAACGAACCAGCGCGCAAGCATCGTCATGTCCGAGGCCGAAATCGCGGACTTCGTCACCACCAGCCGCACCGGCACGCTGGCCACGATCGGTCCCGACGGCCAGCCCCACCTGACCGCGATGTGGTACGCGGTGGTCGACGGCGAGATCTGGCTCGAGACCAAGGCCAAGTCGCAGAAGGCCGTCAATCTGAAACGCGATCCGCGGGTGAGCTTCCTGCTCGAGGACGGCATGACGTACGACACGTTGCGCGGGGTGTCCTTCGAAGGCGTCGCCGAGATCGTCGAGGATCCCGACGCGCTGCACCGGGTCGGGATCAGCGTGTGGGAGCGCTACACCGGTCCCTACACCGACGAGATGAAGCCGTTCGTCGACCAGATGATGAACAAGCGGGTCGGGGTGCGCATCGTCAGCCACCGCACGCGTTCCTGGGATCACGGCAAACTGGGGATGCCGCCCATGCCGGTCGGCGGCTCCACCGCGCCGGCCGGTTAGGCGGCCGCGAGTTGTGGCGAGTTGCCGCGAGTTGTGGCGAGCAGACGCAAAAGCACCCGACACGCCGGGCGTGCGGGTGCTTTTGCGTCTGCTCGGCGGAGAGATGCCTGCGCGAAAAAGTCAGCCGTGTTGGCCGGCCATGCCGTCAGCGCCCTTGGTGCCGGCAGTACCGGCGTGTCCGGATGTTCCCCCGGTGCCGACAGCGCCCGCTGCGCCGCCGCTGACCCCGCTGCCTCCGTCGCCGCCGGCACCGCCGGCACCGCCGGTGCCGGCGATGCCCGCCTGGCCGAACAGCCCGCCGGCGCCGCCCGTCCCGCCTGTGCCGCTGCCGCCGCCATTACCGCCGGTGCCGCCGGCGCCGCCAATGGCGCCATCGCCGGCGTTACCGCCGTAGGTGGCGCTGCCGCTACCGGTGTTCCCACCATCGCCGCCGCCGCCGCCAAGGCCCCCCGTACCGCCCTGTCCGCCCTGCCCGCCTATGCCCGCGTTGCCGCCATTGCCGCCATCGCCGAAGATCCCGCCGGCGCCGCCCGTACCCCCGGCGCCGCCGGCGCCACCGGCGCCGCCCGTACCCCCGGCGCCGCCGGCACCGGCGTCGCCACCGGTGCCGCCAAGGGCCTGGGCACCGGACGAAGCGCTGGAATAAGACCCGTTTCCGCCGTCGCCGCCCAGTCCGCCGCCTGCTCCGACGCCGCCAGCCCCGCCGGCGCCACCGACGCCGCCGGCCCCGCCATTGCCGACCAGCAGTCCGCCGTGACCCCCGCTACCGCCGGCGCCGCCCGCACCACCCGTGCTGCCCGCCGCGCCGGCGGCACCGCCACCGCCGTCGCCACCGGCCCCGGCGGAGGCATACGAATTAGCGCCGAGCGTGGAGCCGGACCCGCCGTTGCCGCCGGCGCCGCCCGCACCACCGGGGGCCGAAGCGTTGGTCCCGTTGCCGCCGTCGCCCCCGTTGGCCACAGCGCCCGCCCCGAAGCCCAACGCCGCTCCCCCAGTGCCGCCGGCGCCGCCGTTTCCGCCGGCGCCACCGGTGCCGCCGTTGCCGCTGGATGCGTACCCGCCTGATGAGGAGGACGCTGGCCCCCCGGTGCCGCCGGTGCCGCCGGTGGCGGAGGTGCCGCCGCTGGCGCCGTCCCCGCCGGTGAATCCGAAGGAATTGCCGGTGGTGCTGTCGTAGGTGCTGCCGCCGGTGCTGCCGGTGGCGGCCTGCCCGCTGATGACGGGGTTGACGCCGTTCGCCCCGACCAGACCTGTGCCGCCCAGGCCGCCGGCACCGCCGGCGCCGAACAGGATGGCATTGCCTCCAGCACCCCCTTGGCCGGGCGCACCGCCGTTGATGCCGGCTGTAGCGGCGCCGCCTTGCCCCCCACTGCCGCCGTTACCACCCAGCCACCCACCGGAGCCGCCGTTGCCGCCCAGCGCGCCCGCCCCGCCTGCCCCGCCGCTTCCGCCGTTGCCGATCAACCCCGCACTGCCGCCGGTCCCGCCGGCCTGGCCGGACGCGCCCGACCCACCACTGCCACCGTTGCCCCACAGCAACCCGCCGGCGCCGCCGTTTGCGCCGCTGCCCGCCGCGGCATTGGCGCCATCACCGATCAGCGGTCGCCCAAACAAGGCCTGGGTAGGGGCGTTGACCGCATCGAGCAGAACTTGTTCTGCG
>NZ_JAFBAR010000022.1 GCF_019247635.1 Mycobacterium sp.
ACCCGACGATTGCCAGTCAACTCGCGGAACCGCTTGAGCACACTCGGGCCTGGCTCGCCGCTGAGATGGCGCACCCAGCATTCGTTCAGCACGCCGATGTCGTTGCGCACGTGCCCAAGCGCCTTGACGTCGACGTCCGGTTCGGGCTGAGCAATGCCGGAGAGGAAGGACTCGGTGCCGATGATGTGCGAGACCACGGCCTTGACGTCCCAGCCGGGCAAGGACGTCGGCGCAAGCCAGTCGTCCTCGGGCAGCCCTTCCAACAATTTGTCGATGTCGTCCCAGACGCCGAAGAGACCAACCAGCACGTCGGACTTGTCGACTTTGGTGAGCGGACGGTCAGCCATGATCGGATATTAGGCCCGTGGTGATAGCAGACGGCCGGAATCACGAGATGGCGTTGACGGCGGCCGACAAGCGCGACTTGAACGCAGCCGGAATGGGAATATATCCGTTGTCCGCCAGACCGTCCTGACCGGCGCCGATCGTGCTTTGCAGGAACGCCTTGACCGCAGTACCCACCTGCGCGTCGGAATACTTTGAACAGACGATCTCGTACGTCGCCAGCACAATCGGATAGGCGCCGGGCTGGTTTGGTCGGTAGAACGAGATCGTGTCGAGGGCAAGGTCGTTGTCCTGCTTGGTGAACCAGGCCGAGGAGATCGTCTTTCCTACCGAGTCGGCGGTGATCGCCACCGGGTCCGGACCGGCCGACGTGATGATCTTGGCCATGGCCAGCTGTTGCGCCTGGGCGAATGACCATTCGACGTAGGTAATCGACCCCTCGGCGGCTTTGACGGCAGCCGCGGCGCCGTCATTGCCCATGGCGCCCTCACCCACTCCGCCCTTGAACGCCTTTGCGGCACCCTTGCCCCAGGCGCCATTGGAAGCCGTATCCAGATACCTCTGAAAGTTGTCCGAAGTCCCAGACTCGTCGCTGCGGAACACGACACGAATGGGCTCCGCAGGCAGCGCCACACCTGCGTTCAGCGCCGCGATCGCGGGATCGTTCCACACCGTAATGCCGCCGTTGAAGATTTTGGCCGCGGTCTCACCGTCGAGGGTCAACGAAGTAAGCCCGTTGACGTTGTAGGCAATGGCGACGGGACCGAACACCGTCGGCAGGTTCCACGCCGGCGAACCACACCGTTGCTGCGCCCGGTCGTACTCGTCCTTGCTCAGCGCTGAGTCCGAGCCGCCGAAATCGGTTAGGTTGCCGATAAATTCGCTGATTCCGGCGCCGGAACCATTGGGTGTGTAATTCAGGGACTGCCCGGCGCAGGCTTGTTCGAAAGTTTTGACAAACCGAGTCATTGCGTTTGCCTGGGCCGTGGACCCGCTGGCCTTCAACGTCGGCTTGCCGCCGCAGGCGACCTTCGCCGACGACGTGCTCGTGGTTGCGTTTCCGCCGGTGGCGTTGTGGTTGTGGTCGCTGCCGCACGCCGACAACATCACTGCGCACGCGGTCGAAATCGCGAGCGCGGCTCCAAATCGGTTGTGTCTCAATTCAATTCCTTTGAACGTACAGATCAGACGATCCCGGCGGCGTGGCCGCAGCTCGCCAAATCGCTGTCGCCGTCGCAGCCATTAGGGCATATTAACGGCCACCGCTGGACATCGCCGGTTACGCATTTTGCGGGCCGAACATGAACTCCAGGTTGATCGCGGGTGGCGTCCAGTCCGCGCCAGGGCATGCCCGTCGACGCGCCGACTAGACTCGCGACTCGACGACTGTTAACCGGTCCGAAGTGAGTCTGACCGATCGGCGGGAAGGGTAGGTATGACGACCACGCACGTGCGCTCGCCCCACCCCGTGCGGCCGACATTGGCCGGCCTTGTCCTCGCGCTCGCGCTGCTCGGCGTGGCGGGAGCGGCGACCCCGAGCGCGCGCGCCGATGCGGTCGACGACAAGTTCCTGGCTGCCGCGAAGTCCAAGGGGATCAACTTCGCGTCGCCTCAAGCCGCGATCGTCGCGGGTCACGAGGTCTGCGACGAACTCGATCTCGGCAGGCAGAAGCCCGACGTCGCGTCCGAAGTGATGCAGAACAGCAACCTGGACAGCTATGCCGCGGGGTACTTCGTCGGCATCAGCGTCGCCGCCTTCTGCCCGAGGCATCTCGGCGGATAGTACGCACCAACAAGGCGCCAATCAGTTCATACCCTTGGCACGGCGACCCAGTTCGCGCACCACTTCGCGCTGCGCGTCGCGACGCGCCATGTCCTGACGCTTGTCGTGCGCTTTCTTGCCGCGCGCCAGGGCGAGCTCGACCTTGACCTTGCCTTCGGAGAAATACAGCGACATCGGTACCAGCGCGAGATTGCCGTCACGGGTCTTCCCGATCAGTGTGTCGATCTGCCGCTTGTGTAACAGCAACTTTCGGTTGCGCCGAGGCTCATGGTTTGTCCAGCTGCCGTGGTGATATTCGGGAATGTGCAGGTTGCGCAGCCAAACTTCACCATCGTCGACGGTGGCGAACGCGTCGACAAGGGAGGCATGGCCCTGTCGTAGGCTTTTCACTTCGGTGCCCAGCAACACCACCCCGGCTTCGAATACGTCCAGGATCGAATAGTCATGCCGGGCTTTGCGATTGGAGGCGATGATCTGCCTGCCGCCGCGCGCCTTGTCTGCCGTCACAGCTAGCGCCGAACGTAGATGCGGAGCGTGCCGTACGCCGTCAATCCAGCCATCACCACGCCCAGCAGGAAAAGAATCGGAGAGATATAGAGAATGTCCGCGTAGTCGACCTTGGCGATCAAATTGGCTTGGTAGAACTGGTTTAGCGCACTCTCCAGAAACATCGCCCGCACCAAAATCAGGCCCACGATGGCGATGACGACACCGACGGTGGCCGCCAGCATCGCTTCAACCAGGAACGGCAGTTGCGTGTACCAGCGGCTGGCGCCGACCAGCCGCATGATGCCGATCTCCGTGCGCCGCGTATAAGCCGCGACTTGGACCATGTTGGCAATCAACAGGATTGCCCCGACGGCCTGAACCACAGCGATGGCGAACGCGACGTTGCTGAGCCCATCGAGCACGGCGAACAGCCGGTCGATCAAGTCCTTCTGGTTGAGCACGGAGAGCACCCCGGGCTGACCCTGCATCGCGGCGTCAAAGTCCTTGTGCTGCTCGGGGTTATCCAGCTTGACAATGAAAGATGCTGGGAACGAATCCTTTCCGGCAACGTCCTTGTACTGCGGGAACTTTCGGATTGCGTCATCGTAGGCCTGCGCACGGTTGAGGAACCGCAGCGCTTTGAAGTCTGGGCGCGCCTCGATCTTGTCTCGCAGCGCCTTGCACGGGTCGGCGGAACACGTCGGGTCGTTGGCGGAGACGTCGTCGGTGAGGAAGACCTGGGTTTCGACACGGTCGAGGTAGATGGCTCGGGAGTTGTCGGCCAATCGGACCACCAGCAGACCGCCACCGAACAAACCGATCGAGATCGCGGTGGTCAGGATCATCGCGATGGTCATGGTGACGTTGCGACGAAGCCCGGTCAGGACCTCATTGAACAGAAAACCGAAGCGCACTTAGCGATCCATTCCGTAAACGCCGCGCTGTTCGTCCCTGATGAGCCTGCCCAGCGACAGCTCGACGACGCGCTGGCGCATCGAGTCGACGATGTGGTGGTCGTGTGTCGCCATCAGCACCGTGGTTCCGGTGCGGTTGATCCGCTCTAACAAATCCATGATGTCCCTACTGGTGTCAGGGTCGAGGTTGCCGGTGGGCTCGTCGGCCAGCAGCACCAGCGGCCGGTTGACAAACGCGCGGGCGATCGCGACCCGTTGCTGCTCCCCGCCGGAAAGCTCGTCCGGCAGCCGGTTGGCTTTACCGGACAGGCCGACCGTCTCCAGCACCTCGGGCACCACCCGGTTGATCTGATCGGTCCTCTTGCCGATGACCTCCAGCGCGAAGGCGACGTTTTCGAACACGGTCTTTTGCTGCAGCAGCCGAAAGTCCTGGAAAACGCAACCGATCACCTGCCGCAGACTCGGGACGTGACGGCCGCGCAGCTTGTTGACGTGGAACTTCGAGACCCGGACGTCCCCGCTCGTGGGTGACTCGGCAGCCAGCAGCAGGCGCATGAAGGTGGATTTTCCCGACCCCGACGGGCCGATCAGGAAGACGAACTCACCCTTGTCGATCTTGACGTTGACGTCGTCCAGCGCCGGCCGCGCCGACGACTTGTACTGCTTGGTGACATGGTCCAGGGTGATCATCACGGCACGCCAGTGTAGCTGTGTATTTCGCCGACCCGCGACGATCAGCTCGCCGGTGGCGCCGAAGTCGGCACCGGACCGGGCCCCGGTTGGGGTGGCTGCGACGGCCCCGAACCCGGGGCACCGGGGGTTGTGGTGGGCGTACAGAAGGGCGGAACGCAGGGCAGCGTCGGCAGGACGAACGGGGGCGGAGCCGTAGTCGTCGGCGTCGGTGAAGGCGGTGGTGTCGTCGCCGTGGTCGTCGGAGTGGGCTTGGGCGTGGAAGCGTCGGGCGGTTGCTGCACACGGCTGCGCGGCACCCACGTGTAGTTGGGATCGGGCACAAACCCGGGCGGGACCACCTGGGCGGGCGGCGGTTCGTTGTGGGTCGGCTCGGGCCGGTAGGTGGCGTAGAGCCACCAAACACCCATGAATGCGATGATCAACGCCAGCGTCGACGTGCGTACACGACCGCCGAATAGGTGGCTCGGCCAGCGTCGTCGCCGCTCGTTTTTGGTGTCTGCGAGCGTGGTTATGTGCGGGTCGATGCTCACCGTCGCTGCACCGCGCTCTCGGCCTCGTCCTCCTCGTCAGCTGCCAAGGACGTCTGGGCCGCGGGCACCGCGGGATCCTCGACGAGTCCAATGGTCGCGTCGGCCGCCGTCACGATGCCGGCACGCGCCAGCGCACGAATAACGAGCACACGCAGCTGTCGGCCGGCCTCGAACTGCTTGCCGGGCAGCGTGCGGGCCACCAGGCGCAGGGTGACGGTGTCAACTTCGATGCTTTCCACGCCCATCACGGTGGGGGCGTCCAGCAGCAACGGCCCCAGCGCCTGATCGTCGCGCGCATGCTCGCACTCCTGGTGCAACACGTCGTTGACCATGTTCAGGTCGGCGGCAGTTGAGACCGGGATATCCACGACCGCGCGCGCCCAGTCCTTTGACAGGTTGATCGTTTTCACGACCTGGCCGTTGGGAATGGTGAACAGTTCACCATCCGGGGAGCGCAGTCTGGTCACGCGCAACGTCACGTTTTCCACGGTGCCGCGGGCCTCAGCGGCGATTCCCGATACCGTCAACGAAACCAGGTCACCGAACCCGTACTGCTTCTCGACGATCACGAAGAAGCCGGAGAGCAGGTCCTTGACCAGCTGCTGGGCTCCGAAACCGAGTGCCGCACCCAGCACCGTGGCCGGCGCTATCAGTCCACCCACCGAAAACTGCAGGACATTGGCGACCTGCAGAACTACGACGATCGCAATGATCACGATGGACACCCAGGAGATCACCGACGCCACTGCTTGCCGGTGCTTGGTTGCCTCCGACTGGACCAGGACGTCGCCTTCGCCGTAGGCGAGTCGCCGGGTCACCCGCTGTGCGACCCAGCTGACGAAGCGGGCCGCCAGGACCGCCGCGATCAGCAGCATGACGATCCGCAGACCCTTGGCGATGATCCATTCGCCGATCTGGCCACGCCAAAAGTCGTGCCAGTGCCCGGCTCCGGCCATGGCGATAAAGTGTGTGTTAATCGTCATCTTTTCGGTTGCGCCACCGGATTCCCGCTTCTAGGAACCCGTCGATGTCTCCGTCCAGAACGGCCGCCGGATTGCCGACTTCGTACTCGGTGCGCAGATCTTTGACCATCTGGTACGGATGCAGTACATAGGAGCGCATCTGGTTTCCCCAGGAGCTGCCGCCGTCCCCCTTTAATGCGTCCAGCTCAGCACGTTCTTCTAAACGCTTGCGCTCCAACAACTTTGCTTGCAGAACCCGCATTGCCGCGACTTTGTTTTGCAATTGCGACTTTTCGTTCTGACAGGTGACCACGATACCGGTCGGGATGTGGGTAAGTCGAACCGCCGAGTCTGTGGTGTTCACCGACTGGCCGCCCGGCCCGCTGGAGCGGTACACGTCAACGCGCAAATCGCCCTCCGGAATGTCGATGTGATCTGTGGTCTCCACCACAGGAAGCACCTCGACTTCGGCGAACGACGTCTGCCGTCGGCTCTGGTTGTCGAACGGACTGATCCGGACCAGCCGGTGGGTGC
The DNA here is from genome assembly GCF_019247635.1 of Mycobacterium sp. GTDB lineage: Bacteria > Actinomycetota > Actinomycetes > Mycobacteriales > Mycobacteriaceae > Mycobacterium. The sequence goes on from NZ_JAFBAR010000022.1 coordinate 6,251, forward strand.
CCTGTTCGACGGACAACGTGCCGTAGGCAAACGGCGCGTGCACCGCGAACGTGGCGCTTTTGATCCCGGCCTCCTCGGCGTAGGACGTGTCGAACACCTCGACCGCGTACTTGTGTTGCTCGGCCCAGCGGATATACATTCGCATCAGCATCTCGGCCCAGTCGGCGGCGTCCACGCCGCCCGCGCCGGAACGGATGGTGACCAGCGCCTCACGCTCGTCGTATTCGCCGGACAGCAGGGTGCGCACCTCGGCGGCCTCGATGTCGGAGTGCAGCGCCTTGAGTTCGGCGTCGGCCTCGGCCAGAGCCTCGGCTTCGTCCTCCTCGGCCGCCAGCTCGTAGAGCACCGGCAGGTCGTCGAGGCGCCGCCGCAGGTCCTCGACCCGGCGCAGCTCCCCTTGCGTGTGCGACAACTCGCTGGTCACCCGCTGGGCGTTGGCCTGGTCGTCCCACAGTTTCGGGTCGGAGGCCTGCTGTTCGAGCTTCTCGATGCGGCTCCGCAGTCCGTCGATGTCGAGCACCCGCTCCACCGTGGTCAGGGTGGAGTCAAGTGCGGCGATGTCGGCTTGACGGTCGGGTTCCACGCTCGACCACGTTACCGGCGGTTGCCGGTGGGTGGCTCCGGGATGCCCGGCATCAGCGTTTAGCATCGAGCAAGCAGCAGGTGAACCGGCGACCGCCACGCGACAGCCCTTTGCTGGCACCCGGCACGAACAGAAGGGCCCAGGTATGCGTCCGTATCACGTTGCCATCGTCGGCTCAGGGCCGTCGGGATTCTTCGCCGCGGCGTCATTGCTCAAGGCGGCCGACGGTACCGACGAGATCGACGTGATGGTCGACATGCTGGAGATGCTGCCGACGCCGTGGGGCCTGGTGCGCTCCGGAGTCGCGCCCGATCACCCCAAGATCAAGTCGATCAGCAAACAATTCGAAAAGACCGCCGAAGACCCGCGCTTCCGGTTCTTCGGCAACGTGGCGGTGGGCGAGCACATCGCGGCCCCCGAACTCGCCGAGCAGTACGACGCGGTGATCTACGCCGTCGGCACGCAGTCCGATCGCGCGCTGGGCATTCCCGGCGAGGATCTGCACGGCAGCATCTCCGCCGTCGATTTCGTGGGCTGGTACAACGCGCACCCGCACTTCGAGGAGAAGACACCGAACTTGTCGGGCGCCCGCGCGATCGTCGTGGGTAATGGAAATGTCGCAATCGACGTGGCGCGCATTCTGGTCACCGATCCCGAGGTGCTGGGGCTCACCGACATCGCCGATCATGCGCTGGAGTGCCTGCGTCCGTGCGGGGTCGAGGAAGTGGTGATAGTTGGCCGCCGCGGCCCGCTGCAGGCGGCCTTCACTCCGCTGGAGCTGCGCGAGCTGGGTGAGCTCGAGGGCGTCGACGTGATCGTGGATCCGGCGGAGCTGGAGGGCATCACCGACGACGACGCGGCCGCCGCCGGCAAGACCACCAAGACGAACATCAAGGTGCTGCGCGACTACGCGCAACGCGAACCGCGTCCCGGACACCGCCGAATTGTGTTGCGGTTCATGACTTCCCCGATCGAGATCAAGGGCGACGGCAAAGTGGAGCACATCGTGCTCGGCCGCAACGAGTTGGTCAGCGACGACAATGGATGGGTGTCGGCCAAGGACACCGGAGAGCGGGAGGAACTGCCGGCCCAACTGGTCGTGAGATCGGTCGGCTACCGCGGTGTGCCCACCCCGGGGCTGCCGTTCGACGACAAACGCGGGACGATCCCGCACACCGGGGGCCGGGTGGAGGGCAGCCGCAACGAATACGTCGTGGGGTGGATCAAGCGCGGGCCGACCGGTGTGATCGGTACCAACAAGAAGGACTCGCAGGACACCGTCGACACGGTCATCACCGACCTGACTGGCGCGACCGACCTAGCCGATTTCGGGGAGGACCACGCCCGCGAGCTGGCCGACTGGCTGGCCTCCCGCCAGCCGAAACTGGTCACCTCAGCGCATTGGGGAATCATCGACGAGTTCGAGCGCACGGCCGGTGAACCGCACGGGCGCCCGCGCGTGAAACTGCCCAACATCACTGAGCTGCTGCGCATCGGACACGCCTGATCACGGGTCCAATAACACCCCGGGGTTGAGAACCCCCGCCGGATCAAGCGCGGACTTCGCGGCGCGCAGCGCCACCACGAACGGATCGGGACGCTGCCGGTCATACCAGGGCCGGTGGTCGCGCCCGACCGCATGGTGGTGCGTGATGCTGCCGCCCGCGGCGCTCAGCGCCTCCGACACGGCGACCTTGATCTCGTCCCACTGCGCGTCGAGAGAGCCCCAGCGCCCGCCCGCATAGATGCCGTAATACGGGGCAGGGCCGTCGGGATAGACGTGGGTGAACCGGCACGTCACCACCCCGGCGCCGGAGACCTTCTCGATCGCGGTCCTGGCGGCGGCGATCACCGCGGCGTGCAGGGCGTCGAATCTGTCCCAGGTGCAGGCGGTTTCGAAGGTCTCGGCGATGACGCCGCGGCGGGCCAGCGCGTCACGCTGGTACGGCATCCTTAGGAACGTTGAGCGCCAACTTGCGGCGGGATCGTTTTCCGCTGCCCCGCTGGGTGATTCGCGAGCACGCCGCGCGGTCAGGACGCCGCCGTGTTCGGCCGCGATCTGCACGGCCCGGTCCAGCCACGGATCCACCGGGTGGTCGGCGGATTCGAAAGCCAGCACCAGCAGGCCGCCACCGACCGCGCTACCGGCATTCAGGAATGCCTCGGCGGGGTCCAGCAGCCGGCAATTCGCCGGATAAAGACCGGCCTGCGCGATCGTTCGGGTCGCGGTGACCGCGGCGGCCCAATCGTCGAACTCCACCGACGCGGTGACCTGCCACCGCGGGCGGTCCTGCACTCGCACCCAGGCTTCGGTGATGACGCCCAGGATTCCCTCGGAGCCCAGAAACAGCCGGTCCGGGGACGGCCCGGCACCCGAGCCCGGCAGCCGCCGCGACTCGCTGATCCCGGCCGGCGTGACCACCCGTAGCGCTTCCGTCAGGTCGTCGATATGGGTGTAGAGCGTGGCGAAGTGCCCACCGGCTCGGGTGGCCAACCATCCGCCGAGGGTGGAGAACCCGAAAGACTGGGGGAAATGCCGCAGCGTCAGATCGTGTGCGCGCAGCTGATCCTCGATCGAGGGCCCGAGCGCGCCCGCCTGGATGCGAGCGGCGCGGCTGACGCTGTCGATCTCGAGCACCGCACCCATGGCGGTCGTATCCATCGTGACCGCGGGACCGTCGAACCGCGGCTCCACTCCGCCGGTCACCGAGCTGCCGCCGCCATAGGGGACCACCGAGATGCCTTGGCGCACACACCAATCCAGCACGTCGATGATGTCCTGCTCGGTTCGCGGCCGCACGATCAGATCGGGGACGTGGTCGAGCCGGCCCTGCAGGTTGCGGGCGACGTCACGAAATGCCTTGCCGCGCGCGTGCCCAGCACGGTCAGTAGGGTCGGTCGAGCACAGCGCGGACAGCGACGCCGGCGGTGCGATCCGCGGCTTCATGGGCCCGGCCGGCCCGAGCGCCGACGGGTCCGGTGGCGGATGATCGCTCAGGTCATGCCCGGGTAGTAGCGCAGCGGCCCGTGACACCAGTTGGGCGGTCTCACGCTCGGAGAGCGCATCTTCGACGGTGCCCCAACCCCACCACGACCGCATACCGGGCGTTAGCGCTTCATGACGATGCCAACCGCACCGACAACCAGCAGCACGATGGCCGCGAAGATCGCCCACCCAGCCCCGACGAGCCACCAGACGACACCCAACGCGATGAACGCCGGTGATAGCGCGAATAGCACTATGCCGGGATTCTGCTTGATCACCTCGAGGGCGCTGCGAGCCCTCATCGGATCGATTTCCTTGCCTGCCATGCGTTTCTCCTATCGAAGCTCAAAGTCCCTGCGACGCGGGACTACCCGGCGGCCGGATCGGGCGGCGCGAACTTCCAGTTGTCCGGATTCTTCGGGGAATATACGACGGGCATCACCTGACCCGGGGTCGGCCACTGGTCGATGTCGACGGCCATGCGCTGATACACGGCGTGCTCGCTGACGGTGGGGCCGTTGATCACTCCGGCGATGGTGACGAACTGCTGACCGATCGCGTCGGGACGCGGGCTGACGCCCGTCACCAGCAGCGTGCCGCTCGCCAGCTCGCCACGTGGGCCGCGCGGGATGAACCGCGGGGCGAGGAAGGTCAACAGGATCGCGATCAGCAGGATCAGCACACCGAATTCCCACATGAACCCCATGGTAGGGACGTGATAGGACTGCGTCATGAGTCAGGACGATCTGACGTTTGCGCTGACGCTGGCCGACCGGGCGGACCGCGTGACTCGTGCCCGGTTCGGCGCGCTGGATCTGCGCATCGAGACCAAACCGGACCTGACCCCGGTGACCGACGCCGACCGAGCCGTCGAATCCGACCTGCGCGACGCGCTCGGGCAGCACCGGCCCGGCGACACCGTCCTCGGCGAGGAATTCGGCGGGACAACCACACTCAGCGGACGGCAGTGGATCATCGACCCGATCGACGGCACCAAGAACTTCGTCCGCGGGGTGCCGGTGTGGGCGAGCCTGATCGCGCTCCTCGACGACGGCGTCCCGACGGTGGGTGTAGTGAGCGCGCCCGCGCTGCAGCGCCGGTGGTGGGCGGCACGCGGTCGGGGCGCCTTCGCGGCGGTC
>NZ_JAFBAR010000027.1 GCF_019247635.1 Mycobacterium sp.
ACCTCACCGATCTTGTAGCTGATACCGGTGTAGTAGAGGATGCGCTCGGTCGTCGTCGTCTTGCCGGCGTCGATGTGCGCCATGATGCCGATGTTGCGGACCTTGGTGAGGTCGGTCAGCACGTCCTTCTGTGCCACAGAAGTCTTCCCACTCTTTCGGTTGCTTAGTAGTTCACTCGGTTGCGCCCAGCATTCTCTGGTGTCGCCGCCTTCGCGGCTTCGAGGCCGCAGCGCACTCTCTACCAGCGATAGTGCGCGAAGGCGCGGTTTGCCTCGGCCATCTTGTGGGTGTCCTCACGCCGTTTGACTGAGGCCCCCAGCCCGTTGCTGGCATCCAGAATCTCGTTGGCCAGCCGCTCGATCATGGTTTTCTCCCGGCGTTGCCGCGAGAAGCTGACCAGCCAGCGCAACGCTAGCGTCGTCGACCGGTCGGGGCGCACCTCGACGGGCACCTGATAGGTGGCGCCACCGACGCGGCGGCTCCGGACCTCCAAGGCCGGCTTTACGTTGTCGAGTGCGCGCTTGAGGGTGATGACGGGATCGGTACCGGTCTTGTCGCGAGCGTGCTCGAGCGCACCGTAAACAATGCGCTCGGCCAGCGATTTCTTCCCCTTTAGCAGAATTTTGTTCACCAGCTGGGTGACCAGCTGCGACCCGTAGACCGGGTCGTTGACCAGCGGACGCTTGGGTGCGGGCCCCTTGCGCGGCATCAGCTCTTCTCCTTCTTGGCGCCGTAGCGGCTCCGAGCCTGCTTGCGGTTCTTGACGCCCTGGGTGTCGAGCGAACCGCGGATGATCTTGTACCGCACACCGGGCAGGTCCTTAACCCGCCCGCCACGGACCAGCACCATCGAGTGCTCCTGGAGATTGTGGCCTTCACCCGGGATGTACGCGGTGACCTCGACCTGACTCGTCAGCTTCACGCGGGCGACCTTCCGAAGCGCCGAGTTGGGCTTCTTCGGAGTGGTGGTGTACACGCGAGTGCACACGCCACGACGCTGCGGGCTGCCCTTCAGAGCGGCGGTCTTGACCTTGGCGATCTTGTCCCGACGACCCTTGCGGACCAGCTGCTGAATGGTTGGCATCTACCGGCTTTCTCTGTTGGCGTTCGGCGTCTTCAATGGTGTGCAAGTCTTTGTAGTGCAGTTATGCCCCTTCGCAGTACCCCGCGACCGGGCGTGTCGCACGCGCCCAGCACCGGAGACTTCCCCGCTGCTTCGTGGACATACGAATTAGCCCGGCATCCGTTCCCTTACGTCAGGCGCCGTAAGCCGCCAGGCACGAGCTACCACAATACCCGCCGCCAGTCGCGCAGGTCAAAGCGGCGTCGCGGCCCTCATCCCCGCACGTCCGCGAGGGTGAAACGGCACCACACTGGGGCCAGTTTTAGGTCAGTTGGGCAGTGCCGGAAGCGGTGCGCCTCTCCAAGCCGGCAGCCAGCCGCAGCACCATGTCGGAGTACACCCCGTCGGTGTCGAGGCCGTCCATCACACCGGTCATTTCCAGCAACACGAACCCATGCATCGCCGACCAGAACTCGAGCGCAGCGTGGAACGCATCTTCGCCGTCCAGATCGTAGGACGACAACACTGCGATTACGGGCGCGGCAGCGCCTCTGGTGGCGGCGGTGTACTCCGGATCGTCACCACCCAATGGCATTCGGGTGAAAGCCGAGTACCGACCGGGGTGGTGGTGGGCGTAACTGCGGTAAGCGGCCGCCATGACGAGTACCGCATCGTCGCGGGCGCGGCCCTCGCCAACGCGGTTCAGCATCGTGATGATGTCGTCGACGACCCGAATTCGCACCGCCCGGCGCAGGTCCTCGAGGCTGTCGACATGGTTGTAGAGCGAGGGCCCCTTGGTGCCGAGCTGCGTAGCCAGCGCATTGATGGTCAGCGAGTCCCAGCCTTCCCGGTCCAGGAACGTCAGCGCACCCTCGACGATGCCGTCGCGGCTGAGCTTGCCCGGGCGGGCCGCAGATTTACCGGCACGCTGGCGCCCGCCCGCTGACGGCGGTTCGGGAGCTGCCATGACGATCGCCCTTCGGTTGCGAATTAACTAACGACTCTAGTTGACCGGCCCATCAAACGGCCGCACCCAAACTCCGGTTATCGAAGGTCTGTCGTGACGTGGGTGCATCCACGTACGCTCAGTCCAGCAGATCACCCGCCGGAGAAGGGGGGCCCACCGTGAAATGGATAACGGCACTCGGGTCACTTGCAACCTGTGTCATCACCATCATTGCCGCGCCCGCGCCGCCTGCCGCGCACGCCAAGAACGGCGACACCCACGTCACCGGGCAGGGCATCGAGACGACCATTGACTGCAACGACTCGACGCTCTTGGTCAACGGCAGCGCGAACAACGTTACGGCGAAGGGAAACTGCTGGGCGGTGACGGTAATGGGCTCGTCCAACACCGTCGTCGCTGACAGTGTCACCCACGACATCACCGTCTATGGCTATGACGAGACGGTCTTCTACCGCGCCGGCGACCCGTTCCTCTGGGACCGCGGTCGTGAGCTGGGCATGACCAACCGGCTTCAACTGGTGGGCTGACATAGGCAACCGAAGGGGTACCAAAAAATAATGCGCGCGCACCTCCCTGCGTCCAGACTGCCCGCGTTCGCCGTGACGGCGGCCTTGTCGGTAGCGCTCGGGCTGGCCGGCTGCAGCTCGACAGCGAACCCGCCCGCCACCTCCGGGACCTCGACGACGTCCGCCCCGGCCACGACGTCCGCGACGGTCCCGAGCAGCGGAACGGCGGCGCCGACTTCGACGAGCGGCCCGTCCACCACAGCTTCGATCCAGATCGGCAACACGCTGACCTACGGAGCCATCGGGGCCACCGCCACCCTGGACTGCGCCGACGGTAAATCACTGAACGTGGGCGGCTCGAACGACACGCTGACCGTCACCGGTACCTGCGCGACAGTCACCGTCGGTGGCGCCGGAAACAACATCACCTTCGACAAGATCGACAGCCACCTCACGGTGCTGGGAATGAACAACACCATCACGTACAAGGCCGGCGACCCGAAAGTCGACAACATCGGTTCGAGCAACGACATCAAGAAGGGCGGCTGACCGGCCATCCAGCCGACTCGCCGTGCCGGCCGACGCCCGCGGCGAACCGTCCTGCCCCCTCCATCGCCTCGGCGGCGACCCGCGAGATGCTGGCAAATTCACGATCGAGCGCGGCGGCCTCCGGCAGCCCCCATTGCTGCAGCGCCGACAGCCGGTCCGATCGCAGGCATTGTTGCGGTAAGTCAGCCAGTTGGGCCGCCAACTCTTCGGCCGCCCGCCGGGCCTGCCCCTTGGGCACAACACGATTGGCCAAACCGATGGCCAGTGCCTCATCCGCCTTTACCGCCCTACCGGTGAGGATCATGTCCATGGCCCGGCTGTGCCCGATCAGCCGCGGCAGGCGCACGGTGCCGCCGTCGATGAGCGGCACCCCCCACCGCCGGCAGAACACACCGAACACGGCGTCCTCCTCGGCAACCCGCATGTCACACCACAACGCCAACTCCAGTCCACCGGCGACGGCGTAACCGCTTACTGCTGCGATGACCGGTTTGGACAGCACCATTCGGCTCGGGCCCATCGGGCCCGGCCCTTCCCGGTGCACAGCATTGGCGTCTGGGGTGCCGAACGCCTTCAAATCCGCTCCCGCGCAGAAGGTTCCGTTGTCGCCCCACAACACCGCGACCGAGGAGGTGTCGTCACGGTCGAATTGGTCGAACGCGGCGTACAGCGACGCGGCCGTGGGACCGTTGACGGCATTGCGCGCCGCCGGCCGGTCGAGGATCACCGTGGTCACCGCGCCGTTGCGCTCCACCCGCACCGGATCACTCATGTCGCCTCCGCAAGTTGAGTTGTTTCGCGTCGCTCCGCCAATTCGGTGGCGAAGTTATGGTAAGCCGCACGCAGCCGGGCGCCCGGCCAATCGGTGGGCAGCAGTTCCGTCGGCAACATTGGATCGGTGAGCAGGTGGCGCACCATCGCGGCCGCGACCACGAACCGCCCGGGAACGTCTGTGGCGCTTTCCATCTCGTCGAGCAGACGGCTGCCCGTTGCCGCCCATTGCGGCAGATCCCACAGCTGGCCGGCCAGCTCTTCGGGTGCGTCGTCGCGTCCCCGCAGCACCCGCACCCGGGCGTGCATATCCGGGTCCAGATCCAGATTAAGGTTGTCGGGCCGTATCCACACGCCTTCGCGTAATTCACTAAATCGTTTGTCTTGCATGGTATTTCGCAGTGCTGCCCGGCCGCGGGCGTCGGTCCCGACGCTGGTCACGATCACGATGTGCCAGTAACCGGACCAAGCCATTGCCTGGGGGCGCATGGCCTGGTCCTGCCGCCGTTGCCGGGCCAGCAATCGATCCGAAAGGCGGTAGCCGTCGGCCGAGCGGATAAGGTCGCCCGCGGCAACCATTCGTGTCAGCGCCACCCGCAGCGTTGTCTCCTTGATGCCGAAATCGGCTGTCAGCTTTATCAATTCGCTCGCGCTCGCCCAGGCTGGATGCGCGCCGAGCAGAACGCTGAGCACCACCGAGCGGGCGGTCATCTGCGCCACGGTCTACACCTGTGACGCTTGCCGGCCGTGGTCGCCGAACGGCTCGTCGCGGTGCTTGACGGCCGCCCGAAAACCATGCTCGACCGCGTCGGCCACGAACGCGTGCCCCTCGGGGGTGTGGCGGGCGACACCGTCGAACACGGTACTGACCATCCTGCTGGTGACCACACCCTGTTGCAGCAGAGCGGAATTCAGCGCGAGCTTGATCATGATCAGCTGGTTCACCGGCAGCGCGGCGATCCTGTCCAGCAACCGTTCGGTGCGTTCGTCCAGGTCTTTCGAGTCGGGTGCCTCGACCGCCAAACCCCATTCGGCGGCCTGCGCGCCGGTGATGCAGTCGCCGGTGAACAGCAGACGTTTGGCACGCTGGTCACCGAGCCGATGGGCCCACAGCCCGGCCGCCGGGACACCCCACACCCGCGTCGGCGGGTAGCCGATCTTGGCGTCGGCGGCGGCGATCACCTGGTCGGCGTGCAGGGCAATGTCCGTGCCGCCGGCCACGCAGTAACCGTGAATCTTGACCACCGTGGGTTTGTCCGCGTGCATCAGGCTGGAGAACCCGCGCACGAATCGGCTCATCATCTGGTAGTCGATCATCGGGTCCCATGGCTGATTCGGCAGGTGGTTTACGGCCTGAGTCTTCCCGTCGAGCACGGTGCCTTGGTAGGCCCCTTTTACGCCTTCACCGCCGGCCGAACCGGTTCCGTCGGCGTACGCGGACAGGTCGAATCCCGCGCAAAACCCTTCGCCGCGACCGGAAACCAGAATGACGTGCACGTTGGGATCCAGATCGGCGCGCTCTACCAACGCCGACAGCTCCAGCGGAGTGTCGGCGACGATCGCGTTGCCCTTTTCCGGACGGTTGAAGGTGATACGCGCCACCCGGTCGGTCACCTCGTAGGTCATGGTTTTCAGGTTGTCGAAGTCGACCGCCCTGCTGGTGTGGGTCATCCTTCCGACTCAGCCCTTGACCAGTGCGCGCTCGAGAATGGGCGCCAGATCCAGCCCGGTCGGCATGGTGCCGAAGGCCCCACCCCACTGCCCGCCGAGGCGGGTGGCCAGAAAGGCCTCGGCCACGGCGGGGTGCCCGTGGCGCACCAGCAGCGAGCCCTGCAGCGCCAGGCAGATGTCCTCGGCGACCTTGCGAGCCCGGTACTGGATGGTCTGCACATCGCTCAGTTGTTGCCGCAGGTTCTCGACGTGGCCGTCCAGGCGGGAATCCTGGCCCGCGCTGTGGGCCAGGTCGTCGAACAGCACGTCGACGCATTCGGGGCAAGTTGCCATGGCGCGCAACGTGTCTAGCGCGCTGACGTTGCCCGAGCCCTCCCAGATGCCCATCAGCGGCGCCTCCCGGTAGAGCCGTGGCATGCCTGACTCCTCGACATAACCGTTGCCGCCCAGGCATTCCAGGGCTTCCGCAGCGTGCGGGGTGGACCGCTTGCACACCCAGTACTTGCTAGCGGCCAGACCGATGCGCCGGAATAGCGCTTCGGTGTCGTCACCGCGCACCGCCCTGTCGGTGGCCCCGGCCATCCGCATCGCGACCATCGTGGCAGCCTCGGCCTCCACGGATAGGTCCGCCAACACGTTGCGCATCAGTGGCTGGTCAATCAGATAGGCGCCGAATGCTTTTCGGTGCTGGGCGTGGTGGATGGCACGGGTAAGACCGGTGCGCATGCTGGTGGCACTGCCCAGGGTGCAGTCCAGGCGAGTAAGGTTGACCATCTCGATGATGGTCGCGACCCCGCGACCCTCCTCGCCCACCAACCATGCTGTGGCTCCGTCGTATTCGACCTCGCTCGAGGCATTGGCGTGGTTGCCCAGCTTGTCCTTGAGGCGCTGCAGGAACATTCGGTTGCGGGTGCCGTCGGGCAGGATCCTGGGCAGCAAGAAACAGGACAGCCCACCCGGTGCCTGCGCGAGCACCAGGAAGATGTCGCACATCGGCGCCGAGGTGAACCACTTGTGACCGGTCAGGCTGTAGGTTCCGTCGGCGTTCGAGGCGGCCTGGGTGGTGCCCGCGCGCACATCCGAGCCGCCCTGCTTTTCGGTCATCGACATGCCCGCGGTGACACCGGGTTTCGTCGTTGCGAGCCTCAACTCGGGGTCGTACTGGCGGCTGGTGAGCAACGGCTCGTATACGGTGGCCAGTTCGGGGTTGGCGCGCAGCGCGGGCACGACGGCGTAGGTCATCGAGATCGGACAGACGTGGCCCGGTTCGACGGTCCATACCGAGGTCTTGGCGGCGCGTACCACGTGTGCGCCCGGCCTCGGATCGGCCCACGGCGCGGCGTGCAGCCCGTGGGCGACCGCCGTGCGCATCAGCTCGTGATAGGCGGGGTCGTACTCGACCTCGTCGATGCGGTGCCCATATCGGTCGTGAGTGTGCAGGACGGGCCGGTTGCGGTCAGCGAGTTCGCCCCAGCGCTGCGCCTCTCGGCTGCCGTTTATGGCGCCCAGCTCGTTGACTTCTTCCAGGCCCCACTGACCGCCTTCGCGGATCAGCGCCTCGATGAGTACCGCGGAGGACGCGGGGTTGTGGTTTTCCAGCGTTGGGACCTGGTTGGTGACGACATGGGTGTCAGGCATGCGGTCAATGTTACATTTCTTCGACAAGTGCACAAGATATGTAATTCAAGCCCGCGTTCGGCCGCTTAGCCGCGGCTGGTTAGCCCGTGGTCTTCTCCCGCAGAAAAGCGATGTCGTCCTTACGTCCGTCGTCGGCGGTCTCGCAGATGACCGGCGCGTCCGCGGCCTTGACCACGGCCACGAGCAGCTCGGGATCGATCTGACCGGTGCCGAAGTTGGCGTGACGATCCGCGCCCGATCCGGCGGCATCCCTCGAGTCGTTGCAGTGCACCAGGTCGATGCGGCCGGTCAGGGCCTTGATGCGGTCTACGGCATCGACCAGCGCCTCACCTGCGGCCCACGCATGGCAGGTGTCCAAGCAGAAGCCAATTCCCTTGTCCCCGATGTGATCCCATAACCTGCCGATGGTGTCGAAGTAGCGGGCTATCGCGTGGTCGCCGCCCGCGGTGTTCTCCAGATACACCCGCACGTCGGTCTCTAGATAGTCGAGCGCCTTGACCCAACGCTCGAAACCGGCCTGCATGTCGTGGTCGTCAGCGTGGCCACCGTGCACGATCACCGCCGTCGCGTTGATCTCGGCGGCCGCATCGCAGGTGTCCTGCAGGATCTTGCGGGACGGGATGCGGACGCGGTTGTTGGCCGAGGCCACGTTGATGAGATATGGCGCGTGGACGTACAGCGGAATGGTCGACGCCTTGAGCGCCGCGGCGTCGTCGCGCGGTTTGGGCTTCTTCCAGCTCTGCGGGTTGCTGAGGAAGAACTGCACCACGTCGGCGCCATCTGTCTGGGCGGCGGCCAGGGGATCGTCGTTGCGCACGTGCGAACCGATAAGCACGTCGGCCAGTCTAGTGGGTCGCCGAGCTAGGGCGAGCAGACGCAAAAGCACCCGACACGCCGAGCGTGTAGGTGCTTTTGCGTCTGCTCGCGCCATTACCGCCGCTGTGGAGGTGATAGTTGACGCGGTCTACCAGGTCGACTGAGTCGCGCCTGATGTCGTCGACGGTCATCGGAATGCTGGTCCAGCCACACTCCTGCAACCGCGCGGTTTTCAACCGGTCATGTAACAGTGCGGTGCGGCTCAGGTGCCATTCGACGCTGTCGTACTCAGCGACGACCATCGCGTCCGGCCAGGCGAAGTCGACGCGCCATGCTCTGCCGTAGCGGTCCACGATGCGGTACTGCAGCTCGGGCGTTGGCAGTCGGGCCTCGATGAACACCAGCCTTGCCTCGCTTTCCATCGGAGACTCGACTCGACTCGGCCGTCGGCGTAGCCGACCAACTCCCGGACCTTGACGATCCCGCGACGGCCCTTCTGCTCGCGGATCGCCGCGTCCAGCTCGCCCCTGGTGCAGGCCCCGACATGCAGCGCGGCATCAAGCGTCGCCAGAGCACGCGGCCGCCGCAACACCCGCGCGGCTTCGATCACCGTCCACGCAGGCGCTGTCGCCAACCGGCCCTCGACGCGTCGCAGCGGTGCCCCGGTTCGCTGGTGCACCATCAGACTCGCCGACGGCCGCATCCGTATACCTGGGTCAAGGATGTGGAGCCGCGATGTGCTCTCGGTGTCGAAGCCGTACAGTGCCGCCGCCGTTCCCATGCACGCGACGATCGACTGGCCAGCAACCAAATCCAGCGCGGCCAGCTTGCCCAGCAAATCAGGCTCACACAGCGCATAGACCCCGTGGAACACCCGAATTAGCCTGCCCACCTTGACAAATCCAGCCAACTGCCTTCGCGTGATCACGGTCAGCAGTTCGCCGGTGGTGGCCAGACCGCCCCGCGCCAACACCGCGCTCTCGATATCCATGGCCACAAAGATGCGGCCAACTCGGCGACGGCAACAGGCAGGGACGGTCAGACTGGGGATAAACGCGCAACTCTGCATGGACGAGCAGACGCAAAAGCACCCGACACGCCGGGCGTGTGGGTGCTTTTGCGTCTGCTCGCCGGACTTACCGGAGTCGCGCTGCTAACTATCGGTAGTCGCTGTAGCCGTAGTCATCCAACGGAACCGCGGCACCAGTGGCTTGGCCGAAGTCCGGGCTGTAGTAGTGATCCTCGTAGGACGGGATCGTGTACGCCGCGGCGCGGGCCTCCTCGGTGGGCTGTACCTGGATGTTGCGGTAGCGGTTGATGCCGGTACCGGCCGGGATCAACTTACCGATGATCACGTTCTCCTTCAGACCGTTGAGCTTGTCGCTGCGGCAATTGATCGCCGCATCGGTCAGGACTCGTGTGGTCTCCTGGAACGACGCCGCACTCAGCCACGAGTCGGTGGCCAGCGACGCCTTCGTGATACCCATCAGCACCGGGCGGCCGGCGGCGGGCTCGCCGCCCTCGGCGACGACCCGACGGTTCTCGGCCTCGAACTCCGCACGGTCGATCAGCGAGCCGGGCAGGAACTCCGTCGAGCCCGAGTCGATGATGGTGACCCGGCGCAGCATCTGGCGAACGATAACCTCGATGTGCTTGTCGTGGATCGACACACCCTGCGCCCGGTAGACCTCCTGGACCTCGCGCACCAGGTGGATCTGGACCTCACGTGGGCCCTGCACGCGCAGCACCTCGTGCGGGTCGGCGGAGCCTTCCATCAGCTGCTGCCCGACCTCGACGTGGTCGCCGTCGGAGAGCACCCGCTCGGAGCCGTCTTCGTGCTTGAAGACGCGCAGCCGTTGGCGCTTGGACAGCTTGTCGTACACGACCTCCTCGCCCCCGTCGTCGGGAACGATGGTGATCTTGTAGAACCGCTCGCCGTCCTCAAGGCGAATCCGGCCGGTGACATCGGCGATCGGCGCCTTGCCCCGCGGCACGCGGGCCTCGAACAGTTCCTGCACACGCGGCAGGCCGCCCGTGATGTCCTCACCCACACCACCCTGGTGGAAGGTACGCATGGTCAGCTGCGTGCCGGGCTCACCGATGGACTGGGCCGCGACGATGCCGACAGCCTCGCCGATATCGACAAGTTTGCCGGTGGCCATCGAGCGGCCGTAGCAGGTCGCACAGACGCCGGTGCCGGTGGTACAGGTCAACACCGAGCGCACCTTGACCTGGGTGATGCCCGCCGCCAGCAGGGCGTCGATCTCCGGGTCACCGAGATCCTCGCCGCGCGCGACGACGACGTTGCCGGCCTCGTCGGCCGCATCGGTGCCCAAAGTCCGTGCGTACGCCGATGTTTCGATGTACGGGTCGCGGATCAACGTGCCGTCAGGCTGACGTTCGGCCAGCTCGACGATGATGCCGCGCTCGGTCTCGCAGTCGTGCTCGCGGACGATGACGTCCTGGCTGACGTCCACCAGACGACGCGTCAGGTAGCCCGAGTCGGCGGTACGCAATGCCGTGTCTGCCAAGCCCTTTCGAGCGCCGTGGGTGTTGATGAAGTATTCCAGCACGGTCAGGCCTTCGCGGAACGACGACTTGACCGGACGCGGGATGAACTCACCCTTGGGGTTGGTCACCAGACCCTTCATGCCGGCCAGCGTTCGGGTCTGGGTGAAGTTACCGGTGGCACCGGAGTCGACGATCGTGATGATCGGGTTGTCGCTGGGGTAGTGCTCCCGCAGCGCCTGACCGACCTCGTCGGTGGCTTCCTTCCAGATCTCCACCAGCGCCTCGTTGCGCTCGTCGTGGTTCAAAGCGCCACGCTGGAACTGCTTTTCGACCTTCTCGGCGCGCTCCTCGTAGTGGTCGAGGATCTCCTTCTTGCGCGGTGGCACCAGCACGTCGGCCATCGAGACCGTGACACCGCTTCGGGTCGCCCAGTAGAAACCGGCGTCCTTGAGCTTGTCGACGGTCTGCGCGACCACGATCATCGGGTAGCGCTCGGCCAGGTCGTTGATGATCGCGGCCTGCACCTTCTTGTGCATCTGCTTGTTCACGAACGCATAGCCGAGCGGCAAGAGTTCGTTGAACAGCACCCGGCCCAGGGTGGTCTCGGCCATCCACGGGTCCCCCGGCTGCCAGCCGTTGGTACCGAACAGCTCGGCCTCGATGTCGGCCGACGGCCGCAGCTGGGTCAGCCGCACCTTGATCTTGGCCCGTACCGACAGCACACCACGATCGGCCGCCATGATCGCCTCGGCCGGCGAGGAGTACACACCGGATTCCGGGGTGTCCTTGGCGGCGGCCCGGTATTCGCCGATGCCGCCTTCGACCTCGGTGGTCAGGTAGTACAGCCCGGTCACCATGTCCAGTCGCGGCATGGCCAACGGACGGCCAGACGCGGGCGACAGGATGTTGTTGGAAGACAGCATCAGGATGCGGGCCTCGGCCTGCGCCTCGGCGCTCAGCGGCAGGTGCACCGCCATCTGGTCACCGTCGAAGTCGGCGTTGAACGCCTCACACACCAACGGGTGCAGCTGAATCGCCTTGCCTTCCACCAGCATTGGCTCGAAGGCCTGGATGCCCAACCGGTGCAGGGTGGGCGCGCGGTTCAGCAGCACCGGGTGCTCGGCGATGACCTCTTCGAGCACGTCCCACACCTGCGCACGCTGCCGCTCCACCATTCGCTTGGCGCTCTTGATGTTCTGCGCATGGTTGAGGTCGACCAGCCGCTTCATCACGAACGGCTTGAACAGCTCCAGCGCCATCAGCTTGGGCAGGCCGCACTGGTGCAGCTTGAGCTGCGGGCCGACCACGATGACCGAACGGCCCGAGTAGTCGACGCGCTTACCGAGCAGGTTCTGCCGGAACCTGCCCTGCTTGCCCTTGAGCAGATCGCTCAACGACTTCAGCGGCCGGTTGCCGGGTCCGGTAACAGGCCGGCCCCGACGTCCGTTGTCGAACAACGCATCTACGGACTCCTGCAGCATCCGCTTCTCGTTGTTGACGATGATCTCGGGTGCGCCGAGGTCGATCAGCCTCTTGAGCCGGTTGTTGCGGTTGATCACCCGGCGGTACAGATCGTTGAGGTCGCTGGTGGCGAACCGGCCACCGTCGAGCTGCACCATCGGGCGCAGCTCCGGCGGAATCACCGGGACGGCGTCGAGCACCATGCCCATCGGTGAGTTGCCCGACTGCTGGAAGGCCGCGACCACCTTGAGGCGCTTTAGGGCGCGAAGCTTTTTCTGCCCCTTGCCGTTTCGGATCACCTCACGCAACGAATCGGCCTCGGCGTCGATGTCGAAGTTCTCGATCAGCTTCTGGATCGACTCCGCACCCATGGCGCCGGTGAAGTACTCGCCGTAGCGGTCCTGCAGCTCGCGGTAGAGGTTCTCGTCGACGATCAGCTGCTTGGGAGCCAGCTTGCTGAAGGTGCTCCAGATGTCCTCCAACCGGTCCAGCTCACGCTGCGCGCGGTCGCGGATCTGGCGCATCTCACGCTCGCCGCCGTCGCGCACCTTGCGCTTGACGTCGGACTTGGCACCCTCGTCCTCGAGCTCCTTCATGTCGGCCTCGAGCTTTTGGGCCCGCGCCTCGAGGTCGGCGTCGCGCTGATCCTCAACGCCCTTGCGCTCCACCACCATTTCGGCCTCGAGGGTGGAGAGCTCGTTGTGCCGCATCTCGTCGTCGACCGAGGTGATCACGTAGGCCGCGAAGTAGATGATCTTCTCCAGATCCTTCGGGGCCAGGTCGAGCAGGTACCCCAACCGCGACGGCACACCCTTGAAGTACCAGATGTGCGTGACGGGCGCGGCCAGCTCGATGTGACCCATCCGCTCGCGGCGCACCTTGGCGCGGGTCACCTCGACGCCGCAGCGCTCACAGATGATGCCTTTGAAGCGCACGCGCTTGTACTTGCCGCAGTAGCACTCCCAGTCGCGAGTCGGTCCGAAGATCTTCTCGCAGAACAGGCCGTCCTTCTCCGGCTTCAGCGTGCGGTAGTTGATCGTCTCCGGCTTCTTGACCTCGCCGTAAGACCATTGCCGGATGTCCTCCGCGGTAGCCAGACCGATACGGAGTTCATCGAAGAAGTTGACGTCGAGCACGTAACTCCCTTTCCCCTTTGCCGGGTTGAGTAGCTTCTAAGAAGGTCGGCCGACGGATCAAGCAAGATCCTCGACAGACGCGGATTCGTTGCGGGACAGGTTGATTCCCAGATTGGCCGCGGCACGCTCCAGGTCCTCGTCCTCGCCCTCGCGCAACTCGATGGCCGCGCCGTCCGACGACAGCACCTCGACATTGAGGCACAGCGACTGCAACTCCTTGAGCAGCACCTTGAACGACTCGGGGATGCCGGGCTCCGGGATGTTCTCCCCCTTGACGATCGCCTCGTAAACCTTGACCCGGCCGACGGTGTCGTCGGACTTGATGGTCAACAGCTCCTGCAGCGTGTACGCGGCACCGTAGGCCTGCATGGCCCAGCACTCCATCTCACCGAAGCGCTGACCACCGAACTGAGCCTTACCGCCCAGCGGCTGCTGGGTGATCATCGAGTACGGGCCGGTGGAGCGGGCGTGGATCTTGTCGTCGACCAAGTGGTGCAGCTTCATGATGTACATGTAGCCAACCGTCACCGGATACGGGAACG
The DNA here is from genome assembly GCF_019247635.1 of Mycobacterium sp. Taxonomy (GTDB): domain Bacteria; phylum Actinomycetota; class Actinomycetes; order Mycobacteriales; family Mycobacteriaceae; genus Mycobacterium. The sequence goes on from NZ_JAFBAR010000027.1 coordinate 13,631, forward strand.
GCTCCCCGCTGCGACCGTCGAACAAGTTCGCCTTGCCGTCGGCGTTGACCAGCACCTCGCCGTCGCGGTTGGGCAGCGTGCAGGAAAGCAGGCCCTGCAGCTCCTCCTCCTTGGCGCCATCGAACACCGGGGTCGAGACGATCTGGTTCGGCTCGGCGTTCAGCAACTCCTCCGGCAGGTTTACCGCCCAGTCGGGTGAACCGTCGATAGTCCAGCCGGACTTGGCCACCCACCCGAGGTGGGTCTCCAGGATCTGACCGATGTTCATCCGTCGCGGCACACCGTGGGTGTTCAAGATGATGTCGACCGGGGTGCCGTCCGGAAGGAACGGCATGTCCTCGACCGCCAGGATCTTGCCGATAACACCCTTGTTGCCGTGGCGCCCGGCGAGCTTGTCCCCGTCGGAGATCTTGCGCTTCTGGGCGACGTAGACGCGGACCAGCTCGTTGACGCCGGCAGCCAGCTCGTCGTCGTCCTCACGGGAGAACACGCGTATGCCGATCACCTTGCCGGACTCGCCGTGCGGCACCTTCAACGAGGTGTCGCGGACCTCCCGGGCCTTCTCGCCGAAGATCGCCCGCAGCAGCCGCTCCTCGGGCGTCAGCTCGGTTTCCCCCTTCGGGGTGACCTTGCCGACCAGGATGTCGCCGTCTCGAACCTCGGCACCGATACGCACGATGCCGCGCTCGTCGAGGTCGGCGAGCACCTCGTCGGAGACGTTCGGGATGTCGCGGGTGATCTCCTCGGCGCCCAGCTTGGTG
>NZ_JAFBAR010000112.1 GCF_019247635.1 Mycobacterium sp.
TGTAGTAACGCAGCCGCGAACCATCTGGGCGGGTGAAAAACCGGACCTGGCCTCGGCCGTCGCTCCATATTGTCGTGTAACTCGCGTCCGGAAACTCATGGTCTCGCATTCCTGCCACCTTTCAGTACTCCCCTGGCGGGGCAGCGCGCCCCACGGTGAGCTGCCGGCGAGCCAAGCACAGGCAATATAATAAACTAGACAGACTTTATATACGTCTCTATAGTTTAAAATCACTTCTAGCCGGATTATTCCTAGGCGGCCGACCACCGGGCCACTTGCCCCCGGTCAGCGCAGGAAGCCGTGGTCGGCGGCGTCCGCGGTACGACCGCGCGCGGGTCGACGCGCTGATCGCCCCGGTTCTGGCCGGCGGATGGGTAGGTCACCGGCCGGAAGAAATCCCCGCCATAGCTGGTGGAAAGGTCGACTTACCACCCTCGTTGGCGCCGGTGATGACGATCAGTGTTTTGCCATCGGCGTCGATATCAGTGGCGGTGACTTCCTTCCTGGTGGTCAGGCTGAAACCGCGGAGCCCCGGTCGGCGTGGCACCGGAAAGCACGTCGGTAGATGGTGTTGGTGAGCTCGTCCCGCAAATTCAGGCAGCAGAGGTAACTTGCCAAATACATCGCCTGTGCGACGGAAGCGCACTGGACGATCGCCGGGGTGCTCAGTCAGAGCAGCTTGACGATCCGATGCGCCTGTACTGAGTAGACAAACGGGCCAACCCCCTGTGCGGCAACGGCGATCGCGGCGATGTTGTCGATGAATCTTGCCGCGAGGTCCGCAGCCGCGATGTCGGCTCTAGGCACGCAAAACATTCGCGCGCTGTGGTCGATAACTGTTTGACGCTCAACAAGATTGCGTCGGATAGCGGCATCCTTATGAAATGCGATCCAGCCGCGTTTCGCTGTCAGCTCGATCCACTCTTCATCACTGATTCTCTGGTCTTGCGGCTGACCGTAATGCTCGCGCAAGGTTGTCACTGCGAGCCCGGCTTGTCGAAGTAACGCAGGCACTTGAACCGCACCGAGGCTCCGATCCAAAAATATATGCGGGAGGCCGGCGATGATTTGCGGATCAAGCGGCGATGGCATCAAGCGCGGTACGCAGGTCTTTCTCGGAGACACCGTAGTCCGCGGCTACCGCCTTGAATGTCTCGCCGGCACGCAGCGGCCCTAGGGCGTCAGCGACCCTTGCGCCGCTGGCGTCAAAGACCGGCTGCCCATAGCCCCTAGTAGGGTCAAGTACGACGTTCGCTTCGCCGTATTGCGGTAGCCGAATTAGCTTGGCGTATTTATCGTTATCGAATCGGATCTGCGTTAGGTAGTGCTGAACGATGTCTTTGAAGACGTACTGACCGGACCGCGGAACAATCAGGTGCTTGACAACTTCATCGTCTGGACTGCCTTTACCGGATTTCTGAGCGAAGTCCCAAAGAACCTCTGCGCCGTCCGTGTAGAGGTCTCTCGACGCTAGTGCGTTCGGGCCGACGTTTCGCAGGAGCCAGTCAATTGACGGCCGTATTCGTTGCATCGGCACACCGGCGCGCCGGAATGCGGCTAGGACGTATGCCTCCGCGACTCCAACAAATGGCAGCCGCGCGTATCCGTGACGGTCCTGTGGCAGCGCAGTGATGATCGGTTCAGCTTTGACCACCGAACGCGTTTCTGGGCGCCGTTCATAGCCGTCTGCCCAGGTCTGCAATGTCGAGCGTGGCACTATCAGATACTTAGACGCCTCGGTCAACGTATAGAGCGGAACATCGAAGCGCAGGTCGTGTGCGGATTTCGAAGCCATCGTGATTCCCCATCTTCCGCGATTCTTAGTTCCGCTTTAGTCTGCCACGACGGTACGACAGACCGCGGTCCTGGGAGCTGCATGCTCCGCGCCTGTCGCTGGATAACGACTTGAACCAATTTGTGCGCAAATCGGGGCGGCGCGGATCACGTCACGGGGTACCGCCAGCTCCGGAAGGGCTTTGGTGCAAGCCTCACCGGGTAGAGCGTCCGATAGTGGACGAGGTCACCGACCTGTAGGGGCAACGAATAGGAGGGCAACGCCCGCCCCTCTAACCCGGCCTGAACCCCACGCAGGTAGCTGAGCCTGACGGCGCGCTCGACATCGGGCATGCCGTCCCACTCGTCGGCGTATGCCCACACCGGGGCCTTTTCTCTTTGTCGGTCATGAACGCTTTCCCTCCGGGGCTGGCGCAGCGAGTTGAACTTGCGCACGCTCGAGGACGGATGTTGTAAGGCGCCGGGCTGTTAGACCGCCAAGCCCCGCAGTGTCGCGCGCACTTGAAGCAACGATCCCAATTAGCCTGCAGTGCATAAGCGTTCGTCACAACGTCGCCGCTTTGAGCGGCGACAGCTAGCGTCCCGGATGCGTCGGCTGATGACGGCGGTCATGGGTGGATAGAAGAGCCCGGCAGATGCTGATCCGGGCGCCGTCGCGACCGTTGCCTCGTGGGCGGGACCGGGTCACCGGCTGGGCCGATTAGGAAAACAAGGGCTGCATTGCGAGACACATCTTGACCAGTAGTGCAATGATTGGCGCGCCACACTGCCGCTTCTCTTCCAAGGATTTTGCAAGACGTCCGACTCACCCTGTTTCTGCCGGCCTGAGCGACCGGTAATAATGACCAACTCAGAACAGCTCGACATCTCAAACCCCGTCCATCGTCGAGAGAGAGAAAGCAAAACAACATGACGAGTCAGCAACCGGCACCCGGCTGGTACCCCGACCCAAGCGGCAATCCCGGCCAGAAGTATTGGGACGGGCAGCAATGGCACGACGCCGGCGCCGCGGCCACCCCGGCCGCCGTCGCACCGTACGGTGGCGCACCGTACGGTGGCGCGCCCTACGGTGGCGCATCCTATGGTGTCGACGCGTACGGACAGCCGCTGTCGGACAAGAGCAAGCTTGTGGCCGGATTGTTGCAGCTCTTCTTGGGCAGTTTCGGCGTCGGCCGATTTTACCTCGGCTACGGCACCATCGGCGCCCTTCAGATTGTGGTCACGTTTTTGACCTGCGGAATCGGCGCGATATGGCCGTTGATTGACGGCATCATGATCATCATGGGCAACGTGCCCGACGCCCAGGGACGCACGCTGCGCGACTGACGCTTGTCATCGGGCGTGCGAGTCGCGCCGGATCCGGTCAGCCGGCCGACTCGCGACCGATGCCGTCGCGCAGACAGGCCCGCGTCCTGTCCCGGCCCTCGGCCGACGGGTCGAACGCGATCGCGATGAACTCGTCGACGCCCGCGGCGCGCAGCTCGTCGAGTCGCCCGCGCACCGTCGCCTCGTCACCGATGAGCGCGGCGTCCGCCGGGCCGGCGTAGCCTTCGCGGTCCAGCATTGCCCGGTACGACGGCAATTGCCCGTACATCGCGAACTGCTCGGCCGCCACTTTGCGCACAGCGGTCACGTCGTCGGTGACGGCGACGGGCAGCGCGGCGGCGACGCTGACGGACCCCTCCGGGCGTCCGGCTTCGGCGGCCGCATCACGCAGGGTGGGGCCGGTGTGCTCCTCCAGTGCCTTGGGTCCGGTCATCCAGGTCACCGTTCCGGCGGTGCGCCGGCCGGCCAGCCGAAGCATCTGCGGACCCAGCGCCGCGACGTACACGTCGGGCGTGGGCGCCCCCGAAATCTGGAGCGCGCCTCTGGTGGTCAGCATCTCGCCGGTTGCATTGACTGGCTCGCCGGCGAGCAGCGGAAGCAGCCCGTCGAGGTATTCGCTGAGACGTCGCGCCGACCGGTCCCACGAGATTCCCCACATTCCCTCGGTCACGGCCCGGTGGGTGACGCCGACGCCGAGCGTGAATCGCCCACCGGCGATGAGGTTGAGCGTCAGCGCCCGCTGCGCCATCAGCATGGGGTGCTGGTTCTGGATCGGCACCACCCCGCTGGCGACCTTGATGTCGCTCACCTCGCGCACTGCCACCGCGAGCACGGTGAGCAGGTCGAAGTCGAACGGCATCTGCGTCAGCCAGACGCGCTCGAACCCGTCGTCGCGGGCCTGGGTCAGGTCGTGGATGCAGCCGTCGACGGGGTTCTCGGTGGACAGGTTGGCAATCAGGCTCATGCGCATAAATTTCTCCCTATGCCAATGCACGGCCTTTTGGCAAGCATGGATCGGCTGAGCCCGCGTGGTCGACGGTGTCAGACCGCCCTGTTGCGCCGCCGAGGCGATACAGTTTCCCCGGGCGATAGCGCCTCCATGGCGGCCGCGAGTCGCGGGTACGCGATCGCCGGTCCGATCCAGCGCGTCAGGTAACTGCGCAGTGCCGCCCCGCGCAGCGCGGTTCGACCGCGATCGTAGGCAAGAAATGAGTTCAGGATCCGCAGCGAGAAGTCGGCGAGTTCGTCCAATTCGGTTTCACTGTAACCGTATTGGCGCCAGTCCACATCGAGGGCATGCAGCATCGAACGACTGAACGTCAGCGCCGCCTCCGCCATCGTCACCCCGGATTTCGCCGTTTGGTGCTGGCTCAGTACCAACCTGACCTTCCGATCGTCGCCGAGCTTCTCGATGGCGTAGGCCATGCCTTCTACGACGGCTTTCACAGGGTCGGTCTCTCCGCGCAGATGCTTGGTCAGCTGGTCCAGGAATCCGTTGGCGGAGCGCATCGCGGTCGCCAGGGTCAGGACATCGGTGCCGGGGAAGTAGCGATAGACGGTCTGCCGGGTGATCCCCAGGTCGCGCGCCACATCGGATATCCGCAATGCCGAACCGCGCTTTGCGAGCATCCTTTCGGCCGAATCCAGGATTCGGTTGACGGCCTCCTCATCGGAGGACGGCGTGTTGCCGGACCAGCCGTGGCTGCGCACTCTTACCGCCCGCCACCGTGGTTGTCCAGCGTCGTCATACCGGGATGATAGCCCGCGTCGACGGTCCTACCTGGTCACGGAGCGACGCCACCTCCGCCCGGGGCGAAAGCAAGCCGGGCGGGTGCCATGCTGCTGTTGTAAAGGACTAATAGCCAGCACCGGGGCAAGGCGCTACGGGTGAAGGCTCCGGATCACGATTGTTCCGAGCACTCGCGTAATACGAGTTGTGGTGCCCCTATTGGCGAATATGGGTGGGATATTGAGCCATCCGAGGGGCCGCCACGCGGTTGACCGAGTGATACAGATCATTGTCTAATAGTCCTATCAGAGGTCCGGCGAGCACGGGATGCCGAGGAGCCATCGTGAACAAAGACGACTTGATCCTGATCAGCGTCGATGACCACATCGCCGAGCCGGCGGACATGTTCGACGCCCATGTGCCCGCCGCCTACAAGGAACACGCGCCGCGCGTGGTACTGGAGCCCGACGGCATCCAACAGTGGTACTACGGCGAGGTCCGCGGTCGGAACATGGGCCTCAACGCCGTGGCCGGCAAGCCCCGCGAGATGTACAACGTGGATGCCTCGCGTTACGACGAGATGCGGCCCGGTTGCTTCAACGTCGACGAACGCGTCAGGGACATGAATGCCGGCGGGCAATTGGCCGGGCTGAACTTCCCCAACTTCACCGGGTTCTCGGGCCAGGTCCTCAACCAGGGGCCTGACCGCGACATCAATCTGATCATGATCAAGGCGTACAACGACTGGCACGTGGACGAATGGTGCGGCGCCTACCCGGGCAGGTTCATCCCGTGCGGCATCCTTCCCCTGTACGACGTGCAAGAAGCCGCAAAGGAAGTAAAGCGGCTGGCGGACAAGGGGTGTCACGCTGTGACGTTCTCGGAGAACCCCGAGGCGCTGGAGATGCCCAGCATTCACACCAAGTACTGGTACCCGTTGTTCGAGGCGGTCTGCGAGCACAACACGGTGCTGTGCACCCACGTGGGGTCGTCCTCGAGGTCGCCGACGGTGTCGCTGGACGCGCCACCGAGCGTGATGATGACGGCGTCGTCGATGATGAGCATGTTCACCTTCGTCGAGCTGATCTGGGCCGAGTTCTGGGCCGACTTCCCGGGGCTGAAGTTCTCGCTCACCGAGGGCGACGTGGGGTGGATGCCCTACTTCCTGTGGCGCGCAGAGCATGTGTTCAACCGGCACTCGGGGTGGACGCAGGCCAAATTCCCCCCGGGCTACGACGGCCCGGTCGACGTGTTCAAACGGCACTTCTACACCTGCTTCATCAGCGACAAGGTCGGCGTGCGGAACATGGACTGGTTCAACGAGAACATGCTGTGCTGGGAGTCCGACTTTCCGCACTCCGACAGCGACTGGCCGTTCGCACCGGAGGATGTCATCGAGACCATGGGCCACCTCGACGACGCCGTGATCAACAAGATCACTCATGAAAACGCCATGGCCGCATACTCCTTCGACCCGTTCAAGTACATTCCCCAAGACCATGCCCGTGCCGGGTACCTGCGGACCCAGGCCGCCGATGTCGATGTGGTGACCCATGTCGGACGCGAGGCAAGCCAACGTGACCGCGACGCCTGGACCCGGATGACGCAGATGGCTCAATTGGCGCGAATGTCTGCGGAGGCGCCCGGAATCGTGGGCCGGTCAACGACTCTCGACGACTGACCGGGAACGATTCAGTGCACCGGGAGCTGCCGTTTGCCGACTGGCGGGTGCTGGAATTCTCCAGCGACATCGCGGTCGCATACTGCGCCAAACTCTTTGCGGACGCCGGGGCCGAGGTGGTCAAGGTTGAGCCGCCGGACGGCGATCCGATGCGCCGATGGGCAGCCTACGACAACGACGGGCGGTCCGGCTCCCCGGGCGCCCTTTTCGGATATCTTGCGGAGTCGAAGAAATCCGTTGTAGCAGAGCTTGATTCGATACCGTTAGATCTCGTTGCGGGAGCCAACCTGATCCTGACCGACCTGACCACCGGTCCCTCGCTCGTTCAATTGACCGACGCCGCGCCGGCGGCCGTGGTGGTTGCGGTCACCCCGTTCGGCACCTTCGGCCCCTACGTCGATGCGGGCCTGCAGACCAACGACTTCATCCTGCAGGCGATGTGCGGTTCGACAGGGGGTCGCGGCTGGCCGGATACCGAACCGCTGCACGCGGGCGGGCGGGTCGGCCAGTGGTTGGCGGGAGTGTTTGCCGCGACGGTTGCGGCGGCCACCGTCCGGCAGGCGCTGCGCACCGGCACCGGGTCGGTCGTCGACTTGTCGGTCTACGAGGCGATGGTGATCGGCCTCGGCGGCCTGGGCGCGATGTCGACCAGCGTCCTGTCGGGCGATTCGCCTTTACCGGCTAGGACATTGGAACTCCCGTCGATCGTGCCCACCGCCGACGGCATGGTGGGATTCTGCACGATCACCGCGCAGCAGTTCCAGGATTTTCTGATCATGATCGAGCGACCCGATCTCCTGGATGACCAGGACCTCGCGTCCTGGCCCGGGCGGTATGCCCGCCGTGACGAATTTCTGGACGTGGTGCACCACTGGACTCAGGCCAGGACCACGGCCGAGATCATCGACATCGCGGTCGCGCTGCGAATCCCGGTGGCGCCCATCGCAAATCCGATGACGGTGGCGGCGGTCGACCACTTCGTGCAGCGGGGTGCGTTCGTGAACTCCGTGCGGGGAGTGCTGCAGCCGCGGGTTCCGTATCGAAGTCCCGCACTCGCAACTCACACCGGAGCCATGCCCCCGGAGATCGGAGCCGACACCGGAGCGGTGCACTGGGCGGCGTTGCCCACCGTCGGCGTCGGCGCCGAGGCCAACGGACTTCCGCTGCAAGGTGTTCGGGTCGCCGACTTCACCGCGTTTTGGGCCGGACCCATGGCCACCGCGGTGCTGGCCGGGCTGGGCGCCGACGTCGTCAAGGTAGAAGGCGTCCGCCGCCCGGACGGCATGCGCTTCTCGGGCGGCCCGCCCAACGCGGACCAGTGGTGGGAATGGGGCCCGGTGTACCTGTGCTCCAACACCAACAAGCTGGGACTGACGCTGGAACTGAGTGACCCGACGGGACGATCACTGGCTTTGGACCTGATCGGTCACAGTGATCTGGTGATCGAAAATTTCTCGCCGCGAGTGATGGCCAATTTCGGGCTCGAGTGGGAGGCGGTGCAGGCGGCCAACCCGAAGATCGTGATGGTCCGGATGCCGGCGTTCGGCTTGGACGGACCGTGGCGCGATCGCGTGGGCTTCGCCCAGACCATGGAACAGGCCACCGGGATGGCCTGGATGACCGGCCAGGCCGACGGGCCACCGGTGCTGCCGCGCGGGGTGTGCGACCCGATCGCCGGTCTGCACGCGGCGTTCGCGGCGATCGCCGCGCTGGTGGTGCGGGACCGTACGGGTGTGGGCATGCAGGTGGAGGCGACCATGGTGGAATCGGCGTTGAACGTTGCGGCCGAAATGGTGTTGGAGTATTCCCAGAACGACATCGTGTTGCAGCGCGACGGCAACCGGGGGCCGGGCGCGAGCCCGCAGGGTGTCTACCGGTGCCGGGGAGAAGACGCCTGGGTCGCCATCGCGGTGTTCGATCGGGTCTGGTCGCGGTTCGCCGAAATCATCGGTGCGACTGGACTTTCCGCGGACGCGGCCCTCATAGACCACGCGGAGCGCCGGCGCCGGGCCGACCAGATCGACAAGTTCATCTCCGACTGGACGGCGCAGCGCTCGCCGGTCGAAGTCGTCAAAACGCTTCGCAGTCAAGGTATCGCGGCGTCGGAGGTGTTGGCGCAATCCACTCTGCTCGACGACGAGCAGTTGGCGGCGCGCGGCTTTTGGGAGAGGGTCCAACATCCGGTTGTCGGCACGTTCAAGTGCCTCGGGTTACCGTTCACCGTCGATGATCAACCCCGGCAGTGGATCCGCACGCCGCCGCCGCTGTACGGTCAGCACAACGCGGAGATCCTGACCGGCTTGCTCGGCCTGGCCGACAGCGAACTGGCGAGTCTTTCGGCGGCGGGTGTGATCAGCAGCCGGCCCGCCGGGTTGTGAGGGACGGTCGTGGCGGTCACCCTGTGCATTCCACCTCGACCCGGCGAATTGTGCGCGCCCATCAGGTTTTTGCTTCGGCACGAGTCAACGGTGATGGAATTGACGTCCCGCCACCGCATCACCGGTGTGGAGTGGGACGCCGCGGAGCAGGCGTTGGCGCTGCATATCGAGATCACCGACCCGGCCACCTCACGACCAATCGATGTGCGTTTCGACATCGTTGCCGCTGACGGTGATCAACCGGGCGGTCGCAGCCGGACGATCGGCGCCATCATGCGCGACGGAAAGGCCTTCGAAGTGCGGGGTACCTACCTAGGCGTCGTCGCCGACGAGAACTGAACGCCCACAGAAAGACCGAAGGGAACGCCGTGACGACATCGAAGCGCACTGCCGCGATCGTCGGGGTGTACAACACCCGGCAGGCACGACGGTTGGAGGGGGCGACCTCACGAGGGCTGGCCATCGAGGCGGTGCAGGGTGCGTTGAAGGACGCCGGTCTGACCCTCGGTGACGTCGACGGGGTCAGCGCCGGCCCCGATTCCACCGCGCTGATCTACGACCTCCGGCTCGGGCCGGCCTGGCAGGGCCTGGGCTTCGGGTTGGGCATGGTCACCGAGGCCGCTGCCGCCATCGAGACCGGCATGGCCGAGGTCGTGGTCCTCGTTTCGGCGCAAGCGGGTGACTATCGCGACCATGCCGCCACCGCCCCGTGGACCCGGCCCGAAAACGAATTCGTCGTGCCCTGGGGCATGTTCACCGCCGCGGAGTTCGCGCTGATCGCCCGGCGCCACATGGAGGTCTACGGCACCACCCGCGAACAGATGTCGATGGTCGCGGCGACCATCCGCAATAACGGCTCGGCCAATCCCGAGGCGGTGTACTACCAACGGGGGCCGTTCACGCCAGATGACATCACGAAGTCGCGTCCGATCGCAGATCCCTTTCATCTGCTCGATTGCGCGATGACTTCCGAAGGCGGTTGCGCGCTGGTGTTGGCCAATCTCAATCGTTTCGACCCGGCCCGCGCGCCGGTCTACATCCTGGGCAGCGGCGCGGATTTTCACGGCCCGTCGTACAAGCATCCCCCGGCGTGGGATCTCACCGGCGGTCGAAATGGCAACCCCAACGGATACGTCGGCAGACGAGCCGCGGATCTTGCCTTCGCGCACGCCGGTGTGGACCGAAGCTACGTCGACGTGCTGGAACTCTACGATCCGTTTTCGTTCGAGATCATTCGTCAGCTCGAGGCCTTCCGATTCTGCCCGGACGGCGAGGGTGGTCCGTTCGTGGCCGACGGCTACATCGCCATCGGCGGTAGCCATCCCGTGACGACCGACGGCGGCACGATGGCGTTCAGTCACGCCGGGCAGAACCCGCAAATGATGCAGCGCGGTATCCGGGCGGTCCAGCAGTTGCGCGGCGAGGCCGGGCCTCTTCAGGTGGCCGACGCCCGTATCGCCTTGTGCAGCAACGGGGGAGCGGGCGCCCTGTTTACCACAGTCCTGCTACTTGGAGACCAGCCGCGATGAATGACTATGCTTTTGGAGACGCGCTGCAACCGCAAACCGGGCCCGTGCCGCACAGCAGCACCCCCACGACCGCGCCATTCTGGGATGGCTGCCGCGAGGGCGAACTACGCTTTCAGCGATGCGGGGAATGCGGTGAGGCAAATTTCCCGCCGATCGAAAATTGTCGATACTGCCTGTCCGACAAGCTCTCCTGGCACACCAGCGGCGGCCACGGCGAAATCTACAGCTGGACGGTGGTACACCGGCCGGTCACACCCGAGTTTGTCGCCCCGTACGCCCCGGCCATCGTGACATTGCGGGAGGGATATCAGATGTTGACGAACATCGTCGGCGTCCAGGCCGCCACGCTGCGGGTCGGCCTGCCGGTGCGTGTCGAATTCCGTTCACTGGCAGGCGATCTCGTGCTGCCGTACTTTACCGCCTCGTGAGCAACGGGCGGGCTTTCGACGGTCTGCCGATCACCGCGTACCTGGTGCTCGGGGTGTTGGCTACCAACGACGAACAGCTCACGGCGGGCGAGATCAAGCTCCGCGCCGAACTTTCCGTCGGGTACTTCTACTGGTCACCGTCGGTCAGCCACGTTCGGCGCGAGCTCGCCCGGCTCCTGGCGCGCGGGATGGTCGGCGAGGCCGCCATCCGGTCCGGCAAACGCACCATCACCGTGTACGAGGCGACGTCCGACGGGCTGGTTGCACTCAGACGCTGGGTGGAACAGCTTCCCGGCTCCGATCAGGTGGTGATCAAACATCCGGTGATTCTGCGTACGTGGCTGGCTCAAGGCAGCGAACCGGACCGGATCCTCGAGGCGCTCGATCATCACCTGTCGGCCACGCGTGCCCGCCTCGACGAGGCGCTGTGGAGCCTGCAGCGGGCCAGGGAAGTCGGCCTTGCGTCCGACCCGGATCTGCGGTTCTCCTTCGCCGTGCTCAACTACTCCATCCGTGGACTGTACGCCGAGATCTCCAACGTGGAACAGCTCCGCGACGAGATCGCAAGCGGCACAGCACAAGACCCGGTGCGCCGGGTGCACCGGCCCAAGGGGCAGCTGCGCCGGCCACGTCGTCGCGCCCAGGCGGGGGAACCCTGACTTCCCGAGGGGGTCACTTACGGGGTAGCCCCAGGATCATCGTCGCGATGATATTCAGTTGGATCTCGACGGTGCCCCCGCCCAGCAACTCCGACGGCATCAACAGCTCCTGACGTACCGCCGGCTGATTGCCGCCCACCAAAGCCGAACGTCCGGCGAGTTGGAGTGTCAGCGCGGCGTTTTCCCGCAGCATCCGGGTCGTCGCGACTTTGCCGATGCTGGCCGCCGGCCCGGGCGCATGACCGGCCAACCGGCCCAGCGTGTCTCGCAAACCCAGTGCCGCTATCGCATTCGTCTGTGCCCGAATTGTGCCGAGCGCCAACCGCAGAGCATCACCGTCCACCGCGGGATCATCCGCGAGAGAGCGCAGTCCGCTCTCCCGATCCAGCTTGATGTAGTTGGTCATCGTCATTCGTTCGGTGCCCATCGTTGCCACGGCCAGCGACCAGCCCATCCCCGGCTCACCGACCAACATCTCGTCGGGCACGAAGACGTCGTCGAGAAAGACCTCGTTGAAATGGTCGTCACCGCTGGCCTGGCGCAGCGGGCGGATGTCGATGCCCGGCGAACGCATGTCGACAAGAAAGTAGCTGATGCCCTTGTGCTTTGGCGCGTTCAGGTCGGTGCGGGCCAGCAGCGCACCGAAGTCCGCGTGGTGCGCCAGCGAGGTCCAGACCTTCTGGCCTTTGATCATCCACCCGCCGTCGACCTTGGTCGCGCGGGTGCTCAGCGAAGCGAGATCCGACCCCGCGCCGGGCTCGCTGAACAGCTGGCACCACGACAATTCGCCGCGTAGCGTCGGCGCGGCGAAGCGGAGCTTCTGTTCATCCGAGCCCGCCTGCAGCACCGTGGGCAGGATCCACTCGGCGATGCCCATCGTTGGTCGCGGCAGGTGTGGGCGCTTGTCGAATTCGTCGGCGATGATCAATTGCTGCACCGGGGTGGCGGCCAGGCCCCACGGGGCGGGCAGGTGCGGTGCGACCACGCCGGCATCGGACAGGGCGGTGCGCTGGTCGCCGATGCGCGGCTCCTCATACATCACCTGCCCCTGCCTGCCCGGTGTGTCATTGCTCAACGTTGCCGCGGTGTCCAGTATGTGGGCGATCCTGGCTCGGAAATCCGACTCGACATCGGGCAGCTCGATGCTGAAGTCGCGGCGCTCTGCGGTCGGCTCACCAAGAATGCGGCACCACTCCGCCTGCCTGCCGGTCGTGGCGGCCAGGCTCATCGCGCGGCGCCAGTACAGGTGCAGGTCGTGTTCCCAGGTGTAGCCGATAGCGCCGAACATGGCCAGCGCGTCGACAACGAGTTCCGGTAACCCCGCCACCGCGGTGATCGCTGCGCCGGCCGCGGCCGCCAGTTGTTGGCCGTGCGATTGCGCGGTGGCCCGCGCCGCATCCCAGGCGGCCGCGGCGGCCAACTCGCTGTTGATGTACAGCGTTGCGGCCTTGTGCTGCAACGCCTGAAAGGATCCGATGGGCCGCCCGAACTGTTCGCGCACCTTCAGGTAGGCCACCACGTTGTCCACACACCAGCGCGCGATGCCGGCGGCCTCGGCAGCCGTTAGCGCCACCGCGATGCTACGGGCACGCGTCGAATCGAGTGCGGCAACGGCATCCTGACCCACCTGGTAGCCGTCCACGTGCAGGGTGCCGACCGCCCGGGTCAGGTCCGTGGATTCCTCGGCCGCGACTCTCACCCCGGCACCGCCGGGATCCAGCACGAACCACACCGACGAGCCGGAATCGGTCGCCGCGCTCAGCAGAACACGCCGCGCGCCGCACAGTCCGATCTCCGGGCCGGCCGTGCCGCTGACCGACCATCCAGCCGGGGAAGGAGTGGCGCGCAAGCTCGACGCGTGCGGCAGCACGACGGCCGCCGTTGCGCCCCCGGCGATCTCGGCAAGCAGCGCGCTCACCGCCGGTCCGGGGTCGGCCGCCATGGCGACTGCCCCCGCGATCACGGTGGGCAGCAGAGGACCCGGAAGCAGCGCATAGCCTGCCGCGTCGATGACGCATGCCACGTCAGCGAGCTCGCCGCCCTGGCCGCCGACCTCCTCGGGCAGGTGGACCGCGTGCCAGCCCTGGGTTACCAACGCATTCCAGAAGTCGGGCGGCGCGCCCGAGGCCAGTGTGTCCGCCTGGGCGCGGGTCTGCTCGATCGGCGCGTGGCGCGCGGCAAAGCCCGCCATCGCCTCGCTGAGCTGATGCTGTTCGTCGGTCAGGGCCACGGTCACGGTCGCGAAATCCTCACGCTTCGCACGGCATTACCGCTTGGCGGTGTAACGCAGCAACGTCAGATTTTCTTGGTCGTCCGGGTCGTCGGATATCGCGGTGAACACCGGGACCACCGGCATGCCCACCCGCAGCTGCGACTCCTCCACTTCGACGAGCTCGGTGGCGAAGCGCGGACCCTCGTCCCACTGCACAACGGCGAGGAATTGCGGAACGTCGTCGGCGAACTGGGGTGCGACCGCTCGCTGCGCCACGGCGAAGCTGACCAGCGTTCCGGCACCGGAGATCTGACGCCATTCCAGGTCGTCGGCCAGTGTGCCGGGGGCCAGCACCCGCGGGTAGAAGACGTACTCGCCCAAAGACGCCGAGTATTGAATCCAGACCTCGTGACGGCTCAGCCCGTCCCAGTAGGGCCGCGACACCGGTGTCGGCAACGGCACGGGTTTGCTCTTGGAGATCGTCATGTATGTCCTTCGGCCGCTAATCGCCTTGTAAAACCAAGGCTTCCTGCTCGCTGAGTACCCCGCCGTTCCCGGACACGAAGGCCCGGTTGCAGTCGGCCAGCTGGGTCTGGCCGGCTCGACCCATTAATTGCCTGCTGGCATCGCAGATATGGTGCATACCACCGGAATTGCCGGCCTGCCCGTAACCGAGTTGGCCGCCGGCAGTATTCATCGGGAAGTCGCCGCGGAAGGTCAGGTCGTGGTCGGCGACGAACTGCATGCCCTTGCCCTTTTCGCAGAACCCCGCGTCTTCGAGGGTCAATAGTGCGGTAATGGTGTAGCAGTCGTAAATCGACACCATGTCGACGTCGGCAGGGGTGATTCCGGCCATCGAGAAAGCGGACGCGGCAACCTTTGTCATCGGCGTTTGCAGCGGAGCCTTGGCGTAAACCGGCGACTTGTACGGCACCCCCTCCCCGAAACCCTTGATCCACACCGGCCGATTGCGGGATTTGCGCGCCAAATCGGCGTTGGTCACCAGCACCGCACTGCCGCCCATGCACGGCATGACGATCTCCAGCATGTGCAGGGGCGAGGCGATGATGGGACTGTTGAGCACGTCGTCGATGGTGATCGGCTTGTCCTTGAATACCGCGCCCGGCGTGTGGTTGGCGTTGACGCGTTGATCGACCACAATTTTCGCCATGGCCCGCTCGTCGTAACCATATGCGGCGGCGTACATCTGGGCGACTTGCGCGTACGGGCCGTTCTGCCCGAGGTAGCCGTAGGGAATCTCGAACTCGGCCTGCGGGGAGCCGAACCGGAAGCTGGATGCGCCAAAGTACAACGCGTCGCCGAAGTCCGGCGGACGCTTCTTCGACATCGGCGTGAGGTAGTTGGCAGGTATCGCGCACAACACCGCCTGACAGATGCCCAGCTCGATTGCCGCCGCGGCGCGCCACACCATGGCCGCAGCCGAAGCGCCGCCGAGGTCCACGATCTCCGCGAAATTCACCTGCAGGCCCAGATATTCGGCCACAGTAGACGGTACGAACAACTGCGATTCCGCCACTCCGCAGGTGATGAGGCCGTCGACGGCGTCGACGGACAGGCCGGCATCGGCCACGGCCGCGGCGGCCAGCCGTGCCCACTGTTCGATGATGAATTCCGGTTTGCCCGTCGGTTTGCGCAACGCAGGCAGCTCATGAAAGCCGACGATCGCGGCTTCTCCCTTCAAACCCATTGTGGAGCAGGTCCTTTCGCTATGCCGGCCGATAGATGGAGCCGCGCGCCTCGCGGGCCCACGGGATCCCGTCGGCCGCCGCGGCGCCCTGGCCGATCAACTGACGCTTGATGGTCTTGTGGCCCCACTCGGCCACCACAGCGTTGGAATGGAACAGCGGCATCGACACATAGCAGGTGTCCTCGCCGGTCAACGCAAAGCGCGCGGCGAGACCCTGTCCGGCCATCATCGCCATGAAGTGCGACACCTGGACCGCCCGGGCTCGCCACCGGTGCCGGAGGTGAAGAGCATCATGAACGTGTCCAGCGGCTCGACGCTTCGGTGTGGTTGCCACTCGGCGGGGGCGCCGACGACGAGGTTGGACCATACGCGTGTCCCCCTTTCGGTGCTCCGCTGGCGGCGAGTAACTACCACTAGCTTTACAGGTCGTCGTGAGGAATCCGACACCTGGTCACAATCGGCCGCGGCGGAGACGATAAAGCGGCACCACCCTCCATAATATTTAATAACTGAAACATTCAAATTATTAACTATCTGGTATGGTGGTACTACGCTACCGTCCTATCGAGCTGGTCGAGGGTGGCGTGGCGCGACATCCGTTCCGAGCGACCAGGGGGTGATGTTTGCGTGCTGAGTGGCGGAGCGATAGCCACGCGCAAACGACGGCACATCGATGTCTGTCTCGATGGCGAGGTCGGCTATGTCGGTGTGACGAGCGGGCTCGAACGGTATCAGTTGCCCTACGACGCGTTAACCCAAACGCGTCTGGCCGATGTGGACTTGTCGACCGATTTTTTCGGCACTCGGCTTCGCGCGCCGGTGCTGATCGGCGCGATGACTGGCGGGGCCGAGCTGTCCGGAATTATCAACCGCAATCTCGCCATTGCCGCGCAGCGGCTCGGCATCGGCATGATGCTGGGTTCACAGCGAATCATGCTCGCCAGTGCAATGGGGAAGCGCGCCGCGGCCAGCTTCACCGTTCGCGATGTCGCACCCGATGTCCTGCTGTTCGGCAATATCGGATTGTCCCAGTTAACCAAGCCCGCGCTGCCTGACATCGCGGCAGCGCTGACCCGTGTCGGTGCGGACGCCCTTGCGGTGCACACGAATCCGTTACAGGAGGCGATGCAGCACGACGGGGACACCGACTTCTCGGGGTCGCTGGACCGGCTGCATGACGCCGCCGGCGAACTCGGCTTTCCAATCTTGATGAAGGAAGTGGGCCATGGCATCGGCGCCGCGGCCATCGCACGCCTGATCGAGTCGTCCACTGAGCTGCCCGTCGCGGGCATCGACGTGGCGGGGGCCGGCGGCACGTCGTGGTCGCGGGTCGAGCAGTTGGTGCGGTACGGCGAAGTGCGGTATCCCGATCTGGCCGACTGGGGCATACCGACCGCACGCGCGATCGTGGAGGTGCGCGAAGCACTCCCGGATATCCCGCTGGTCGCCTCCGGAGGTATCCGGACGGGCATGGACGCCGCCAAAGCCATCGCGCTGGGTGCCGATGTGGTGGCGATGGCTCGCCCCCTCCTGGCCGCAGCGATCGAATCCGCGGATGCCGTAGTGGCTTCGATGCGGCGGTTCATCGAGGAACTCCGGGTCTGTCTGCACGGCTGCGGCGCCCCGGATTTGCCGGCTCTACGTGCCGGCGGACTGACCCGCATATCGTAGAGAATCCAGCTGTGGCAACCATACTCGCGTACGGTTCGCCGTCGCTGGGCCATGTGTATCCCATGGGCGCCCTGCTCAGTCAGCTGGCCTGGCGCGGCCACGAGGTCCACGTGCGGACCATGTCGTCAGAGGTCGCGGTCATGCGGCAAGTGGGTGTACATGCGGAGCCGGTCGCTCCGCGGATCGAGGCGATCGCCAGTCAGGATTGGCTGGGGCGCAACGCATTAGATGTATTGAAGATGTCGATAGAGGTGCTGTGTCGGCGCGCGGTTTTTGAGGTCGAGGACGCGCGTGGGGCCATCGAGGATGTCCGGCCCGACGCGGTCGTCGTGGATGCCAACTGCTGGGGCGCGATGTCGGCGGTGGATGCGGGGGATGTTCCGTGGGCGATCTTTTCACCCTTCACGCCCTACCTGCAGGCCCGCGACGTGCCGCCGTTCGGTCCCGGTCTCCGACCGCTGCCGGGTATGCGTGGCCGGATACGCGACCGAGTCATGCGGCGCTTTGTGGCACACCTTTTCGATCGGCCAGTGTTGCCGCGTATCAACGCGATTCGGGCCCAACTGGAAATACCTCCGGTCAACGCGGTAGACCAGTTGATCCGGCGGGCGCCGTTGCTGTTGGCCGTCGGGGGCGAACCGTTTGAGTATCCGTGCCGCGAATGGGCCGATTTCGTTCATTTCGTGGGCGCGTGCAGCTTCGAACCTCCCTCCGAGCCGATGCCCGCCTGGCTTGAGGGGATCGACCGGCCCGTCGTGCTGGTCAACACCTCGTCGATCAGACAGGCCGATCGGGCGCTGGCGGTAGCGGCGATGCAGGCACTGGCCGATGAGCCCCTCCACGTGGTCGTGACATTTCCCGCTGGCGTGCCCGCCGGCCTGCGTCCTACGCCGAACGCGACGGTGTGCCGCTTCGTACCACACGGGCCACTTTTGGATCGCGCTGTCTGCGCAATCACCCACGGCGGCATGGGCAGCACGGTCAGGGCGCTCGAGCGCGGCGTGCCCGTCTGCGCCGTCCCTTTCGCGCGTGACCAGCCAGAAGTCGCGCGGCGGGTCGAGGTGGCGGGGTGTGGCACCCGGCTGCCGGCGAAAAGGCTGACGGTCGGGCGGCTGAAGGCTGCGGTGTTGCGGGCGATAACGATGACGGACGGTGCGCGTCGGGTGGCCGAAGGTTTCGTTGCGACGGGGGGCGTGCAGCGAGGCGCCGACCTCGTCGAGCAAGAGGTGTTGCGGTGCGGCATACAACCGGCGAGCCGTGACTGGTGAACTCGTGCCTACGCTCTGCGCCGTCGTGTCAACTTGGATTGCGCGCGTTCGGGCGCTTCCGCCGATGACGGCTCGGCGGGGGCGGTAGCCAGCTCGTCTTCGAAGCTGGACATTGCCGCGATCATCGCGCTGAACACCCGGTGCGCGGCGAACAGGTCATTGTCATCAAGCTCGTTCATCTGGAGATGCAGATGCGTGCCCAGCGAACTGAAGAACTCGCGCGCCAGCGCCATGCCGTTGTCGCCGTAGCGAAGCAGCCATTTGCGGCGATCCGCGGGATCGGGTTCACGCCGGATATGACCCGCGTCAATCATCCGATCGACAAGATAGGTGATCGCCGCCTGCGACACGTCCATGCGCTTGCGTAATTGGGTAAGTGTCAGCGGCGTTTCGGCGGTTTCGGCGACCATGATGTGCAGCAGCGCATGAAAATCACTGGGACTAACTTGGTTTTGCCGCGCGAAGTGACGTCCGATGCGGTCTGATTGCGCTGTGATCGCCCGCATATCGGCTGAAATTAACTTCTCCAGCTCTGCTCGACTTGCGGGCCGAGGGAGAGCACCACGCTGGGTCACGTGCAGGCATCCTTATCCACGATGTGTCGACCACCGTATCGCCTGTCGCGAAGACGTGGGTGCCGACACGGCCGAAGACCCCACTTTCGTCCGCGTAGCGAGGGCGGCATCCCTGCCGCTGCAGGGAAGGCTGCCGCGTCCAACATCCCTGCCGGGAGGCTACCGGTCATGGGAACGGCGAATATTGCCGCGGTCAGCATCGCGAGAACGGCGAGCGCACATACCCTTCGGGACGCGGTGAGAGCCAGGCGAGCGATTCTGGCTAGCATGTCGCATCCTTCGGCTGATCGGTGGTTAATTCTGAGTGCGTGTCCGGTATCGGCGTTCGGCGTATTCCAGGTCGTCTCGCCACAGCTTCGTCGTCGCGTGCCGCATCAGCGGCGTGATCAACCCCGCGATGCGGAGGGATCGCTTGAACCAGGGGCGGTCAGAATGAGCGATGACGGCTTCCGTGACGGCGGTGCGGGGCCGCCCGTCGGGCCCCAAAGCTATTGGTGTGGCATGGGTTTCGACAACGCTGCCGGAGCCTTCACCGTCGACGATCTGCATCACGATGGTGCGCGCTTCCGGTGAACAGAATTTTGCGAGGGCGGGGGTCCCGAACCGGCCGACCCGGAACGTCACCTCAACCAGGAAATGATCGGCGTCCTCGGTGGGCGTCGAAAGCACGCTGAGCCGGGTGAAGGAGTAGGGATGAAACCAGGCGCCGTGCCAGGGATCAAGCCGATTGGCGATGATGTCCTGCGGTTCGCAAACGCCGACCATTTCGCTGACGGCGACCATCGTCGCGTCGGTAGGTCTGTCCGGAATCACCGGCTCTGCTAACGGGTGCTCGCCTCCGACGCTGTCCAACCGCACCCATGCCAGCACTCCGTCGTCGTGGCTGGGCAACGGCTTCCAGCCGAGCTCGCACCGTGCTCCATCCAGAGTCAATCCGTGCCATCGGCAGATCAGGTTGCCGCCGTGGACCTTTGCGGTGGCCAGGTCGGCGCCCAGATGCGGGCAACTGCGCGGCCCGACCCGCAACCCGTCTTGTCGATCGCGCCAGGCGACGAGCTCGACTCCGGCGACACATACGCCCATGGGCTCGTCGCTGCGTACCTGGCTGCTTGCACCCAGCACGTACCAGTTGCCAGTAGGCCTGCGCTGCGACCGGTCCAACGCGGCGTGGATGATAGCCGGATTCGCGTCGCGGTATGTTGGACGCTGATCGGCCCATGGTGTCCGCTCGATGACACGTAGCGGCCAGTTATTTGCCTGCTTTTTCACCGACGGCGCCGTCCGTCGCGGGACGCCAGCGTGCGCAGCAGCCGTGAGCGTCCGTGATTGGGAACCGTTTTCAGCGGGTGACCTGAGATGCCCCACTGCGTCAACAGGTGATTGGCGGCGGACCATCCGGTGGTTGCGGCACGTTCCATCAACGCCACCGGCAGGTCGATCCGGACTCCGTCACCGGCGAGTACCACCCCGGGTTGCGGAGTGGGGACGCCCGGTCGCCGAGCGTGTGAGCCCGGCTCGAACAGCGGGCAGTCGTCGCGGCACAGTGTGCGTTCGAAGATCGCCTTCGCCGTGGTGGTTTCCGGGTAGAGCTCGTTCAGGCGCTTTACCGCCTGTTCGCGGGAGGGTGTGGATGTCTGTGCATAAGAATGCAATTCGACTACGGAGCCACGATGAGCGCGTGTCCACCCGGCAGCTTCCCGCTCATAGCGCTCCAACACGCTGACGTTGTCCAGCGGCTCATGGCCGGCGGTGCCGAGAAACGCCGGCCGGTGCGAGGCCACTTCGCGGTCAAGCCACAATCGATGCACGGCGAACGGTGGTGCGGTGCGCAGCCGTTGAACTCTTGCCCGCCATAATTCATCACCCAAACAGGTCGAAGCGGCGACGATCCGCTGCAGCGCAGAGACTTCGGTTGCCAGCACCACGGCGTCGGCTTCCCGGTATCCGTCGGAATCGGTGTGCACCCGAAACGTTTTGCGCGAGCCCGGGATGATCCGGAGGGCGTTCGTGCCAAGGCCGAACCGCACCTCACGCTCCTCCAGGTAACGCCGCAACGGCTCCCACAGGGCGGTGTCGTAGTTTGCGTTGGGAACGTCGAAGACGAGTCCTTCGCTGGAGCCGAGGAAGTAAATGTGAAACATCGTGGCCAACTCAGCGGCCGAAAGCTGCGTTGAATCGGCAAAGAAGCTGCGCGAGAATACCTCGAACGCGAGATGCCGCGCGGCCGCTGGGAACCGAATGTTTCGCAGGAAGGTCTCGGCGTCGATGTGGTCTAGGTGCTGATAAATCTGCGGAACCGATACCGCCGCAAGTGGGGCGGCGGCGCGGGCGTCCATGCGGGTCAGCTCGGCAAGCCGAAATGTCGGGCTGCGCAACGCGAACGCCAGAGCGTTCCACGGGGGTGTGCGTGGTAATCCGCGAAAGCTGTCTCGGCGTCCCGCGTTGTCGACCAGCGGATAGTCCTCCACGGCAGTGAGCATCCGTAGCTGCGGGTCAACTCGGCTCAGTAGGCTTCGCAGGTTGTAGTACTGCCGAAAGAACGCGTGGAACCCGCGATTCATCGCGAGGTCGGTGCCGTTGTGGGTTTCAGTCCAGCCGCCCACTCGTCCGCCGAGGTAAGCCTCGCGTTCGAGTACCTCGACGGCCACGCCGCGTTCGGCCAGACCGGTCGCGGTGGCAAGTCCCGCGATGCCGCCGCCGACCACTACAACTCGCGGGCGCGACGACAGCGCGCCGGCATCCGGTAAACCGGTTGGCGCCGGGAGTTTTTGGTGGCGGCGGTCGATCATTGCGGCGCGTGTGCGAGGAAGGTGTGCACGATGTTGGCTTCCCATCCGGGCATCGTTTCGCTGTGCACCGCGGTGAAGCCGGCGTCGCGCAGACGGCGGCGGAACCGCGCCGCTCCGTCGAACCCGAGCACACTTCGCCATAGGTAGCGGTACAGCGAGCTGTCTCGGGTGTGCCACCAACCAGCCGGGATGATGATTCCCCAGCAGACGGCGTGCCAGACCAGAGTGGCGGCACGCGAATCGCGCACCGAATATTCGTGGACCGCAAGGGTTCCGCCCGGGCGCAACAGGCTGCAGAACTGTCGTAGTTGCTTGTCTCGGTCGGTTAGATTGCGCACCAAATAGGCGGCCAGGATGCCGTCGAAGGGACCCGTTACGCCATGCTCGGCCAGCGTCTCGATCGGGCTGTGCACGAACCGTACCGACGGAAGCCATTGTTTTGCCCGTGCAACGGCGAGCATTCCCTGCGACGCATCCACGGCGACGATGTCGGCCTCCGGCGCGACATCGACGAGGGCGGCCGTCGATATGCCGGTACCGCAGCCGGCATCCAGTAGCCGTAGTCCCTTCCCGCCGTGCGGGATTCGCATCCGGCCGGTGGACGTCCGCAGGTTGGTGTGGTAGCCGGGGTTGGCGCCTACCAGCCGATCGTAAGCCGCCGCGCCCGCGTCGAAGACGCCCGTCAGGTCGTCGCTTTGCCAGCCGCGGTCATCGGCGTGCACGTTGCTGCTCCCATCGCAGCAACACGGCGGTGACCAGTGCGAAGCCGAACAAGAAGTCTTCGATCGGAATGTCGAACGGGAAGCGCAGACCCGAAATCTGGTGAGCGTCGTAGCGTACGACGGGAGAGCTGAGCTTGGTCA
Source organism: Mycobacterium sp. (assembly GCF_019247635.1). Taxonomy (GTDB): domain Bacteria; phylum Actinomycetota; class Actinomycetes; order Mycobacteriales; family Mycobacteriaceae; genus Mycobacterium. Next base: position 22,611 of record NZ_JAFBAR010000112.1, read on the forward strand.
GCCAGCCGTCCACGGGAATTTGGAAGCCCAGCACGATCAGCATCGACAGCCAGTAGGCTCCGCGCCGGAATAGGCCGGTGTGCAGGAAACCCAATTCGACTGCGCAGACGGCCAAGACGGCCAGGATGGCCGGCACGGTATAACCCAATCCCGTCATCGGCGAAGCCAATCAACAATGGTGCTGACCGCGTTGTAGGTCAACAGCGCGCACGCGGGAATCACGACGAAAAACAACGTCTCCTCGATCGGCACCCGAAGGGGAATGCTCAGGCCCACGATGTAGGCGTTGTTGTATGTCCATACGTGGGCGGCGATCGCGATCTCATCCCAGAGCAGGAACACCGCCGCGATTGGCAACACAGCGCGCAGCAGCCGCCGGGGCTGCCGATAGACGCCGGGACCGAGAATCTCGAGTGGCGCAGTGATCACCAGGCATGCGGCCAGGACGAGCAGGTATTGCCACGGGTCGGTCACGCCGCACCTCGCTGCCAACGTTCGGATAGGAACGACGGGTGGGCCCGCACTCGCCACGCGCGAATGAGACCCGCGCCCCCAACCTGCAGCCGTCGGGTAGCGCCGACCGTATGGCGGCGGCCGAACACATTGAAACCACTGTCTTCGATTCGGTCCAGAATCTCCGAGTACAGCGTCAGCGCCGCGGCGACGCAGGGTCGCGAGCGTGGCGCCAGCAAGTCGACGCCCGACGCGGCGAATTTGTAGGTCTTGCGCGTTATGTCGTGTTGTTCCGCCAGCGCGTCGCGGACCCGTTGATCGGTGTGACGACTGCGATGGCACCAGGTCAATAGATCGCGGTCGACACCGTGCGCGGCGAGCTCGTCGGCGGGCAGATAGATGCGGTTGCGCAGCAGATCCTCGTCGACGTCGCGCAGGAAATTGGTGAGTTGGAAAGCGCGTCCGAGCGCTTCGGCGTAGGGGGCGGCGTCGGCAGCCGGTCCGACGGTCTGAAGTATTGGAAGAAGCTGCAGCCCAATTACTTCAGCCGAGCCGCGCATGTAAAGGTTGAGCGCGTCGCGGCTGGGATAGTCGGTGACTGTCAGGTCCATGCGCATGGAGTACAAAAAGTCTTCAAACAATTCGGCAGCTATTTCGTACCGATGTGCAGTGTGGGCGACCGCGGCAAGCACGGGGTCGTCCCGGTAGTCGCCGCCGGCGAGGAACCGTTCGGCCAGCCGGTCGAGCCGTTCGGCCCGAGTTATGTTGTCCAGGTTCGGATCCAGATCATCGAGAATGTCGTCGGCGTAGCGAGCGAATCCGTACAGCGCATGGACTGGAGGTCGTTGGTCGGGCGCCAGTAGGCGGGTCGCCAGAAAGAAGGTGCGGCCGTGCGCGGCGTTGATCTCGCGGCATCGGCGATACGCGGCGCGCAGGTGCGGGCCGTCGATACCTGCGGCGTTCAGCTCGCTACGGATCATGGCGTCCCCGCCTTCATCGGAAAGTGCGTGCGCGACCGGGTGGCGATGCCGGTGATGCGATCTGCGGCCAGCCGGCCTGAGATGAGTGCGGTTGGCACGCCGACACCCGGCACCGTCGAGGATCCGGCCAGCACCGCGTTCTGCAGACCGCGCACCATATTGGCGGGCCTGAAAGGTCCTGTCTGGGCGAAGGTGTGCGACAGTGCGAACGGGCTACCCGCGGCCATTCCCTTCTGCGCCCAGTCGGCGGGCGTGACAACATCCAGGATGTCCGCGTCGTCGCGCAGGCCCGGCAGTAGCCGCTTTTCTACCGTGGTGATCAGGTTGTCGGCGTAGGGAGCCTTGATGCAGGTCCAATCGAGGTTGCCGCGAGTGAGATTGGGTGCCGGCGCCAGGACGTAAAGCAGGTCGCGCCGAGTGGGAGCCAAGGTTGGGTCACTAGCGGTCGGGCGGGTAACCAACAGCGACGGATCCCGCATGAGTTGTCCGTCGCGGATGATGTCGGTGAACGTCTCCTCCCAGGCTCCGCCGAAAAGAATGTTGTGATGCGCTGTCGTAGGCGGCAGGCTGCGACACCCGACGTGGACGACGACCGCGGACGGTGAGGACCGCAGCGCGAGCAGGCGACGTGGCTTCCGGCCCAGGAGTCGGTATGTCTGGGGCAGCTCGGTCGTGAGTATCACCGCATCGCAACAGATTTGCTCATCGTGATCGGTGCGGACAGCGGTGACGCGGTCGCCACTGCGTTCAAGCTCGGTGACTGTCCGGCCGTACAGGAACCGGACACCCGCGCGGGTGGCGGCGGCAGCCAGCGCGTCGGGCAGTGCGCGGACACCGCCGCGTGGGAAGAAAACCCCGGATACCGTGTCCATGTAGGCGATTACGGCGTAGGCCGCCAGGGCGTTCTGCGGCGCCACACCGGCATACAACGACTGGAAAGTGAAGACCCGTCTCAATCGCGCGTCAGTGATGTGCCGCCGCACCATGCGGTCCCAGTTGCGGAACGCGCCGAGGGCAGCTATCCGGGCCAGCTGCGGAGTGAGCAGCGCAAGTGGAGAATCGAAATTAGCGGCAATGAAGCTGTCGAATTCGATGCGGTACAAGCGGTTTAGCCACTCGCGCAAGGACCGGTAACCCGCGGCCTGTTCCGGATCCGCGAAATCTTCGACGGCGGCTGCCATCCGATTCACATCGCTATGCACATCTAACGACGTGCCGTCGGCAAACACTGCGTGGTACGCCGGTTCCAGCGGCAGCAGTTCTACTCTGCTGGACAGTGTTTCGCCGACCGCGGCGAATGCCTCGTCAATGATGTCCGGCATGGTCAGCACGGTCGGGCCGGTGTCGAGCCGGTAGCCATCGATGTCGGCTCTGCCCGCTCGTCCGCCGGGCCACGACTCACGCTCGACCACTGTGACCTCACGGCCACGACCCGCGAGGTGCAACGCCGCCGCCAGGCCCGCCAGACCCGCACCTACCACCAATACATGGTTGCTGTGCCCGCCTACGGTCCGCATAGTTCTGCCTTCGAGTAAACGTTTCTCATCCGGCCCGGTCTGTACACACGCCCGCCATGTTGTCCAGCGCTTCGCGAACAAAACCGTCGATCGTCATGTCAGCCAATGCCTTTCGGGCAGACGTTATTAGTTCGTCGATCATCTCTTCGATTTGTTGAACGGCCCCGGACGCCACGATCAACGTTCGCCACCGTTCCAGTGCGTCTTCATCGAGGTCGTGTCTGCTCATCAGCTCGGTGAGTTCGTGCCTGTTCGCCGTCTCGGCCATCCGGTGGGCGATCAGGACTAGGCTGGTTGCCTTGCGTTCGAGCAGGTCTCCGCTGCTGGGCTTGCCGGTGACCGCCGGCGACCCAAACACACCCAAGATGTCGTCCCGAAGTTGAAATGCCTCGCCAACCGCTGCCCCGTACCGACCGATGTGAAACAACGTGCTCTCGTCGCAGCCCGCCATCGCCGCGCCGATTTCCAGAGGACGACGAACGGTGTAGTTGCCGGACTTGCGCCGCGCCACGTCGAGGACCGCGTCCAGCGGTGGTAAATCGCGGACATCGCTTGCCAGATCGGCAAATTGACCCACCGCCAGCTCGGCGCGCATGGCGTCATAGCGCGGCCACGCCCGCCGCAGGCATTGAGACTCAACGCCGCTCTCGCGCAACATCTGCTCAGCCCAGATCAGACACAGATCACCGAGCAGGATGGCAGCCGAGGCACCAAAGTGCTCCGCCGAGCCGGACAAGTTACGGGCGCGGTGCCACTGAGCTAGTTGAACGTGGACTGCGGGCCTGCCACGGCGTTCTGTCGAATCATCCATGACGTCGTCCTGCAGCAGCGCGAAGACGTGTAACAACTCCAAGCTGGCGGCGGCACGCAGGGCGGCGTCGCAGGGCTCTGCGCCGCAGAGCCACCCCAAGTACATGAATGTCGAACGCAAGCATTTCCCGCCGGAGGCGAACTCGTGCAGGATCTCGCCGGCCGGCTCGATCACTGCGCCGTCGCGTTCAGTTGCTCGGCGCGCACCGACAAAGGCCGCCACGTTGCTCAGCGTCGTTTGCCGCACTGTGGCCCGCCAATTGTCGAATCGTTGCGTGCTCGCCCATCGCGCAGGACGGGGAAGCGGCGTTTCAACAGCTTGCGCCAACGACAACGCTCGTATCTCGCCCACGGACGCCCTCCCCTGCTCGATAAGACCGCCGTGCGCTGCCGGCGAAGTATTCAACATCTTAAATATTAATATACTGAAGTGTCTCCCGCTTCGCCAGGGGGAGGCCGTGGCGATGGCTCGCCCCAGCGTGCTGACGCGGAGGGCAGCTCGGTCAGCGCGTTCTTCGCCGGCTCTGGACGCACAACGGGCCACAATTGCCAGATGGCTCGCCTTGGTGCGTTTCTTTCGCTGCTCGCCGTCCTGGTGCTGGCCGATGCGACCGGCGAGCCCTTGGGGACGGCAGCGCCCGTGCCGCCCGTCAGCGACGCGGCCGCCGCGGCCGGCTTCGTCGACGTTCGCAGCGTGGTGTCCGACGCGCTGATCGACCTGCGGTACGCCACGACCAACAACTTCACGCACGCACAGCTGTACCCGTCCGACGGCCGGTGCCTCGTGCACGAATCCATGGCGCCGGGCCTCGCGGCGGCCGCCACGGTTCTGCGCCCTCAGGGACAGTTCCTGGTGTTCTGGGATTGCTACCGGCCACACGACGTCCAGGTCAAAATGTTCACAATCGTCCCGAACCCGGCATGGGTCGCGCGCCCCGGGCAGTATGCGCACAGCCACGAATCGGGTCGCTCTGTGGACGTGACGTACGCCAGCGCCCAGGAGCAGTGCCCGACTGAGCGTGTGGTGAGCGGTTTTTGCCTGGCCGACATGGGCACCGATTTCGACGACTTCACGTCGCGGGCAAACGCATTCGCCACCCAGGGCGTCAGCGCCGACGCTCAGGCGAACCGGGCCCGTCTGCGGAGCGCCATGACGTACGGCGGGCTCACCGTCTACTCCGGGGAGTGGTGGCATTTCGACGGTCCAGGCGCCGCCGTCGACCGCCCGATCCTCAATGTCCCCGTCGACTGACCGCAGAGGACTCGGCCGCCAACCTGCAGCCGAGGGCCGGCCACCGCCGCCAGCGTCGCGCTTTGCGATGTTTCCCCAGCTCATCCGCGTGGTATTGGCATTCTCTTTTTTTGCAAGTACGTTATTCACTGATGGATAATGCAGCCCAGACCTCATCGGGCATCCCGCTTGCCCCGGTGTACGGTCCGCAAGACGTCACGGCGGAGCCGCCGCCGCCCGGACAGTTTCCGTTCACCCGGGGCAACTTCGCATCCGGCTACCGGGGCAAGCTGTGGACGTTTCGGCAGTACTCCGGCTTCGGTACCGCCGAGGAATCCAACCGCCGCTACCGCTACCTGCTGGACCAGGGCGGTACGGGCCTGTCGGTGGCGCTTGATCTGCCCACGCAGTGCGGCTTCGATTCCGACGATCCCGAGGTCGTGGAGGAGGTCGGCCGCGTCGGTGTCGCGGTGGACACGCTGGCCGACGCCGAGATCCTGTTCGACGGAATCCCGCTGGACCAGATCAGCACCAGCTTCACCATTAACGGCACGGCCGCGATGCTGCTGGCGTTCTACGTCGCCGCCGCCGAACGCAAGGGCGTGCCGCGGGCCAAGCTCACCGGCACCATTCAAAACGACATCCTCAAGGAGTACGCCTCGCGCGGCACGTGGATCTGGCCGCCGGAGCCGTCGCTGCGGCTGATCGCTGACACCATCGAGTTCTGCGCGGCCGAGGTTCCGAAGTTCAACGCGATCTCGGTGGCGGGGGCACATTTCCGCGACGCCGGCGCCACCGCCGTCCAGGAGATGGCCTTCACCCTCGCCGACGGCGTCACCTACTGCGACACCGTCGTGGAACGCGGCCGGATGACGATCGACGAGTTCGCCCCGCAGATCTCGTTCTTCTTCTATACGCATGGTGACTTCTTCGAGGAGATCGCCAAATACCGTGCGGGACGGCGGCGTTGGGCGACGCTGGTGCGGGAACGCTACGGTGCCAAGACCGACAAGGCGTCGATGTTCCGCTTCGGGTGCGTGTGCGGTGGCGCGTCGCTGTATGCCCCCCAGGCGCAAAATAACCTGGTCCGGGTGGCCTACGAGGCGATGGCCGCGGTGCTGGGCGGTGTGCAGTCGATGTTCACCGCCGCGTGGGACGAGCCGTTCGCACTCCCCACTGAGGAGTCCACCACGCTGGCGCTGCGTACCCAGCAGATCCTGGCCCACGAAAGCGGTGTCGCACGCGTTGCCGACCCGCTCGGCGGCTCCTACTTCGTCGAGGCCCTCACCGACGCCACGGAGGCCCGCATCGTCGAAATCATGGACGATCTCGAGCGCCACGGCGGTATGGTCAGCGCCATCGAGGATGGATATCTGCAGGGCCTGATCGCCGACGAGGCCTTCCGCATCCATCAGGACATCGAAGCCGGCACCCGACCGGTGGTCGGGGTTAACCGGTTCGTCTCCGAGGAGCCCGAGCCGGACATCGTCACCTACGAACTCGACGCCGAGGGACGCGACATGCAGCTTAAGCGGCTCTCGCAGATCAGGGCTGAAAGGGACAGCGGTGCAGTGCAATCCAGCCTTGCCGCGCTGGCGCGTGCCGCCGAGGGGACCGACAATCTCATGCACAAGCTAATCGACTGTGCCAACGTCTACTGCACGGTCGGCGAGATGGTCTCCACGCTCAAAGCAGTGTGGGGCGAATTCCAGCAACCGGTGGTGTTCTAGATGGCCGTCCGGATCCTGGTCGCCAAACCCGGCCTCGACGGCCATGATCGCGGCGCCAAGATCGTTGCACGCACCCTGCGAGACGCGGGCTTCGAGGTCGTCTACACCGGCATCCGGCAGCGCATCGAGGACATCGCCTCGATCGCAGTGCAGGAGGACGTCGCCGTGGTGGGGCTGAGCATCCTGTCCGGCGCGCATTTGGCACTCACCAAGCGGACCATCGACGCGCTGCGGGCCGCCGATGCCGCCGACATCGCCGTGGTCGTCGGCGGAACGATTCCCCACGCCGACGTTCCCAAGCTGCTATCCGCCGGTGCCGCAGCCGTTTTCCCCACCGGAACGCCGCTCGACACTCTGGTACGCGACATCCGTGCGTTGACCGGCGGCCCCGAACCCGCTTTGAAGGGAACCGAGGAACAGTGCGCATCGGAGTGATGATCGGACCCGAGCGCGGCGACACCGCGCGCAAGGTCATCCGGATGCTGGCCGATATCGACTGGGCCGAGACGGCCGGCCTGGACAGCGCTTGGATCCCGCAGATCCCCAACGACTTCGACGCACTCGTGGCGGTCGCCCTGATGGGGACCCGCAGCAGCCGTATCGAATTGGGCACTGCCGTCGTGCCGCTGCAAGCGCAGCATCCGATTGCGTTGGCCCGGCAGGCTTTGTCGGCACAGGCTGCCACCAACGGTCGGTTGGTGTTGGGCGTGGGACCGTCACACCACTGGATCGTCAAGGACATGCTCGGAATCCCCTACGAGCGGCCCGCCGCCTACACCCGGCACTACCTCGACGTGCTGCACGCCGCCTTCGCCAACCCCGGCCCCGTCGACGTGGAGAACGACACGTTTCACGTGCACAACCCGCTCGACCTGGCCCCGGTCGCGCCGCTGCCGGTGCTGGTGGCTGCGCTCGGACCGGTGATGCTCACCATTGCCGGTGAGCGAGCCGACGGCACCGTGCTGTGGATGGCCGACGAGCGCGCCGTCGGCGAGCACGTCGTCCCGCGGATTACCAAGGCCGCCGATAACGCCGGGCGGCCGGCGCCGCGCATCGTCGCTGGCATCCCCGTCTGTCTGTGCGCGGCAAACGAAGTCGACTCGGCACGCGAGCGGGCCAACCGGATCCTGGGCGAGGCCGAGGTCTCGCCGAACTACCAACGGCTGCTGGGATACGGGGACGCCAAAGACGTCGGCGATATCTGTGCGGCCGGCGACCCGGAGCAGATTCTGTCGCGATTCCGCTCTTTCGCCGACGCCGGCGTCACGGATCTGTCGGTGCGCTTGCTCCCGATCGGTGACAACCGCGACGAACTCGTCGCCTCCAAGCGCCGCACCCGGGAGATGATCGCCGCGCTCGCAACGGAACTGCGGTGACGTCCGCCGGACCGCTGGCGGGAATACGCATCCTCGAGGTCGGCACCATGCTGGCCGGGCCGTACGCCACCATGTTGCTTGCCGACCTCGGCGCCGAGGTCACCAAGATAGAGCCGCGCGGCGGCGAGATCTCGCGCGGAGTCGGTGATAGCTACTTCGCCAGCCTCAACCGTAACAAATCCAGCGTTTGTCTCGACTTGAATTCCGAAGCGGGACAACGATCTCTGGGTGAAATGGTGTCGAACTCTCACGCACTGCTGGTAAACCTGAAACCGTCGGCCATCCGCCGTCTTGGCCTCACCTATGCGGCGTTGCGCGGCTGGAACGCGAAGATCGTCTGCGTGGCGATCACCGGTTTTGGCCTGCACGGCGGCGACGATCCGGCTTTCGACTACGTAGTCCAGGCGGGTTTCGGCATCGCCGCATTAACGGGTGACCCGGCGGGACCTCCTACGCTGCCCGGCTATTCGTCGGCCGACAACTCCACGGGAATGTGCGCGGCGCTGGGACTGTTGGCCAAGATCATCTCCGGCACCGGCGGGCAGGTGGACGTGTCGTTGCGCGACGTGATGCTGTCCCAGCTCAACTACCACGCCTCTGCCTATCTCAACAACGGAGTCGAGCCGGTACGACGACCGAACGGCGCGCACTCGTATTATGTTCCGGCACAACTGTTTCCAACCGCAGACGGCTATCTCGCGCTGTTCATCACCCATGACGGCTTCTGGAAATCCTTCGCAGCCGCAGCGCGTATCGGGGGATTCGAAACCATGGCCGAACGGGTGGCGCGTCGCGACGAGGTGCTCGACGTCGTCACCGCGGCGCTGGCGACCGACACCGCCGCCGGCTGGGAAGGCCGGCTGCGTCCGTTGGGGGTGCCCGCGGCGGCCGTGCGGACGCTGCCGGAGGCGCTGAGGGCCACCCCCGAAGTGGTTGTGTCGGCTGGTGACTACCGCTTGGTGGGCAGCCCGATACACGTGTCCGGTTATCAACCTGACTATCGGCCGCCGCCGAAGCTGCCCGAACAGTGTGACACCGCTCCGACGTGACACTGCAGTCGCGCTCGAGCCTCAGCGTGACTGCGGCGTCACGGTCGACGGGAGCTGCGCGGCTAAGCGTCCGGGCGGTGATCGATCGTCGTCTCGAGCAGGCGCATCACCGGCGGCGGATCAAGCTGCAGCGCGTCGGACAGGTGCAGCTGGCGGGAGTGGGCCAGCATGTTGTCCAACACCGACTGCAGGTCGTCCGCTTCGATCTCGTAAAGCGCCACATATGGGCCGTCGCCGCCAATCGGTCGCAAGCGGCGTGCCGAGACGAACCCGTCCAGCGCCAGCAGTTCTTTGAGATGCACGTCGTTGTACCAGGCGTTGTACTCCTGGTCGCGGTCCGGTGACGTGGGCCGACTCTCGACGTAGATGATCCCCTTGGCCATGTCGCCACCTCTTCCGTGACTGTTACTCGTAGTGCACAGTGATCGACGCCGTGTCGGGCACACCCTGGCACGTCAGAATGTAGCCCTCGGCCACCTCGTCGTCATCGAGCGCGTCGTTGACGCGCATGGTCGCGCTACCCTCGCTGAGCCTGGCCATGCACGTGCCGCAGTTGCCGGCTTCGCAGTTGAACGGGGGATTGAGCCCCGCCCGCCGCGCGCTTTCCAGCAGCGTCTCGCCGGGAACCAGCGGCACGGACACCTTCTTGCGGTCGAGGTGGATTGTCACCGTGCCGACCTCGGTCGCTTCTGCGGCCAGCTCCACCGTGATCGCTCCTTTCGACGGGCCCCGTACTTGCGTTCTTCAGTATAGAGAATACTATTCTCGTCAGGCGATAGGATCTTCTCAAGACTGTCGGGAGGACAGGACGTGACCGACGCGGCCGCGCTCGTGTTCGAAGAGCGGCGGTTCGGCCTTCCCCAGCTCGACGCGATGGCCGACGGGCTGGCTTCGGCCCTGAGCAAGGACGGTGCGAACGCGGGCGAGCGGGTCGCGGTGATGGCGTCCAACCGGCCGGAGTTCGTCGCCGCGTTGCTGGCCATCTGGCGGCTGGGCGCCGCGGCGGTGCTGATCAGCCCCGCCTGGAAGCGCGCCGAGGTTGAACACGCACTGGCGCTGACCAACCCGGCCCGCGCGGTTGGCGACCACCCGGTGCTGGCCGGGCTGATGCCGATGCTGCACCTGGACGAACCGGTGCCCGCTGCCGAGCCCGCGCCCCGTCGGGTCCGCCGTGACGGCGACGCCCTGCTGGTGTTCAGCTCCGGCACCACCGGGCTGCCAAAGGCCGTCCGGCACACCCACGCCTCGTTGGATGCGGCCATTGGGCACTGGCGTCATGCGTTGCAGCTCACCGGCCGCGATCGCATCCAGGTCGTCACGCCGCCATCACACATCCTCGGCCTGCTCAACATCCTTACGGCGCTGCGGACCGGCGCATGGCTGCGGCTGCATCGGCGGTTCGACATCGACCGGATGCTGAGCCATATCGAGAAGGATTGCATCACAATCGAAATGGCCGTCGCACCTATCGCAATGGCCATCGCCTCACACCCCGAGCTCGAGTCCTATGACCTGTCATCGCTGCGGTTCATCATGTGGGGGGCGACGCCGGTCAGTGCCGACATCGCCGAGGTCGTGACCCGACGTACCGGCGTTGGTTGGGTTCCCGCGTACGGCACCACGGAGCTGCCTGTCATCGCATGTAATCCGCTGACCGGGGCACGGCTGGACGCGGTCGGACGACCGGTGCCGGGCGTGGAGGTTCGGGTGGTGTCGCTGGAGACGGGCCTGCCGGTGTGTCCGGGCGAGGTCGGTGAGATCCAGGCGCGGTCGACTTCGCTGATGGCCGGTTACCTGCCCGCCGAGGCAACCGCGGAGGTGTGCTGCGGGGATTTTCAAAGTTGGTACCGGACCGGGGATGTCGGTTGGGTAGACGTCGACGGTTGGCTGCGGATCACCGATCGCGTCAAGGAGATGATCAAGGTGCGTGGCTTCCAGGTCGCGCCGGCTGAAATCGAGACTGTGCTGCACGGCCATCCAGCCGTCAAAGATTGTGCGGTATTCGGCATTCCCGACGACGCCAGCGGAGAGGCGGTCGTGGCCGCCGTCGCCACCCACGCGCCCGGTAATCCCGCGCTCGCCACGGACCTGATCGCCCGCGTGGATGCGAGGTTGGCGTCCTACAAGCGGCTCAGCCGCGTGGTGTTCGTGCCGGAGATTCCTCGCCTACCCTCGGGCAAGGTGCTGCGCCGAGTGCTCAAGGAGAGCTATGGATGTACGTCTGACAGCTGAACAGCAACAATTACGTGACGCGGCCGCGAAGATGGCCGACGATCTCGGGCCCGGCGCGGTGCAAGACTTGGCCGACGAGAGCCGAATCTCGCGTCTGGACAAGCAGATTGAGATGGCAGGCTGGCGATCGCTGCGCTCCGACGGTGCCTCGGGTGTCGAAGTGGCAATAGTCGCAGAGGAATTCGGGCGCCGACTGGTGGACGCGCCCTTCCTCGGTCCGGTGCTTGCCGACGACATCTCCCGCCACCTTGACACCGAGGCACGCCGGGCAACGATCGCGTTCGGTGAGCGCGCCATCGATGCGCGCGGATACGAGCGTGCCCTGTGGCTTTCGGGCACCACCGTCCTGGCGGCCGATCTGGTCGACGGCAATGCCGGCGCTGATTTGACCAGGGCCAGCGCGGAAGTCGCGGCCTCGCGGGCCGCCGTAGGTGAGGTGTCCGATGACGTCGCCGAGCGATGGCAGGCCCTGGCGCTGGTCGCCACGACGGCGGATCTGGTGGGAACGGCGCGCGGCGCGCACGCCGTAGCGTGTGACTACGCGAAAATCCGCGAACAGTACGGCAAGACGATCGGCTCGTATCAAGCCGTCGCCCATCTGCTGGCCGAAAGCCTGGCGCTGATCGAGGGTTCGGTCAGTGTGCTGCGGCATGCCGCGTGGGCGGTCGACGAACTGGCGCCGTCCGAAGCGATCCGGGCCGCGCGGATAGCGAAGGTCTACTGCGAGCGCGCCAGCCGGACCGTCTGTGAGACGGCGGTGCAGGTGCACGGCGGTATCGGCAATACGTGGGAATGCGTGGTGCATGTGTATCTGCGCCGGGCCCTGACATCGGCCGAGCTGTGGCCGGCAAGCCTGAAGGAGGTCGGCCTTGGACTTTCGTGATTCGCCGCAGGAAGCCGACTTTCGGCAGCGCTTGCGTTCCTGGCTTTCGGCGCACGCCAAAAGGTACTCCGGCTCGGGAGACGAGTACTGGGCATACATGGCCGAATGGCATCGGGCGCTGTACCAGAACGGCTTCTTCGGGCTGTCCTGGCCACGCGACTACGGCGGACAGGACCTGCCGCCGGTGTACGACGTCATCGTCGACGAAGAGCTGGTCCGTGCTGGCGCCCCGCCGCGCCCCAGCGTCGGCTACCTGGTTTACGGCATCGGCAGGCACGCCAACGAAGAAGTGCGGCAACGCTTTCTGCCCGGCATCATCGACGGCACCGAGCGGTGGTGTCAGGGCTTCAGCGAGCCGGGCGCGGGCTCCGATCTGGCGTCGCTGTCCACCACCGCCACCCGCGAGGGTGACAACTACGTGGTGCACGGACACAAGATCTGGACCAGCTACTCCGACGTGGCGGACTGGTGTCTGCTCCTGGCCCGCACGGATCCAGGCGCCAAGCGGCACCGTGGCCTGTCGGCGTTCGTCCTCGCGATGAAACAGCCTGGCGTCCAACAGCGGCCGCTGCGGATGATGAACGGAGTCACGAACGAGTTCGGCCAGGTGTTCTTCGACGGCGCTACGGTCCCGGCGAACCGCATGGTCGGTTCTCCCGGGGACGGCTGGACGGTCGCCATGACCGTCGTCGGGCACGAACGCGAGCCGTCCACGCTCGGATACGCGGCCCGCTACGGCAAGCTGGTTCGAGAACTGGTGGCGCGCTGGGACGGTCAGGACGATCTGGTGCCGGACGAACTCGCATGGGCAGCGGTCCAATCGGAGATGCTGACCCACCATGTGCGGCGAAGGCTGTCCGAACAACTCGACGGCGTCTCGCACGGGCCGGAGGGATCGCTGGACAAACTGCTGATGACCTGGGTCGAACAAGCCGTGGGGCACGCCGCGCTGGCCGTCAGCGGCACCCGGGACCCAGACCTGCTCAGCGCCTACCTCTACAGCCGCGCGCAAAGCGTGATGGGTGGGACTTCACAGATACAGAAAAACATCATCGCTTCGCGCATCTTGGGACTAGGAGTCTGAATGTACGATATGCCAACCGAAATCGACGTTCGGGCCGACGGGCCGCTGCGGATCATCACGCTGAACCGTCCGGACGCCCTCAACGCCGTCAACGACAACCTACATGTCGGACTCGCGCGACTGTGGCAGCGATTGACCGATGATGCCACCGCCCGCGCGGCGGTGCTGACAGGCAGTGGTAAGGCGTTCTCGGCCGGCGGCGATTTCGCATATCTCGCCGAACTGGCTCAAGACGCCGACCTGCGCGCCAAGACGATCCGGGATGGCCGCGAGATCGTGCTGGGCATGGCGCGTTGCCGCATTCCCGTGGTGGCAGCGGTCAATGGCCCGGCCGTCGGGCTTGGCTGCAGTTTGGTCGCGCTAAGCGACATTGTGTACATCGCCAGAGACGCCTTCCTGGCCGACCCGCACGTGCAGGTGGGTTTGGTGGCGGCTGACGGTGGGCCGCTGACCTGGCCCCTGCACATCTCCTTGATGCTGGCCAAGGAATATGCGTTGACCGGCACCAAGATTCGCGCTGAGCGGGCCGTCGAACTCGGCCTAGCCAACCATGTCGTCGACGATCCGGTCGCCGAGGCGCTGACCTGCGCGAAGCGAATTCTGGAGTTGCCCCAGCAGGCGGTGGAGAGCACCAAGCGGGTGCTCAACATTCATCTGGAGCGCGCCGTGCTGGCCAGCATCGACTACGCGCTGTCCGCCGAGCACCAGTCGTTCGTTACCGAGGACTTTCGGACCATCGTCGCCAAGCTCAACGCCGGCAAGAACTGAGCCCATCGGCTAACTGCGGGGGTGTAGTTCTTTTGGTCCCAACGATCTTCGTGCGACTTGTGTTCCTCAGCAAGCGCTGTTGGACCGCCCCTTAGGGGCGGCCCAACAGCAGCGCTTGCTCGTTTACTTGGCAGCCTTCTGGCGGCCCTCGGCCGCGTTCTTGGCTGCGCGTGACGCCTCGGCCTTGGCCTCATTCTTGGCGACGTCGCGTTGTGCCTGCGCCTTGTCCTGCTGGGCGCGGCCTTCCTTGCGGAGACCTTCGTGGTTGAACACGATGCCAATGACTTCCTTGGCCTTGCCCACCGCGTCCTCGATGACGCCCTTGACGGCTTCCACCGGTCCCGTGCTGCGCTCACTCATGTTGCGCTCCTCTCTTTGGGGTCCCTTGACCAATACCCCGCGAGAGCGGTGCTGCAACGTATACGCGGCCAACAGCACTGTGGGCTCGGTCACTCCGGCCGTCTACCTGCGGCCTAGCTGGGCGCGGAAGCGAGAATGCATAGGAAGGCTATGCGCGGCGGAACAGGCGAAGCAGCCAGAGCAGAATGACCGCACCCAAGATGGCCGTGAACAACGTGAACCACCAACCACCGCTGGCGGTGTCGACGAAGAAGCTGAGCAGGAATCCACCCAACAGAGCACCCACGACTCCGATCACAATGTCCAGAAGCAGGCCTTCCTTGGTCTTCATGATCATGCCCGCGATCCAACCGGCGAGCGCTCCGATAATGATGTAGCCGACCCAGCCAACGCTGGTCAGCGTTGTCGAGCGAGCCAGGATTTCAGTCGTAGCCAACGTGTCCATGTTCATCTCCACCTCTGCGAGCACGCTCAGCGATCGCCGAGCCGTGCAGCGTTGAATACCCGGCGCAGGGCCAATTCACCGGCCCAATTCGACGCATGCAGAACAATAGTGGCGGAACGGCCAACTCGACTCGGGGAGGTGCGCCGGCCGGCCGTGTGCCCGTGGTGGCCTAGCCTCACACGGGATGCCGCCCCTGGTTGGAACAGGTCAACCGTCTGCGCGCCGGAGGAATTCGCGCATTACCCGATCGAACCTTTCGGGCTCTTCCAAGAAGGGCATGTGCGCGCTGGACTCGAACAGCTCGAACCGCGAGCCGGCAATCCGCCGGTGCATGTCCTGCATGTGGTCGGGTGAGCATTCGTCATACCTGCCGGCCAAGAGCAGGGTGGGCAGCGTGATCTCGGCCAACCGTTCGACGACGTCCCAGTCACGGATGGTGCCGACGATGCGAAAGTCGCTGGGGCCAAACATAGTTTCGAATATCTCGGCGCCCATGTTGCGGAATGCGTCCTCGAGTTCGCCGGGCCAGGGGTGAACTCGGCAAAGATAGGTCTCGTTCCAGGTCCTGACGGCGGCCTGGTAATCGGCGGCGTGTGTCGTGCCGGCGGCTTCATGTCGGTCGATGGCGGATTGCGTCGCCGGGTCCAGCTCCGACTTCAACTGGGTCACATGCGCTGAAAACTGGGGGATGGACGCGGTGCTGTTGGAGATCGTGAGGCTCACGGCGCCCGAGGTCACGTCGAGGACATACTGTTGGGCCAGCATGCCACCCCACGAGTTGCCGAAGATGTGAAAACGGTTCAGGTCCAGCGCTTTTACCACCGCATCCAGTTCCGCCACGGAGCGTTGCATGGTCCAAAGTCTGGCGTTGGAGGGACATTCGGACTTCCCGCAGCCGAGCTGATCCCAGAAAATCACTTCCCGTTCGTCGGCCAACCGTTCCAGCGACCGGATGTAGTTGTGCGGCAGGCCGGGCCCGCCGTGCACCGCGAGCAGCGGTAGGCCTGGCCCGTCGCCGACTCGTTCGAACCAGACGTTGCCACCTGGGACCGCGATCGTCCCCATAGGACCTCCTGTGCTCGGTTGGCAGACGCAGGATCGCACGATCGGCGCCGAGGTGTGCGATTCTGCGACTATTCGCGGGTCAGGGCGCCTTGCAACGCGAACTCTCGCGATGAGAGAATCATGTTCTCGTCCGCAGATGGAGAAACCCGTGAGCCGCGAGGAGATGGACGCGTGGGCATCACCCCCGCCGCGACACCACGATGGACAAACTGGCTACGCTCAAGCCGCTGCATCCGGAGATCGCATCGAGCGATCGGCTTGGGGCCGACCCGCGCTGGCTTGAAGTCGCCCCGTAAGTAATGGACATATCCGATCTGATTGCCAACGCGCGCAAAGGTTCTCAGCGCGCTGCGGGCCGGCTGCTCAGCCTCGTGGAGAGCGAGCACCGGGGTGAGGTGCTGGCCGGCATCGGGCCGGCGCCGACCGTCGGCCTCCAAGTTATCGGCATCACCGGACCGCCGGGCGCGGGAAAGTCGACCACGATCGCGGCTCTGGTCGGCGCGTACCGCGAGCGCGACTGCCAGGTGGCGGTGTTGGCCGTCGACCCGTCGTCGCCGTTCAGTGGCGGTGCGCTGCTAGGAGATCGCATCCGAATGTCCGCGCACATCAACGACTCCGAGGTGCTGATCCGTTCGGTGGCAACGCGTGGCCATCTGGGCGGTCTGGCCGCCGCCGTTCCTGCGGCCGTCCGGTTGCTGGGAGCGCTGCGCTATGACGTGATCCTGCTGGAGACCGTTGGCGTGGGACAGTCCGA
>NZ_JAFBAR010000011.1 GCF_019247635.1 Mycobacterium sp.
AAGGGGCACGGCGAACCGTTCGGCCATGTCGGCCAACGACTTTGCCCATATCCGGTCGGCCTGCGAAATCGGGCCGCGCCCGGGTCCGGTCAGCAGGAACGCCACCGTGACGCCGGGCTGGAAGTCATCCAGCGTGGTGCGTAGTGCCGACATGAGATTCTTCAGGATTCGGCCCTTCGGTCTTGGATTCATGGCTATCTGGCTGAGCGCCTTGATCAGCCGACGGTCCGTCCCGACGAAGCCGAACCACAACAGCCGTTGATCGAATCCCAAGGGCCCCATCAGAGCACGCCACCGCTGCCGAAGGTCGGAAGCTGAGTGCACAGGATCGGTGGCGGTGTCCATGGGCGGAACCGGTAGCAGATCGACATGATTCATGCGCGAATCATGGGCGGCCGACTCGGTTACGGCCAGTCAGTTATCCACAACCGGGCCAAGCCGCTTCGCGCAGATGCGCGTTTAGAAGTAGTTGTAGTCGATGTCAAACAGCGGCCCGAAACCGACCTTGTAATTGCCGGTGAGGCCGACGCCGAAAAGGTAGTTGCCGTAGTTGGCGAAGCCGGCGTCAACGCTGCCGAAGTTGGCGATACCCGAGTCTAGGTCGCCGAGGTTCAAGAAACCTGTGTCGTAGCTGCCGGTGTTGAAGATGCCACCGTTGCCGGTGCCGTTGTTGAAAAGCCCGAAGTTGCCAATGTTGCCCAGGCTGTAGTTGCCAATGCCGACATTCAGGGTGCCGCTGTTGGCTATGCCGAAGTTATAGTTGCCGCCGTTGAAAAGGCCCTCGTTGAAGTTACCGGTGTTGAAGAAGCCCACGTTGTCGACGCCGTCATTGAAGAGGCCGAAGTTGAAGCCCGCCGCCGGATTGGCGGCCAGGGTTTGGAAGGTCTGCGCCGGCGTCGTCAGCTGCGCCGCCGCGGCCGACGCTCCGCCGTGATACCCGACCATCGCGGCCACGTCCTGGGCCCACATCTCTTCGTACTGGCTTTCGGCGGCCGCGATCGCCGGCGCGTTCTGCCCGAACAGATTCGACAGCACCAAGGACACCAAGCCCGAACGGTTGGCCGCCACGGCCGCCGGATGCACGACGGCGGCCTGCGCCGCCTCGAACGCGGTCGCCACCGCCTGGGCCTGCGTAGCGGCGCCTGACGCGTGGGCGGCTGCGGCACTCAACCAGCCCGCATACGGTGCGGCCGCAGCGACCATCGCCTGCGACGCCGCCCCCTGCCAGCCCCCCGTGGCCAACCCTGAGGTCACTGACGTGAAAGAGTCCGCCGCCGAATCCAACTCGGCAGACAGCCCGTCCCAGGCCGCCGCGGCCGCGAGCAGTGGAGCCGAACCCGCGCCCGAAAACATCTGGGCCGAATTGATCTCTGGTGGTAACACCGAAAAATTCACGTTTCCCCCGCCTTTCAAGACTGGGCGCTCAGCCACCGCGTGCCCGGCCCAAGATTACCTAGCCGACTCTATGACGAGTCCGGCAAAGATCTGGCGACGACGCGCGCAGTTGCACGGAACTTTGTCGGGCGAGCAGACACAAAAACCCCCAAAGTCCGCGGATTTAGGTGCTTTTACGTCTGCTCGCGCAAGGAACGCAACACCGCGAACGAATGCGGCGGCAGCCCAGTGCTGTTGGCGCCGACGACGGGTGCGCCCCAGGCCAGCACCAGCTCCCCGGTGACCGGCACGGTTACCGGATCGGTGCCCAGGTTGCAGGCGATCACCAGCCGGTTACGGCGCAACAGGATCCACCGCTGCTCTTCGTCATAGTCGACGACGAGGTGTTCCAGCCACGGATCGGCCAGGTCGGGTTCGTTGCGGCGCAGAGCGATCAGGTCGCGGTATGCAGTGAGCAGGCGGGCGTGTTCACCGGAGGCGGCCTCGGCCCAGTTCAGCTTGGAACGCTGGAACGTCTGCGGATCCTGCGGGTCGGGAATGTCGTCGGCGTTCCAGCCGTGCTCGGCGAATTCCGCTTTGCGGCCCTCGGCGGTGGCTTTGGCCAGCTCGGGTTCGGGATGCGAGCTGAAGAACTGAAAAGGTGTCGAGGCTCCCCACTCCTCGCCCATAAAAAGCATTGCGGTGCAGGGTGATCCAAGAGCCAGGGCAGCCTTGATCGCGAGCTGGCCGCCGGTCAGGTGCTCGGTGGGCCGGTCGCCGAGAGCGCGGTTGCCGACCTGATCATGGGTGCAGGTGTACGCGACGAGTCGCGTGGCGGGGATACGGGCGGTATCCAGCGGGCGCCCGTGTCGGCGACGGCGGAACGACGAATACGTGCCGGCGTGGAAGTACCCGTGGCGCAATGTCTGTGCGAGTGCGGCCAGTGACCCGAAGTCCGCGTAGTAGCCCTGCCGTTCGCCGGAAACCGCGGAGTGGATGGCATGGTGGATGTCGTCATCCCATTGCGCGGTCATCCCGTAGCCACCCTGGTCGCGGGGGGTAATCAGCCTCGGATCGTTGAGGTCGCTTTCGGCGATCAGCGCGAGCGGACGGTCCAGCTGGGTTGACAACCAGGCGGTTTCGGCGGCGAGCTCCTCGAGTATATGGACCGCAGTGGTGTCCACCAACGCGTGCACGGCGTCCAGTCGCAGGCCGTCGGCATGAAAGTCGCGCAGCCAGCGCAGCGCGCATCCGATGATGTAGCGGCGTACTTCGTCGGAGTCGGCGTCGGCGATATTGATGCCTTCACCCCACGGGTTGCTTCCCGACGACAGATATGGCCCGAACCGCGGCAAGTAGTTCCCCGACGGACCGAGATGGTTGAACACCGCGTCGATCAACACACCCAGTCCCCGGGCGTGGCAGGCGTCGACGAAACGGACCAGCCCGTCCGGGCCGCCGTAGGGTTCGTGCACGCTGTACCAGAGCACGCCGTCGTAGCCCCAACCATGCGTGCCGGCAAAGGAATTGACCGGCATCAGCTCGACGAAGTCGATCCCGAGATGGACCAGGTAGTCCAGCTTTTCGATAGCCGAGTCGAAGGTGCCTGCCGGCGTGAACGTACCGAGGTGCAGCTCGTAGATCACCGCACCGGCCGCGGAACGGCCGGCCCAGCCGGCGTCCGTCCACGACGCTGAGGACGCATCCCACAGCTGTGAGCGGGCGTGCACGCCGTCGGGCTGACGCGGTGAGCGCGGGTCGGGCAGCACGGTGGGATCGTTGTCGAGGAGGTATCCGTAGCGGGAGTCCGGTGCCGCCTCCACCGTCGTGTGCCACCAACCGTCGTCCGAGCGCGTCATCGGGTGCACCGTGCCGCCGACATCCAGCCGCACCAGGTCGGGATTCGGCGCCCACACGCTGAATTCGGTCACGATCGCACCAGCAGGACGACGGGCAGGTCCGCGAACAACTCGGCGGCCTGGGTCGACCCGCTGAACGTTGTCCCGGTCAGTG
This sequence comes from Mycobacterium sp., assembly GCF_019247635.1. GTDB lineage: Bacteria > Actinomycetota > Actinomycetes > Mycobacteriales > Mycobacteriaceae > Mycobacterium. Next base: position 3,388 of record NZ_JAFBAR010000011.1, read on the forward strand.
TGTCGGTCCAGGTGCCGTCGGGCAGGAGCAACACCGTCTCACCCCAGCCGGTTTCGGCCAGCCGCACCGTCCAGCGGGTCACCGCGACCAGGATGTCGTCGCCACGCCGGAACGCCAGTGCGTGCTCGCTGGCCGGGCCGGCGGCCAGCACCGGCAGGTAAGCGCCGCGCAGGAAACTTTCCGGGCGGGAGCGGCGCAGCCGCAGGGCACCGGCCACCACCCGGATTTTAGGGTGCCGCAATGCTTTCAGGGCCTCTCGCCGGGACCCGTAGTCGACCGCGCGGCGGTTGTCCGGGTCGACGAGGCTGTCGTCCCACAGTTCGGTGCCCTGGTAGACGTCGGGTATGCCGGGAACGGTCAGCGCGAGTAACTTCTGGCCCAGCGCGTCACTTTCAGCATGCGGATTGAGTTGGGTGACGAGCTTGGTCAGCTCCGCGGCCACCGGACCGTCGAGCACGTCATCCAGCCAGCGGTGCACCGTGTCTTCGAATTCGGCATCCGGATCGTTCCACGAAGTGTGCGACGCGGCTTCCCGAATGGCCTTTTCCGCGTAGGCGTGCAGCCGTTCGCGCAGCTGGCCGGTGACCTCGCCGCTCACCGGCCACACCCCGAAGATGTTCTGCCACAGGAATTGTCCGGTGTTGGGGTCGGGGGAGGGGGCCGTGAGCTCCCAGCGGGCCACGAACTCACTCCACAGCGAGGGCACTTGGGACAGCACGCCGATTCGTGCCCGCACGTCTTCGCCGCGTTTGGTGTCGTGGGTGGTCAACGTCGTCATAGCGTGCGGCCAGAGCCGGGCGCGGGTGGCGGCGCTGTGATGAAACTCCGCTGCTCCCACCCCGAATCGCCGCGGCTCGCCGCCGACCTCGTTCAATGCGACTAGGCGGGCATCGCGGTAGAACAAGCAGTCCTCGACGGACTTGGCCGTCACCGCACCGCACAGTTGTTGCAGGCGGGTGGCGGGCTCGCCGCCGAGGGCCAGCGCCGCGGCCAGCACTTGCAGCGCGGGCGCCAATTCCGGTCGCGCCGCTTGGGTTTCGGCCAGTGCTGTGGGCAGGATCGGGGCCAGCCCGCGATAGTCCGACCGATAGACGTCGATGTGGGTCAGCAAGGCGGCCACCGCGTCGGGCAGCAGCGGGTCGTCGGCACCCGCGGCGGCCACCACCGACCTGCACAAGCGGCGTAACTCGCTGGCCAAAGTCTCGGTGGCCGACCGGATTTTCAGTTCGGCCAGCAGGGCGGGCATGGCCGCATAGTCCACGCCGGTGGATTCGACGAGAGCGGTCAGCGCCGGCTCTCCGGTGGGGTCGACGAAGATTCCGCCGACTTCTCGCAGTACGTCGTAGCCCGTCGTCCCGGCCACCGGCAGCGTCGGTTCCAGCGCCTCGTCGACGGCCAGGATCTTTTCGATCACGATCCAGGCGTCGGTCCCGACCAGTTCGCGCAGCCAGGCCAAGTATCCGGACGGGTCGGCCAATCCGTCGGGGTGATCGATTCGCACGCCGTCGACGAGTCCTTCGCTGAACCAGCGGGCGAATTCGGCGTGGCCGGCGTCGAAGACGGCGCGGTCTTCCTGCCGCAGCCCGGCCAGCGATGTGATCGAGAAGAACCGTCGATAGCCGGTTATCCCGCTGCGCCAGCCGATGAGCCGATAGTGCTGGCGGTCATGCACTTCCGGGCCGGTGCCCTGGCCGGTGCCGGGGGCGATCGGAAGCGCCAGGTCACCGAGTCGCAACAGTTCGCCGTCCACGGTCAATGCGTCCACGTCGTCGTCGGAACCCAGCAGCGGCAGCACGATTCGCCCCTGGCCAGAATGGTCGAGGTCCCAGTCGATGTCGAAGTAGGACGCGTACTGCGAAGATCGCCCGTGCCGCAACACATCCCACCACCAGGGGTTCTGTTCCGGTTTGTCGATTCCGACGTGGTTGGGCACGATGTCGACGACCAGGCCCATGCCGCGCGCCCGCGCCGCCGCCGACAGCCGCGCCAGGCCGTCGGCGCCGCCCAGCTCCGGCGACACCGTCGTCGGATCGGTGACGTCGTAGAAGTGGCTTGACCCGCTGACGGCGGACAGGATCGGCGACAGGTACACATGCGAGACCCCGAGGTCGTCGAGATAGTCCAGCTGATTCTCGACGTCGGCAAAGGTGAACGCGAATCCGCTTGCTGTACCACGCAGTTGTACCCGGTAGGTGGAAAGTACCGGAAAAGCCATGTGTCAGGCGGTCTTACGCAGGACCAGCAGGGAACGTCCCGCCAAGGTGAGGTTTTTGTCGGCCGTCACCACCAGATTGGTGTCTCCCACGGGATCGCTGGTGTCGAGTTCCACGGTCCACTCTTGCGCGTAGTCGCCGGGCGGTGTGACAAACTCCACGTTCTGGTCGTGGGCGTTGAAACACAACAGGAATGAATCGTCGACCACCTGCTCACCGCGCGCATTGGGTGCGGTGATGGCGTCGCCGTTGAGGAACACCGCCACACACTTGTGGTGGAAGCTCTTGTCCCAGTCGTCGTGTGTCATCACCTGACCGCTCGGCGTCAACCACGCGATGTCGCGGACTTCTTCGCCGCTGCCGATCGGCTCACCCTCGAAGAACCGGCGGCGCCGGAACACCGGATGCTTTTTGCGCAGGACTGTCGACTTGCGGGCGAAGGACAGCAGATCGGCGTTCTTGTCGACCAACGACCAGTCCATCCAAGACAATTCGGAGTCCTGGCAGTAGACGTTGTTGTTGCCCCGCTGGGTGCGCCCGATCTCGTCGCCGTGCGAAATCATGGGCGTGCCCTGGCTCACCATCAGGGTGGCCCACATGTTGCGCATCTGGCGGGCGCGCAGCTCCAGGATCTCCGGATCGTCGGTCGGCCCCTCGACCCCGCAGTTCCAGGAGCGGTTGTGGTTTTCGCCGTCCCGGTTGTCTTCGCCGTTGGCGTCGTTGTGTTTCTCGTTGTAGGACACCAGGTCGTTGAGGGTGAACCCGTCGTGCGCGGTGACAAAGTTGATGCTGGCGCCGGGGCGACGGCCGGTCGCCTCGTAGAGATCCGACGACCCGGTCAGCCGGGACGCGAACTCGCCGAGGGTTGCGGGCTCGCCCCGCCAATAGTCACGCACAGTATCGCGATACTTCCCGTTCCACTCGGTCCACAAACCCGGAAAATTGCCGACCTGGTAGCCGCCCTCGCCCACGTCCCATGGTTCGGCGATCAGCTTGACCTGACTCACCACCGGATCCTGTTGCACGAGATCGAAAAACGCCGACAGCCGGTCCACGTCGTAGAACTCGCGGGCCAGGGTGGAGGCCAGGTCGAATCGGAAGCCATCCACGTGCATCTCGGTGACCCAGTAGCGCAGCGAGTCCATGATCAGCTGCAGGGTGTGCGGGTGGCGGGCGTTGAGGCTGTTGCCGGTGCCGGTGAAATCCTTGTACAGCCGCAGATCCTCGTCGACCAGTCGGTAGTAGGCATTGTTGTCGATGCCGCGGAAGTTGATGGTGGGGCCCAGGTGATTGCCCTCGGCGGTGTGGTTGTAGACCACGTCGAGGATGACCTCGATGCCCGCTTCGTGGAAGCTGCGCACCATGGTCTTGAATTCGCCCACGGCGCTGCCCGCCTTCCGGCTCGCGGCGTATTGGTAGTGCGGTGCGAAGAACCCAAAGGTGTTGTAGCCCCAGTAGTTTCGCAAACCCAGGTCCAACAGGCGCGAGTCGTGCATGAACTGGTGAACCGGCATCAGTTCGATGGCCGTGACGTTGAGGGACTTGAGGTGATCGATGATTGCCTGGTGGCTCAGCCCGGCGTAGGTGCCCCGCAGTTCCTCGGGGACGCTGGGGTGGCACTCCGTCATGCCCTTGACGTGCGCCTCGTAGATGACTGTCTCGTGGTAGGGGGTGAGCGGTGCCCGGTCGTAGGCCCAATCGAAGAAGGGGTTGATCACCACGCTGGTCATGGTCTGGCCCAGGGAGTCGACCATCGGCGGCGTGCCCGTCTCGAGCCCGCGGCCGTTGGGGTCGTGCGGGTCGACCACCTTCAGGTCATAGGAGTACAGGGCCTGGCCGAAGGTGAAATCGCCGTCGAACGCCTTGCCGTAGGGGTCGAGGAGCAGCTTGCTCGGGTCGCACCGGTGGCCGGCCGCCGGCTCGAAGGGTCCGTGCACCCGAAACCCGTACCGCTGGCCGGGCATCACGTTGGGCAGGTACGCGTGCCAGACGTATCCGTCCACCTCGTCGAGTGGGATGCGGGCCTCGCTGCCGTCGTCGTCGATCAGGCACAATTCGACGTTGTCGGCGATCTCGGAAAACAGCGAAAAGTTGGTGCCGGCACCGTCATAGGTGGCTCCCAGCGGATACGCATTTCCCGGCCACACGGTGGGCAGGGTTGGGTCTTTTCCGCCTGAGTTCGCTGGGTTGCTCAACGACATCACTCGACCTTATCCGCGCGCGCACGTCTGGGTCGGCCAGCGTAACGTCGCCGCAACGTTCAGCGGGCACTCAGCGCCTCACCACCAACCGGTGTTCGCCGCGATCTGCCGACCGAGTTCGGGGGCCATGGTCCGCATATAAGTGGGGGACAGATGGTGAGCCCCGTGATAGATCAGCACGTTTCCTTCCACCGGACGGCAGATCTCGGGTCCGCATATCGCGTCGGACAAATCGAGCACCTTGAGCAGCGGAAACTGCGTGACGAAGTCGAGGGTTTGATTGCGATCGGACAGTACCTCGGAGCGCTTCACCGTGCAGGAGTCCGGGTTGCCGTTCTTGGCCAGGCAATCAGCCGGATCGAACGGTTTGCCTTTCTTGACCAGCCAAGGTGTGTCGCGCACGCCCAGGATCGGAATATTATTGTCCGACAACGCCTTCCAGATCCCGATGTAGGTTGCCGGCATCACGTCGCCGGTCTTGATGTTCCACGGTCGAGTGGTAGTGGTGAACACGTAGTCGGGATGGTCGGCGACCAGTCTGGTCATCGTCGTGTGCACCCACTGGCGGCACTGCGGGTAGGGGGCGTTGTTGCCCATGACCAGCGGGACTTCCTCGGTGGACAGCGGGCAGCCCATTTTGAGATATGTCACAACTTTGAAGTGGTGCATGTGCCCGAGGAGATCCAGCGCGGGCAGCCAGTGCTCCGCATGCGACCCGCCGGCCAGGGCGATGGTGCGGGTGGCGTCCACATCGCCGTACATGCAGTTGACCAATGCGGGGTTGACGAAGTCGCTGATGCAACCGTCTCGGGTCGAGGCCGGCAGGTCGTCCTTGATCTCCAGGACGGTGGGCCGCATTCGCAGCGTGGGGACCCGCACGTGTTCGGTCAGGGCGCGCGCACCGGGGTAGTCGTCAGGGTTGAGCTCGAGTAGCTCCTTGCCGGCGGCGCGTTGCTCGCTGACGTGGTTGCGCCACGTGAATGAGGTAGCGGTCAGCGTGACACCCAACAGCAACACCACCGAGCCCAGCACCATCGTCGGCCGGTGCAGATGGCGCGGCCACGGGATGGCAGGGCTGGGCGCCGCTGGAATCCGGTAGCGCAGCGGCTCCTCGACCAGGCGCGTGGTCAGGTACGCCAGCATTCCGGAGAGCAGCAGCACGCCCAAGCCCTCGACGAAGTTGGCGTGCGTGTGACCGGTGTAGGCGAGCCAGAAGATGAGCAGCGGCCAATGCCACAGGTACAGCGAGTACGCCAGCGCTCCGAGCGCCACCAGTGGCCGCGTGGCCAGCAGTCGATTCGGCAGCGGCAGCCGCGCGCCAGGATGCAGGTTCGCCCCGGCGAGGATCATCAGCATCGTGGCACCGACCGGTACCAGCGCCCACGGGCCGGGGAATTCCTTGACGCCGTCGATCAGGGCGCCGCAGCCCAGGACCGCGACCAGCGCGATGCCGGCGACCATCGTGCGCAGCCAAATCGGCCAGCGCAGGTGCGGCACCAGCGCACCGACAAGCGCCCCGAGCAGCAACTCCCATGCGCGGGCGAAGCTGCTGTAGTACGCGGTGGGCTGGTCGGCCTGATGGGCGAAGACCGCGTAGACGAACGAGGCCACGGTCAACACGCTGAGCACCACCACGAACACGGTTCGCAGGTGGACACGGAGTGGACCCCGTAACAGGTAGGCGCATCCCGCAATCAGGAACAGGAACGCCACGTAGAACTGTGCCTGCACCGACATCGACCAGATGTGCTGCAACGGGGTGACGGCTTCGCCGGCACGTAAGTAGTCCGACGCCGTGTGGGCCAGTTCCCAGTTCTGGTAGTAGCCCAGGCTGGCCAGGCTCTGGTCGGCGAACGTCTCCCAGCGGGTCTCCGGCTGCACCCAGACGGTGAGCAGGGCGCAGGCGGCCAGGACTACGACCAGGGCCGGGACCAGACGGCGCACCAAGCGCACCAGTTCGGCCGGCGCCGACAGCGTCTGGTTGAGCGCGGCGCGAACGATTTTGCCGCCGAAGAAGAATCCGGACAGCGCCAGGAATACGTCCACGCCGCCCGAGACCCGGCCGAACCATATGTGGAAGACGGCGACCAGCGCGATCGCGATGCCGCGCAGGCCGTCGAGATCGTAGCGATAAGAGCCTGCCAATCCAGTACGCATCGCGGCCGGCTCCATGGTGGAGTTCGGCCGGCGCGGCGGCGACTGGGTCAGCATGATCCAGTCAATTTACCGAAACCCGCCACCTGCTCCTGAGCGCTCGCGGCCGGGCGAGGCTCCCCTGACGGTTGTCAGGGGTCGCTGAGCAGCGGTGCCGTCAGCGACGGAGCAAGTGGCGGGTGTTCGGAGGGGGCGGGACGATCACCGCCGCGTGGTGCCCGGCACCGTCTGCGCGGGAACCGTCTGGCCCGGCACCGTCTGCGACGGAACCGGCTGGCCGGGCACCGCCTGCGAGGGAACCGCCTGCGAGGGAACCGTCTGCGCCGGCACCGTCTGGCCGGGGACCGTCTGCGCCGGCACCGTCTGGCCGGGCACCGTCTGTGCCGGGGTGGTTTGCCCAGGAGTAGTGGTCAACCCCGGGGTGGTTTGCCCCGGTGCGGTCTGGCCGGGCACGGTTTGCGCGGGTGTGGTCTGGCCGGGCACGGTTTGTGCGGGTGTGGTCTGGCCGGGGACCGTCTGCGCGGGTGTGGTCTGGGCTCCGAGGACGCGGACCAGGTACGGAGCCATATTGCTCGAGCGCACAGGCGAAACCTGGACGGCGTTACCAACCTCGAGCATCTGGCCGTTCCCGAGGTACATCGCGACTGCTTGCGTGCCTTCGGGACCGTAGAAGATCAGGTCACCTTTCTGTGCTTGCGCCGGCAGAACACGCTGGCCGACGCGGTACATCTGGCCGGAGGACCGCGGCAACTTCAACCCCGCCCCCGCGTAGGCGTACTGAATCAGGCCCGAGGCGTCGAAGCCGACGGTCCTGGCTCCGCTGCCGGTGCCGAGGCTGGGGCCGTTGACGCCGCCGCCGCCCCACGAGTACGGAACGCCACGCTGGGAAAGCCCGCGCGCGACGACGGTGTCGGTAGCTTGCTGGTAGTCCATCTGCCTCATGCCCGGATCGGCGGTCGCGAGAGCGGACGTGGCCACCAACGGAGCCGCGAGCAGCACTAGACCTACCGCGAAGGCGTAGATGCGTCTCATTGGTATTCCAACCTTTCTAGGGGCTTTCCCGGCTTGAGCGCGGTGACTTTCGCGCCTTCGCCGTTGTTCCATGACCGGCTGGGGTCTCTACGGGTCTCCACGGCCGCCACTCCGGGGCCGAACGCCGGTGCATGACTCTTGGCAACGTGAACCCGTCGGACGAGCCTCCGTATTCACACCAGTCACTACAGACACTCTGACAACAGAAGGAGCGGGCGTCCATAGCGTGCGGGGTGCACGAGGGATTTTTTGTCGTACCGTGACCGCACGGTGACAGCTACGCCGGATCAGGCGCCATACGGGTGTGATTTGCGTCTCAGACGCGTGCCGTCGAGGACGCGGCCCCGGGCCCGGCGAGGCCGGGCCTTAATGCCAATACTGTTCGCTGAACGTTGTCAGCGCGTTACCGGCCACCGAGCTGACCATGACGATGAAGGCGGCCAGAATTGGCCAGTAGTACATGCGCCAGCCCTTGAACAGCGACACGACCGGACCGAGTATCGCGGCGGCCAGCGCTGCGCCGATGCCGCCCCACACCACCGGATAGATGTAGTAATTGACGCCGAACGGCACCTGTCCGCACATTTCGTCGTTGCACACATCCGAGAGGAAGCCATACAGCCGCGTCGGCCAACTGGTGACCGTGACCAGGACGACGAGGGTGGTAAGCAGCCCGAGGGTGCAGACGATGTCCAGGGCGCCCACCCGCAACACAAGCACCGGTCGTTCGTCTTCCTCGGTTTCTGGGTAGGGTTCTGCGCCACATTCTGCGTCGAGGTCAGAGTCGCGGCCGGCGGCATGGGCGTCTTCGGGCATGGCGTTCAATGCTCCCCGATCGAGGGCGTTTAGGCGACCGATACGCTGCATCCCCATGGGTTTGACGCCCGAGCAGATCAGCGCGATCGACGCCGCCCACCTCTGGCACCCGTACAGCACCATCGGCGGTGAAGCCGTGCGGCCCGTCGTCGCGGTTGCCGCCCGGGGAGCCTGGCTGACGCTGATCCGCGACGGTCACCGGGTCGAGGTGCTCGACGCGATGAGCTCCTGGTGGACCGCGATCCACGGCCACGGCCATCCCGTGCTGGACGCCGCGATGACCCGGCAGCTGGGCGTGATGAACCACGTCATGTTCGGCGGGTTGACGCACGAACCCGCGGCCCGGCTGGCGCAGTTGCTCGTCGATATCACCCCCGCCGGCCTGGACACCGTTTTTTTCAGCGACTCCGGGTCGGTGTCGGTGGAGGTCGCGGTCAAGATGGCGCTGCAGTACTGGCGCAGCCGCGAACTGCCGGGAAAACGACGGCTGATGACCTGGCGCGGCGGCTATCACGGCGACACCTTCACGCCGATGAGCATCTGCGATCCCGACGGCGGCATGCACTCGCTGTGGACCGACATCCTGGCGCCGCAGGTGTTCGCGCCGCAGGTGCCGCGCGACTACGACCCCGCTTACACCGCGGCGTTCGAGGCACAACTGGGGCGGCACGCCGCGGAGTTGGCGGCCGTGGTCGTCGAACCGGTGGTCCAGGGTGCGGGCGGGATGCGCTTCCACGACCCGCGCTACCTGGTGGACCTCGTCGACATCTGCCGCCGGTACCAGGTGTTGCTGATCTTCGACGAGATCGCGACGGGCTTCGGCCGGACCGGCACGTTGTTCGCCGCCGACCACGCCGGGGTGAGCCCGGACATCATGTGCGTCGGCAAGGCGCTGACCGGTGGATACCTCAGCCTGGCCGCAACTTTGTGCAGCACCGCCATCGCGCACACCATCAGCGCCGGTACGGCGGGCGCGCTGATGCACGGGCCCACGTTCATGGCCAATCCGCTGGCCTGCGCGGTGTCGGTGGCCAGCGTGGAGTTGCTGGTCGGCCAGGAGTGGGGGACGCGGGTCGCGGAAATCGGGGCCGGGCTGGCCGACGGGCTGCAACCCGCCCGGGCGCTGCCCGCGGTGGCCGACGTCCGCGTCTGCGGGGCCATCGGCGTGATCGAATGCCACCGGCCCGTCGACCTGGCCGTCGCCACACCGGCGGCGCTGGACCGCGGCGTGTGGTTGCGCCCCTTCCGCAACCTGATCTACGCGATGCCGCCCTACATCTGCACGCCGGCCGAGATCGGCCAAATCACCTCCGCGATGGTCGAGGTCGCGCGCCTCGTAGGCTGAAACCCCATGAACGCCGCGCGGGCACCGATCGAGACGTCACCGCTGGCCTGGCTGGACACGCTGGCACAACAGCGCCGCGAGGCAGGGCTGCGGCGCTCGCTGCGCCCGCGACCCGCCGTCGCCACCGAGCTCGATCTGGCCTCCAACGACTACCTGGGCCTGTCCCAGCATCCCGACGTCATCGACGGCGGTGTTCAGGCGCTGCGCGTCTGGGGGGCGGGTGCCACCGGTTCGCGTCTCGTCACCGGGGACACCGAGCTGCATCAGGAGTTCGAATCCGCACTTGCCGAATACGTCGGCGCCGCAACGGGTTTGGTGTTCTCCTCGGGTTACACCGCCAACCTCGGTGCGGTGGTGAGCCTGACCGGCCCGGGTTCCCTGCTCGTGTCCGACGCCTACTCGCACGCGTCGCTGGTGGATGCCTGTCGGCTGTCGCGGGCCCGGGTGGTGGTGACGCCGAACCGCGACGTCGGTGCGGTGGACGCGGCGCTGGGATCGCGCGGCGAGGAGCGCGCCGTCGTCATCACCGACTCGGTATTCAGCGCGGACGGTGTCTTGGCTCCGGTCCGTGAATTACATGACGTATGTCGTCGGCACCGCGCACTGCTGATCGTCGACGAGGCGCACGGCCTTGGCGTCCGCGGCGGGGGACGGGGGTTGCTGCACGAGGTCGGGCTGGCCGGCGCGCCCGACGTGGTGATGACCACGACGTTGTCGAAGTCGCTCGGCAGTCAGGGCGGAGTGGTGCTGGGCCCCGCGGCGGTGCGGGCCCACCTGATCGACGCGGCCCGGCCGTTCATCTTCGACACCGGCCTGGCACCGGCGGCGGTCGGCGCGGCTCTGGCCGCGCTGCGGGTGCTGCAGTCCGAGGCATGGCGCCCGGGTGCGGTGCTGCGGCATGCCGCTGAGCTGGCTCGGATCTGTGACGTACCCACGGAACCGGCATCGGCGGTGGTGTCCGTGATCCTCGGCAATCCGGAGGCGGCGCTGGCCGCGGCGACTGCCTGCCTGGACGCCGGCGTGCGGGTGGGCTGCTTCCGGCCCCCGACCGTGCCCGCCGGAACGTCGCGGCTGCGGCTCACCGCTCGGGCGTCCCTGAGTGCCGTCGATCTTGACCTTGCCCGCAGGGTGTTGACGGACGTGCTTGGTGGCTCCTTTCAGGCGCGCAGTTGACGTGCCTGCTCGTAACCGGTACCGGCACGGGGGTCGGTAAGACGGTCGCCACCGCGGCGCTGGCCTGCCAGGCGCTGCGGACCGGGATCGACGTCGCCGTGTGCAAGCCCGTCCAGACCGGCACTCGGGACGGTGACGACGACCTCGCCGAAGTGGGTCGACTGTCCGGGGTGCGCGAGCTCGCCGGACTGGCCCGCTATCCCCTGCCCCTGGCGCCTGTTGCCGCGGCCGTCGAGGCCGAAATGACGTTGCCCACCCGCGATCAATTGGTTCGGCGCATCCGCGACCTGGACCGCCCGGGCCGCTTGACGCTCGTCGAGGGCGCCGGCGGGCTGCTCGTCGAACTCGGCGCCGACGGTGTCACCTTGCGGGACTTAGCCGTCGACGTCGGCGCGGCGGCGCTGGTGGTGGTCGGCGTGGGATTGGGCACCCTGAACCACACCGCGCTGACATTGGAAGCGCTTGCCGCACATAGTGTTGCGTGTGCCGGACTGGTAATCGGCTGCTGGCCAAAGGATCCCGGGCTGGTGCAGACCTCGAATCGCTCTGCACTGGCGCGGCTGGCTCCGCTGCGTGCCGTGTTACCCGCCGGTGCCGGATCGCTGGCGGCCCCGGAATTCGCGGCAATGGGCGCCGCGGCTTTCGAACCCGACTGGATAACCACGCTGGTGCGCTGATGGTGCATTCGATCGAGCTGGTTTTCGACCCTGAGATCGAGGCAGCCATCCGTCGCATCTGGGAGGACCTGGCCGGTGCCGGGATCCCCAGCCAGGCCCCGGCCAGTCGGCCCCACGTAACGCTGGCCGTTGCCGAACGCATTGACCCCGCGGTCGACGAGCCGCTGCGCAGCGTGGCGCAGCGGCTGCCGCTGCCGTGCACGATCGGTGCCGCGGTGATATTCGGCCGGGCCAACGTCGTGCTGGCGCGGTTGGTGATCCCGACGGGCGAGCTGCTGGCCCTGCACGCGGAGGTGCACCGGCTGGTCGGCGGCCAGCTGACGCCGGGCCCAATGCCCAACAGCCTGCCCGGGCACTGGATCGCACACGTCACGCTGGCCCGCCGGGTCGGCGGCGCGCAACTCGGGCGGGCGCTGCGCATCGCGAACCGGCCGCCGCAGCTCGTCGGTTGCTTCGCCGGGTTGCGGCGTTGGGAGGGCGACAAGCGCGCCGAACACCCGATTGGCTGAGGCGGGAGCTGCCGCGTTAGGGAAAGCTCGGCGAGGCCTTAGCCCGTGAGCGTTACGCCGCTGCGATTTCACGCTCCGAAATTGGCAGTGCCGTTCCGCTCGCGGCCGTTGCGGCAGCGCGCGCGGGCGACGGACGTCTCACCCTCCGAATAGCAGGTATAAACCGGTGAAGGTGTAGCTCACCATGACCAGCATCATGGTGAGCTGGCCGGTGAGCT
>NZ_JAFBAR010000069.1 GCF_019247635.1 Mycobacterium sp.
GACGCCGCCTGGCGCTCCATCGCCCGCCGCAGCGACTGCGGCAACGACTTCCGGGTGCAATCGCGCAGCAAGTCATGCCGAAACCGAAGCTGCTCACCGTCTTCGACGAAAAGATTGGCGCGCACCACCTCCTCGAGCGGCGACAGCAACGACGCCGGCTGACGGTCCAGCATTGCGGCCAGCAACCCCGCCGAAAACCGATCCGGGAGCACCGCCGCCACCCGCACCATTTCCGAAGCACCAGCCGACAGCAGGTCCAGTCGTTGCCGCATGGTTACGCCCAGCCGTCGCGGGAGCCCGTCTCCGCTGACGATTGCGCGCCCGCCGCTGACGCTGAGTCGGCCCTCCTCGCCAAGACCCCCCACCAGCTCGGTGACGAGAAAGGGATTTCCGTAGGCCTTGGCGGCCAGATTCAGCAGCGACTCTTCGGCCTTGGCGCGCACGGCATCCTGGACCATGTCGGCGACCGCGTCCGCTGTTATGGTCGCCAATCGCACAAATGTGGCGTTCGCGCGTTGCAGCACCGACAAGGTTTCCTGGACCCCAGGTCCGCCAGCCCCGCTGCGCGCGGTCACAACCCACAGCACTGGCACACCCGGATCCCCGGTGGCCAGCGACCGCAGCGCCAACAGCGTGCCGTTATCGGCCCAGTGAATGTCCTCCAACACGATCGCCAGCGGCGTGCGGGCGGCCGCGACACGTATCGCGTCGGCCAGATCGTGCACTACCCAGAAGCGCAGATCCGCCGAGCTGCCCAGCCGGCGCAGCGCCTCAACATCTCCGACCGGGGGATCGGCGCGCAAAGTGGCCATAAACAGCGAGAAAAACGGCACCGTCTGCTGATACTCGAACGCCTCGCCTAACAAAGTGCGCACCCCGCACTTGTCGGCCAGCGCCAACACCTCCGTCAGCAACCGACTCTTGCCAATGCCCGGAGGGCCCTCAATGACCAGCACACTCCCGCGGCCCTCCGCCACCGCGGTAACTAGCGCGCCGATCAATTTCAGCTCGCCCGCCCGCCCACGGATCGGCGGAGTGAACGGCCGGTGGGCGCCGACATCAGATAGGCCGGTTGAAGACCTCACGCGGATGTCCTGTCTTTGCTTAACGGACTGCTACCGCAGTGCACGTCATTCTAGGCATCCGCGCACGTCAATTGGCCAACAATGCCGTCGATCGCAGGCCCAATAGGCGGCCGGTGGTCACCAGCCGCGGTAGAGATTCGACGTGGAAATAAGTTCCCAAGCCGAGAAGGGGGGCCGTAGTCCGTTACGGCAGCACGGTTGCCGTTGACTTGTACGCCTATTAGGCACACAATCCCTGGTATGGCTACCGAGGGTGAGCGGACGACTGAAAGTTTTGAATTTAAGAGACGGACTCACCCGAAACCCAAGGCTGCACGGAGCGACCTGCCCCTCAAGGCTGAGCGAAAGACTGAGCGTCTTGCAGCGCGCCTGACCCCCGAGCAGGACGCGTTGATTCGTCGTGCCGCTGAGATCGAGGGGACCGATCTCACCAATTTCACAGTCACGGCGGCGCTGGCGCACGCCCGCGACGTGCTAGCCGACCGCCGTCTGTTCGTGCTCGATGATGCGGCGTGGACCGAGTTCCTGGCCGCGCTGGATCGGCCGGTGTCACACCATCCACGCCTAGAGAAGCTGTTCGCTGAGCGGTCCATTTTCGCCCCTGAAGCGTGAGCGCCTACAGCGCGCCGCGTCCGATCAGCGAAGCCGACAACATCGCCGACTTCGACTGCGGCGAACCCAGCCTTAACGAGTACTTGCGCAACCGCGCATTGCCTAACCACATCCAAGGTGCGTCGCGCTGTTTCGTGACGTGCCGCGATGGCCGGGTAGTCGGCTTCTACGCCCTGGCGTCTGGGGCCGTTACACGCGGCGATGCTCCCGGCAAGGTCCGACGCAATATGCCCGACCCGGTGCCGGTGATCCTGCTGTCCCGACTGGCTGTTGATCGCAAAGAGCGGGCCAAGGGACTGGGCAAGCATCTGCTGCGTGATGCGATCGCGCGCTGTGCCCAGGCGGCGGACTCGATCGGTGTGCGGGCGATCCTTGTGCACGCGCTCCACGTCGAGGCCCGCTCCTTTTACGCCCGCTTCGAGTTCGTGCCGTCCCCGACTGATGAGCTGCACTTGATGTTGTTGATGAAGGACGCCCGCGCGCTCGTCGCCGGTACCTGATTTGATTTGGTCGCGAATGTTTCGGCTGGCGGTCGGTGACCGCGTCGGCCGCAGCGGTCATCAGCGAGCGACGTGGATGGTCCTGGCCGGCACGTCATGGCCGACACCCCGCGCGGGATCAATGCCCGGAGCCCGGAAATCCTTTCGGCAGCGGCAGCTGCAACGTGGGTAGCTGGGGCGCCTGCGGTGCCGGCGCGCCGGGAAGTTGTATTGCAGGCTTGGGGAACTGGAACTGCGGCGCCGCCGGCTGCGCCGGCACAGTGGGCAGCTGGACCTGCGGGGTGGGCACCTGGACCTGCGGCGCCGGCAGTTTAGGCGCGGGTAGCTGCACCGACGGCGGCGACGGCAACTGCACCGACGGCGGCGATGGCAAATGGACCGAAGGCGGCGCGGGTAGCTGCACCGACGGCGGCGCGGGTAGCTGCACCGACGGCAACGACGGTAGCTGCACGGAGGGGGGTACGGGCAATTGCACCGACGGCGCCGCCGGCAGCTGCACAGGGACCGGGGCCGCCCCTATCTGCGGGGGTGAGACGGGTGCGAACACTGGCACGCCCGGCACCTGAACACCGGGCACGGCCGGGATGCCCAACGCAGGCGGATTCACCGGCAGCCCCACATTTGGAGCCTGGGGCGCAGGCGATGGAAACAGGATCGACAATGGATCCCCGGGCGGCGACGCCGGTGCCGGCCCGGTGGCCGGAGCGGGGGCCGCGGCGGCTGGCGTGCTCGGGGCGTTGACCACACGGTTGGGCACGTCGGACACCGGCTGCGGCGCACGCTGGGCAGATGGGCTGGCTGCCTGCACCGCCCGCACGGGTGATTCCTCGGCCGGCGGCGCAGACTGCGTCGGCACGATCAACTGCTGCTGCGGGATGGGTTGCAAGGCGACGGTTGTGCGGACACTGAGTGCCATCGCGGCCTCGAGCGCCACCGCCGACACGACGATGACCGCCGCCACCACGCTGCCGACAAGCGCCAAGGGTCGGGAGCGCCGCTCGGCCTTGTCCGGCGTTGCATCGACGAACCGTTCCATCAGGACGGTGTCGGTGTCGTCCTCGGGGTCGGAGACACGGCTGTAAGCGATCGGTTCGGAATCGTGATCGGCAGGCTCGGCAATGCTGAGGTACAGATCCACCATGTCGAGGCCGGAATCCTCCGAGTACGCCAGCGCCGCGTCGGTCGAGTCGACCGACCGCTCGTTCACAGCGGCCAGCGCCGCCCCGCGGGCCAGCGCCATCGCCGGCTCCTCAGGCACACTCACCCGCAGCCGCGTCGTCGCCTCCAGGGCCGAGGTGAGCGCGTCGACGTCCACGCCGTGACCCACGACGAACAGACGCTCGGGGCGTACCGGCAACGTCTCACAGCTCGTGACCATGTCGGCCATCTGGTCGACGACGTCGGAGGAATCGGGCGCGCAGGAGTGCAGCGCTTCAGTGCAGACCGTGGTGACGGAACCGGTTTCGGAGTCGACGATGCCCAGGGTCGCGGATTCCGGCTCGACGAGCAGCATCGCCGTGCGGCTGCAACCGGTGGCGTACCCGGCGGCCCGGGCCAATGCGGCCGCCGCGACAAACGCCGACACCAAAAAGACGTTCTCGACCTTGTACCTGGCCAGCGCGTCGCACAGGGCTGCGGCCTCCGCGGGGTCGCGCCACACCACCCCGGTGGATGTCAGCGCGTGGCCCGCCTCGGCAGCACCCTCCCGTGTGCCCAGGATGGCCGAAAGGACTTGAGCGGCCGCCGTCGCGTCGTCAGGCTCGGTGACTTCGGCGTCGAAGCTGTCTTGGTCGACGGTAGCCCCGTCAACGCAATCACCTTCCAGCACAACCATTTTGATTACGGTGGTGTCCATCGACACCCCAAGCACGACGTCCACTGCCCCTCCCCACGCGTCATCACCACCCAGCTACTGAGCGCTCCCCCGACAGACGCAACAACCATGGTAGGCGCGCGTCGAGGGTTTCGCCCACGCTCTTCCTACGCACTAGACCCTGGCGAGCCGTTTGGACCGAAAAGTATCAACCCACCGAAGCCACCGGGGCCGGCGATGCCCGGGGTGGCGCCGATGCCCGCGTTACCACCGTTGCCCCCGATGCCGAAGAGCAGGCCGCCGTAGCCGCCCTGGCCGCCGTTGCCGCCGAAAGCCAAGTCGGCCGCGCCGAAGCCGTTGCCGCCGACGCCGCCGACTCCGAAGAGGATGCCACCGAAGCCGCCGAGTCCGCCAACCCCGCCGCGACCCGCGGGGCCGACCGCGGCACCGCCACTGCCGCCAGCACCCCCCATGCCGAAGTAGGCGCCGCCGTCGCCGCCGTATCCGCCAGGCCCGCCGGTGCCGCCGCTATCTAGGGCGGCCCCGCCGGCTCCGCCGTTGCCGCCGATGCCCCAGAGCATGCCCGCGCCGCCACCACCCTGGCCGCCCTGGCCGCCGATGTTGTTGGCGCCCACCGCCGCCCCGCCGGCGCCGCCGTCCGCCCCGGTGCTGATCAGGTTGAACAAGATGTTGCCGCTGCCGCCGTTCCCGCCGATGCCCGCGACCCCGTTGGCGAAGGTGAGGCTAGACCCGCCGGCGCCCCCGGCGCCGCCCAGGCCGTAGAGCATGCCAGTCCCGTCGCCACCGTAACCGCCGTAGCCGGCAACGAAGCCGTTCCCCCCGATCCCACCGGCCCCGCCGTTGCCTAACAAGATCCCGCCGCTGCCGCCGAAGCCACCGTCGCCGGCGACGCCCAAAACAGCGGCCCCACCGGGGCCGCCGGCGCCACCATTGCCGAAAAGTCCGACGGCGCTGCCGCCGTCGCCGCCAAATCCAGCCTGGCCGTTGTTGTTAATGGACCCGCCGGCACCGCCATTGCCGCCATTGCCACCCAAAAACCCACCGCTCCCGCCGCTCCCGCCGTTCTGGCCGGGGCCGCCGGACCCGCCGTTGCCGCCGTTGCCCCACAGCAGCCCGCCATTCTGGCCATTGGCGCCGGTCCCGTCGGTGCCGTTGACACCGTCGCCGATCAGCGGGCGTCCCAGCAGCGAGTCGAAGGCCGCATTGATTCCGCTGAGGGGATCCTGCGACGCGCTCTGCAGAGCAGCGGCACTGTTGGCCTCGGCATTTGCATACGAGCCCGCGCCCGCATTCAGCAGTTGGACAAATTGCTGGTGAAATTCCGCCGCCTGAGCGCTGACCGCCTGGTAGGCCTCCGCGTGCGCGCCGAACAGCGTCGCGACGGCCGACGAAACCTCATCTGCGCCCGCGGCCAGCACCGACGATGTCGGGGCCGCCGCCGCCGCGTTGGCCGAACTGATCGTCGATCCGACATTGGCCAAATCCGAGGCCGCCGCCGTCACGTATTCCGGTACCGCGAACACAAAGGACATAGCGACCTCCGAACGACGCGGCGACCACCCGACGGTCGCCGAATAGCAAATCGTATCGTTGTCCGACCGACAGACTCCAGGTGCATTTCAAAGAAGGTTTACCCTGGGCAGTCGGTCTGGCAGCGATGGTCTGAGTTAACTCGCCCTCGATGAGGAGGAGCTAGGTGCGCGCTGAGTTCGAGCTGTCAAACCGGTGGCTCAGCCGGTCCGAAGCTGGCCGCGTTAGTTAGACCCCCGTGATGCCGACACTGAGGGACGGGCCCAGCAACCCCGAGCCGGGGGCGCCGGGGGCGCCCGGGTTCCCGGAATCACTGAGGCCGCCATTGCCGCCATTGCCGCCGGCGCCCAGCGTCGCGTTGCCGCCGTTGCCACCGTCGCCACCGTTGCCGCGGGCAGCCCCTACGGACTGGCCGCCGGCCCCGCCTTCACCGGCGTTGCCGATCAGTCCGCCTCCCCTGCCGCCGCTACCGCCATCACCGCCGTTACCGCCCGTGATGTTGCTGAAGCCGACCCCGCCGTCCCCGCCGGCGCCGCCGGCGCCGTAGAGCACTCCGCCGTTGCCGCCGGCCCCACCGTCCCCACCCCCGCCGGTTGCCCCGAATCCACCGGTGCCGCCGACCCCGCCGGCACCGAAGAACGTGGCCGAGCCGCCGTTACCGCCGCCCCCACCGGCGACACCGAACCCGCCCGTGCCGCCGGGGCCGCCGTTGCCAAACAGCCCACCGGCGCCCCCGCTACCGCCGTTCCCGCCGGTCCCGGTCCTGCCAGTGCCGCCGGCGCCGCCGGAGCCACCGGAGCCGAACAGCCCACCGGCCCCGCCATTGCCGCCGTTGCCGCCGTTGCCGCCGAGCACGATCGAACTGCTCGCTCCGGACCCGCCGGCGCCGCCGTTGCCAATCAGCCACCCGCCGGCCCCGCCGTTTTGCCCCGTCCCCGCGGCCCCAGGGGTGCCGTTGCCGATGAGCGGTCGCCCGGTCAGCCTCTCGATGGGATCGAGCGACTGCGCTGAGGACGCCGATCCTGGGACTAGCGCGCCGGCAAGGCTCTGCCTAAAGTTGGCAACCTCGGTGCCGGCATAGGCGAGCCCACTCGAATTGAGGGCCTGCACGAACTGTGCATGAAACGCCGCCGCCTGGGCGCCGAGCTCCTGGAAGGCCTGCCCATAGCCGGAAAACACCGACGCCACCCCGGCCGACACCTCATCGGCGCCAGCCGCCAGCATCGCCGTTGTCGGGGACGCTGCCGCAGCATTCGCGGTGCTCACCGACGAGCCGATCCCGGCCAGATCCGACGCGGCCGAAGCCAGGTATTCGGGGACCGCCACCAGATAGGACATCGCCATCCTCCACTCGATAGCATCGGAGCCCGAGGCATCAAGTTAACACCGTTTCACCCCCAGGCATCCAGCGCGTCGGACAAAGATTCAGCCTGGTGACGGCGAGCTCGCAGCACTGCGGATAAGAAATCGGGCCCAGCCGATCGGCGTAGTTTTTTCAGGCTCGTAGCTAACCCGTCCGGGTCGGATCTTTGCGGTGCAGGCTCAGCGATGTGGTTCCGCTGGGCCGCCATCCCGCGGGGAGCGCGGGTACGCCACAGACCGAGGGTTTAACCCGCTGGCTCAGCCAGCGCTGCCCGGCGGTGGGTAACCGCCCTGAGGCGGGTAATCGCCCGGCGGCGGGTAGCCGCCCGGTTGCTGCGGGTAGCCGCCCGGTTGCTGGGGATATCCGCCGGAATGCGGCGGCTGCGCGCCGGGCGGGTAGTTGCCTTGCGGCCCGGCGGCGCGCTGTTGGATCATGCCCAAACTCCGCTGCGCCGAAGCGATCCCGCCGGCCTTGAGGAATTGCAGCACGGCACCCGCAGTGATGACCAACGCCGCCAACAGAGCGATCCACATGCCCCAATCCCGGGAAGCGCCGTTCGGTACAGCGAGAAACGCGATAAGAAAGAGGAGATCGCCGAGTCCGGCGAGCGCGAGCGCAATGATCTCCAGCGGGATGTTCGCCGGAAGGACTTTGAGCGCCTTGACGCCGAAGGCGACCGCAACGAGCAGAAAGATCAGCGCGCTCAACATCCCGGTGGATTCATGCCACGCATTGACGGACACGTGGATATACAAGACGTCGACGGCGTACCACGGGCAGAAACTGAGGATGAAATAGAGCAGACCCCCCACCGCGGCCATGAGTCCGCCGGGCGTTATCGCGCCGAGGTCGAGGGACGCCACTGAGCCGCCCGCGCCGGCACCGGGGAACTGATACCCGGGCGGCGGAGCTTGCTGGCCATAACCGCCCTGCGGCTGGCCGTGCGTCGGTGGGGCGTTGTAGCCGCCTTCGCCACCGGGGTTAGGCCCCCATTGGGGGTTCTGGTTCGGTGGGTTCTGGTCTGGTGGGTTGAAGCCACCTGGGTAATCAGACATCGGATATTCCTGTCGTCGTGGCTTTTCCGCGGAACCCAACCGGCACGCCCGGCTGCGATCCTTGTCGAACTGTACGCGGACATCGGCGCCGAGGTAACCGCCTCGTCGTATTCTCACCAAGTGCACGGCGATCTGCGTGTGAAGCCTGCAAACAACGACGATGATGGAGAGATGGCCGATGCGCAGATGGCACTCACGTGAAGCTGAACGCACACAACCTGGGCGCTCTCGGAATCCCGGTCCCGACGTATGACCGCAGCCAGATCAGCGTCGGCATAGTGCATTTCGGGGTCGGCGGCTTCCACCGCGCTCACCAGGCCATGTACATCGACCGGCTGTTCAACGACGGAGTCGCCCCGGACTGGGGAATCTGCGGCGTCGGCGTGTTGCCGGGTGATCGGCGCATGCGCGACGCGCTGCGTAGCCAGGACTACCTGTACACGCTGATCCTCGAACACCCCGACGGCACCCGAGAACCGAGGGTCATCGGCTCGATCGTCGACTTCCGTTATGCGCCAGACGATCCCGAGGCAGTGACAGAGTTGCTCGCCGATCCGGCCGTCCGGATCATCTCGCTCACCATCACCGAGGGTGGATACCACCAGCCGCTGAGCGACGCCTTCGGATTGGTCACCCAGGCCCTGAATCGGCGTCGCGGGCGGGGCCTGCCCTCACCGACGATCGTGTCGTGCGACAACATCGTCGGAAACGGCCACGTGGCACGGCAGGCCTTTACCGCATTCGCCGAATGCTCCAATCCTGGACTCGCACAATGGATGCGAGCAAACACCAAGTTTCCCAACTCGATGGTCGACCGGATCACCCCGGCCACCACTCCGGACGTGGTCGAACGACTGGACGCCGAATTCGGTGTTCAGGACGCCTGGCCGGTCGCCGCCGAGCCATTCGCCATGTGGGTCCTCGAGGACGATTTCGCCGACGGCCGGCCGCCACTGGACAAGGCGGGCGTCCGGCTTGTCGACGACGTGGCGCCCTACGAGGCGATGAAGCTGCGGCTGCTCAACGCGGGCCATCAGGGCCTGTGCTACTTCGCGTACCTGGCCGGCTACCGCCTGGTCCACGAAGCCGCGCAAGACCCGATGTTCGCTGAATTCCTCACGCGCTACATGGACTCCGAGGCGATGCCGACGCTCACGCAGATCCCGGGCCTGACGGAGTTCAAGGACGGGCTGCTGCCGCGTTTCGGCAACGCGCATGTCCGCGACACCGTGGCCAGGTTGTGCGCCGAATCCTCCGACCGCATCCCGAAGTGGCTGCTCCCCGTGGTCCGCGACAATCTCCGGTCCGGCGGCCCGGTGCGGCTGTCGGCGGCGATCGTGGCAAGCTGGGCACGCTACGCCGAGGGCGTCGACGAGCAGGGCCAGCCGATCGAGGTGGTGGACGGCCTCGCGGCCACGCTGGTTCCGATCGCCCGCTCGCAGCGCGACAATGCGACAGCGTTTCTGGAAAACCGTTCCGTGTTCGGCGATCTCGTCGACCACCCCCGCTTCGTGGAGCCGTACGTAAAGACGTTACAGCGGTTGCACCGCGAAGGTGCCCGTGCGACGCTGAAAGCGCTTCTCGGAGAGGCGGACTCGTGACACTGGTCGCCGGCATCGACTCGTCCACCCAGTCCTGCAAGGTACTGGTGTGCGACGCGGACACCGGCGAGGCCCTCCGGCAGGGTCGCGCCGAGCACCCTGGCGGCACCGAAATCGATCCGGCGGCATGGGAATGTGCGGCCCGGGAAGCGATCGAGGCCGCCGGTGGCTTGGACGACGTCGACGCGATCGCGGTCGCTGCGCAGCAGCACGGTATGGTCTGTCTCGACGACTCGGGCCGGGTGGTACGGCCCGCGCTGCTGTGGAACGACGTGCGGTCGGCCGGCGCGGCGGGCGCGCTGGTCGACGAACTCGGCGGGCCGGGCCCGTGGTCACAAGCCGTCGGCCTGGTGCCGCTGGCCGCCATCACGGTGTCGAAGCTGCGCTGGCTCGCCGACAACGAACCACGGAACGCCGATCGCACCGCGGCCGTCTGCCTGCCGCACGACTGGCTGACCTGGCGGCTGCGCGGTGAAGGCGATGTCGCGACGCTGACCAGCGACCGCAGCGACGCCAGTGGTACCGGTTACTACGACGCCGCGACCGACAAGTACCGGATCGATCTGCTCGAACTGGCCATGCGTGGCCACCGTCCCACCCTCCCGGAGGTACTCGGTCCTGCAGCGCATATCAGCTGCACCGCAATGCTATTCGGTGCGGTCTTGGCGATAACGCCGCCGCGGCGCTCGGCCTGGGCGCCGACGAGGGCGATGTGATCGTCTCGGTCGGAACCTCGGGGGTTGTCTGTGCGGTCGCCGCCGATCCGGTCCACGACGACGCCGGCTTGGTAGCCGGATTCGCCGACGGCACCGGGCGCTATCTTCCGCTGGTGTGCACACTCAATGGCGCGCGCGTGCTGGACGCGGCCGCGGCGATGCTGCGGGTCGACCACGACGGGCTGTCCCGACTCGCCCTGTCGGCGCCGCCGGGCAGCGACGGCCTGGTGATGGTGCCTTACTTGGCGGGCGAGCGGACTCCCAACCGTCCCAACGCAACTGGCGCGTTACACGGTTTGCGGGTATCGAACGCGACCCCGGAGAACCTGGCGCGGGCCGCAATCGAGGGTCTGCTGTGCGCCCTGGCCGACGGGCTGGCGCACCTCAGCGCCCACGGCGTCACCCCGCGACGGATCTTGCTGATCGGCGGCGGCGCCCGGTCACGGGCGCTGCGCGAAATAGCCCCCACGGTCTTCGCGATGCCGGTTCATACGCCCGCTCCCGCGGAGTACGTCGCACTTGGAGCGGCGCGGCAGGCGGCCTGGGCGCTGAGCGGATCGCCGCGACCGCCGGCATGGAAACCTCCGCCGACGGATGAACACGCGGCGGGTGCGGCGCCCGCGGTGTTCAAGCACTATGCGCGAGTACGCGATCTGACCGAGGGTAATCCCCGTTAAATGGACGATCTTCCGACCTTCGGCGTCGAAGAGGAGTTCCTCCTCGTCGACCCGCGCACTGGCGAACCGGTGCACCGCAACTCCGCGGTGGCCGCAACGGCCGAGCAACGCGGTGTCGACCTGCAGCTGGAGCTGGCCGGCTGCCAGGTCGAAACCACTTCCAGCGTGGTGGCGACCAGCGCACAACTCGGCGACGAGCTCACCGCGCTGCGCCGCGTCGCGAGCCAAGCCGCCGAGGCCAACGGCGTTCAACTACTGGCCCTGGGGCTCCCGCCCACCACGCCGCACAGCTTCCCGGTGACCGGAACCCCGCGATACCAGCGGATCGGCGAGGACTACGGGATGATCGCACACGAGCAGGGCATCTGCGGGTGCCACGTGCACGTGCAGGTGCCGGATCGAGCGGCGGCCATCCACGCCAGCAACTGGCTGCGGCCGTGGCTGCCGGCCCTGCTCGCGTTATCGGCCAATTCGGCGCTGTATCGCAACGCCGACACCGGCCACGCGAGCTGGCGCAGCGTCCTGTGGCAACGCTGGCCGGCCGCCGGCGCGCCGCCGTTTTTCACCTCCCCCGAGGAGTACGACCGCACAGCGGACATGCTGGTCGACACCGGAGTGATTCTGGACCGGAAGATGATCTATTGGGACGTGCGACCGTCGTCGAACTTCCCGACGGTCGAGGTTCGGGTGGCCGATGTGCCGGCAACGGTCGCTGAGGCAGTGTTGCTGGCCACCTTGATCAGGGCGGCCGTCATGACCGCCCGTGATGCGCCCGCCCAGCACGACCTGCCGCCCGGCGCGCTGCGCGCCGCGTACTGGAAGGCTGCGCACGACGGGTTGGCGGGGCAATCGCTTGATGTGCTCCACGGTCGGGCGGTGCCGGCGCACGAGCATCTGCGTGCGCTGGTGTGGCGGGTGCGCCCGGCGCTGGATCGGCTCGGCGAATATGACCGCGTCGCAACCGAACTCGACCGGGTGGCGACGCACGGTAACGGGGCGATGCGGCAGCTGAAGGCGTGGCGGAAACGCGGCCAGGTATTGGATGCCATCGCCGAAGCCGCCGCGGCCACTTTGAGCTAGTCCGGGGCAGTCCGGCGCTAATCGCCGGTGCGCTCGAACTTATCGTCGTTTTCGAACTTGCCGGCGCAGGACCCACTCTGTTCCTGGTGAAAGCGTCCGGTGAGCAAGGTGATTGGATTCTGCAGCGGTTGAGGCAGCGGGAACTGGCCGTTGCGTTTCAGGTCCGATGCGTCGCCACTTGGGCACTTCTCGGTTTCCGCGATGGCGAAGATCCAGTTCCCGTCGGCGAATACCAGCGGTTTGACCTGATCGGGCGGAGCGTGGAAAAAAGTCATGCAGCGCTCGCCCGTGCGCAGGCAGTCGGTGCGGACGGCCCAGTCCTGCTGATATTTGCTCGCTCCTGAGACGACCGTCTCGTGGTAGCGGCCGTGTAGCGCCTCGGCCGGCGATACGACCCGCGGCGCCTGGCTCGCCGGGTCGGCAACGCTGTTGACGTCGACGTCCCCGGTGCGGGTGAAGGTGACGGTTCTCTTCACCGAGCAGCCGCCGGCGCTGGTCTTGGTGGCTTCGCCGAAGAGCGTCCCGTCGGGACGCGGCTGCAGGATCACCACCATCCAGAACTCGGCGGCGGCGTTGAGGCACGTGTCGGTAATAAGGCCGACACTCAGCCAGCTGCCGCCGACGTCGTCGAACACCATCGTCTGCAGCTCTGGTTTTCCGCCGCTGACGTATGACGCCGTCGCCACGCACCCGGTGGGACGGCACACCGAGCGGAGGCCCCAGGTGGCCGTCGATGGCGTCGAGCCCTTGACTGGGCCACCGTCGAGGCCGGGGCCGAGGAACTCGCTGTAGTCACTCCGGTACGTCCCGGTGAAGGGACCCGTGTTGGGCGCCGCGCTGGTCGGCGCCGCGCTGGTCGGCGGCGCGGCTGCCGGCGAACCGTGCCGCCCGGTGAACTTGACGGCCGCATAGATCCCGGCCGCGACCAATAAAGCGACACCCAGCACGGCGCCCACGAGCACGGGGGTGCGCCGCCGCGGCTGCTTGCCATGGGGCGGCGGGAGTGGTACGAGCGGTGCTGGGCTGACAGGCGCGAGTGGGGTGTATTGGTTTGGTTTGTAGTCCAGCATGGTGGAACCCGGAGCGACTTGGTTGTGCCGCGCGAGTCCGGTTGCCCCCCGAAGCAATTCGTGTTGCAGATGCGCGGTGAAGTCCTGGCAGCGGGCGAACCGGTCGGCTGGCCTCTTGGCCATCGCTGTACTGAACACCGGTTCCAGCGGTGCGAGCTCAGGCCGGCGCCCGCCGATCGGCGGGGGTGGTGCCAGCACATGCTTGGAGATGACCGCCGCGGCGCTGGGATGCTCGAACGGCGGCGCACCGGCGAGAAAATGAAAAGCACTGCAGGCCAACGCATACTGATCCGCACGCCCGTCGATCGGCTCGCCCATCAGCTGTTCGGGAGCGGCATAGGCGAACGTACCAATGGCAACATTCGTCGCGGTCAGACCCGCCGTGTCCTCCATTGGCCGCGCAATCCCGAAGTCCGCCAGAAACACTCGTTGCGCCTCCGACCCCGGATCGGAGATCAGGATGTTCGCCGGCTTGACGTCACGATGCAGCAGGCCGCGATCATGCGCATGATCCAGGGCCGAGCCCACGGCAGTGATGATCTGCATCGCCAGCCCCACCGGCATCCCGCCGGGAAAGCGCTCCCGCAATAACCTGGCCCCATCGGTACCACCCACGAAATCCATCGAGATCCAGAACTGATCACCGACCTCGCCGCGGTCATGGATCCCCAGGATGTTCGGGTGCCACAGGCTGGCAGCGATGTCGGCTTCGCGCACGAACCTGGCCCGGAACTGCGGATCGGCGGTCAGATCGACCGACAGCACCTTCAGGGCGTCGCGACGTGGCAACCGCGGATGCTGCGCCAAATACACCGTGCCCATCCCTCCGGCACCGAGCACTCGCAGGATGGTGTATCCCGCAAACACCTCGCCCACCGCGAGCGGCATGGGCAAATAGTAGGTCGCGCAGCCAGCTAAGTCACAGGAATTGCTCAGCTTGCAGTCCCGGGCGGAGGGAACGCGGTGCTCGAAGCGTGCGGTTGCAGCCGATGGCGGTCTATGGTTGCGCAAGCACATTTTGCCGGTCGCCCTGGGAGGACTCGGTGAAGGGGACGCCGTTCGGGCAGTACCGGCTGATCGAGATGCTGGGCCGCGGCGGTATGGGAGAAGTGTGGCGGGCGTATGACACCGCCACCGACCGCGTCGTGGCGCTGAAGCTGCTCCCCCTGCACTTTGCCCAGGACGACGTGTTCAAAAGGCGATTCCGCCGCGAGGCGCACGCCGCCGCGCGGCTGAGCGAACCACACGTGGTTCCGATCCACACCTACGGGGAGATAGAAGGCCGGCTCTTCGTGGACATGCGGCTGATCAACGGCTGCGATCTGCACACCCTCGTCGCATCCGGACCGCTGGAGCCCGGACGCGCGGCGCTGATCATCGAACAGGCAGCGAAGGCGTTGCAGGGTGTCCACAACGCGGGGTTGGTGCACCGTGACGTCAAGCCGTCCAACATCCTGGTCACCGACGACGATTTCGCCTATCTGATCGATTTCGGTATCGCGCGGGCCGCGGGCCGGGCGGGCTCGACGACCACCGGTGCCATCATCGGGACGTTGCAATACATGGCCCCCGAGCGGTTCGGCGGAGGTCCCGTGGAAGCTCGCTCAGACGTCTATTCGCTGGCCTGCGTGTTGTACGAATGCCTCACCGGCAGTTGCCCATACCCCGGCGACAGCGTAGAGGAACAGCTTGTCGGCCACCTGTCAACGCCGCCACCGCGGCCGTCGAGCGTCCGCCGCTCGGTGCCCGTGGCCTTCGACGACGTCATCGCGACCGGCATGGCCAAAAACCCCGACGAGCGATATGCCAGCGCCTTGGACTTGGCGCGCGCCGCCCGAAATGTGGCCGCCGCCCTGCCCGGCGCTGAAGGTGACGGCGGCATACCGCATCCGCCAGTTCGGGACAACGCTTCGCCCCGGGCCCCGCGGACCGCCCAGGAGCTTCGGCCGGAGGAATTCGGGCGCGCGTCGGCCGATGTGGTGAGCCGTTCGGCCGAGCTGAAGGCGGTGACGCGGTTTTTGATCTCGGCGGGCGCACGCGTCTCCGGTCTCGTCATTTCGGGAGAGGCGGGCATCGGTAAGACGACGTTGTGGCAGGCCGGACTCGACGAGGCGGTCGATCATGGATCGCGGGTGCTCTCGGCACGTGCGGGCGAGACGGAGTCTGTGCTGGCGTATGCGGCATTGGCCGACTTGATCGGGGACGTCGAACTGGACGTCTTCGACCGATTGCCTCCCCTGCAACGCCTCGCGTTGGACCGTGTCATGCTTCGCGCCGACGGCGAGGGTCCAGCTACCGATCAACGTGTGGTCGCCGCCGCATTTCTGGCGGTGATCGAACACCTGGCAATGGAGACGCCGGTAGTGCTGGCGATCGACGATGCTCAGTGGCTTGACACCTCAAGCAGAGAAGCCCTGGCCTTTGCCGTGCGGCGGATGACCGGTCCGGTCGGCGTGTTGCTGGCCGAGCGGACCGAGCCGGACACCGACGTCGCGACGTCCTGGCTGGAGCTCAGGCGGTCCGACGCCGTTGAGCGCATTCATTTGGGTCCCATGGGTTTAGATGGTGTGCGCGCACTCATCACCACGAAACTGGGGCGAACGCTGGCACGGTCGAAGTTGCTGCGGATCGCCGAAATCTCCGACGGTAACCCGTTTTACGTCCTCGAATTGGCTCGCACCATGAGAGACGAACCGACACGCGGCGAGCCATCGTTGCCCCGAACGCTCACCGACTTGGTCCGTCGTCGCATTGGTCGGCTGGACGGTGATGTACGCGACATGCTGTTGGCCGCGGCGTGCCTGGCCGATCCGACGGTGGAGCAGCTCGCCCGGGCGACCGGTAGCAGTGTCGGGCGGGCCGCGGAGCTACTCGAGGACGTCGAAAGCAACGGGATCGTCGCGATCAACGGAAACCGGGTCCAGTTTTCTCACCCGCTCTTGGCGCGGGGCGTGTACACCGAGGCCGCGCCCGCGCGCCGACGCCGCATACATCGGGCTCTGGCGGACGTCGTCACCCAACCCGAGTTGAAGGCCAGACACCTCGCGTTGGCCGCCGTCAGCGCAGATCCCGAAATTCTGCAGGCGCTCGATGACGCCGCAAGCGCGGCCAGGGCCCGGGGGGCACCCGCGGCCGCGGCCGAATTGGTGGACCTGGCAATAAGTCTCGGTGGAGATAAGCCGTCGCGGCGCATGCGGTCGGCCGGTCATCACTGGGAGGCCGGTAACACCGAACAGGCAAGGGAGACTTTGGAGTCCGTGATGGATCGGCTGCGGCCGGGCGCCTTGCGGGCAATCGCACTGAATCTGCTGGCCGGAATCCGCATCTACGACAACAGGTATGTGGAAGCGGTGGACCTGCTCAAGCGCGCGCTCGAGGACGCTCAGGATGCGCCGGCGATGCGGGTGCGAACCTTGTTGATATCGACGTACGCCGAGTTCCACATCGGCGAATTCGATGAAT
This sequence comes from Mycobacterium sp., assembly GCF_019247635.1. Taxonomy (GTDB): domain Bacteria; phylum Actinomycetota; class Actinomycetes; order Mycobacteriales; family Mycobacteriaceae; genus Mycobacterium. The sequence continues at coordinate 16,586 of NZ_JAFBAR010000069.1, forward strand.
CGTTGCGCCATGCGCGAGAGGCCGTCGCGCTGGCCGAGGAACTCGGCGTGGCCGCGCTTACGAGTCAGGCCCTCACCAATTGGGTGCACGCAAGCTTCCAGCATGGCCCGGGACTCGACGAAGACGCCCTGCGACGGGCGCTGGAACTCGAGGACCGCGACATCGATGTCCCAGTCACCTTCCGCGCCAGCGTGGTCAACGCGCTGATCTTGGCTGGGGTCGGACGCCTCGACGAAGGTCACGCTGAAATGGAGGCGGTTCGGCAGCGATTCCTGGAACGCGGCGCGGAGCGCGATCTGATGGCCGTCGCCGGATACTGCGCGCTCATCGAGATTTGGCAGGGTAAGTTCGACCGCGCCGCACAGAATGCCGAGGATGCGGTGGAAAGAGCTGAACAGCTTGGCGGACAAGGCATCCTGATCATCCCGTTGACGATCCGCGCGATGGTCAACGCCTACGCCGGCCGGGTCGCAGAAGCGCGGACCGACGCCGCCGCGGTCATCGAGGCCGCCCAGCGGACCAACGCTCCACGCATGGCCGAATGGCCCGCCAAGACGTTGGGATTCATCGAGGTGTCACTGGGTAATTACGCCGCGGCGTTGACATCGCTGGCGCCGCTGCTGTCGACGTTCGACACGAACCCGGAAACCGAGGTCTGGTACGCCTGGTACGTCCCCGATGCGGTGGAAGCGATGGTGGCGCTTGGCCGTCTCGACGACGCCATGCCGCTGATCGACTGGCTGGAGCGAAATGGCCGCAGGCGCAACCGGTCCTGGCTGCTGGCCGTCGGTGCTCGTTGTCGCAGTATGTGGTTGGCGGCCAAGGGCGATATCGATGCGGCCGAGCGGATGGCGCACCAGGCGATGAGCGAGCACGAGGCGCTGCCAATGCCGTTCGAACGGGCAAGGACTCAGGTCGTGCTAGGGCGTATGCAACATCGGCGTGGCCGTGAGCACGAGGCAACCGCGACGCTGAGTGCCGCGTTGCGCGCGTTCGAGCAGATGGGGACACCGCTGTGGGCCCATCGGGTCAGAACCGAGATCGCGCGAACCGACGGGCTGACCTGATCCGGCAGTCGAATATCACCACAGCCTGCGCGGAAGCGCGGCCGGCCGGTCCGCCACCTCGTCGAGCGCTCGGATGTTCGCGGCGACCTGGTCGGATCGTTCCTCTGCAAGGATTTCGTGGATTATCGGCACGAACGGCGACGGGTGAAGGTACCAGCTTCCGAAACACGCGCAGGCCGCGTCGCGAACCCCGATCACGTCATCCCTGCCGGCCTGCGGCACGGCGTCCAGCACGCAGGCAAACCTCCATGCATCGTCCCGGAAAAATGAGAGTCCGCCGTCGACGAGGTCAGTATCCTTGTGTCTCAACAATTTTCGCTTTCGCGCAAAGGCGGGCGAGATATGGTCGAGCGCTTTGAGCACACCGGGAACTTGGCTGGCCAGAATGGTATTGATGGCGATGAAGTCTCGATGCAACGGCCGTGACGATTTGGCGCCAATCTCGGCCGCGACGATGCCGAGATCGAGATCGATGTGCGCGTTGATCCCGGTCATCAGGTGCTGCACGATAATGAGCGGTTTGGTCCCGTCCCGGCGTTTGAACGCCGTCTGCCACGACTGCGTCGGCCTACCGCCGTCGCGGTGGGCTTTGACAGCCTCGAAGAAGCGGCCGGCGAATGACGCGTCGAAGTCGACCATCCGGGACCCGTCTTCGAACCTGTTGGCCTCGATGCCGCCGCGAATGGCTATCGTCACCCGTTTGTAGAGCGCGGCAAAGTAGCCTATGGGGTCCTCGGCCTGCTCAGACCAGTCGATGATCGCTTGAATATCGTTGATTACCGTGTCGATCCGGCTCAGGTCGACGTCCAAGCGCGCCTTTCGCCGACTCCGGTGCGTTGGCAACATGCCCACAAGTATCGCCTCCCGGCGCCCTCGGCTCTAACCTTCAAACGTGACAAATGTAGCGATACTCGGCGGCGGTGTCGGCGGACTCAGTGCCGCCCACGAGCTCGCCGAACGAGGCTTCACGGTAACCGTTTACGAGCGACGCGACGACTTCGGTGGCAAGGCCCGGTCGATGCCCTACCCCGGGACCGGAAAAGGCACCGGGAAGGCCAAGCGCAAGGATCTTCCCGCCGAGCACGGATTCCGTTTCTTCCCGGGCTTCTATCGGCACCTCCCCGACACCATGAAGCGCATCCCGTACGCACGATCGACGGTGTTCGACAATCTGGTTCCGACCACCCGGATGATGCTGGCGCAGGATAATGGACGCAACGAAATCATCGCCCCCAGTAGCGCTCCGTCGTCGTTCGACGACCTCGAGGTCGGCCTCGACTTCATCTGGACCCTCTGCACCGGGCTCGGCATCCCCACCGATGAAGCGGGCGAGCTCGTCGAGCTCTTGCTGGTGTATCTCACTTCGTGCGAGGAGCGCCGGTTAAAGCAGTGGGAGCTGCTCAGCTGGTGGGAATTCGTCGACGCCGAACACAAGTCGCGGGCTTTCCAGAAGTTCCTCGCAACAGGGTTAACCCGCACACTTGTCGCGGCGCGCGCAGACGAAATATCGGCACGCACCGGCGCTTCGATCCTGTGCCAGTTGATGTTTGACTTGACCCGTCCCGGCGGGCACGCCGATCGCGTGCTGAACGCGCCGACCAATGACGCCTGGATCCGCCCGTGGATCTCGCACCTGAAAAGCCGCGGCGTCGCGTTTCGCGCCGGCTGCGGGGTCACCGAAATCCACTGCGAAGGAACCCGCATCAGCGGTGTGACCATCAATGGTGCCGAACGCATCACCGCCGACTACTACGTGGCGGCGCTGCCCGTGGAGCGGTTTTGCGACCTGCTCACCGACGAGCTGGTCGGTGCCGAGCCGGCCCTCGATGGTGCCAGAAGGCTCGAAACCCGTTGGATGAACGGCGTGATGTTCTATCTGCGCCAGGACAGGAAGCTGGTCCACGGTCACATCATCTTCATCGACTCCCCGTGGGCACTCACCGCGATCTCCCAAGCCCAGTTCTGGCATGACGTACACCTGGAAGACTTCGGCAACGGGCGGGTCCACGGGATTCTCTCCGTCGACGTCTCCGACTGGGATGCCCCCGATCCCGTGACGAAGAGACGGGCCATGGACTGTTCGAAGGAACAAATCGGCCCCGAGGTGTGGGCCCAGATCATCGCCCACATCGACGACGGCTCCCTGGAATGGGCCAACGTGGTCGATTGGTTTCTCGATCCGGCCATCCAGTTCGGGGGGCCGGGCGAGGTGACCAATGCCGAGCCACTGCTGATCAACAGGAAGGGCTCGTGGGCAGAACGGCCCGACGCCGTCACCCGGATCCCCAACCTTTTCCTCGCCGCCGACTTCGTCCGCACCAACACCGACTTGGCGACGATGGAAGGCGCAAACGAGGCGGCGCGGCGCGCGGTGAACGGAATCCTCAAAGCGACCGGTTCGCGGGCACCACGCTGTGAGGTCTGGAAACTGCGCGAGCCGTCGGTGCTGATCCCGTTCCGCGTGTTGGACGAGGTGCGCTGGCGATTGGGCCTCGACGTGCGACCGCCCATCAAGGTGTCCCGATCGGGCCGGTTGGAACCGACGGACCTGGCGGCGCGCGCGCTGCTGACCACGACGCGACGCACCCGGAGCGCGCTTGCTTCGCTTGCCGCACTTGGCGATTCGGGCGCAGGCTAACCCATCCGGATCGGATCGCTGGGATGCGGGCTCAGCGGGGTGGTCTCGATGGTCATCCAACCCGAAAGTGGCAGCGATTCCACGATGGCCATCAACTCGCCGGGATCGCGGGCCCGCCACAGCCCCAGGGTGCGCGCACCGTCTGGCCCGGCGGGCACCGTCCATAGCCGCGTCAGGTGTCCGCGCGCGGCCAAATCACGGGCACGGTCGGCCTCGCGCGCGGCGGCGGCATCGACCAGGTCCTGCGGGGTATCGGGGGGCACGGTGATGGTCGTCATCACCAGGAACTCCGGGCCCCGGCCGGGTCTGGCGGCGATCCGTGCGCACGCCGGATCGTTCGAATGGACGCCGAGCACCGTGACCTCGTCGGTGCGCCAGATCCGCAGCGGCATCGAGGCGAGGGCCCGCTCGAGTTGGTCTTCGTCGCCCGCGGCGAACAGCCCGAGCGTGCGCCATTCACCCGGCTGCAGCGGTGGGCGCCACAGGCGCAGCAGATTTCCCGTCGCCGCCAGCTCGCGCGCTCGTGCGGCCTCGCGGCCACGGACCTGGTCCACCTCGTGATCCGACGTGCCGTCGGGCACGCGGGTGGTCATGTTGACCAGGAACTCCATGCGCCGTCACCGTGCTTTCAGGAAACCGTGTACAGCTACTGCCCACTGCTTCGGATTGAGCACGAGAAGACTTTATTGGTAGACGCGCCAAAAGTCAGATCGCGGCGGAAGTGTCGGCGGTCTGTCCGCTTCTGGCAACATGGCGGTGTGTTCGGCGAGAACGCGACCTGCTCGGCGACTCGGTGAGCGACGCGGATGTCGGCCGGTCACGGTCGCCGGGTGCGCTGGATCCGCTGATCGTTGGGGTGCTGGCGACGGCGATCGGTCTGGGTGGCGCGGGCCGTCCGTCTTTCTGGTACGACGAGGCCGCCACGATTTCCGCCTCGTACAGTCGCTCCCTGGTTCAGCTGTGGCACATGTTGGGCAACGTCGACGCGGTCCACGGCTTGTACTACCTGTTCATGCATTGCTGGTTCCAGGTATTCCCGCCGACGGAGTTCTGGTCCCGAGCGCCAAGCGGTCTGGCCGTCGGAGGTGCCGCGGCGGGAGTTGTGCTGCTGGGCAAGCAGTTTTCGTCCCGCACGGTCGCGGTGACGTCCGGGGTCATGTGCGCAATCTTGCCCCGCACCACATGGGCTGCCATCGAAGCACGCCCCTATGCCTTCTCGATGATGGCCGCGGCCTGGCTGACCGTCCTGCTCGTCCACGCCGTCCGTCGCGACCGGGCCTGGCTATGGTTGTGCTACGGCATCGCCCTCGCCGGCTCGGTTGTCCTCGATGTATATCTCGCTCTCCTGCTGTTGGCGCAAGCCGTATTCGTCTTCGGCTTCCGTCGCGAGCGAACGGTCACAACACGATTCGTCACGGCCGCGGTTTTGGCGGGATGTGCGCTGACGCCGTTCTTCATCGCGGCCGCCTGGCAGGCGCATCAAATCAGTTGGGTCGCACCCATCGGGCACCGAACGATCGAAGATGTTGCGGTCCAACAATACTTCGAGAGGAGTCCGCCGTTCGCGATCTTGTCAGCGCTGATCGTCGCCGCGGCTATTGTGTTGCGGCGCTTCGCATCCGCGAAGCCCCCGGCTACAGAGTGGGAGCTGTTGGCCCTGGCGACAGGGTGGCTGGTGATACCCACGGCCGTGATCGTGACCTACTCGGCGTTGGTCCACCCGGTCTACACGCCGCGTTACCTGTGCTTCACCGCACCGGCGATCGCAGTGATCCTGGGCTTGTGCATCGCGACCGTCGCCCGTAGACCATGGGCGGCGGCGGTCGTCGTCATCCTCTTCGCCGTGGCTGCGGCACCGAATTATGCTCTGGCGCAGCGCAACCCGTATGCAAAATACGGGATGGACTACAGCCAGGTAGCCGACCTGGTTACTGCACAAGCAGCGCCTGGCGATTGCCTGCTGGTCAACGACACGGTGACATTCATGCCCGCACCAATGCGACCATTGCTGGCCGCGCGCCCTGACGCATACCGGAAGCTGATCGATCTCACCCTGTGGCAGCGGGCAACGGGCCGCAACGACGTTTTCGACACCAATCTCATTCCGGAGGTCGTCGCCGTGCCGTTGAGCCACTGCGCCGTGGTGTGGATCATCACCCAGGCCGACGAGACGGTGCCTGCTCACGAACGGGGCCCGGCGATTGCCCCCGGCCCTCGGTACGGGGCAACCCCGGCGTTCGCGGTTCCGCGCGATCTGGGTTTCCGGCTCGTCGAGCGGTGGCAGTTCAACCTGGTTCAGGTGATCAAGGCCGAACGATAGTCACCAGACACGGAGGTAGTCGACGAGCATCGCCGCCGGGAACGTACCCGCGGCGGGGTCACCGGCGCCCACCCCACCGACGGCGAGGGTGAACATGGGCGTCATCCAATAGCCGGGATTGTTGAACGGCCACCGGAAGTCATCCGGAGCGCCGCCGTGGACGTGGATGGGTTTGTTGGGAACGCTGAAGTAGGGTGCCCCGTCTCGCGAGAAGTGGAAACCGTCATCAGCCCAATGCATTTGCCACGTGTGCCATCCCCCGTCGACCAAACCGGGGATGGATTTGCCTTCCCAGGTTTTCCCGTTGGACGCCGCGTGGACCGTGGTTCCCGGGGCCCAGTTGCCGTTGCCGTACCACTCGAAGATGTCGACCTCACCGTCGGGCAGCGGATCCTCGTTGACGGTCCAGAACGAGGGCCACAGGCCGGGAAACAGACAGTCGAGTTTGATCCGCGCTTCCCAGGTGGTGTTGATCATGCCCCGCCAGTTGCCGCGCAGTTTGCCGCTGTAGTAGTTGCCAAATTCTTGGGTGGCGCACAGGACGAGGTTGGAGTTGCCGTCGAGGAACACGTTGCGGCGGTCGTCCCGGTAGATCCCCGCGACCGGCGGAAACACGTCGTCCTGCCAGGTCTGTATGGTCCACTTGCCGGGATCGGGAGCCGAGCCCGCCGGGCCGTCAAACTCGTCCTGGAAAATGTAGCCGCCGGGGGCGCCGGCCGGCGCGCTCGGCGGCGACGGATATGCCCCTGCCGCCGGGACGCGGGTTGCGGCCGCGGCTGCCAGCATGCCGACTCCCATCATCGACAACATGCTGCGACGATCCATACCTGCACCACCCATCGCTGAAAAACCGGCACGTTCGACTTGGCGCGATCAACTCCCCCAAGCGGTGTTATGAAACCATGTGGCCGACGAGCCCGCATCCCCCGGTTGCTGCCGCGGGCGGCGAAAGCCGCCGCACGCGGTTGCCAGTGTCAAAAAACTCGGACCCAGTCGACGAGCATTTCGGATGGATACGCCCCCTGTCCGGGGTCGCCGCCGCCGGAACCGCCGACCGCAAGATTCAAGACCGGAAACATCGTGTAACCGGGGTCGTTGAACGGCCACAGGCGGACCGGGTCATTGAGATCCTCGATGCCGGTCGCCGGGACGCTGAAGTACGGCGGCATCCCGTCGGCGTAGTCCAGCCAGAAATACATGCCGCCGGGATCCCAGGTGACGCGCCAGTTGTGCCAGGCGCCGTCCACCCCGATCGGGTGGGTCTCGAACGCCGTGCCGTCGGGGTTCGCGTGCACCGTCGTCCCCGAGGGCCACTCCCCGTTGCCGTACCACTCCATCAGGTCGACTTCGCCACTGCGGCCGGGATCGTCGTTCGACAGCCACCAGGCCGGCCACATACCGGGACCCAGGCAGTTGAGCTTGATTCGCGCTTCCCAGGTGGTCCCGATCGCCCCCCGCCAGGTGCCGGAGACCAGGCCGCCGAAGTAGCCCCCGGCGTTGGTGGCGCGCAGGACAAGGTTGGATTTGCCGTCGAGGAACACGTTCTGTCGGGTGTCGCGGTACTGCCCGAAAAACTCCGGTCGGTCCCAGTTGACCGGGTTCCGGATCGGCGTGCGGTGGTTCGCCACGACCCACTTCGACGGGTCGGGGGCCGACCCGGCCGGGCCGTCGAATTCGTCGTGGAACAGAAACCCGCCGGTTTGGGAGGCGGGCGCCGCGGGCGGGGGTGCCGGCGTCACGGGTGTTTGCGGCCGGACCGGTGCCGCCCCCGCTTGCGGGGCGGGGATCGCAGTAGCTAGAGCACCCAATCCCGCCACCATCATCATGCGGCGACGATCCATCTCTGGCATAAGCAAGGGACGATAGCAGCACCCCCGCGAACGGTGTGCTGGTTGGTGATTCGTCGCGGCGGGGCACCATGGAACGGGCGCACAAGCCGCGGACGGCTGGACGCTGCCGGGCAGCATCAAGCTGGTTGACATCGTCGGGGCCGGTGGTATCAAGGAACTTGATAGTTCGATAGGGATTCGATGAGAGGAACACAGATGTCTGGTGGTGGATTCTTCGGCGGGCCCGGCTTCGGCGGACCCGGCTTTGGTTTCGGCGGGCCCGGCGGCGGTCAGGGTTGGGGCCACGGTGGCCGCGGCGGCCATGGTTTCGGCGGCGGTGGTTTCGGGCGGGGCGTCGGGCCGGGCGGCGGTCCCAAACGTCTCAAGCGGGCGGCGTTCGGCACCGCGGCGATGCTGCTCGACGGACCGGCCGACGCCGCACAGGTCGTCCAGCGGGTCTCGGACAAAACCGGTGGCGCGTGGAGCCCGCCACAGGAAGTGGCCGAGCTCGCGATCGGGTTGCTCGCGGGCCGCGGCATCGTGACGGTCGACAACGGCGTGGCCACCCTGACCGAGCTCGGCCAGAACCTGCTGGCGTGGCGGGGTATCAACAGCGACACCGCGGAGGCTTTCCTGGCCCGGGCGGCGAAGTTCGGCGACGTCTTCAAGATCCGCAAGGAGCTCTTCGAGATCGCCGGGTTGGCTCGCACCATCACCTGGACCGGCACCGACGAGCAGAAGGAAAAGCTCGCCGAGGCCCGGACCAAGGTGCTGGAGGCGCTGACGGAGGCCAAGAAGTCGCTGTACCGCACCTTGGCCGACGACGGCGAGGGCTAACCGTCGGGCTCGCTGAGCTTGACCAGCGTCTTGCCGATGTTGGCACCGGTGAACAACCCGTTGAGGGCGTCGACGCAGGAGTCGATGCCCGCGAAAACGGTCTGACGATGCCTGAGCCGACCCTCCGCCTCCCACTGGCGGAGGTTGGCGAAGGCTTCGTCGAACCGACCCCACTTGTCGAGCGCGTTGAATCCTTGCATAAGAGCGGTTTTGGACAACAGGTTCACATAGTTGGCCGGGCCCGGGTGCTCACCGGTGAGATAGCTGGAGATGACGCCGCAGAGCACGACCCGCGCGTTGTGCGCCAGCCGGCCTAGCACCGCGTTGAGGATCGGGCCGCCGACGTTGTCGAAGTAGACGTCGACGCGCTTCGGGCAGTGCTCCTTGAGGGCGGCCGGCAGGCCGTCGGCCTTGTAGTCGATGCACGCGTCGAATCCGAAGTCCTCGACCACCGCGCGGCACTTCTGCGCCCCGCCGGCGATTCCCACCACCCGGGCCCCGGCGATCTTGGCGATCTGCCCGGCCACCGATCCGGTGGCGCCCGCCGCCGCCGACACCACCACCGTCTCCCCCGGTCGCGGCCGGCCGATGTCGGTCATCCCGAAGTAGGCGGTGGCGCCGGTCGGGCCGTACACCGACATGATCGCCAGCTGGTCGTCCTCGCCCGGGATGGGCGTGGAAAACAGATCGTCGCGCACGATCACGTACTCCTGAAAGCCGGTCAGTGTGGTGACCACGTCGCCGACGGCATAGGCGTCGCAGCGCGAGGCGACGACGTGGCCGATGCCGGCCGCGCGGATCACCTCCCCCAGCTGCACCGGCGGAAGGTAACCGGGTTGGTCGTCGAGCCAGGTCCGGGCGGCCGCGTCGATACCCACGTAGGTGGTACGGACCAGCGCCTCGCCGTCGGCGGGCTCGGGTGCCGGCGTGGTGACCAGCTCGGTGTCACCGGGTTCGACCAGCCCACTGGGGCGGCGGCGCAACAGGATCTGACGGTTCGGCAAGTCGGGCACGACCCTGAAACTACCTATTGCGCCGCCGATTCGGTGTGGGAATATCTGGGCATGGAACCGCAGGACGACCCGGAACAGCGCATTCGGGACCTCGAACGCCCGCTGGAAGACACCGCCCGCGCCTCCGAACTGAGCAGCCCGCCGCCCGGCGGTCACGCGTACCCGCCCCCGCCCGGTCCGGTTCCACCCCCAGCGTCTTCCGCGCCGTACAGCTACGGCGGATATGGCGGATTGGGGGGCGGCCCCTACGCCGGACCCACGCCCAAGTCGTCCTCGGGCAGCCGGGCGCTGTGGATCTTGGGCGCGGTCTTCGTCGTCGGCGTCCTGGCTTTGGTGGGGGGCATCGCCGCCTTCGTCGCGCATCGGATTTCACAGAGCCACATCGTCATTCAGTCCCCGACGCCCAGCATCAGCATGCCGCCGACGGGCCCGACATCCTCGCGCACCAAAACCCGGACGCCCAGCAGCGCGCCATCCACGCCGTCCACGGCATCGGGCACATCTGGTGCGCCGGCCGGCGCACCGCTCAGCATCTCGGGCATCAACGAGGACGAGACGCTCGCCTGCAACGACAACACCGTCACGGTCAGCGGCATCTCCAACACCATCACGATCACCGGCCACTGCAAGAGCCTGACAGTGTCCGGCATGAAGAATTCAGTCACCGTCGACGCCGCCGACACGATCGAGGCATCCGGGCTGAACAACGAGGTCACGTATCACACGGGCACGCCGCAAGTCAGCAAATCCGGCGAAGGGAATGTGGTCCAGCAGGGCTGACGGTTACGCGGGCTCTTCCGTCGGATCGTCGAGAACGCTGACCGCAATGCCGTAAGGCAGGAAGCGGACTTTCCTGGTGGGGTCGGTGTTGTTCTTGTTCGCGCGCAGCGCGTCCAGCTCGGTCGCATAAACCTGTTCGACGCGGGCCCCACCGTCGGCGTCGACGTTGTAGATGGCCCAGACGCCGTCACCGGCCTCGCCCGCGGTTTCCGGCGCCGGCCGCGAGCGCCGCCCCAGGTCCTCGAAAATCGTCGACCAGCCCGACCGCTCCCCGGGAGTGGTGACGAACCTGCTGAACCGCTCGAACGCATCGCGCAGCCCTTCGCTGCCCTCCCTGATCATTCGATCCAGATCCTCGGGATCAAATCCGAATGCACCGCCGTAGCCGCCCACCGCGACCTCCTTGTAAACGTGCCGATATTGCCCAGTGTGCGCCCAGTCGACGTGATCCGCCACGAACTATGACGCCGGCCGGCGGCGGCTGACCTGGAAGCTCCAAGGGTACCCGGGTGCGACCGGAACGCGCGCGCTCAAGGTGAGGATCAAATGATCACTGGCCCGGGTTCTGGAAGGGGTTCTGGAAGCCGCCTCCATTGGGGTACTGCTGTGGGGCCTGACTCTGCGGGACCGGCACTGGTATCGGCACCGGCAAGAGCGGGACGCGTATCCACTCCGTCGTCATGGGCACCGTCGTCGTGGTGGTCGTCGCGGTCGACGGCGGCGGGGTCGTCGTGGTGGGCGGCGGCGGAGTCGTCGTCGTGGTCGGCACGGTGGTGGTTGTGGGGGTCGGCGGCGGGGTCGTCGTCGTCATTCGTGGCACCGTGGTCCTGGTGGTCACCACCGGCGGAGGCGCGACCGTGGTCAGCACCGGCGCCGGCGCGGTCGGCGACGGTGGCGGTGGCGGGGTGCTCGGGGCCACGCTGGGTGCCGGCGGGGCACTGGGCGGCGACTGTGCCGGACTCGGCACGACCGAGCTGGGCGGTGACGGCAGCGGCTCCACGGTGGGCGCCGGTGTCTGGGGAGCAGGGCGGTTTTCGATGGCCGCCAACGTGATTGCGACACCTCCGATCGCGGTCATGGCGACCACGGCACACACACCGATCAGCAACTGCGACAACCGGAAACGTCGCCGAGCCGGTTTCTTGGGGACCTCGATGACGTTCAGCCGCATCGAGTAGCCAGAGGGGCCGTCCTCGTTGTACGAGTCCCCGGCGAAGCGCAATGGCACGTCGCCCGGGAACTCGGTTTGCGACCAGGCCAACTCGCGATCGGTCAGCGCATCCTCGTCGATCACCATCACGTCGCCGGCCGGCATTTCCACGACCCGGGTGCCGGCCGCCGAGGCCACCAACAGCCCGATGGACGTGCGGGTGCGGCTGCTCAGCTCCTCGCCACGGGAGGCGAGCGTCAACGCACCCGTTGCCGCCGCCAGCACCGGCTGCGAGGCCGTCAGCACGGGCCGCCGGGTGTGCAGCGAAAGGCGTTGGGTGACAAGCGGGATGCTTGCGCCACCGCCGACGGTCACCACCGCGGAAAGCTCCGCCCAACCCCCCGGGCTGCGCGCCATCATTTCGTCGAACGCGTAGATGAACGCCGTCAGCTGATCCTGGATCAGGTCTTCGAGCTTGCTTCGGGACACCTGGATGGTGGTGCTGCAGTCGGCGAGGTCGATGGCCAATTCCGTTACCGCGTCGGTGGACAACCGCTCCTTGGCGGCGCGGCACACGTCCCTGAGTTCGTCCAGTTGGCTCATCGCGGCGGTACCACCCAAGTCGATGTCGCCGCTGTGGCCCAGCTCGTCCAAGACATGTAACAGCAACGCCTGGTCGAGCTCGTCACCGGAGAAATCGACGTAACGCATTGTCGCGCTGGCCAGCTCGAAGTCAGACTTGGTGTTCACCAGCGTCACCGACGTCCCGGAACCACCGAAATCCAGCACACCGACCACACCCTCGGTCGGCAGGCCGCACTCGGAATTCACGGCGGTCGCCGCGGCGAGCGCGTCGGACACCAGACATGGCGCCATGCCGCTTCGGACGAACCCCACGTGCGTGCGCAACCCGTTGCGCAGCGCCTGAACCGTGCCGGGTTTCCAATACGCCGGCACCGCAATCGAGATCTCCGACGAACTCGCGTCCGCCCCCGCGGCGACCACCATCGCGTCGAGCGCTTCGACCATCAAGAGATCCGGATCGTGAGCGGAGCCGTCGCTGGACAACAAGGCCGCCGAGCCGCCGACGCGCTGGACGAACCCATGCATCACCATGCCGGGCTCGATCACGTGCGAGTCCCGGCCGGGCACACCGACTTTCGGTGCGCAATGCGGATAAAGGGTTAGCACGGCACGGCGCGTTACCGGTGAACTACCGTGACATGCCGCGACCAGGTTCGTGGTCCCAATCGACAACCCCAATGGGTCGTACATAAAGCGAACACCTTCGTCGAAAAGGGTCGGTGGCCAGCGTTAACCATAGCGGCGGCTGAGCCGTATTCCGATGGGTCACAACCCCATTGGTATATGGTCGATGCTGTGGCGTCACCGAAGTGGTACCGCCGGCACCTTGACAAGCCACCCCTCTTACGGGACCCTTATCCATCCCAGCGGTGGCCGGCACCGACCGGTGTGCTCCAATGACCTGATGAGCCTTGCCGATGTCGAAGCCATCAAGCAGGTCAAGTACCGGTACCTGCGCGCGATGGACACCAAAAACTGGGACGACTTCGCCGCCACCATGACCGAAGACATCGTCGGTGCCTACGGGTCGTCGCTGGGCAAGGAGCTGCACTTCGACAACCGCGCCGACCTGGTCGAGTACCTGAGCTCGGCGATGGGCCCCGGTGTCGTCACCGAGCACCGGGTGACGCATCCGGAAATCACCGTGACGGGCGATACCGGTTCGGCCATTTGGTATCTGCAAGACCGGGTCATCGTCGCCGAATACAACTTCATGCTGATCGGTGCGGCGTTCTACCGCGACCAATACCGGCGCACCGCCGACGGCTGGCGGATCTGCGCCACCGGCTACGACCGCACCTACGAGGCGACCATGTCGGTGGCGGACCTGAACTTCAAGGTCAAGCCCGGCCGTGCTCGGGCGGATTTCACGGGTGACGGCACTATTTCGTAATCGCGATCACCGCGCCCGGACGCAACCATTTCATGATCGATACCAGTGTGGCGTCATCGATCGCAACGCACCCCTCGGTGGGCTTGCCGTCAGTGGTGTGGAAGAAGAACGCCGCACCGCCGCCGGGGGTCTTGGCCTTGTTGACGCCCATCACGATCGCGTGCTTGTACTGCGGGATATCGAGGTTCTCGCTGGCGGCCGTGCTGAACGGGCACTGCGCCTTCTGGCACACCTGCATCGTGTTGAAGGTGGGGCTGTGGTCGTCGCCGCTCCACCAGTGATTCGGCCCGACCTGGGTGTAGGGCAGGCCGCTTCCGGGGTTGGCCGCAGTGCCGAATGCCGAGTCGAGGCTGTAGACACCCATTGGGGTGGCCGGCACCTCGCTCTTGGCCTGCGGCGCCATGCCGGCCGAACCGACATGCGTGGGGATTCCCGTAAGGAGCGTCTGCCAGCCGGTGGCGGAGCGTTGGTAGATGTCCATCGTCGCGTTCGAACCGCCGGTGCTCACGACCGAGACCACCTGTGTGGCATTGCCAACCGAGTTGGCGAACCACGGGGCTCCCGCCGCGTTGCTCACCGGCGTGGGGATCAGAGCGGCGCCCGTCACGCATACCGCAGCAGACAGCGAAGCTACCCAACGGCGCATCGTTTCATGGTCAGCCGGGCTAACCGCCGGGTCAAGTAAAGGTTAAGAACCGTTTCGGTCACCGCGCCGTGACATAGCGAAAAGTGCAGCGCAGCAACTACTTTAGTTGATCTTTCGAAGTAGGCCGGATGACCGGAGGCCGAAATACCCACAGGCACAACAGGAAATACAGGTAGCCCAGGGCCCATCCGGCCAAGACGTCAGAAGGGTGATGCACGTTGAGCGCGATCCTGGCGATGCCGACGGTCAGCACGCAGAGCGCGGCGACCGTTACTGCGACGACGCGCATAGCCCCCTTGAGCATGGGCAACAGGATGGTCAGCACCGCCAGCGCGGCGGCCATCGCCTCCAGGGCGTGACCCGACGGGAACGAGGTCGAGGGCGCGACGACCAACGCGGTCGCCGGTCGCGGGCGACCGGCCAGATCCTTGGCCACCGTCGTCACCAATCCGGTGAGCGGCAAGCAGAACAGCAGCAGTAACGCCACCCGCACCTTGCGCGCTAACAGCGCGGCCACGGCGGCCACCGAACCCAGCACCCGCATCGGAACGGGCCCCAACACGAAGGACACGCCGTCCCAGAAGCGCACCCAGGTGGGGTGTTTGATCCCCACGGCATGCGCGGGGTCCAACAACGACCAGTCCGCGGTGTGCAGCCAACCCAATTAAGGCTGTGCCCCACCCACATCGCCGCATAGATCAGCACCGCGGCCAGGCCCGCCAGGGCCAAGACGGCCGAGGTCCGCGGGCGACTCATGCGTCAACCGATACCAGCCGCGTCATACTGGGCGGATGGCGGTCTTTGTCCGGAGGTTGTTCGGCCTTGGCAAGCTGCCCGCCGAACTGCACACCCAACTCGAGGCGGAAGGGCTGATCTACCTCGCCGACTACGTCTCGGTGACGCGCAGGTTCAGCGGCGTCATCCCCGGCGTGCGATCGCCACACAGCGTGGCCAGCTACGCCGGTTCGCTGGCCTTCACCAAAGAACGGGTGCTGGCGACGTTGTCGCTGTTGCCGAGGCTGGCCGCCCCGACCGTCGACGTGCGCTGGGACGCCCCGCAGACGGGCGCAGCCAAAGCCGCGATCTCGTCGACAGGCCTGCAGATCGATCTCGACGTCGGCGAGGTCGACCCGAAGTTCAGCGGCGAGCTGTCGCTGCACTACAAAGCCAGCGTTCCCGCGGACGTGCTCAGCGGGCTGCCCGCGCGATCGCTGGCCTTCGACATGCCGGCCGAGTATGTCTTCCGGGCGGTCGGCGTTACCTACAGCCCCTAATCCTTGCTGACGACGATCCGCGGCCACGGCGGTTGGCGCAGCACCGCCAGGCTGCCGATCACCGCCGAGAGCAGCCCGGTGAGGACGCCCAGCAGTGCCACCCGGTTGGTGTCGACGACCGGCACCCAGCTCGCCTGGTCGCCCCGGACGATGAACACGCCGAGCGCCGCCACGTCCCGCCCGTTTCGGATTCTGGCTGCCGGTATGACCGTGCTGCCGTCGGGCGTCACGTACGGCTCGCCGAAGACCCGTCCGGCCTTGGGATCGGTGGGCAACTGATCGAGCACGCCGTCGTCTTGCATCGGAAACTTCACGGGCAACTCCCTTAACTAACGGGTCATGACAGCAAGTAGCCTTGTGCATCCGGCGTTTCCCGAGGATGGCCGCGCCTGCGTCGCGATCTACCAACCGTACGTCGAGGACACGGCCATCATGTTCGAAACCGACGTCGCGACGCCGATCACCTGATCCACGGTTTCGCAGTCTCGTCATTTCAAGCTTCTTAGGATGAACGGATGGCCGAGCACGCGTTCACCCCGCAAGAGCGTCAGGCCGTGTACCGGGTGATCGCCGAACGGCGCGATATGCGCCGGTTTGTGCCCGGCAGCGTGGTATCCGAGGACGTGCTGGCGCGGCTCCTGCGGGCGGCGCACGCGGCACCCAGTGTCGGGCTGATGCAGCCGTGGCGCTTCATCCGGATCACCGATGAGGCGCTGCGCGGACGCATCCACGCACTGGTCGACGAAGAGCGCGCGCTGACCGGGCGAGCCCTGGGGCCGCGAGAACAGGAATTTCTGGCCCTCAAGGTGGAGGGCGTTCTCGAGTGCGCCGAGTTGCTGGTAGTGGCGCTCGGCGATGGTCGCGACGCGCACGTCTTCGGCCGGCGCACGCTACCGCAGATGGACCTGGCGTCGGTGTCGTGCGCGATCCAGAATCTGTGGCTGGCGGCCCGCGCCGAAGGTCTGGGCATGGGCTGGGTGTCGCTGTTCGATCCGCAGCGATTGGCCACCCTGCTCGCGATGCCCACCGACGCGGAGCCGGTGGCAATCCTGTGCCTGGGCCCGGTACCAGAATTTCCCGATCGACCGGCGCTGGAACTGGACCGCTGGGCCTACGCGCGGCCGCTGGCCGAGTTCGTGTGCGAGAACCAGTGGGGTCGGCCACCCGGGCCGGTGCGCGCGACCACGATTTCGTTGTAGCCGTGAGTCGATAGCGCCGACGAGTCCGGTCGCGCGCCGGCGCCCCATCCGCCGCCGTGGTGGGCCGCCCACGCGAACTCATAACCCACAGCGTTCCAGCGGCCCTACGGTATCGTCGCCGATCGAGGTGAGGGCATTGGTCGAGACAAAGGACAACATCCTGCTCGTGCATTGGCACGATTTGGGGCGCTACCTGGGCGTATACGGCCATCCGGATGTATCCAGCCCTCGACTGGACCGCCTTGCCGCGGAAGGAATCCTGTTCACCCGGGCGCACGCCACCGCGCCGCTGTGCTCGCCGTCGCGGGGCTCGCTGTTCACCGGCCGCTACCCGCAAACCAACGGACTGGTCGGCCTAGCCCACCACGGCTGGGAATACCGCTCGGGGATCCGCACCCTTCCGCAGTTTCTATCCGAATCAGGCTGGTACTCAGCGCTTTTCGGTATGCAACATGAAACGTCGTACCCGAAGAGGCTGGGCTTCGACGAGTTCGACGTGTCGAACTCCTATTGCGAGTACGTGGTGGACAAGGCCGAGCAATGGCTGCGGGACAGCGTCACCGACCTGGCCGGCCAGCCGTTTTTGTTGACAGCGGGGTTCTTCGAGACGCACCGGCCCTACCCGCACGAGCGCTACCAGCCCGCCGACAGTGCGTTCGTCGAACCGCCCGACTACCTGCCCGATATCCCCGAGGTGCGCGGCGATATCGCCGACTTCTACGGATCCATCGCCACCGCCGACGCGGCCGTTGGCAAGCTGCTGGACACCCTGACCGAGACGGGCCTGGACGCCAACACGTGGGTGGTGTTCTTCACCGATCACGGCCCGGCATTCCCCAGGGCGAAGTCCACGCTGTACGACGCCGGCACCGGCATCGGACTGATCATCCGGCCGCCCGCCAACTCCGGGTTGCCGCCGCGGGTTTACGACGACCTGTTCAGTGGTGTGGACCTGGTCCCGACACTGCTGGAAATCCTGGGCGTCACCGTGCCGGCCGACATCGACGGCGTGTCGCACGCCTCCGCCGTGCTCGCGCCCGGCGCGCCAACCGAACCGGTGCGCGACCACGTCTACACCACGAAGACCTATCACGACTCGTTCGATCCGATACGGGCAATCCGCACAAAGGAATACAGCTACATCGAGAACTACGTGCCCCGGCCACTGCTTGAATTGCCGTGGGATATCGAGCAAAGCCCGTCCGGGGTGGCCGTCGCACCGCTGGTCACCGCGCCGCGGCCCGAGCGTGAGCTCTACGACCTGAGCGTCGATCCCACCGAAACCAACAATCTGTTGGTCGGTGAGAACGCCGAAAAGATGGATGGCATCGCGGCCGATCTTGCTGTGCGACTGCATGATTGGCGGCAACGCACGAACGACGTCATACCCTCGGACTTCGCCGGTTCCGCGATCGCGCGGCGGTACTCCGAAACCTACTTGCAGATCCACAATTTGACGCCGATGAGTCGTTCGGCGATTGCCGTCGACCGCGGCATCGAGGAGTAGGTCACCCGCCGTGTCGGCTACCCAGCCGAGCGCTTCGACCCGCCCACCTCGGCGACGATGAACACCCGCCGGAAGGGGAAGATCGTCGTCCCGTCGGGCCGGGTGGGATAGGCGTCGTCCAGCAACGGAATCAACTCCTCGCGGAACTGCTCCCAACCCTCGTCGGTGAGCCGCTCACGCACGGGGACCAGCGCGGTGCCGGTGAT
The DNA here is from genome assembly GCF_019247635.1 of Mycobacterium sp. Classification (GTDB taxonomy): domain Bacteria; phylum Actinomycetota; class Actinomycetes; order Mycobacteriales; family Mycobacteriaceae; genus Mycobacterium. Next base: position 35,030 of record NZ_JAFBAR010000069.1, read on the forward strand.
CCACTCCAACACCGGGTGCTCGCCGGTGAGCTGGTGCAGGTATGTGGTCTCCCACACGTCGACCTTGCATCCGGCGTTCATCAACAGATCGGCGTACTGCGTGGGCGGATGGACGACCGCGCCAACCCGAAATGGGATGTCCCGCATGAGTTTTGCGTAGGGTTCGCGACGCGCCAGGGCCCGCACCGCCCCGTGGGACGGGGTGTCGAAGTTACTCGGGAGCTGAACGCCGATCCACGATCCGCTCGGCAGCTCGCCGGCCCATCGTTCCAGCAGCTCGGAATGCTCAGGCACCCAATGCATTGCCGCGTTGCTGACCACCACGTCGGTGTCGGGCTGGGGCTTCCAGGTGCGCAGGTCGCCGACGGTGGCGTCAATACCGCGCTCCCGGGCGGCGGCCACCATCTCCGGCGAGCTGTCCAGTGCCTCGATCACCGCGCCGGGCCAGCGTTTGGCCAGGAACTTCGTCAGGTGGCCGGGGCCGCAACCGAGGTCGACCACCCGGCGTGCCCGCTCGGCGCCCACCCGCGACAGCAGGTCGTAGAACGGGCGACTGCGGTGATCGGCGAAGGCCAGGTACACGTCGGGATCCCACATATCGGTCCTTAACTCGTGATCTACAACCGCCGATACAGGACTCTAAACCAGGAGAAACTGACGACACCGTCGAATAGGTCATCCGCGGGCGGAAACGCCGGTTACCATCGGCGAGATGCCTGAGCTGCCGGGGATGTCGGATTTTCCGGAGCCGCCCTCGACGACGGAGACGTCAGCGGCCGATCCCGTCGACCCGCCGATCCCGGTTCCCGACGTACCCGGGGCCGACGTACCCGCCGGCGCCCGGGGCCTGCCTCGTCGCTCCGAACTGTCGCTCGGGCAGCGGTTGATTGTCGATGCGTCGGCGGTCAGCGATGTCACGCTGCGCACCACGGTCTCCTCGGTGCTGGCCACCACCGTGGCGCCGCCGGTGCTGGTCGGCGCGCTGCGCCGCTCGAAGTCCGGCGGCGAGCGAAGCACTCTGCGCTTCTACGCCGACCTCGCGGCCGAACACGATCACACGAAGTCGTTCCCCGCGCCAAGCGAACTACCGAAGGTCTCGTCGCGACAGGCCAGCCCGCTCGCGGAACGGGTCGCGCACGGCACCGTCGACAACATCGCGTTCCCCAGCAGCTTCACCGCGATCAACCCCACCATGCGCAAGCAGTGGAGCACGTTGCAGTCCAACAACACCGTGCGCGCTCAGCACTGGCGCCACGATGACGGACCGCGGCCGACCCTGTGCGTCATCCACGGTTTCATGGGGTCGTCCTACCTGCTCAACGGCCTGTTCTTCGCGTTGCCGTGGTATTACCGCTCGGGCTATGACGTGTTGCTCTATACCTTGCCGTTCCACGGGCGCCGCGCCGAAAGGTTCTCGCCGTTCAGCGGTTTCGGCTATTTCTCCAGCGGTTTGAGTGGCTTTGCCGAGGCGATGGCCCAGGCCGTGCATGACTTCCGTTCCGTGGTCGACTATCTGCGCCACACCGGTGTGCAACGCGTGGCGCTCACCGGCTTGTCGCTGGGTGGTTACACCACCGCGCTGCTGGCCTCCGTCGAGGACCGACTCGAGGCCGTAATCCCCAACTGCCCCGTCGTAAGTCCGGAAAAGCTGTTCGACGAATGGTTTCCGGCCAACACGCTCTTCCGGTGTGGACTACTGCTCGGCCGCATCAGCCGCGACGAGGTGGCCGCCGGACTCGCTTACCACTGCCCGCTGAACTACCGGCCGGCGGTACCCAAGGACCGTCGCATGATCATCACCGGCCTCGGCGATCGATTGGCGCCACCGGATCAGTCCGTAATGCTCTGGAAGCATTGGGAGCACTGCACGATGCACTGGTTCCCCGGCAGCCACGTGTTGCATGTCAGCCAGGCCGACTATCTGCGGCGGATGAACCGGTTCCTGCACGACGTCATGTTCGACTAATGGGCCAACGGTGCCCGATGGGCCCCGGCACCGGGCGTGGGCCAGCCCAACCCGGTCAACAAGCCGTCCGGCGCCCGCGTGTGCCCGTCCAGTCGTTGCGCGGATAGCGGGTCAAGCACCATCAGCGCGGACCAGTGGCGTCCGTGCTGCGGGGTCAGACCGGCCAACGGCGCGGCGCTCTGTGGCGCCGTGTCGGTCCGGAACGCGCATGCGATCGCGACCGTGTAACCGGCCTCCGGTCCGCCCCCGATCTCGAGCGCCGACCATGTCTCGCGCGCGGGCCGCGACCCGATTGCAGCCAGCACACCGGACACCGCGCCATCCACGGTAACTCGGTACGCCGCAAGGTAATCCGACCCGTCCTGCACCCCGCACCACGTCTCGCGGACATCCGATACGACCAGCTGCGGCACGTCGTCCGGGTCGAGCGTGGTGGCTTCCCAGCCGATCTCGCGCAGGTGGTCGGCCAGTCGGCGCGCCGCGACCTGGGCGGTCTCCCGCAACGGGATTCGCGACGAGCGGGCCTGCAAGGCGGAGAGATTGTCGACCGCCGAGACGGTCAGCCCCACCCAGGTCACCCTCTCACCGGATGCGTTGTCGCGGTTGGTGATTCGGACCGCGTCAGCACGGATGCCGTAGCGGTCCAGGTATTGCGCCAGCAGCGGGAGAGGCAACACATCTGCGCCGCCGGACGGCGGGCCGATTCGCAGCAGCGCGGTAATCCTGGTGCCGGACTCGGATTCGGGGAGAGTCGGACGGCGACGCAGCAGCAGCGCGAGGCGACGGCGCAGGATGGTGGTGAAGTGCAGCCCACGCCACCAGCCGAACAACGCGACCACGACCACGACGGCGATGCCGATCAGCCAGTAATCACGCGTCGAGCGCCACGGGTAGGCCAGCACCGCGGGGATCACCGCCAGCAGCACAAGGGTGATCCGTGCGGGTCCCGGCCGGGGGATCGGGCTCACGAGGCGTGTTCCTTTCGTCGGCGGGCGGCGATCGCGGTCGCCGTCCCCGCGGCCGCGACGAGCACGGCCAGCGCGGCGGTCCCGGCGAGGGCGACGGTCCGCGGGGCGGTGTCCTTCGGTGCCGGCGCCGCCGGGACAGAGACCGGCTTAGCCTGTGCGGCAGTAGGTTCGGCGCTCGCGGGTAGTTCCCAGGTGAGCGCTGCCACGGGGTCCAGGCTGCCGGCGCCGACCAGGTTGGAGGGCGCCCTGGCAGCGTTGTGCGCCGTGGCGGTGATGCGCCGCATCACCTGGGCCGCGGTCAGTCCGGGGTACTTGGCGCGTACCAGCGCCGCGAGGCCAGACACATAACCCGCTGCGTAGCTGGTACCGCTGAGGGCGATCAGGTTTTCGTGCTCGTCGGGCAATCCGTTGGCCAGACCGCCGCCGTCGCGATTGCTGACCGACACGATGCTTTCGCCGGGCGCGGCGATACCCACCCAGGGTCCGGCCATGGTGAATTTCGAGGGCTGCCCCTCCGGCGTCAGCGACGCCACCGAGAGCACATACGGCTGCCACCACGACGGGATGGAGACCGACTTGACGCTCGCCCAATTGCGCGGGTCGTCCGGACGGCTCAGGTCGGTCAGCGGATTGGACTCGCAGGACGTTCCACCGGCGACCGACCCGGTCGGTCCGCTGTTGCCCGCGGCGGCCACGATCACGGCGTCCTTGTCCACCGCGGCGTACCGGATCGCGGCCCCGAGCGCGCCCTGATCAATCGTGCGATCGGAGGGCAGGCAGGTGACCGCCGAGATGTTGATAACCCGGGCGCCGAGATCCGCGGCGTGCACAATCGCCCGCCCCAGCGCCGTGACGTCCAGGGACGCCCGCGCCAGCGTCGGATCACCGCCCGTGGCCCGCGGCGAAAACTTCGCCGACGTCACCCTGATGGACACCAGCCGCGCGCCGGGCGCGACACCCGAGAAGCCGTCAGCGCCGGGCTGGCCCGCGATGATCCCGGCGACCAGTGTCCCGTGCCCGTCGCAGTCCGTCAGGCCGTCGGTCGTTTCCACGAAGTCCCCACCGGCCTCAACGCTCGGCAGCCGGGGCCCCGGCCGCACCCCGGTGTCGATGACCGCCACCAACTGTCCTTCGCCACGGGAAAACTGCCATGCCGCAGGGAGATTCAGCATCGTCTGATTAGACGTCGGCGCGCCCGGATCGGTGCCGGGGATGACCCCGGAGGCCGAACATGGGCCGCGTTGCTCCATCGGCTGCACCGGTCCCGGCGCGCCACTCGGCGGCTGCACGGCGGCGTCGACCACCGGCGGGCTGATTGCCAATGCCGGCGGAGCCGCCCACAACGCCCCTGACTGCAACGCAACCAAAGCCGCGGTAAGGCAGGCCGATCCGGCACGCATCATCGATTGAGCACCCAGCTGAACAGACCGACCAGGTAGGCCATGACGGGTATCAACGACGCATCCAGGCCGGCAGCGACAAAACCCAGCAACCTGCGCAGCGGCAACGA